>JBKCJM010000021.1:0-112432 GCA_046301755.1 Cyclobacteriaceae bacterium
GCACGGTAAAGAACCCGGAATCAATGCATCATCGCCTGGACATACCTTGTATTCGGTTGGAGCAAAAACAGCCACATTATTACCGGTAACACCAGAGTCTCCTTGACCGCTGCCGGATGACCCACCACTGCCACCACCGCCTGAACCTCCACCAGAACCACCGCCTGAACCTCCGCCAGAACCTCCGCCAGAACCACCTCCCGAGCCACCACTTGATCCACAATTCGCCCCTCGCATGAATGTGCTCCAGTAAAATTCAGTCCCACAGTCAATTGCTACATACCATCCTCCAGTTGAGGTGGGCTCAATTATGAACTCACAACAGGTCTTAGTTCTACCTCCGCTACCTATTGCCTGAACACTCCGGCCATTCACCATTTCAGCATTAATAACCCTGCCATTCTCAAAATCGTCAAGCTGAATACTACCGGTAAAATTCAACCAGTTTGGGGTTAAGTCTGCTTGGAGCCAATCGGAATCAGGCTCATAGACTAGTTTATAAATCTTAACGTCCTGAGACTTCACGCGAATCACAAGATTCTCGAAATTCTCGCTGGCACTAGATTGGGACATCATCAAGGAATAACGCAACAGTTGAGTCGGCCGGCTGATTTAGCTTTAATGCCTCGTCAATCAAAATTTCTCCAAAGTCTGTTTGGGCAATTCGGCCAGATGTTTCTGACTTATTTGATATTTGACGGAGAATGTCCAGCAGTTTCTGATCCTTTGACACTTCGATCTTCTTTACATAAAAAGTCTCAGCTTCAACATCTGACTTGATTGCAGGTTCTTCGTAACAGCCCATTGCCACAAATAGTGCCAAGACTAAAAACCTTCTTGTGATGACTTTCATAACTTTTTTTGTTTCTGGTAGATCGAAGATACAATACTCATGCAATCGGAGTCGATTGATGTATGGTTTTAGAGAGAATTCCTTGGATGCTTGAAAACTAGGCCAAATCCTCAACATCTAGAACGTAAGTTCTAGGGAGAATTGGAGAATTTTAAGTTAAGGAATTGCTTCAGTACTTCTTCTATCGCTCCACGCCCAACCCCGGCTTGTCGGAGCAATACATCACCCCATCCTTAAGAATGAAGCCGCCCTTCACCACATCGCGGGCGAGGTCGAGGCTGCCGTCCAGGTCAATGTATTTGGTGTGGGCGCACGAAAACGCTGCGTGCAAAGCGGCTGTTATGCTCACGATGCTCTCATCGTTGCAGCCCCAGAACAACTCAATGTTTTGTAACGCAGCAATATCGGCAATGCGCAACGCTTCGCGCACACCTCCGCACTTCATCAATTTAATGTTGAAGATACCGGCTGCTGCAGGTGCGGTAGCAAGAGACAGCGCGTCAGCCGGTGACAACAGGGCTTCATCGGCCGCCACGCGTTTGCGGATGTCTTCCGGTAGGGCGCGCAAGTCTGATTTTGCCGGCAACGGCTGCTCAATCAACTCGACATCCAGCGCAGACGTGCGCTTCACAAATTCCTTCGTTTGCTCCACGTTGTAGCCCTGATTGGCATCAATACGAATCACAAACTTCTTCCCAAACTTCTCGCGCAACTTCACCAGGCGCTCCACGTCTTCGTCCAGGTCTTTGCCCAACTTCACCTTCAGCACGGTAAAGCCTCGCTCTCCATATTCCTGCGCTTCTTTAATTGTTTCCTCCACACTCTTGATACCAATCGTGTTGGAGGTGGGCATGGACTTGATCTTTTGCCCCAGGTATTTTACCAGCGGAATATTGAGGTGTTTCGTGAAGGCATCGTGCAATGCAATGTCAAGGGCTGCGCGGGCGGCCGGGTTTTTCGGAAACCGAACCAGCACTTCGTACAGCAACTGGTTGATCTCACGAATGTCGCGCCCCGCGAGAAAGTCAAGATTGTTTTCGTGCAGTACCTTCTCGCATTGTTCAAAACTCTCGCCCGTTACATACTCGCTTGGGTTTCCTGCCCCAATGCCCGTCACGCCATTCTCGAGTGTGATCTCGACAAATGCGTTTTTTACTTCATCCACCGTTTTAAATGCAATGGTGTAGGGTTTGGTGTTGCCCAGGTCTACCGACCAGCTTTTGATACTCTTGATTTTCATGTTCTTCTGCTTAAGCTGCCTCTTATTGAATGTGGATTTCTTCGTGTATGGAATATGCCGTAAATCAAAATCTTGGATTCGTAGGCCTTGTAGAATACCTGGTAGGGAAAATTTTTTAGTCGAGCTACCCGAAAAGTTGAATACGAGATTGGATAAGCTAACGGGTTTACAGCAAGAAAGTCAACAATATCGCCCAGCTTGTTGACAAATCGGTCACCTAAACCGGGCTGCTGTTCGTCATACCATTCCAGGATTCTCGCAATATCCTGTTGTACTTGGCGCTTGAACCAAACATCTGTCATTTGTGGTGAAGCATCGCCTTGACTTCAGCCCAGGAATACACTTGAGTATCCTGTCCACTCTCATACTCCTCAAGTCGCTTTTGAAGTTCTCCTTTTTGTTCTTCCGTCAAATCCAAATCGTTGCTTACGTCCAGACTTTCCCAAATCAATTCCGCAATTCGGAGTCTTTCTTCGGCAGGAAGCATGAGAATTTCCTTTATGTCAACCATACTTCAAAGATAGGAAAAAGTAGACTACACCTGTGCGATAGACTCCCCAATCATCTTCTTGAAAATGGGCACCAGCCGGTTCACGCTGTCCTCCAGCGGCAGAACAACCGGTATGCCCAACTCTTTCTCTTTTTGCGTGGCGTAGGCTCGTGCATCGGCCTCATTCATCTTCGCGGTGTTTACGGTGATGGCTACCGTGGGTGCGCCATAAATCTGAATGAGGTTGATCTCATCCTTCAAATCGGCAATGTAAGCCGGGTAGAACTCCAGGTCTTTATATTGCTTCCGTACCGGATGATGCTGCAATACCACGGCATCAGCCGCAGCCGAAACGATCCACTCCGAACCCGCAGGCCCGCTGGGGTTGCGCAGCGAACTTTGTCCTTCAATAAAAATGATATCAGGCTTGGCTTCTTCCCAACATTTGACAATCGCATGCTCCATCTCCCCGGAGATGAAATCATTCAGCGTGGAATCGAAGATGAATCCATACTTCGCCCCTTGCATCCAACCGGTTTGCCCGGTGTAAATCATTTCAGCTTTAAAACCTACCTCCCGCATGGCCTCCATCAAAAATCGAGTGGTGGTGCGCTTGCCCAACGCGCAGTCGGTACCCAACACGGCAATTTTCGGACAGTGCACATTCTTGATTGTGCCCGACCAGAAGTGAAGATCCTTAAAATTCTTGGGTTTGCGCACGTCAATAATCTCCAGTCCTTTTTCCTTCGCGAGGTTGGCCAGTTCCGGATGATCTGAAATGTAGTCGTGCAGACCGTTCACGAGGCTATAGCCATGCTCCAGTGCCTCTTTCAGCATCACCTGGATCGACTCGGGTATTACGCCACCCTTCGTAGCGACTCCAAGAATGCAGTACTTCACGGGTTCTTTTACTGCAGCCGCAAAGTCGGCTAAGGTTGTGAAAACGGGAATCCCGCGCTTGCGGCCATCCAGCACCTCACCGGCATCGCGTCCGGGGTGTTTGTGATCAATGATACCGAGGATATTAAACCGCTCGGTACCGCGAATCAGGCCGTGGGCTGTCTTTCCGTTGCTGGTATCCAGGTACCCTGCCGTGATGACAATGGCGTTTGACTTTTGCATGGACATAAGAATTGGGTCGGAAAAATCGGAGAAAAAAAAGACTTAAAAAACCATTTCAGGGACGATCGTATGTGAGCCTGAATTCCGTCAGGTCTGGCTTCCGGGTACGCGGCCGGTTGCGGTCATACTCATACACCACGCGGCCGAGATCGCGGAGAAACGGAAAGCCTGTCGTTTCGTAATCATAGCGGCCATCGTTGAGTATGCCATCCGAATTACAATAAATCACCGCAGACAGAAAAAACTCTACTCCATTTTCGAAGTCAACGATGTACGCGTTGTCAATCAGGTAGCCATACGCATCGCCAACTTTATTAAAAATGCGGATGTTAGCCGGAATTGGTTCCCGCTCTTCACCGTACATCAGGAATTTGCAGTATGCATCGTACAATGTCGTATCACGGTGATAGGGCGGGTAGGCGGTTTCCCGTGGTAACTGCGACATGTACTGCAACACGGACTCTCTTTGCGCATCCGTAAGCTGGAAGCGCTGCTGCTCAGGCACTGCATCTGGAAAAATGATGGCACGCAGCAGACGTTGCTGCACGTTCAAGGGATAGTAATTCTTGTAGGTAAAGTCCAACGGTTCGTTCACCACCTGGCCGTTTCGCAAAAACCCGCGGCCTTTTTGCGCGCGGATGATCGGGTGAAGCGAGTCCGGGTTCACCAACATGGGCTGGCGGTACACCAGGGCGCCATGTTCATCAAAAAAACGCACGGCTTCGGTGTGCCGGTTTTCGTCCGGAGTGAGCGGGCGCTCCAGCCGGTGAAACATCCGCGAGGTATACCCGCGT
This sequence comes from Cyclobacteriaceae bacterium, assembly GCA_046301755.1. Taxonomy (GTDB): domain Bacteria; phylum Bacteroidota; class Bacteroidia; order Cytophagales; family Cyclobacteriaceae; genus ELB16-189. The sequence goes on from JBKCJM010000021.1 coordinate 4,500, forward strand.
TCGTTAAGTGATTTATTCACTTCCTGCTGACCCACGAATTCATACAAACGATTGGAGGCATCGTTATCACTAACGACCAGAATCTTTTTCGCGTAATGATCGATTGATGGCAATCCAGTGGCAGAGGTCGTGTCGGTCCGTGCTGACTGCTGGCCCCGGTATACACTGTCATGCAGCATGGTCGAATGCTCCGTTAGCCCGGGCTGACTGAGGCGGTTGATCTTTTCCAATGCCAGCAACACCATTGGTAACTTGATGGTAGAGGCCGGGTAAAAGTAGCGCGAGGAGTCTGCGTTGAAAAAAAACGAGCGAAAGCGGGGCCGATTGTGATCATCTCGGTCAATTTGGGTATAGATGACCTGGATCTCCAGCGAGTCCCGATTTTCAAGTACAAGGCTGAATTCAGACCTGCCCTTCATGAGTTGCTCCAGCAAATGATCTTCTTGCTGCGGAGCCGTGCAACATACAAGCAGGGTAAACGCGAGTGCCCAAAAAACTGGTTTCATTTTTGCCAGAGGTAACGAAAGAATCGTAAATTTATCAAAACTGCCTTCTTATGAAGACTTTGATGATTGGAGTGTTGTTATCGGGGATTCTAAATATGGCCTATGCCCAGTCCGACCGGCTGGTGGGCACCTGGCAGGTGACGGAAGAAAAAACCTGCTTTGAATCCGAGATCACGAAAAACGAGTCGGAAACCGAAAAAGAGCTTCGTCAGAGTTTTGGGAAGAATACCACCTCGGTAGCGCGAGTTATCCGGTTCAAGTCAAACGGAACGGGCGAAGAAGGGATTTTTTCGGTCGGTCAGAAGAAGGGAGAATCGCTGCAGCAGTTCACGTACACCCTCACCGACAACACGCTGCTGTTAAAGGACAAGAAATCCGGAATCATCATTCAACAGTTGCGCGTAGATGAGCTTACCTCCGCTTTGTTCCGCTTTCATGTGGAAGGAAAAGATTGTGAATCAAAAACGCTTACCCGCACCAGGTAGAACAACACCACGTGCTTTGTCTTAACTTTGCGCCATGGTGGCTGCCCCGGCAAAGCGAGATATCCGAAAACTTTCGCAGGAAGAGTTAAAGGCCTTTTTTATCGAGAAGGGCGACAAGGCTTTTCGCGCCCAGCAGGTGTATGAGTGGCTCTGGAAAAAATCCGCTAAGTCGTTTGAGGAGATGACGAACCTCTCCGTGGCCACGCGCGGCATGCTGAACGAGCACTTTGTCATCAACCACATCCATGTGGATAACATGCAGCGCAGCAGCGATGGCACCATTAAGAATGCGGTCAAGTTGCACGATGGGCTGATTGTCGAGTCCGTACTGATCCCCACCGAAAAGCGGATTACTGCGTGCGTATCCTCTCAGGTCGGCTGCAGCCTCGATTGCAGGTTTTGCGCCACCGCCCGGCTCAAGCGTATGCGCAACCTGAATGCGGATGAGATTTATGACCAGGTAGTCGCGATCAAAGAACAAAGTGAACTTTTCTTCGGCCGGCCCCTCACGAACATTGTCTTTATGGGCATGGGCGAACCCTTGCTTAACTACAGCAACGTGGTAGAAGCCATTGACAAGATTACTTCCCCGAAAGGATTGAACATGGCGGCCAAACGCATCACCGTTTCCACGGTGGGCATTGCCAAGATGATTCGCAAGATGGCGGATGACGAAGTGAAGTTTAATCTGGCCGTGTCCCTTCACGATGCGATCAATGAAACCCGCTCGGCCATCATGCCGATAAACGATACTAACCCCCTAGAGGATTTGGCCGAGGCCTTACGGTACTGGTACAAAAAGCGGAAGCGGAAAGTGACCTACGAGTACGTGGTATGGAGAGGCATCAACGATACGCCCGAGCACGCGCAGGCCCTGCTCAAGTTTGCCCAGATCGTTCCCTCCAAGGTCAACCTGATTGAATACAACCCGATTGACGAGGGACAGTTTCAACAAGCTGCAGACGAAGTGCTGCAGATGTACCAACACCTGCTCGAGAGTCACGGAATCACCACCCGCATTCGCAAGAGCCGTGGAAAAGACATCGATGCCGCTTGCGGGCAACTGGCCAACAAATCGCTTTGATGCGGGTTTTGCTTTTCTTGTTTGCCCTTCCGCACCTGCTAGCTGCCCAGCAGGTCAACCGCACGGACTATGACATTAAGAATCCGGGAAAGAATATAGCGCGCGATTGCGAACGCAGCAACCGCATCATGCGCCAGATGCCGCCCGATGTGCGCTTCAGCACGTTCATTCGTGACGACAGCGTATACATCATGCTCAACGATGTGAAGTGGTTTCAGGAATTGTTCACAGAAAAGACGGACGGCATCGCAATAGATTTGGTACAGCAGGAGCAGTACGCGTGTGGCCAGCCATCGGTAAAACCGATTTCGTTTTCTCATCGCGGCTATTTGCTGCCACCCGTTTACCGAAATGAACTCTTTAGGCGCACACGTGTATCGCCCGATGGTATGACGCTCACCGGTGTGGGGAAACTTCCCCCGGGGTTTCAGTCGCAACAGCTCGAACCGAACTATCTCATTCTTGAAAACAAAAATTTATGCCACTACACGGCCGTGGTCAATCTTGATTATCATGGCTGGAAACTTCTGGGCACCGGGCTCTACTACGACACCTTGAGCCGGGACGTGATGGATGAAAAATTCACCCAGTTGTCCAAGACGATTCATGCCGTAGTTCCTTTCGAAAAGGATAAAGCCGAGTATAAGCCGGCCGATATTCAGCCGCTGGTGGATTCGCTCCGGATGACCGACTACGCCATTACTTCGATTCAGATTCGGGCCTACACCTCGGTAGAAGGATCCCTCGACCGTAACCTTCAACTGCAGCAGCAGCGGGCGCAGAGCATGATCGACATATTGCAGGGCTACCAAACTGAAAAAATCCGCGCTGACGTTACCGCATTGGAGAACTGGGTTGAGTTTCTCAACGATATCCAGAAAACACCGTACGCTGCGTGGAGCACGCTCAGCAAAGATGAAATCAAGGAGAAATTGCGGTCGCCCGAGTGGCAGGCGCGCCTTGAGCCGATCTTGCAAAAACACCGGAAAGCGGTTATCGATATCGTGCTGGAAAAGCGGTTAAGCTACCGCGAGAATAACCCCGCAGAGTTGAAAAAATACTTTCGACAGGTGCTGAGTGAGAACGATATGGAGGAGGCCGTCTATCTGCAGCAAATCATCTTTCATAAGCTGGGCCGACAGGAATTGCCGGAGCATTTTCTGGAAGAACTGGAAGTTCCCGAATCGCTGGAGTTTGGCCGGCTCTTGATCAACAACGCAGCGTACCTGTTCGACCGCGAGTTCACCGACCTGGCCGAGGCCACGCTCGCCTTCGAGCGGCTGAACAAAATGATTCCGGGCAATCCACAGATTCTCTACAACCTCTGCGCACTGCGCATGCGGGCCTGGGTGATGACGGACTTGCTCACTGAACCGCCCACCCTGCGCAGGGATATTGAAGCCCTTCGCAACAAAGGCATACCCGATGCCCTGGTCAGGCGACTGCTGATCAACTACCATATTATCTTGTCGGAAGTGCATATGCGCAAGCAGAACTATGCAGCCAAAGACAAATCGCTGATGTTCATCTTCCAGGCTTACCAGCCCCTGAAGCTGGCCGATGCTGACCTGGTGAACCTGGCCAAGTACTTTTCGCATTACAGCAAGTTCGACTGGGCCGTGCGTATGTTGCAAAACCGCGCACGGGCTCTTGATGCCAGCGAAGACCTCGTATTCTACTACCTGAGCCTGACGATTTACAAGAAGTCCGCCACTGCGCAGCCGGGCTACCGAACAATTATGTTGAATGCCGTGAATGAAAACCGCGCGCGCTTTTGTTCACTGTTCGATTCCTCCTCGAAAGGCGGCATCTCATTCCAATTGCTGGAGGATGAGTTTTTAAAGCGCACCTTTTGCGAGAATTGTAAGTAGAGATACCCAGAGCCGCTCGCAACATCGCGTTGCGTGAACCAGACAGGGCCTTACTGTTTTTTGCTCGCGTTGAAAAGCTTTTCCTTTTCTTCTTTGGTCAGGCTCTCGTAGCCTTTGTCGGAGATCTTGTCCAGGATGGCATCAATCTCAGCCTGGCTGGTAGTTGAAGCCGAACGCGACTTTTTCGAAGGCTCTTGTGTACTGCTGCGATAGGTAACTTTCACTTTTGGCTTGGGAGAAAACAGCGATCGGATTGCATCGAGCACCGCGGTGATCCAGCCGCCCCAGTTGACACCCACCTGCAATTGGCGGGTATAAATAAAGCCAATCAGCGCCCCACCCAGGTGGGCAATGTTGCCACCGGCATTATACCCAACCGAGCCGATAAAGGAAATCACGATGTACACGAGTACGATGTATTTGATCCTCACCGGACCAAAAAACAACAGGAAGAAGGTGTAATCGGGAAGCAAGGTGGCCGTGGCCACCATTACGGCATAAACCGCGGCAGAGGCGCCCACCATACCGGGGAAGTCGCTGCGCTCGTGAAAATACGGGATACTATTGAAGATCAGCAGGTACAAAATTCCACCGGCCAGCGCACCCAAAACGTAAATCGCGATCAGCTTGTCATTACCGAGATATTCAATGAACAACTTGCCGAACCAATACAGCGCCAGCATGTTGAACAAGATGTGCAGAATGCCGGTCCAGTCGTGAGCAAACGCATAAGTAATCAGCGTCCAGGGTCTCTTTATAAAGTCGGCAACCAATGGCGGAATGGCAAATACATCGTGGATGTAGCCAAATACGATGTCGGCTTTTGTGATGGTGGTTACTACAAACGCAACAACAAGAAACAGGTAAATGACCACGTTGATCATGATCAACTGCACGTGGGCGTTGTTGGGGCGGTTGAATGCGTTTTTGAATTCTTCGAACACGATGTAGTGATAACGTTTACCGGCCTCCTTGTGTTCGCCAGTAGTTAATGATCAGGAATGCAACGAATGCCCCACCAAAGTGTGCCAGGTGGGCAACGGTTCCGCTTCGATCCATAATATAGGTCAAAAAGCCCATTAGAAAAACCATGTATTTTGCTTTGATCGGGATGGGCGGAAACAACAGCATCAGTTCCATATTGGGGAATATCAGTCCAAACGCCATTAATATGCCATACAGCGCACCCGAGGCCCCGAGCATAATGCCTCCGCTGGCCTCCGGAAACAAAAAGAAGTTTACTCCCCCATAAATCAGACCAGCCCCGATTCCGCAGGCGAGGTAAAAAAATAGAAACTTCTTGTCGCCCCAGTACGACTCCAAAATGGGCCCAAACGAGGAAAGCGCTAACATGTTAAACATGATGTGCAGAAAACCATGGCTGTCGTGGGCAAACATGTACGTAAAAAACTGATAGGGCCTGAAATAATCTGACTTAAGATCATACAGGGCCAGAAAGTAAGTAGAAATCGGAACCAGTAACTGGATCAGGTAGACCACGACATTGATGATAATCAGATTGCGGACGAGCGGAGTGATTCGAAACATGCGTAGTTTTTATCGGCCAAAATATCGTTCGATTTTAGACGTATCCAAAATAAAAAAGGTTGGACGCCCGTCTGCCGCCAGCGAGGGGGCCGCACATTGAAAGAGTCGTGTAACCAGTGAATTTATTTCCTCCAAGCCCAGCTTCTGGCCGGGCCGTATACCTGTGCGTCTGGCCAGCGCCCGCGCCAGGTTATCTCCCACCGGCAGTTGCAGGGCCGACTGATTGCTTTTGAATTGCTCGAGCAATCCGTCCAGCAGCTGCTTTTCGTGAGCGGTGCCATCCACAGGAATACCTGTAACCAGAACCGTATTTTTTCCAAACTCCTCCAGCCGGAACCCCAGGGCGGTCAGCTCGGGCATGATTTCCATGATCAGCGCAAAATCGGCCGGAGCCAAAACCACCGACTGCGGGAACAGCGACTGCTGGCTGGCTCCCGACCGGTTGCGCAGATGCTGCTGAAATTTCTCGTACAAAATGCGCTCGTGGGCAGCCTCCTGATCAATAAGCATCAACCCCTCCGGCACCGGCCACACGATATATTTTTGCTGCAACTGGAAAGCCGGTGTGTTTTCGCGCACCAGCCGCGAATCGCCTGAAGCTGGGGTCTGAGTGTGTTGTGGCTCGCGGTTCTCCTCTGGAAAGGCGAGTCGGGTGTTAACCGCTTCCTGCTCGTACAGTTGCTCCCAGTTTTTGAGATTCCGTTGTTGCAGGCTTCCCCATTGCTCCTCATAAAAAACATCGCGCGTGGCACTGCCACCCGACTGCAGTTTCTGAACCAGGTTTACATCGGCCGAAAAATCCAAAGCCGGCACCAGATTGTGCGTGCCCAAACCCTGCTTGACGGCAGCCCGTACCACCGCATACACGGCACGTTCATCGTCAAATTTTACTTCCGTCTTGGTGGGATGTACATTAACATCAACATGCCTGGGGTCGATTTCAATAAAGAGTACGTAAAAGGGAAAACTGTTGTCCGGCAATAATCCCTCAAAGGCATTCATGACGGCATGATGGAGATAGTTATTGCGGATGAACCGGTTATTGACAAACAGGAATTGTTCACCGCGCGTTTTGCGGGCCGATTCCGGCCGCCCGACAAAACCGTGCACCTTCACCAGCGTTACTTCAGCCTCGCAATGGGCCAGTTGTTGCTGATAGGCTTTGCCGAACAACCCCACGATGCGCTGTTGCAGCTTGGCGGCCGGCAAATCAAACATCAGCTCTTCGCCATTCCACAACGAGAAGGCCACTTCGGCATTCGACAACGCCAGCCGCTGAAATTCATCGGTAATGTGGCGCATCTCCACCGGCACACTCTTCAGAAAATTTCTGCGCGCGGGAATGTTGTAAAACAGGTTCTTGACGCTGATGCTCGTGCCGGTCTCGCAGGCCACCGGCTCCTGCTTCTTCACCTCGCTGCCCTCCACCACCAGCCACGTGCCGAGTTCCTGGTGGGCCTGCCGCGTCTTCATCTCCATCTGCGACACGGCCGCGATTGAGGCAAGGGCCTCTCCACGAAAGCCCATCGTGCGAATGCGAAAGAGATCATCGGCCGTGCGGATTTTAGAAGTTGCGTGTCGTTCGAGGCTCATGCGTGCATCCGTTACACTCATGCCCATACCATCATCGATGACCTGTATCAGCGACTTACCCGCCTCGCGTACGATCAGCCGGATGCGTGTAGCTCCCGCATCGAGCGAATTTTCCATCAGCTCTTTTACTGCCGAAGCCGGGCGTTGTACTACTTCACCGGCCGCAATCTGGTTAGCAATGGAATCTGGTAAAAGCTGAATAATGTCAGGCATGTAACCGCACTCAGGATTTGCGCTTTGTTGACTTCAGCCGCAAGTAAAAATAAACCGGCACTACCGCCACCAGGCTATATAACACGGGCTTGCCCCAGGTAAGATACGCAATGAGGAACATAGCCAGGAAAAGCAAAATCCCCAGTCGCAGCAGGGGTGTTTTCAGGTCGGGCGTTGCTTTCGATCGTCTGCGGCTGGCCTGAAATGCGCTGGCCATTCGCCTGCGGTGATCAAGGGTATCGGCTTCGCGGGCCAAGCCACGCTCGCGCTCAATCTCGGCCCGAATGCGGGCCTCGCGCTCCTGCATCTCCTCCTTCTTTGGATCGTAATACCGGGGAACATAATTGAACCGCTGGTGGTCCGGCACTTTAGTAAACAAGGACAGGAATTTCATACTTCTCGGTTTAAATCCAACTTCAAAAGCGTCAACGGTGACCGGTAGTCGTATCTTTACAAAGTTCAAAGTTGACGATAACTATTCAATAACTAAAACCCGGCTCGGCTGCATGCTCCGTTGGCTTGCTTTTTTTGTGGTTGCCTTGTTTGCCACGCTGCCAACAGCAGCCCAGCAGGCCCGCCAGTGGGCCGACAGTATTTACCTCACGCTCTCACCGGCTGAGCGCGTAGCTCAAATGCTGGTCTTGCCGGTATCCACCCATGCGCCCGCCTGGATTAACACGCGCCAGCAAATTCAAAGCCTTAAACCGGGCGCCATTTTGGTAACGCAGGGAGGCCCGCGGAGTCACGCAAAAAAAATAAATGAATTACAACGATCGTCCCGCGTTCCGCTATTGGTCGGCATGGGAGCCGCCTGGGGGCCCGGTCAAACGCTGGACAGCGCGCTGACCTTTGGCAAGCCGCTGCAACTTGGAGCGTTGCCCTCCGACAGCCTGGTGGAACTGGCGGGCAGGCAGACCGGCCGGCACCTGAAACGGCTGGGCATACACCTTGCCCTGGGGCCACAAGCAGGCTTTGATCTTGAACAACTCGACTATCCCGGTCTGCAGAATTTCTTTAGCACGCAAAAAGAGCGCACGGCTTCGCGGGCAAGCGCGTGGATGTCGGGGCTGCAATCAGAAGGCGTGATCGCCTGCGCCACGCATGATGCCCACTCCTATCCCAGTCTGGAAGATAACTCGGCTGTGCTCGACCTCAACCGGCTGGACACCGGCATTTTTTTCGCCTACCGGCAATTGATTGCCCGCGGCCTGGGAGCGATACACACGGCCAACCTGCATTTCTCCATTCAGGGAAAAAACAAACCGGTGCCAGCCGCAGCTTCGCAACTGTTCGTTGGCGATCTGTTAAAACAGCGAATGAATTTCTCCGGATTGATGATAGCGGACATGCCGTTTTTATCTACGGTGACCGGGCAAGCACGAGCGGGCAAGGCGGAAGCGTTGGCCCTGGAGGCCGGCTACGACCTGTTGGTCAACCCGAACCAACCTGCCCGCGCAGTACGGCAACTCACCCGCATGATCAGGCGAAACAAAAATCTCCAGGCCCGACTTGAGGAGGCCGTGAAAAAAATTCTGATCGCCAAGTTTAACGCAGGGTTGAAAGCAGGATCGGTGATTGACGAGACCAACCTGCCTCGTGACATCAACACCGGACCTGACCGTTGGCTGCGCGAGGAAATTTTCAAGCAAGCCATCACCGTAATCAATCCAGGGTCGGAATCGGTGCCGATTGCTGTGCTGGAAGAAAAAAAATTCCTGCACGTGGCGGCCGGCTCGGGCGATAAGACGAATTTTCATCGCGCCCTGAATGATTTTGTGCAGGTCGATCCTTTTTTCATCCAGGCCTTGCGCGACACCACTTCGCTGGCACGCCAGGCCAGCCCACATGACGTTGTTATCATCGGCCTCTTCCCCGGTGGCGAAGCAATAGGCTCTAACCTGATCGCCTACGCTCACGACTGGATGGCGGCTGGTAAGCAGGTGATCGTGATTAATTTCACCGACCCATCGGTGACAGCGAACTGCCGCGCTGTAACCCTGCTCACATATTCCGATGACCCTGTGAGCATACAGGGTGCCACCGAAATTGTTTTTGGTGCACGGCCAGCTAAGGGCCGATTGCCTTTTGACTTATCCCAGGACGCTCTCACAGGATCCGGTGAACAAATAGAACCCGTTGGGCGAATCGCTCATGCGGAGCCCGAAGCCGCAGGCATGGACAGCGAGACGCTGAATGCTATTGACGTCATTGCGGCTGAGGCCATTGCGCGAGGCGCAACACCGGGGTGTCGGGTACTCGCTGTTCGGAATGGCAAAGTGGTGGTCGACCGAAGTTATGGTTACCTCACCTACGATCAAAAGATCGCAGTATCATCCGAAACCATCTACGACCTGGCATCTGTCACCAAGATCTCAGCCACCCTGCAAACAACCTTGTTCCTGGAGGAACGCGGACTGATTGATCTCCACAAAAAGGCATCGGTGTATTTACCTGAATTGAAATCCACCAATAAAAAAGATTATACTCTGAAAGACATTCTCACTCACCAGGCCGGGCTTTGGCCGTTTTTGCCTTTCTGGGTTCAAACCATGAAAGACTCCGCCTATTTGCCCGAGTATTATCAGACCGAACTTTCAGCAGACTATCCGTTTCCGGTTGCGAACAACCTGTATGCCTCAAAAGGAATGAAAGACAGCTTGTGGGTATGGATACAAAAAGCCCGGGTGCGCGAAAAGCCCGTACGAACACCACACGACTACCGCTACAGCGACATGGGTTTCTACATCCTTCAGCATCTGGCCGAAACGTTACTTAACCAACCGATGGAAGACTTTCTTGCCCAGAACCTATACGAGCCGCTTGGTGCTTCCACGCTGGGTTACCTGCCGCTGGACCGATTCCCGCCTTCGCGCATTGCGCCCACCGAAGACGATAAACTGTTCCGAAAAAGCCTTTTGACTGGCTACGTTCACGACCAGGGCGCGGCTATGCATGGCGGGGTGGCCGGCCATGCCGGACTTTTCGGAACGGCTGTCGATCTGGCTAAACTCGGGCAACTCTGGCTGCAGCGCGGAAGCTATGCCGGCCAGCAATACTTCAAGCCCGAAACCATCGATCGTTTTGCTTCGCGCCAGTTCGATAACAGCCGCAGGGGGCTTGGTTGGGACAAATCGACCCCGGGTGACTATGCCGGCCCTACTTCGCTGTATGCCTCGCCCAGGACGTTTGGCCACACCGGGTTTACCGGCACGTGTATCTGGGTAGATCCGGAATTTGACCTCGTGTATGTGTTTCTCTCAAACCGGGTGCACCCGGATATGAACAACAATAGACTATTAAATGCCAACATTCGTCCCCGTATTCAGGATGTGCTATACCAGTCAATTTTTGAATATTGTGCTGAGAACGGGCGCAAAAACTGAAACTTAATACCCCAGAACGCGGTTAAATATCCAAATCCGGAGTTATGAAGATTGGAATTGTCTGTTATCCCACCTTTGGCGGCAGTGGCGTGGTAGCCACTGAACTGGGCAAAGCCCTGGCCAAGGAAGGACACTCCATCCACTTCATTACCTACTCGCAACCCAGCCGGCTGGATTTCCTCAGCGAGAACCTGTTTTACCACGAAGTCGATTTTCATTCGTACCCGCTTTTTGAATACCCGCCCTACGAGTTGGCGCTGGCCAGCAAAATGGTGAGCGTGGTGAGAGATGAGAAGCTGGACCTGCTGCACGTTCACTACGCCATTCCGCATGCCTCTGCCGCGTATATGGCCAAACAGATTTTAAAAACAGAAGGTATTTACATTCCGGTAGTCACCACCCTCCACGGAACGGACATTACGCTGGTGGGTAAGGATGCCTCCTACGAGCCCGTGGTCACTTTCTCCATCAACCAGTCTGACGGGGTAACGGCCGTTTCGGAAGACCTGCGTAAGGAAACCTATGCTTCGTTCCGGATCACCAACGATATTGAAGTCATTCCCAACTTCATCGACCTGGAAAAATTCAAGAAGCAGAAGAAGGATCATTTTAAAAAGGCCATATGCCCGAATGGCGAGGCGTTGGTCGTGCACATCTCCAACTTCCGTAAGGTGAAAAGGATTGGCGATGTAATGACCGTTTACTACAACATACAGCAGGAGATACCCGCCAAGTTGCTGATGATTGGCGATGGCCCCGAGCGGGCCAAGGCTGAAAAACAAGCCCGCGAGTTGGGCATTCACGATGATGTGCGCTTCCTGGGCAAACTGGAGGCGGTGGAAGAAGTACTGTCGGTAGCTGACTTGTTCCTTATGCCTTCCGAGAAGGAGAGTTTTGGACTGGCCGCGCTTGAGGCGATGGCGTGCGAAGTGCCGGTCATTAGCTCAAACACGGGTGGCTTGCCGGAACTGAACGTTCAGGGAATTACCGGGTTCATGAGTAACGTGGGCGATGTAGAGGATATGACGCGCAAGGCTTTGTTCGTTTTGGATAAGAGCAACCTGCCCGTGTTTAAGGCCAACGCCCTTAAACGGGCGCAGGAGTTCGACATTAGCCGAATTCTACCGCTGTACGAAAATTACTACGAGCAGGTGATCAAACGCGTGGCCGGTAGCGTTCAAATTACGGGCTTGTAGAAAAAATCTGTCCCGCTTATTTTTGCGGGCGAAAACCGAAGTGTGATATGGTTGCAGAAGTAAAACCTCAAAACAAAGGAACGAAGAAGCTTTTCGAAAGTCCGATTCTGGAAAAGCTCAGCCGAACGCACATTGCCGTGCCGTTGACCATTTTTGCCATTTATGCATGTGGTTTGCTGTACTGGAGCATCAGCTACACTTCGTTAACTCCGATGGTAACCACGCTGCTGTTTTTTGCGGGTGCCGTGTTCTTCACCTGGGTGGAGTACAACGTGCACCGGTATGTGTTTCATATGCGCATCTACACCGAAGCCAGGAAGAAACTTCAGTACCTGATCCACGGGGTGCACCATGAATTCCCCAGAGACAAGGAACGGCTTGCCATGCCCCCTCTGTTGAGTGTAACCATCGCCACCTTTTTATTGCTGTTATTCCGGCTCGTGATGGGTGACTTTGCCTTCGCGTTTCTGCCGGGTTTCATTATGGCTTACGCTTATTACCTGTGTATTCATTACATGGTGCACGCCTACCAGCCACCCCGCAACTTTCTGAAACACCTGTGGATCAACCACGGTGTGCACCACTATAAAAATGGCGAAGTGGTATTTGGGGTAACATCACCGCTGTGGGACTACATCTACGGCACGATGTCGAAGAAAGAACCACAAACACAAAAAGCCGCGTAAGCGGCTTTTTTATTGAAATCCTTTCGGAGCGATCAGATTCGCTTCTGCTGCTCGGCCTTGGGCGCTTTCGAGTAGGTAGGGCAGCTATAGCTGGCACAAGAGGCTACCAGCAGGGTCATGGCCGCCAGCACAATCAAGGTCACTCGTTTCATGTTGTTTCTGTTTCGCTTAATACGTACAAAAGTAAAGATTGGTTCCTACACCCAAAACTGCCTTTTCCACATTTTTATTGCCTCGATTCAGGATATTGGAAACATACACCAAAAAAAATTGGTTATTTAAGCGGATTTCGAAAAGTAAATATTCCATTAAATCTTCATGCTCGGCCACCGGTTCGCCCATTACACACCCCCGCCTCAATCCGAGAAATCCGATTTTGAGCGGCTGTTGAAGATCTTCATGCAACTGGTGTTAATCACCGCGGGCAACGTGAGCGAAGCATTGCAATGGCTCACCGAGGTGGACCGTCAGTACGGCTTAACCAACGCCCAGTATGGCATGGGCGACTTTATTGAGGATTTGAAGAAGAACGGCTACATCACGGAAGAGGGGCCAAAAGGCGAATTCAAGCTTAATGCGCGGTCTGAGCAGAAACTGCGGCAATCAGCCCTGGAAGAGATTTTCGGAAAGTTGAAGAAGGCGAAATCGGGAGACCACAAAACTCCACATGCCGGGCGGGGCGATGAATTGAATACCGACCGCAGAGACTACGAATTTGGCGACACCATGGAACAGATCGCCATGACGGACTCGATCCGCAACGCACAGATCAACCACGGGTTCGAAGATTTTACCATTACGGAAGAAGACCTGGAAGTGGTGGAAAGTGAGTTTAAGGCCCAAACCTCCACCGTGCTGATGATCGACATTTCACACTCCATGATTTTGTATGGCGAGGACCGGATAACTCCGGCCAAAAAAGTAGCCATGGCGCTGGCCGAGCTCATCACAAAAAAATATCCCAAAGACACACTGGATATTCTGGTGTTTGGTGATGATGCCTGGCAAATCGAAATCAAAGACCTCCCCTACCTGCAGGTGGGGCCCTACCACACCAATACCGTTGCGGGGCTGGAGCTGGCCATGGACATCTTGCGCAGACGCAAAAACAGCAATAAGCAAATCTTCATGATTACCGATGGCAAGCCCACGTGCCTGAAAGAAGGGATCAGGTATTATAAGAATAGCTTCGGGCTGGACTCAAAAATTCTGAACAAAACGCTCTCGCTGGCCACCCAATTGCGAAAAATCAAAATACCGGTCACCACGTTTATGATCGCCACCGACCCATACCTGAAATCGTTCGTGCGCGAATTCACCAAGGCCAATAGCGGCAATGCGTATTACAGCAGCCTGCAGGGGCTGGGCAACCTGGTATTCGAAGATTTTAAACGTAACCGCTCTAAGCGCGTATAGCCCTGCCGTTTCCCGTCACCTCATTCTCAACCGTTGTTATGAAAGACCATCTCAAAATAAAGACGCTTGCCCAGCTAAAAGGCGCTGGCTACCATGCCAAATCCATCAAGCAGGAATTGCGGCACAACCTCATTCAAAAGTTACAGCAACGCGAGAATGTGTTTGCCGGCATCTGGGGATATGAAGAAACCGTTATTCCTGACCTGGAGCGCGCTATACTGGCCGGGCACGACATTAACCTGCTGGGCCTGCGGGGGCAAGCGAAAACCCGGCTTGCCCGGCTGATGGTTAACCTGTTAGACGAATACGTGCCCGTGATCGAAGGTTCCGAACTCAATGACGACCCGCTTGCTCCACTTTCGCGCTTTGGACGCGACTGCGTAGCGGAAATGGGCGATCATACCCCGGTTTCGTGGCTGCACCGAAACGACCGCTACACCGAGAAACTGGCGACACCCGATGTGTCCATTGCGGATTTAATCGGAGATGTTGACCCGATCAAAGCCGCAGCACTCAAGCTGCCGTATGCAGACGAGCGCGTAATTCACTTTGGATTGATTCCCCGCTCGCACCGTTGCATTTTTGTGATTAACGAACTGCCCGATTTGCAGGCACGCATCCAGGTGGCGCTCTTCAATATCCTGCAGGAAGGCGACATCCAGATTCGCGGATTCAAACTGCGGCTTCCGCTAGATATTCAATTCGTGTTTACTGCCAATCCTGAAGACTATACCAACCGGGGCAGCATTGTTACTCCGTTGAAAGATCGAATCGACAGCCAGATCATCACGCACTACCCCAAGTCGATTGAGATCGGGCGCAAAATCACAGAACAAGAAGCCAGGCTTGATGTCGCGCAGCGCCACCGCGTCAGCGTGAACGACATTGCCAAAGACCTGATTGAGCAAATTGCGTTCGAGGCCCGCAAGAGTGAATATGTCGATTCAAAAAGCGGAGTTTCCGCACGCCTCACTATTTCGGCCTATGAAAATTTAGTGGCCGCAGCCGAGCGAAGAGCGCTGATCAACCAGGAAAACCAAACCGCAATCCGCATAAGCGACTTTGTAGGGGTAGTGCCCGCTATTACGGGGAAGGTTGAACTGGTGTATGAAGGCGAACAAGAAGGACCGGGCATTGTAGCCCAGAACCTGATTGGTAAAGCATTGCGCACAGAGTTCGTCAAGTACTTTCCCGACCCCGATACGTTTCGCAAGCAGAAAGAAAAAAGCCCGTACAAAAAAATCACCGAATGGTTTGGTGCCGGCAACACGGTCGATCTGCTGAACGACATGACGATGGCCGAATATGAGAAAGCCCTGAGGGCCGTTCCGGGCCTTACGGACCTGATGAAGTTCTTTTATAAAGGTGACAGCGCCCTCAATCTTTTCCTCATGGAATTTGCGCTGCATGGCCTGGCCGAATACAGCCTGCTGAGCAAGCACCCGTTGACGGCCGGTCATCATTTCAAGGATTTACTCAGTTCGATGTTCAACTTGCCCCAACCTGGCGAGGAGGACGATGAGGATGAGGATGATGAAGACGAGCCGCGGGGAAAGCGATAGTGGTGAGAGGTGAGCAACAGGACATCATTTCGGCTGAACTGCGCAACCTCCGCAGGTTGATCGCGGCAGGCGAAGGCTTTCACCTGGAGTTTAAACTCAAAGCTACCCACCCCGATAAAATTGTGCGGGAGATGCTGGCCTTCGCCAACAGCGGAGGAGGCACGTTGCTGGTTGGGGTTGAGGATGACGGGCGAATTCAGGGTTTGAAATACCCGGAAGAAGAGTTGCTCGTCATTCAGCAGGAGGCCCGCCATTGCAAACCCGCGCTGACGTTTAGCCACCAGTTCATTTCCGTGAACAACAAACGCAGCGTATTGCAGATCGAAGTGCCCGTAAGCGAGCGAAAACCGCTTTACTACAAAGCCAGCGGCCATGCGCCTGTTTGTTTTGTCCGATCGCGGGATATGAGTATTCGTGCCAGCCGCGAAATGGCGGAAATTGTAAGGCGATCAAAAAAAGAAAAGAACATACGGTTTCATTATGGCGAGGCTGAGCAGAAGCTAATGGCCTACCTGGGCACCAACCCTCATATTACACTCGATCAGTTTCGGGCACTGGCCCGCCTCAGCCGCTACCAGGCATCGCGCAAACTCATCCTGCTGGTGCTGGCCCGTGTGCTTCAGATTCTGCCGACCGAGAAAGGTGACCTTTACTTACCGAAATGATGTTATCGTTACGCCAGTGTTACGAACGGAAAAGTAAATTCTTACCAGGTCTGTTGGATTAATTCCGGGCTCTCAGTAAGTTTAACCATCGATTGGAATGTCGCGAAGATACCGGATACCCTAACGATGCCCCAGGCGGTGTTGTGAGGGTGGTGTCTCCGCGATTTTTGTTTTAATCGCCTGTTGTTGCCCAACCTTCTCAGGCGGAGAAGCCGGTAATGGCAGTATCATTCACTCACTTTTTCAACTATGTCAAAAACCACTAAGAAGACAGAAAAGAAAATTTTTGTTCTCGACACCTCGGTCATCATCTACGAACACAACAGCATCCTCAATTTTGACGAACACGACATCGGCATCCCCATCACCGTGCTGGAGGAGTTGGACAACTTTAAAAAAGGCAACGACACCAAGAATTTTGAGGCCCGCGAGTTTATCCGCCTCATCGATAAGCTCGCCCGGAATCACATGCTCCACCAATGGAACCCCATCAATGGCAAAGGAAAGGGCGATTTCAAAGTCCTGATGGATACGGGTGGAAACGGCTCAGTGGATGCCAACAAGGTTTTCAACGAAGACAAGGCCGACCACCGCATTCTCAACTCGGCCCTGCTGCTGCAAAAGGATGAAAAAGGACGCAAGGTCATCCTGGTATCAAAAGACGTTAACCTCCGCCTGAAGGCGAAGGCACTCGGTTTGCAGGCCGAAGACTACACCACGGGAAAGATTCAGAACATCAACTCGCTGCATACCGGCAAAACGGTGATCGATGATGTAAACCCCGAGGTAATCAACTTGCTGTACGACAAAGGTTATTGCCCCCCAGAAGAAGTACTGGGCAAAGAGCTGCCGCGAAAAAACCACTACTACATTTTGCGAAGCGGAAAAAAATCCGTGCTGGCGTTCTACAACTCCGCTAACGGCATGGTGGAGCAGGTGGAAAAACGAAATGCCTACGGCATTAAGCCGCGCAATGCCGAACAAGCCTTTGCCATCCATGCGGTGCTGAAACCGGAAATCAAACTGGTGAGCATGCAGGGCGTGGCGGGCACGGGAAAAACCCTGATTGCACTGGCGGCAGCACTCGAGCAAAAACGCGAGTACAAGCAGATTTACCTGGCGCGCCCCATTGTGCCACTCAGCAACAAAGACATCGGTTACCTGCCGGGCGATATCAAGTCCAAACTAAACCCGTACATGGAGCCGCTGTGGGATAACCTGAAGTTTATTCAAAACCAGTACAGCGAGTCGGACAAAGAGTACTCGAAGATCACCGAGATGGTGCAGAACGAAAAACTGGTGATTACACCGCTGGCCTACATCCGCGGACGCAGTTTGTCGAACATCTGCTTTATTGTGGATGAAGCGCAAAACCTTACGCCCCACGAAGTCAAGACCATCATTACCCGGGCAGGAGAAAACACCAAGATTATTTTCACCGGTGACATTTACCAGATTGACACTCCGTACCTGGACTCGCAGAGCAACGGGCTTTCTTATCTTATCGACCGGTTGAAGGATCACGAGTTGTACGCTCACGTAACTCTGGAGAAAGGCGAGCGCTCAGAACTGGCTAATCTGGCCAACGAACTTCTGTAACCGCCCGCAGGTGAGCGTGATTCTTCGATCGATCGAAAAAACAGGCTCTTGCGGCCAGGTGTTGATTAGATTCCGGTTAAAAACCACGAGAACAGCGAAAATCTGGCCGTTTGGGCCAGACGCACCCAACAAAAAAATGAAAGCCTGTTACCTGCTTTAGCAATCCTCGATTAACAGCAACGTTTAATGAGTATGTGGTTCAAATCAACCTTCCCGAAGTGGCCGCAGGAACGCCAGCTTGAGCACGTGCGCCAAAAAGGTGTTTCTCGCTCGGCAGCCGGTTGAAGGAAGGGCGTTCTGTTTTCGTCTACATGGTACGCAACCTGTTTGTGCAGATTGTTTTTAGGAATGATCAGGAATGGCACGAAGTGGAAAACTTCATGGTGTTCAGCAGTCTTGAAAAACTGAATTCGTATCTCGAGCAGGATTTCCGGCTGGCATTTAAAGCCGCCCGATAGGCAACTTTACTTTTTGCCAAGCGCCTTCAGCATCGTCTCCCCGATTAGGGCTGGCGACTCAACTACGTGAATGCCGCATTCGCGCATCACTTTCATTTTGGCAGCTGCCGTGTCCTCGGCACCTCCGATAATTGCCCCCGCGTGGCCCATCCTGCGACCGGGTGGTGCAGTTTGGCCTGCAATGAAGCCGACCACGGGCTTTTTGTTTCCGGTTTCTTTTATCCATCGGGCTGCCACCGGCTCATAGCTGCCACCGATCTCGCCTATCATCACAATGCCTTCGGTTTCGGGATCATTCATCAGTAACTCGACCGCATCCTTGGTTGCCGTGCCGATAATCGGGTCGCCACCGATACCAATGGCAGTGGTAATGCCCAACCCGGCCTTTACAATCTGGTCGGCAGCTTCGTACGTGAGCGTACCGGATTTCGATACGATGCCGATGGTGCCCTTCTTGAACACAAAGCCGGGCATAATGCCCACCTTGGCTTCGCCAGGTGTGATCACACCCGGGCAATTGGGGCCGATAAGCCGCACACCCCGGTCCTTGATGAATTGCTTGGCAATCATCATGTCTTTAACCGGAATACCCTCCGTGATGGCTATGATCACCTTAATACCGGCTGCTGCCGCTTCCATGATACCATCGGCTGCAAAAGCCGGGGGCACAAAAATGATGGACACATCGGCACCGGTTTTAGCTACCGCTTCGGCCACCGTATTGAAAACCGGACGGCCCAAATGTTCTTGTCCGCCTTTACCGGGCGTAACACCGCCTACCACATTTGTTCCGTACTCAACCATTTGCCCGGCATGGAATGTTCCTTCCGAACCGGTAAAACCCTGAACAATAACACGTGAGTTTTTGTTGACGAGTACGCTCATAGAAAAACAGTTAGGTCACAAAAATAGGACTTAAATCGGGAGCAACAAGGCATAAAAAAAGGCCTCACCGCGTGAAGCCTTTTTTGTGCAAATGCCGGCAGACTATTTCGGAGACTTCAGCTTGTTGCGCAGGAGAAACTCCTCGTAGGCTTCTTTGTAAAGATCAACATCTGGGGCTATGCGGATGGCGTCTTCATAGGATGCAATGGCATCGATGAACAGCTTGTGCTCTTCGTAAAAGCCGGCCTGCAAGAACTTGTTCAGGGCTGTTTCATCATTTACGTCTCCGCTGATCTCCGCCCAGGCGGTTTTGATTTTGGCCGACTCATCGTCCGACAGGTTCTTCACCAGGTAACGGCCCGACTTAATGTTGGGATCGTTCTTCGATGAAACGATCACCAGCAATGCCTGCTTCGATTCCTTTTCAATCTTCGGATTGGAAAGATCCAACCGGTAACTGGTCTCCGGTGTTTCCTCCTTCATCAGTTCATCCTCATACATGCTCATGATGGTAACCACAAACGGGCCGGGTGTCTTAGCCGACTCCCAATTGATAACTACCGTCTTATTGAAGATACCCGCGTACTGATTTTCCGGCAGGAATACTTTGATATCCGGTGTGAAGGTGGCACGTGTTACAGCTCCGGTGGCAGCGAGGCGATTCTTCTTCGCTTCGGCCGAGTTGGCACTCAAAATAAAATCCGTGTACTTGTTTAGGACGCTACTGCCAGTACCAACACTCTTTGCCAAATCGATTACCTTGTAGCTCTTAGCTTCACGTAATTCCATCGGTTTGCCCGATTTGTGTACTAAACCAACATAGGCGTTTTCACCCAGCTTGATCTCATCTGACGACTGTAGCGAGGCCCCGGTCTTCACCGGCTGCCAGGCATCGCCCGATTTATACTCTACGGCACCTTTGTTGGCAATTACCCGGAATGCATAGTCTTGTGCTACCAATGCCGAGGACCCGAATACCAACGCCAGGACAGTTGCTAACAATTTGATTTTCATGTCTTTACCTAATGGTTTAGCGATAAAGTTAACGAATTATTCTGAACTCTCGGGCGTTAATACCGCCTGCCTCTTTTTGGTAAGCCAGGGCATTTTCTCGCCAAAATATTTGAAGATCGATTTTATAACAGTTGTGTACAGTTCAAAGGATGTGCCAACCAGAGCAATCGCTGCCAATGCGCCCGTGAGGTTCAGTTTGAAGCTAAACAAATTGAATGCTTCGATCATTAAGAACACCAGCAAGGATACCTGGAGCAACTGGATCACCAGACTAAGCGAGTCGAACCACACGGGAATTTTGCGTGTAATCCAGCCGAACAACATCACGTTAAGAAATACGACAAGAAACGCAATCGCGAACTGCAAAAACTCCGGAAGCTCATCGACATAGTCTTCATTCAGGATCATGGATACAATGTTGGCGTGCACAACCACCCCGTACATGTCAGGCCGGGCGCGGCCTGCATAAACCTTATTCAGGGGCGTAAAGAACTTATCATCCCAGGACGTGTCGAACAGATCCTGTCCGAGGAAACCCATGATCACAATCTTATCCTTCAGCATAGCTGGCAAAAACTGACTTGTATCTAAAGATTGGCCAACGTCCAGCACCTGATAGCGCCCTGAAAGATCACCCGCGCCAAACCAGTCAATAATGTTGCCCCTGAAATTGATTACTTCCGACTTATTTCCCCGCTGCAGGAAACGCCTCGCCTTCGCTGAATCGTAAAGCATTGCCAGACGAACTGCAAATGCAAGATGATCCTCATTATCCACTACGATTCGGGGCGTAAATCTTCGACAGGTTTTCAGATCCTCCTGATGACCCGCCTCCGTCTCGAGGTTCACAAAACCTTCATGAGAATTTTGAAGAACAAGAGGATGACTGTGCGAAACGGAGTCGTAAATATCAGTATCACCGAGAGCCCGAATCAGAGAATCGGATTGTTCTATTTTTTCGGCATGAACAAAATTTGGAAAACCTGACGTGACGGAGCCGAGCAGTAGGTTGGTAAGCGTATCGTAGTTCTGCGGGCAATTCACCGAGTCCTGGCTGGGATGAGGGCAGATAAACCGAATGTCCGTGCCGATTACCTTTGGCTTGCACGCAATGATGGTGGCAATTTGTTCAGCCAGTTGCCTCCGGTTCAAATAGCCGGTATTGACAATAACAATGTTGCTGTCCACCTTCAACTCTTCTGTGTCTCGAAATTGAGAAAAGGCAATATCAGTCAACTCCATATCGCCCAATGCCCGCCCCAACGGATCAAAAGCATTGAAGATGTTCAGGGCCGATATTTTCAACAGCCCGAATAAGAAAATGAACACGAAGAGCGTACAAAGCAGGCTGTCGAGGAGAAATCTCTTCATAAATGTGGAATGGCAAACCTAAATTTAGAAATTTCGGTCACATCTGCCCAACCTGCCATGATTGCCCCCACCGCTGACTCGCTTGCAAAAGCCTTACTGGCGGGCGACCGCGTGATGCTCGGCCGCGCCTTTACCCTGGCCGAGAGCGCAAGGCGCGAGGACCGCATCCTGACCGAACACGTACTGAACCAACTGTTACCCCACACGGGGCGATCGATCCGCCTGGGCATTACCGGAGTGCCGGGGGTCGGCAAAAGCACATTTATTGAGGCGCTGGGCGAATACCTCATCGGACGGGGGAAAAAACTGGCCGTGCTGGCGGTTGACCCCAGCAGCCCCAAAACCAAGGGCAGCATTTTGGGTGACAAAACCCGAATGGAAAAACTGGCAAAAAATCCCGGAGCATTTATCCGGCCCTCCCCCTCAGGTTTGTCGTTGGGGGGCGTTACTTCGGCCACCCGCGAGTGCGTGCTGCTGGCCGAAGCAGCAGGTTTTGACGTGATTGTAATTGAAACCGTGGGCGTTGGACAATCGGAAACAGCCGTACGCGACATGGTTGATTTTTTTCTGCTGCTGATGCTGGCCGGCAGCGGAGACGATCTGCAGGGAATTAAAAAAGGAATAATGGAACTGGCGGATGGCGTTGCCATCACCAAAGCCGATGGCGATAATCTTAAACGCGCACAGCAGGCCCAAAGCGATTTTCAGCACGCGCTTCACCTCTTCCCGGCTGCGGACTCCAACTGGACAACCCCGGTATGGCTTACGTCAGCCATCCAGGGATTGGGTGTTGCCGAAACCTGGCTGATGGTGGAGAAGTACGCAGAACACACCCGGGCGAACGGCTATTTTGAACATGCACGCGAACGCCAAAAGATCACCTGGCTGCATGAGCACCTCGAGCGTCTCATCCTTCAACAGGCAATGGAAGTAAGTTCGGGCAACGCCATCGCGACAATGGAAAACGAAGTGAGGGCCGGGCGCCTGCTGCCGTCAGCCGGGGCACGTCAGGTGTTTGAGTCGCTGGCGCGTTCGGCCGCGGGCTGATGTTTCTTCACATAACCGTACGGGCAATGGCGGCAGCCATTTTCGCAGCAATAACCCCGCTTGAGTAGATACTGCTCCGTGAACACGATAAAGCCGTTCTCGTAGTAATAATCTTCTTCTGTTACTTTCCTTTTTAGTCTGGGCGGTAGCAATACGTGGGGTTTAAGACTAGTTAAATGCGCGAAAGGCAAAATTGTTTCAAAACGGGACAGCAATAGGTTAAACAAGACACCGAGGCTTCAAGCCAGGCCAAATCCGTTTCTTTGCGCCATGATGCGCCTTCCCCTGTTCGCCTTTGTAGCCGCCACCCTCCTGCTAAGTACGTGCCGAAAAGCCGATCGGCCTGCGGATTCCACAAAAATTGACCAACCGCTCTATGCCCGGGGATTTGAGTGGAAGAAGGAAGGCCCGGTCATTTGGCTGACGGTGACCTATCCGTTTCCGGGAGCAAAACAGGGCTATCGCTACCTGCTGGTAAAGCGCGGTGAACAGGTACCTGAACACGATGCCGAAACCCAGGTGATCTTTACGCCTGTCGAGCGAATGGTATGCACGTCCACTACACATCTGCCACTGCTCGACTATCTGGATGCAACTGATGCGCTGGTCGGCTTCCCCACAACGGACTACATTTCGTCAGAGAAAATGCGCAAGCGCGTGGATGCCGGCAAAGTAGCCGAGTTGGGCGTGGACAAAGGCATGGATCTGGAAAAGCTGATGGCACTTAACCCAGACGTGGCGATGGGCTATAGCATGAGCAGCGACCTGGGCCAGTTGAAAAAAATCAAAGAACTCGGCATACCCGTGATTTCCAATGCGGAGTATCTTGAAAAGCATCCGCTGGGGCGTGCTGAGTGGATACGTTTCATGGCTTTGCTGATGGGAAAAGAGGAGCTTGCAGATTCGGTCTTCCGGGCGATTGAACGGGAATACCTGAGCACTGCGCAACAGGCCGCGCAACAGCAGGTAAAACCCAGCGTGATGAGCGGTGTGCTCTATGGCGATGGCTGGTTTATGCCCGGTGGGCAAAACTATGCCGCGCGGCTGCTTCAGGATGCCGGCTGTCAGTATTTGTGGGCTTCCGACTCCACCCAGGGGTTTCTGGAACTCAGCTTTGAAGCCGTCTACGCACAGGCGCGCGAGGCCGACTTATGGATTGGCGTTGCCAACTTCAAATCGCTGGCCGAGTTAAAGGCAGCCGAACCCCGCTACGAACTGTTCCGGGCATATCAGCAAAATCAGGTGTATTCGTATGACAAGCGCCACGGAGCCAAAGGAGGAAGCGAATTTCTGGAACTTGGCTACTTGCGCCCGGATTTGATTTTGAAAGACCTGGTAAAAATAGCGCACCCCGACCTGCTGCCGGGGTACGAGTTATTCTTTCACGAACCTTTGCGGTAACAGACTTGCGTACGCTTGTTTTATTTTTTGTTCGGTTACCTGTTAGTATTCAGTTGTAAGATTACCTGAAAGGATAACGAAGGTTACAAAACTGCGGAAAATAAAAGCCCTCCCGCAAGCAGGAAGGCTTTGTCCTCTGTTGTCGGGGTGAGAGGATTCGAACCTCCGACCTCTACGTCCCGAACGTAGCGCACTAGCCGGGCTGTGCTACACCCCGTAAAACAAGGGCACAAAAGTAATCGGTTTTTTTCTTTTATTCGCTTCTATTTGTCTCAAAGAAAATGGCATGGAAATCAGCAGAAGAAAGTTTGTTACGGGTTCGGTTGCTGCTGTAGCAACAGCGACTGGCCCGTTAGTATTTGGCCAACCGTTTCGAAACTCCACTTTAATTCACCACGTTTTCTTCTGGCTGGCAAATCCAGGCTCGCAGGAAGACCGGGCACGTTTGCTGGAGGGTTTGCGTTCGCTGGGCAAAATCAAATCGCTTCGCGACTTTCGAATCGGAGTGCCTGCGGCCACCGAAGCGCGTGACGTGATTGACAACACCTACACGTTCTCCCTGTTTACGGTTTTCGATGATGTAAAGGGTCACGATGCCTACCAGGTTGATCCGATTCACACCCGCTTTGTAGACACTTACAAACACCTTTGGAAAAAAGTCACCGTCTACGATGTAGCGGATCTCGTCTAAAACGCACATGGAAATTCCGCGAATCTCCTTTCACCCGCAGCCCCCCCGGGCCAATTATGTTTTTTCCGTCCTTATACCGAGCTGGAATAACCTGACCTACCTGCAAAAATGCATTGACAGCCTTCGAAAGAACTCATCCTATCGTCATCAAATCATTGTTCATGTCAACGAAGGAATAGACGGAACGCTGGAGTGGGTAAAGGATCAGGGGCTTGATTATTCGTACTCAGAAAAGAATGCAGGCGTGTGCTACGGATTTAATTCACCGGCAACGCTGGCCACCACTGATTACGTTGTGCTGAGCGATGATGACTTTTATTTCGCACCGGCCTGGGATGAACCCCTGTGGCAGGAAATTCAATCCCTGAATCACGCCTACTTCTGCATCAGCGGCACCATGATGGAACACAGCACCTCCACCAACCGATGCGCACTCGCTCCCTACAACTACGGAACATCGGTGGATAGCTTTGACGAAACACGATTCCTGAGGGAGCATGCCACAGTTCCTTTCCACGACTGGACGGGCGGCAACTGGTACCCGATGGTGCTGCACAAAAAAATCTGGCAACTGATTGGCGGACTAAGCACGGAGTTTTCGCCTGGCATGGGCAGTGACCCGGATATGATGATGAAACTCTGGGAAGCGGGCGTGCGCTACTACAAAGGAATTTGCTCAAGCCGGGTTTACCATTTCATCTCGCGCAGCACGGCCCGGGTGAAAAAAAATGACGGCCACACCCAATTCCTGTTGAAGTGGGGCATGTCGATCTCCACATTCTACAAAACACATCTTCGGATGGGTGAAAAATTCGAAGGCCCCACTCCGGAGGCCGCTATCCCCTACGGGCTGATTCTGAAAGACAAACTGAAGCGCTGGTGGTACTCGACTAAAAACGCCCGGGTGTAACTACCAGCCCCGCTTAATTACGTCACAGATGTACTGCACATGCTCTACGGACATGCGGAGATGCAGCGGCAACACAATATACCGGTCCTCCACGGCATCCATGAAAGGAAGGTCGTCTCTCCGCCCACCCAGCACAGAGTACCGGTCGTTGCGGTAGTGCACCTGCCCCGACTCAATCTTGTGGCTTCGCAAATAATGCATGAATTTTCCGCGATCATCCACCAGGGCGGTACACAACCAGGCCGCGTGTGTGCGGTCGGAAGTCTGCGCCCCAATCAGGTGAATTCCTGTAGCCCCGGCCAATCCCTTCACATACTCAGCAAAAAGGAGTTGGCGGTGAACAAGCGTTTGGTCGAACTCATGCAAGGCAGCCAGGCCCATGGCTGCACCGATGTCCGTCATCTGGTATTTGTAGCCTACTTCCCAAATGTCGTTTTCCCAGGTACCCTTCTGCTTATTGGAACGATCGATACCAAACCAACGGATGCGTTCTGCTTTTGCTACTTTGTTTCGGTCTTTTACCACCAGCATGCCCCCATCGCCCGTGGTGAGGTGCTTGATGGCCTGAAAGGAAAACATGGTGAAGTCTGAAATTGAGCCGATCGGCTTACCGTGATACGTTGCGCCCAGGGCATGAGCAGCATCCTCGATAATCGGAATGTTGTATTGTTTGGCGATGGCCTGCAACTCCGTCATGTCGCACGGCAGACCGCCATAGTGCACACACACAATTGCCTTCGTTTTTTCGTTCACCAGCTCGCGAACGTGATTCACGTTGATGTTGAGCGTGAGCGGATCTACATCAGCAAAGCGGAACGTAACGCCCATGTAGAGAAACGGAATGGTCGTGGCTGTACAAGTAAATACCGGGGTGATCACTTCATCGCCCTCCTTCAAACCGGCCAGGATGTAGGCCAGATGAAGAGCATCGGTGCCTGAACCTACCGCGAGTGCCTTGCCCCCGCCAGTAAATTTCTCTTCAAATTCATGCTCAAATTGCGTAACGCGCGGCCCCTGCCCTATCCACCGACTTTGGAGCACTTCGGTAACAGCCGAAATGGCCGAAGCGGGTACATGGGGATAGAACAACACAATTCCCTCGCCTTCACCCATTATGGGCAATTCATTCATCGGCTTTTCCTTCACACGATCCATGAAAAAAGTTTTCGCAAAGGTACTGCGAAGCCAAGGCACAAAAAAATCCCGACTGCGGCAGTCGGGATTCTCCAATTACGTGCAAACAATATCAGTTTAAGTTCGGCTGGGGCGTCACCCGCAAATAGGGCTTTATCCGCTGATGTCCCTTCGGAAACTTTCTGGCAATGTCTTCATCCTTGACGGCCGTAGTAATGATTACGTCCTCTCCATGCTGCCAGTTGGCAGGCGTGGCTACACTGTAGTTGGCCGTTAGCTGGAGACTATCGATTACGCGCAGGATTTCGTCAAAGTTGCGGCCCGTGGCTGCCGGATAGGTAATGGTCAGTTTCACCTTTTTATCAGGACCGATGACGAACACCGAACGCACGGTGAATTTATCACTCACTTCGGGGTGGACCATGTCGTAGAGCTTCGCCACTTTAAACTCGGGGTCGGCAATGATCGGGAAGTTAACTTCTGTTTTTTGAGTTTCATTGATATCGCCAATCCATTGCTGGTGCGATTCCAACCCGTCTACACTCAGGGCCAGTACTTTGGTATTGCGTTTGTCAAACTCGGCCCGAAGTTTTGCCACAGCACCGAGTTCGGTGGTGCACACCGGGGTAAAATCCGCAGGATGTGAAAACAGCACGCCCCACCCGTTGCCCAGGTAGCGGTGAAATTCAATGGTGCCTTCGGTGCTATCAGCTGTAAAGTCGGGGGCGATTTCGCCCAATCGGATGGCCATGTGAAATTGGTTTATCGGTTGAGGCACAAATATATCCTTAAATTCTATAGAGTTAATAGACTATTTTAGCTCGAATGATCCCAATTGATTTGAATACCGGTTAAAAGGATTGCGCTTATCCGGATTTTTTTCGCTTCTGACGCTTTACGATCTCGGCCAGGGTGTTTTGACTGAGCACATCGAGCGTGACATCGCGTACCTGTAAGAATGCCTGGCGGATGCCGCAGGTCTTTTCATCGCGGCACTCTTCGCAGGGTTCGTAGTAATGGAGCGAAACACACGGCAGCAGGGCGATGGCCCCGTCCATGAGGCGAATAACCTCCACCAGATTTACCTGCTCGGGTTTTTTATAAAGATAGTAGCCGCCCCCTTTGCCTTTCTTGCTATGAAGGATTTTCGCGTTGCGCAATTCTAACAAGATGGCCTCCAGAAATTTCTTTGGAATATGTTGCGCGTCAGCTATCTCCTGAATTTGCACAGGCCCCTGCTGGTAAAGCTCGGTGAGGTAGACCAGGGCGTGGATCGCATATTTGCATTTTTTTGAGAGCATGCCGGGGCAAGATAGATTTTTGCTTTTACTTTGCCTTGCGTTTGCCGGGGTAGCTCAGGGGTAGAGCAGCTGATTCGTAATCAGCAGGTCGTGAGTTCAAATCTCATCCCCGGCTCAGGAGATGTCGTGAGTTCATCCCGAATCCCTCGGGACTTATCCCGATCGTTAGATCGGGACCCATACTCGGCTCAGCAGGTCGTGAGTTCATCCCGATAACCATCGGGACTCATCCCCGGCTCTAACGTTTTCCTTTTTTTAATCATGGGATCATTCCGATGAACTATCCGGACCCATTTTCGGAGAGCGAAATAAAACAAGAAAGGCCGTTCTCACGAACAGCCTTTCTTACTTAGTGCCCAAGGAGGGCTTGCCCTCCGAAGGCCCTTGGTGCCGAAGGAGGGACTCGAACCCTCACAGCTTGCGCCACACGCCCCTGAAACGTGCGTGTCTACCAATTTCACCACTTCGGCTTACCAGAACTCACCATCCTAAATTCAAAATTCAAACTCCCGATGCTTTCGTGCATCGAATATTGAATTTTAAATGCTGAACTCCCGGTGCCCAGGACTGGACTCGAACCAGCACACCTTGCGGCACTACCCCCTCAAAGTAGCGTGTCTACCAATTTCACCACCTGGGCATAGACATGTTTTCAGTACTTTTTTCCTCGCAAAGGCCTCTCCTCCGCGGACCCCTCAATGCCGCAAACCAGACCCAAAAACGAAAGTTTTGGAGGTTCTTGGGCAAGGGGCTGCAAATGTAAATATTTTTGACTGACTCAAGCAGGGGGAGTCCTCCTTTTCAGGGATTTTGACTTGTGGCCCCTAGTTTACCACAGCACCTCCACCCTGTATAAACCATATCTTTACTATCTTAAGCCTTTAAACTAACCTGTTGACATGAGACGTTTGCTGGCCTACACCGGATGGACCCTACTGCTAACCCTTGGCCTGTCGCTCACGCGGCAACTTGCTGCGCAAAACAACTCAGTAGCAATCGGGTCTTCTACCCCCCAACAAAATGCTGTTTTGCTACTGGTTGGCGATGGCACTCAAGGTTTAGTGATTCCCACGGTTACGAACCGAACTGCGGTAAGCGGACCGAGCAAGGGAGTGGTCGTTTTCGATGACAGTGACGATCGCATTTACTAACACGATGGCACAAACTGGGTTGGGGTCGGTGGTGGTGGAGCCGCCCTAATTGAGATTGTCGGAAACAGCTTAAGAGTTGGCAGCGGAACGAGTAACCAAACAAACATAGCGCTGAACTTTTCGGCCGCGGCCCGTGGATTTTTATACTGGGACGGTTCGAATTGGGTACAGGCACAATTTACGCTCCCGGCATCAACGCAAGCTTTAGTATACAATCCAGGAAGTAGCTCATGGGGCTTTCAACCCATTAGCGGTGGTGGCGGGATTACAACACTGAATGCAGCCGATGCTACGCTAACGGTGACAAACAATACTGGCCCAACAGCTACGGTAGACGTTAACGCAGGTGGAATCAACACCAATGAACTTGCCGACAACGCTGTTACCAATCTCAAGATCGCTGATAATGCGGTGGGCAATACCAAAATTGCGAACGATGCCCCCGGAGGCCAGGTAGCGCTCGTCCGGGCTAAGCGTAATGCTGCGCACCGCTCCGGAATGACCAACGAACTCCTTCATGGGGTATCCGTTGCGGTCATACATCTTCAAGGAAAAATTGCTCGCAATAATGATGTAACCCTCCAGGGTGGCCTGATAGTCCAAAATCGCCCCGTCTACACCTGGATCAAGCTCAATGGACTTACCCTTGGGTAAATCCAGTTTGAACTCCGATGATTTTTTGATTCCCTCGTTCAGGTTTTTGATCGGTGGGGTATACCGGTTTGGATTCAGTTTCAGGGTGAAAAAATCATAACTGGCGGTGTACTGCTCCTGCTCATCAATTTTGCTATCCACATACAATTCAAGCCCCTGCCCAAAGGCAAGGTGCTCGATTGAGTTCCCTTTGCCTTTGATTTTGCGAATCAGCTTTCCATTGAACGGATTCCAAAGACAGATTTCATTATTCCAGCCACCGGCTGAGGCCACGATGTAGGTGCCATTATCAGTGGGTGCAAAAACAGCGGCCTGCACGGTGTGGTCGTGCCCTTTAAAATCGCTGAACTTGTTACCGGCCGGAACACCAAAGCTTTCACCATTGCCAGCCCCATCGAGCACAACCATCATTTTCGAGTCGGAGGAAAACGCAATTGCCGTAACTACGTCCCGCGAGGGCAGCGACTTGATGAACGTGCCGTCCGGTTTCCAAAGGTTAAGTTCAAATGCATCGCTGCTGCTGGCCAGGAACTGGCCATCGGGCGAATAGGCCACTTTGTAAATGGCGCCTTTATGCTTTTTCAGCGAGCGCGGTTGGAATTTGGTTTGCCCGCGATCGAACCCACCCAACGGATAGACCACCACATCGGCATTACCTTCAATAGCCACAGCCAAATCCTGGTTTGCCGGGTTTAGGGACCCGGCCTTCACCGGGGCGCCTGCCGCAAGCGTGTGGGCAACCGCATAACTGCCTTCGGCAACTTTCCATATTATGATTGTGGCATCATCGCTGGCACTGACCAAAAATTTACCGTTGTGGGTAAAAGCTAGTCCGTTGACGACATTAGTATGCCCCACCGCAGTGCCTACCTGCTTGCCTTTCTCCAGATCAATTATGAACGATCGGATTTTCGCTGCCAACCGGGTATCCGGCAACCGCCAGCAGTTTCCCATCGGGGGATAGCGCAGAGGCATAGAACATACCCTCGGGCCCATCGCCAATCTGCGACTCAAATTTCTTCAGCATCTCCCCGGTAGCAGCATTCCACACCCGCACCGTTTTATCTTCCGATACTGAAATAATCCGCGCCCAATCGGGTGTAAACTCGAGGGACTGAACACGGGCCGAGTGGCCCATGGAATTAATGACGATACGCGGAATTGAAGATTGAGCCGCCAACTGAAGCGAGCCCAATAAGCCAACCAAACCCAGAAACTATCTGAAACAATCCAAACGCGACATAACCATGGTAGATTTGATTAGGTAATGCTACCATTTTTTGTACAAAGGCGGGCCAAAGGTAACCCACGCGTCAAAAGGATGCCCAGGCAACCTGGAACGGCTGTTTACAGAAGTTGAACCGTGGGCTTTCCGGTTGTATAATGAATCGCCTGGCTCTTAACGGCAAGCCGGAAGAACAGCACAAAAAACACCGCCATAGACAACAGATACAGAGCAATCATAGTCGTAACGTTTAACAACATAAAGATGCGGGATGCCTTTATCCTCCACCTGCCAAACGGTTTAGTTTGGGCACCTGCGTAAGTTTTTTTGGCCGTTTTTCTGTTTTTTTGAGAAACAGCCGCAAAACGGAACCATTTTTGCCCCGGCAATCCCGTTTTCAACGTTTACGTCACGCCTATCACATGAATTCCAAACGCCCAACCCGATCGTTTCTGCAGGTAATGATTGTTCTTCTTTTGGTGGTTTTGCCGTTGCTGGCCAGCGCACAATCGCAAAACATACCTGATGACTGGTTTTTGCGCGACCCCCAATTGGACTCGCTGCAGGGTGTAAGTTCAGAACGAACCTACCAAACACTGCTGAAGGGCAAACCCTCACGCACCGTTATTGTAGCCGTAATTGACTCAGGTGTGGACATTGAACATGAAGATCTGAAAGATGTCCTCTGGATAAACGAAGACGAAATTCCCGGCAACGGCCTCGATGACGACAAAAACGGCTATACAGACGATGTGTATGGCTGGAATTTTATTGGCGGAAAGAACGGAAACGTCAATGCCGATACGTATGAACTTACCCGCGAGTATTTGCGCCTGAAAGCGAAATATGGTCAGCCCGGGCAAAAAATACCAAAGAAGCAACAAAGCGAATACGACTCGTGGCTCAAAATCAAGGACAAGTTTGAGAAACTGAAAGAGAAAAACGCCCAGCAGTATAAGTTGTACGCAAGCCTGTATTCCAACATCCGTATGAGCGTGGATACCCTTAAGAAGCTTTTGAACACTCAGGAACTTACACAGGAGAAACTGGAAAGCCTGCAAACCAATAGCCCCACCCTGCTGTTTGCGAAAGGATTTCTTCTCAACATGTTCCGCAACATGGAAGATGGAGAGGGACTGGACGAGTACATGGGCCAGTTGAAGGAAGCCGTTGAGTATTATGAAGTGATCGTCAAGTACGGGTACAATGAAGAATTCAACTCACGCGAGATTGTCGGTGATGATTATGCCAATCCGTACGAAAAAGGATATGGCAACAGCGATGTCAAGGGCCCCGATTCGAAACACGGCACGCATGTAGCCGGCATTATTGCAGCCAACCGAAACAATGATATTGGCATCCGTGGCATTGCCGATAATGTTCGGATTATGGCCGTGAGGGCCGTGCCCAACGGAGATGAGCGCGACAAGGACGTGGCAAATGCCATCCTCTACGCGGTGGATAATGGCGCCCAAATCATCAATATGAGTTTTGGAAAAAGCTACTCACCCCAGAAGGACGTGGTTGACAAAGCTGTTAAGTATGCCGAGCAGAAAGGCGTACTCCTTATTCATGCCGCAGGTAACGATGCAGAAAACTCGGATGAAGAAAAAAACTTTCCCAGCCGGTTTTTTCTGGATGGTAAGGAGGCGCGAAACTGGCTGGAGATTGGCGCAAGCGCGTGGGGAGCAGATGCAAACTTTGTGGCCGACTTCTCAAACTACGGCAAACGGAATGTGGATTTCTTTTCACCGGGAGTTGAAATTTACTCCACCGTGCCCGGCAGCGGCTACGAACATCAGAGCGGTACAAGCATGGCCAGCCCCAGCGCGGCCGGAGTAGCGGCCCTGGTGATGGCCTACTTTCCGGAACTTACAGCATTTGAAGTGCGCGATATCCTCAGGCAGTCGACACGGAAATTCGATAACCTGGAAGTGGAAAAACCGGGTGGTGGGCGAGTCAAATTCGAATCCCTGAGTAACACGGGTGGCCTGGTAAATGCCTACGAGGCCGTGTTGCTGGCACAACGGGCAAAGGAACAAAAGGCGCAAAAAACCCGGTAATCGTGACACACAAAGACATGATTTTTGGAACGCGGGCGGTGATCGAAGCCGTGCGCGCTGGCCGCCCCATTGAAAAAGTACTCATTCAATCAGGTCTCTCGAACGATTTGATCCGCGAACTGCTGGACGAAATCAAAAAGCACAAAGTGCCCATGAGTTTTGTGCCGGCCGAAAAGCTGACGCGGATGTCGGCCAAGAACCATCAGGGTGTGATATGCCTGCTTTCTGCCGTAACGTATGCGCGCGTGGAAGATCTGATCGACTATGCCTACCACCAGGGCAAGGATCCCTTTTTTTTGGTGGTTGACCGCGTAACAGACGTTCGCAATTTTGGCGCTATGGCCCGCACGGCCGACTGTGCGGGGCTCACCGGCATCATTATTGGCGACAAGGGTAGCGCGCCCATTACGGGCGATGCCGTTAAAACTTCAGCCGGAGCATTGAATTACGTTCCGGTTTGCAAGGTGCCCGATGTTCGAAAAATAATCCAGTTGCTGAAGCAAAACGGAATAAAAGTGGTGGCGTGCACGGAAAAAGCAACAGAGGAAGTTTACGCTACCCCGTTGACGGGGCCGGTGGCGCTCATCGTGGGGTCGGAGGAAGATGGCATTTCTCCTGAGTTGCTAAAGGCAGCCGACCAACTGGTAAAGATTCCGATGTTTGGCCACATTGCTTCACTGAATGTATCAGTGGCGGCCGCAATAAGCATGTACGAGGTCGTGCGCCAGCGCCAGGCTCAAAGGTAATCGCTGCCGTTCGGCTTGGCCCGCAAGTCATTTACAAACCGCCTGAATTGTTCTTCGCGGTCCTTCTCAACAACAATCACCACGTTGTCAAAAACGCCTACCAGGTAACCATTCAGCCCCTGCACCACAACCAACCTGTCCTTAGGTGCTTCTACTATCGAGTTGCGCGTTTCGTACAGCAGTGCATCGGCTGCTACCACGTTGTTGTTGGCATCCTTGGGTAATATGTCGTGCAGCGCACCCCAGGAGCCGAGGTCGGACCAGGTGAAATTGCCCAACACGACAAATACATTGTCTGCCTTTTCCATGATGCCGTAGTCAATGGAAACATTCTTGACAATGCTGTACACGGTTTTCACCGCAGCCTCTTCCCCCGGTTCGTTAAACCGGGCGGCCGCTTCATGAAAGACTTCGGCCATCTCGGGCAAATACCGGTCGAAGGCTTTCAGAATGCTCTTTACACTCCAGATGAAAATGCCGGAATTCCACACAAAATCCCCGCTCTCGATAAATTTTTTGGCTAGCGCCAGTTCAGGCTTCTCGGTGAAAGTCTTCACCGGCTTAATCAGCTTTTTGCTTTCGATGTACTGAATGTACCCGTAGCCCGTCTCGGGCCGCGATGGCTGAATGCCTAACGTAATCAATTTGTCTTCCTGGGCTGCCTGTTCGGCTGCCTTGCGTACCGTGTTTGCAAACTCAGACTCCTTCAGGATGAGATGATCTGAAGGGCTCACCACCATTACGGCATCCGGGTTATTCTTGCGGATTTTTAGACTGGCATAGGCAATACAGGGGGCCGTATTTTTTCGCATCGGCTCCTTCAAGATCTGCCCGGCCGGCAGATCCGGAAGTTGTTCTTGCACCAGGTGAACGTGCTCCTCGCTGGTGACCACATAAATATTTTCGGGCTCGCATATCGGCAAATACCGATCATACGTTGACTGAAGAAGGGTTTTTCCGCTTCCCAGCACATCCAGAAACTGTTTGGGTTTGGAGTTGCGGCTGTAGGGCCAAAAACGCACCCCCACGCCTCCGGCCATCAAAACAACGACAAGGTTTTTTTTCAGCATGATATCAGGTACCCATTACAACCGTTAGGCCGGAGAAACCATCCACGAAAAAGGCCGTAAAACAAAATGGTTGAACTTTAATCACTTTTGCGCGAACCACTTAACACAAAATTTGTATATTGTTAATTATTGGCTCATTTAAAATGAGCGATCAAAGATAAAAACCATTTTCTGGTTTTAAAGTTTGTTTGGTAAGATATGATAGTAGCAGAAGAAAAAGATTTGTTAAAAGATAAACTCAAAGAAATATTTGGGTATTCCGGGTTTCGCGGAAACCAGGAAACCGTTATCCGAAATATTCTCAACAGGCGGAACACATTTGTGATTATGCCGACCGGTGCCGGCAAATCGCTTTGTTATCAGTTGCCGGCCATGGTGGAGCCCGGTCTCGCCATTGTGATTTCTCCCCTGATTGCGTTGATGAAAAATCAGGTCGATCAGATGAATGCCTATGGCGTCAATGCGCGCTTTTTGAACTCAACATTGAGCAAAGCCGAAATCACAAAACTTCGCAAAGATTGCGTCAGCGAGAAGGTGAAGCTGTTGTATGTCGCGCCCGAGTCCTTGAATAAGGAAGAGAACATTTCCTTCCTGCAGAAGGTGAAGATTTCGTTTGTTGCTATTGACGAGGCCCATTGCATTTCGGAGTGGGGCCATGATTTCCGCCCGGAGTACCGCAAAATCAAAACCATGATCGGGCAATTGGGCGATATGCCGGTAATCGCCCTCACGGCAACGGCAACGCCCAAGGTTCAGCTCGATATTCAGAAAAACCTGCAGATGGAAGAGGCGGATGTTTTCATCTCGTCTTTCAACCGTAAAAACCTGTACTACGAAGTACGACCGAAGAAAGAAACCAAAAAACAGCTGGTCCGCTTCCTGAAAGAGAACAAGGGCAAGTCTGGCATTATTTACTGCCTCAGCCGTAAGAAAGTGGAAGAAATTGCTCAGCTGTTGAATGTGAATGGATTTCGGGCCGCACCTTATCATGCCGGGCTCGATCCCGATGTTCGAATCAAGAATCAGGACGACTTCCTCAACGAAGAAGTTGACATTATTGTAGCCACCATTGCATTCGGTATGGGCATCGACAAACCGGATGTGCGTTTTGTTGTGCACTACGATGTGCCGAAATCATTGGAAGGGTACTACCAGGAAACCGGGCGATCGGGCCGCGATGGCCTCGAAGGCCATTGCCTGATGTTCTACAGCCACAACGACCTGAACAAACTCGAGAAGTTCAACAAAGACAAGCCTGTGCAGGAGCGGGAAAATGCCCGCATCCTCCTGCAGGAAATGGAATTTTATGCGGAGTCGCCTGTTTGCCGCAGGCGCCAGTTGCTTCATTATTTCGGTGAAGAATACATGGAGAACAACTGCGGTATGTGCGACAACTGCACGCACCCGCGCGAGCGTTTCGATGGCACCGAGTATGTCAGGATCGCCCTGGAAGCGGTACAGCAGACAAACGAGCGGTTCGGCCTGGGGCATTTAGTGCATGTCATCCGCGGCATCGAAGATGAATACGTTAAAAGCTACGGGCACTTTGATTTGCCGGTATTTGGCAAAGGAGATACCGAAGATGCCGACTTCTGGAAATCGGTTATACGCCAGACCCTCGTTTATCAATATCTCGAGAAAGACATTGAGAACATCGGTGTACTGAGGGTGACCGAAAAAGGCAAGAAGTTTATTAAGAAACCTCACCCGGTTGAGTTGGCACGCGATCACGACTTCACCACGGCTGTGGATGAGGAGGAGGAATCAGCCGAGCGGCAGCCCGTCAATACGAAATCGTATGACGAGAAGCTTTTCGAAATGCTGAAGACCTTGCGCAAGAAACTGGCCAAGGAAAAAAATCTGCCGCCTTACGTCATCTTCCAGGATCCCTCACTGGAAGAAATGGCCACCACCTACCCCACCAGCAAGGAAGAGTTGGCCTCGGTCAACGGAGTGGGCATGGGCAAGGTGAACAAGTTCGGCAAGGAGTTTTTGGAATTAATTCAGAAATACGTTGACGAAAATGACATCGAAACCGCTGCCGATGTGGTGGTCAAGTCGTCCGTCAACAAATCGAAAGTTAAAATCTTCATCATTCAGCAAATTGATAAAAAGGTTGACCTGGAAGAGATTGCCGAATCGAAGAGCCTCACATTCGATGAACTGCTCACCGAGATCGAAAACATTTGTTACAGCGGCACGAAGCTAAACCTGGATTATTACCTGGAAGAAGCCATTGAGGAAGATAAACAGGATCAGCTTCACGATTATTTTCTAAACTCAGAAACCGACAGCATAGAAGATGCGTTGAATGAAAATGAGGGATGCTCGGAAGAGGAAGTGCGCCTGATGCGCATCAAATTCCTGAGCGAATACGCGAATTGAGTTATGAAAAAATGGGGTTGGATGGAGGCAGCAGCTGCGAGCCTCCTGATAGGGTTTCTGGTTTTGCTGACGGTACGGTACGGCCAACTTCCGGATGAAGTGCCCGTGCACTTCAACTTTGCCGGTGATGCCGATTCGCAAGGACCGAAATACCTGCTTTGGGTGGTCGCTGGCCTGATGGTGTTGCTTTATGCAGCACTCACCTACCTCGCCCGAAAACCGGAGTGGTTCAACTATCCTGTGGAAATCACTGAACAAAACCGGGCATATCAAACCCAAAATCTGGTTTTGCTGGTAAACCGCATGAAGCTGGCCATTGTGGCCGCAGTCGGCCTTCCCATTTTGCAATCCACCAACCTGGCTTTAGGTTTGCCTTCTGGATTTTTCCCCTCTTCCATGCTAGCCCTGGTCGGGCTGTTGCTCGGGCTGGTTATCTATCACTTATTTCGCGCCTTTCGTTTAGCTTAGCCGGATGAAATTCATCTGGTGGACGCTATTGTGCCTGGCCCCTTTGGTGGTCAATGCTCAACATTTTTCAAGGGCCGATTCGCTTCGGGGTACGCTCAACGCCAATCGCAATTGGTGGGATGTTCAACATTATGGTCTCACGGTGGAGCCGGATTACGAAAGTAAATCGCTGCGTGGCCGCCTTCAATTGGTCTTTAAAACGGTTAGCCCGGGTGCAACCCTGCAACTTGATTTGCAACAACCTTTGCTGATCGACTCGGTGATCTGGCGCGGCCGCCTTCTTCGGGCGCAGCGCGATGAACAGTCATTCCTCATCTCCTTTCCCGAAACAATTGGAGCAGGGCAGATGGATACTCTTCACGTCCTCTACCATGGCAAACCGCGTGAGGCGGTGAATCCTCCCTGGGATGGCGGCTGGATTTGGGCACAGGATGCCCGGGGCCGGCCGTGGATGTCGGTAGCCTGTCAAGGGTTGGGGGCCAGCGTATGGTATCCCTGCAAAGATCATCAGAGCGATGAGCCGGAATCAGGAGCGACAATCACAGTTGTTACCCCGAAAGAATTGATGGCCGTTGCGAATGGCCGCCTAAAAAAACAAGAAGACGTTGGCAACAAGGTGGCGCATACCTGGGAAGTGACGAGCCCCATCAACACCTATAATCTGGTGCCGTACATCGGTCACTACTCCGGCTGGAATGAAAGCTACACAGGCGTTAACGGAAAACTCGACCTGTCCTACTATGTACTTGACTACGAAACCGAGCGAGCGAAGAAGCAATTCACGCAGGTTCCCTCCATGCTGAAATGCTTCGAATATTGGTTCGGCCCCTATCCGTTTTATCGCGATGGTTTCAAGTTGGTGCAATCGCCCCATCTGGGCATGGAGCACCAAAGCGCCATTGCCTACGGCAACAAATTCATGAATGGCTACCTCGGCAACGATTTGTCGGGCACGGGCTGGGGTCTGAAGTGGGACTTCATCATCATACACGAAAGCGGCCACGAGTGGTTTGGCAACAGCATCACCACGGCTGACATAGCCGACATGTGGGTGCATGAAGGGTTCACCGCTTATTCCGAAACACTGTATACCGAGTGCTTATTTGGCAAAGAGGCAGCTTCAGATTACGTAACCGGTACGCGCAGGCTGATTCAAAATGACAAGCCGATTATTGGACCTTACGGAGTGAACACAGAGGGCAGTGGCGACATGTACTATAAAGGCGCCAATCTCATTCACACGCTGCGTCAGTTGTTTTCATCCGAAGAATCTTTTCGTCAGTTCTTGCAGGACATGAACAAGCGGTACTTCATCAAAACCGCTACCAGTTCAGACATCGAGAAACTATTTTCGCAACATGCCGGACGTGATCTTACCCGGATTTTCGATCAGTACCTGCGCACAACTCAACTACCTGTATTGGAATACCAAATCATCAGCGGAAAACTCAGCTACCGTTGGGCTAACACAATAGATGGATTTGATCTGCCGGT
Source organism: Cyclobacteriaceae bacterium (assembly GCA_046301755.1). Lineage (GTDB taxonomy): Bacteria > Bacteroidota > Bacteroidia > Cytophagales > Cyclobacteriaceae > ELB16-189. The sequence continues at coordinate 43,775 of JBKCJM010000021.1, forward strand.
AAAACTGGCAAACTCGAATACGTGGCTCAAACCAACGGGTGAGTGGAAAAAGTGGAAGGGTGCCTGGCGCGAGGCAGAACTGATAATTGATCCGAACTTCTTTGTACGCGTTAGCCGGGTGAACTGACTTCGCAGCGGCAGGGCAAATGTTATCTTTGCCACGCAATGAACATTCTCATCATCGGAAGCGGGGGCCGCGAGCATGCACTGGCCTGGAAAATCAGGCAAAGCCCTCAATGCCAAAAACTCTTTGTAGCACCCGGCAATGCGGGCACATCGCAGGTTGCCGAAAATGTTGCCATACCGGTAGACGACTTTCCTGCTCTTGGTAAACTTTGCGTTGAACATAGTATTGGGCTGGTGGTGATTGGTCCGGAGGTGCCGTTGGTGAAAGGCCTGCGCGATCACTTTGAGGCCGACCCGCAACTGAACCACATTCCGATTGTCGGGCCCGGGCGTTCGGGAGCACGCCTGGAAGGCAGCAAAGATTTTTCCAAAGCATTCATGCTCCGCCACGGCATTCCAACAGCTCAGGCCCGGACGTTTACGGCTACCGAACTAAGCGAAGGGCTTACCTACCTCGCTGCGCAAAAGCCGCCTGTTGTACTTAAAGCCGATGGTTTGGCAGCCGGCAAAGGGGTGGTGATTTGTCAGACCCTGGATGAGGCACAGCGCGAGTTTCAGGAAATGCTGGGCGAAAAAAAATTTGGCGATGCCAGCTCGAAAGTTTTGGTCGAACAATTCCTGAGCGGTATCGAACTCTCCGTCTTTATACTCACCGATGGCACGGACTACGTTCTGCTTCCGGAAGCAAAAGATTACAAACGCATTGGGGATGGCGACACCGGACCAAATACCGGTGGCATGGGTTCAGTTTCACCCGTGGTGTTTGCCGACTCGGTTTTTTTGAACAAAGTCAAGGAACGCATCATTGCACCCACCCTTGCGGGACTGAAGGCCGAAGGCATCGCTTACCGCGGATTTATTTTTATCGGGCTAATGAATGTGGGGGGCGATCCTTTTGTGATTGAATACAACGCCCGGCTGGGTGATCCCGAAACGCAATCGGTGATGAGCCGGATTGAAGGCGACCTGGTGGCGCTGTTGCATGCCTGCGCGCGAGGTGAGTTAGGTGGAAAAACAATCACCATCAGCCCGGAGTTTGCCGTAACCGTGGTAATGGCTGCAGGGGGCTACCCGGGCACCTATGGCCGTGGAGCAACGATATCAGGGCTCGGATCCGCACATGCCGCACACGTCTTTCATGCCGGTACGCGTCATCAGCATGGCCAGGTGTTAACCGATGGCGGCCGTGTGCTGGCGGTAACCGGCCGGGGACCAAACCTGGAAGAGGCTCGCAGGCAGGCCTATGAAACCGTGACCACAATCCGGTGGCAGGACGCCCAGTACCGCAAGGATATTGGCCTCGATTTGATTAATTTTGGAACATGATCATCAAAATGCCGAAGAAAGCTTCCCGCTCAGAAATCGCTAAGGCCTTGAAAAATCTCTCAAAGAAAAGGGTCAAAGGATTTCAGGCGGATAAGTATTTCGGTCGATTGGTGAGAGGAATAGATGGAGTAGACTACCAGCGTTCCGTTCGAAATGAATGGGATTGAGTTGGTGATCGACACAAACGTGTTGATTAATCTGGCCGAAGGGAGGCCTGGAGTTGATCAATACCTTGATGGGAATCGACTGTATGTTTCTGCAATCACGGAAATTGAGCTTTTGGGATGGTACAAGATAACCCGGGATCAGGCAAGTTTCTTTTCTTAGCTATTGGGCGATTGCAAGATCGTTGATCTGAAAGCCGAAGTGAAAAGACTAGCCATTGATCTTAAACAAAAGCAAAAAATTAAGTTGCCGGATGCAATCATTGCAGCAACCTCGCTCTATCTTGATTTGCCTCTTCTCACCTACGACTCAGGGTTTGAAAAGATCAGAAATGTGAATCTGATTTTGCTGAGCTAACAACGTATGGGCTGTTCATGTGGAACAAAAAAAGACGGGCAAGTAAGCGGATGCAACAATAACGGAGCCTGCGGCACCGGAGGTTGCAACAAGATGAACGTTTTCGATTGGCTGTCGAACATGGACATGCCGGTAGAGGACCGTTTTGATGTTGCTGAAGTGCGATTCAAAAACGGACGCAAGGATTTTTACCGGAACACCGAACGATTCCGGCTCACGACAGGCGATGCCGTCATCGTTGAGTCGCAAACCGGCCACCACCTCGGCCACATTTCGATGCAAGGCGAACTTGTTCGGCTGCAAATGCAGAAGAAAAAAGTGGCGAACGACAACGAGATTAAGAAAATCTATCGGCTGGCCAACACGCGCGATCATGAGAAATTCGAGGAAGCACACAAACGCGAACTGCCAACGCTGTACCGAACCCGCGAAATCATCCGCCAGATGAATCTCGGCATGAAACTTTCGGACATTGAGTACCAGGCTGACAACACAAAAGCGACTTTCTATTACTCAGCCGAAGACCGGGTCGATTTCCGGGAGTTGATCCGTGTGCTGGCCGGTGAGTTCAAGATTCGGGTCGAGATGCGCCAGATCAATATGCGGCAGGAGGCCGGGCGCCTCGGAGGCATTGGCGTGTGCGGGCGTGAGCTTTGTTGCTCCACCTGGCTTAGCGATTTCAAGAATGTAGCCACCAGCGCTGCGCGCTACCAAAATCTCTCGCTCAACCCGAGCAAACTTTCGGGCCAGTGCGGCCGATTGAAGTGCTGCCTCAACTACGAGCTGGAAACGTACATGGAGGCACTGCGCGATATACCCGAAGTGGAAAAACCGCTACAGACGGAACGGGGAGATGCTACGTTGCAAAAAACTGACATCTTCCGCAAGATCATGTGGTTCGGCTTCCGCGATGACAATAACTGGCACCCCGTGAGCATTGAGCGCGTAAACCAGATCCTCGAACTAAACAAGGCCGGCAAAAAACCTGCTTCGCTGGAAGTAGACGTGGAGGAAGTGCGCGAGCCGGTGCAGGTGCTGAATAAAGACCTGGAAAGCCTTGACAAGAAATTCAGGAACAAGGGCAAAAAGAAGCACAAGAATCGCGGCAGACGCAGAGACAACCGCGGGCCCCGCCCCAATCAACCTAAACAAGGATGAGAATTCTGGTCGGAGTTATTTGCCTGATGCTGGTTGCAGGCTGCGACCGTAGTCGTGTGTTTGAAGACAATCACGATTTTGAGAGCCGCCTGTGGGCCGTTCACGATACCGTACGCTTTACCTTCCGGATTGCAGAAACCACGCAGCGGTACAACGTGTACTACAATATTCGCAGTTCACGCCACTATCCCTGGTCGCGGCTTTTCGTTAATTGGTCGCTGCAGGATTCATCACGAAACCAACTTAAGGCCAGTCTGGCTTCTGCCTATCTTTTCGACCCAAAAACCGGGAAACCGTTGGGTGAGAGTGCCCTTGGCGATCTTTATGACCAGCAATTTCCCTTGCTGACGGATTACGCTTTTCAAACCGCTGGCCCGTACACCGTTTCCTTGCAGCAGTTTATGCGCACGGACTCACTGCCGGGTATTCTTTCGGCTGGTATACGTGTTGAGCGCGCTCAACGCCCGTAGCCGGGTTAATCCAGCAAAATTTCAGGCCATTTCGGGTTCTTTCGGAGATTTATATGCCATTGTGTCACCTTTTGGCTCAAAAACCGTCATGGCATAATCATTGACCTCCCCACGGCAAGAACTGAAATACGTAATCAACAGCTATATGGGAAAGATAATTGGCATTGACTTAGGAACAACCAACAGTTGCGTAGCCGTAATGGAAGGCAACGAACCGGTGGTAATTGCAAACAGCGAAGGGCGCAGAACAACTCCTTCGATTGTGGGCTTTTTGGACAACGGTAAAGGCGAACGCAAAGTGGGCGACCCGGCCAAGCGTCAGGCCATTACCAATCCCAAAAACACCATTCAGTCCATCAAGCGTTTCATGGGTAAGAAATATGATGACGTTACGGGCGAAATGAAAATGGTGAGTTATCAGGTGGAAAAAGGCAACAACGACACCGTGCGCGTGCGCATTGGCGATCGCTTGTACACCCCGCAGGAAATTTCCGCCATGATCCTGCAAAAGATGAAGTCTACCGCGGAGGATTACCTCGGCACAACCGTGACCGAAGCTGTAGTTACCGTGCCCGCCTACTTCAACGATGCCGAACGTCAGGCAACGAAGGAAGCCGGGCAGATTGCCGGCCTCGATGTGAAGCGGATCATCAACGAACCAACCGCAGCTGCGCTAGCCTACGGATTAGACAAGAAGAATAAAGACATGAAAATCGCGGTGTACGACCTTGGCGGTGGTACCTTCGATATCTCCATCCTCGAACTGGGTGATGGCGTGTTTGAAGTGAAGTCGACCAACGGTGATGTGCACCTCGGTGGCGATGACTTTGACATGCGCATCATGAACTGGCTGGCTGATGAATTCAAGACCGATAAGAATATTGATTTACGAAAAGATCCGATGGCTCTGCAGCGTTTGAAAGAAGCGGCCGAGAAAGCAAAGATCGAATTGTCCAGCGGTAATGAAACCGAGATCAATTTACCCTACATCACTTCAGTGGATGGCGTGCCCGAGCACCTGGTGAAAAAACTGAGCAGGGCCAAATTTGAACAACTGTGCGATGACTTGATCCGCAGAACGCTCGAGCCTTGTCGCAAGGCGGTGGCCGATGCGGGCGTAAACGTATCAGAAATTGATGAGGTGATCCTGGTGGGCGGTTCCACCCGTATCCCCCGCATTCAGGAAGAAGTTGAGAAATTCTTTGGTAAGAAGCCGTCCAAGGGTGTGAATCCGGATGAAGTGGTTGCCGTTGGTGCTGCCATTCAAGGCGGTGTACTTACCGGAGAAGTGAAGGACGTACTGTTGCTGGATGTTACCCCGCTGTCGCTTGGTATCGAAACCCTTGGTGGTGTAATGACGAAGTTGATTGAGTCGAACACCACGATTCCTTCGAAAAAGTCAGAGGTATTTTCAACTGCGGCCGACAATCAGCCTTCGGTGGAAATTCACGTGCTGCAGGGTGAACGCCCGATGGCGAAAGATAACCGCACCATTGGCCGCTTCCATCTTGATGGCATTCCTCCGGCACCGCGCGGGGTTCCTCAAATCGAGGTAACATTTGATATTGATGCGAATGGTATTCTGCACGTATCAGCGAAGGACAAAGGCACCGGCAAAGAGCAGAAGATTCGCATTGAAGCTTCCAGCGGATTAACCGATGCCGAAATTCAGAAGATGAAGCAAGAGGCCCAGGCCAATGCCGAGTCGGATAAGAAAACGAAGGAGCGGATTGAGAAAATCAACCAGGCCGATTCGCTGATCTTCCAAACCGAAAAGCAGTTGAAGGAGTATGGTGAAAAACTCTCGGACGGCAATAAGAGCGCGATAAACGGGGCTTTGGAAAAACTCCGGGAGGCTCACAAGAGCCAGGATTTGACGGCCATCGACAATGCGATGAACGCGTTGAACACAGCGTGGCAGGCCGCTGCTTCTGAAATGTATCAGGGAGGCGCCCAGGCCGGTGCGCAACCCGGGGGCCAACCGGGTGCCGGCAACACCGGTGCGGCACCGGGCGGCAACGAGGCCACGGATGTGGAGTACGAAGAAGTAAACGACAAGAAGTAATAACGAGCAGTTGCTCGGCACCAAAGGGTCACCGACATCGGTGACCCTTTCTTTTTTCAGGGAATTAAAAAAGTCTTCCCGGAAACGTTTGAGGCAGGTCCGCGGCACGTGCTTGCAGTACGATTCGTTGTCTATCTTTGCCGCCCTAATTCGTGCAGATATGATCGTTGTAAAGTTTGGCGGAACCTCGGTAGGCAAACCCGAGCGAATGAAGAAAGTAGCCGACCTGGTGCTCACCACACCCGGAAAAAAAATAGTTGTGCTCTCGGCTCTCAGTGGCACCACCAATACCCTCGTACGGATTGGCGATCATCTGCTGGTTAACCAACGGGAGGAGGCGAACCGCGAAACTGCATCGCTGGAGAGCCACTACCGGGGCTTCATCGGAGAACTCTACCAGACGGAATCCTACCGGGCCGTGGGCGAGGAAATTGTGGGACGTTACTTCAGCTTGTTTCGCCTGCTTGCAGCCGGCCGCTTTGACGACCGCAGCTACCGCGAGTTGCTCGCGCAGGGCGAACTGATCTCAACCGAACTGTTTTATCATCATTTGCAGGAACGAAAGATACCGGCCCGACTGCTCCCGGCCCTCCACTTTATGTCGATCGATGAAAACCAGGAGCCTGAATTGGAAAAAATAAGTGAGCGGCTAAAGCCACTCATCGCAACATTGGGCAATGTCGACATTCTGGTTACACAGGGTTACATCTGCCGCAATCACCTGAACGAAATCGACAACCTCAAACGCGGTGGCAGCGACTACACCGCTTCGTTGATTGGCGCGGCCATCAAGGCCGATGAGGTTCAAATCTGGACCGACATTGACGGCATGCACAACAACGACCCGCGCGTGGTGAAGAAGACGATACCCATTGCGGAATTGACGTTCGATGAGGCCAGCGAGCTGGCCTATTTCGGTGCCAAAATTCTTCACCCATCCACCATTGTGCCCGCCCAGAAATTTGCCATACCCGTGCGCCTGAAAAACACGATGGACGAAAATGCACCGGGCACGTTGATCAGCGACAAAGGCAGCCGCGGGCAAATCAAAGCGGTAGCCGCTAAGGACAACATCACCGCCATCCGCATCAAGTCCTCGCGTATGCTGCTGGCATATGGATTTCTGCGACAGGTATTTGGAGTTTTTGAACAACACCGCACTCCGATCGACATGATCTCCACTTCGGAAGTAGCCGTTTCCATCACGATCGATGATGCCCGCCACCTGGCAGAAATTGAGCAGGAACTTCGTTCGCTCGGATCCATCGAAATTGACACGGAACAAACGATTATCTGCATTGCCGGCCAGGGGCTGGCCGAAAAACCAGATGTATTGAAACTGGTGTTTGACGCGCTCTCGGCCATCTCGGTTCGGATGGTGTCGTTTGGCGGAAGTCCCAACAACATATCGATTTTGGTGCCCACCCGGTTCAAGGAACAAGCGCTTCAGCAGTTGAATGCGGGCGTTTTTGGGTTGTAGAGCACGTGATTTGATCAATCCGGAAAGCGGTCACGGTATCGCATGTTGAAGGCCGATTTGTTATTTTTTCGGGTTCAATCATGAATGCATCGGGTTTAGCCACTGTTTTTTCCGGGATTGCCTTTGCTATCCTCTGGTCATCGGCTTCTACTGCCGGTAAGTTTGGCTTGCAGTCGGCCGATCCCCTATGGTTTTTCACGCTTCGCTTCCTGTTAGCGGGTGCGCTGTTGCTTTCCTACGTTCATCTTATCCGGCAAAATCGCCTGCCCAAACAGCGCGAGTGGCTGCACCTGACTGTGTTCGGAGCCTTTAACACTGCGCTCTACCTGGGCATTTTCATCATTGCCCTTCAATATGTGGCGGCCGGAATCACCACACTCAGCATTGCACTAAACCCCCTTCTGATCGGGCTGCTTACCGCCTTCTGGCTTAAACGGCCTATACCCGGGCGCACATGGCTAAGTCTCTTCCTGGGGCTGGCCGGGGTTGGCATTGCCACCTACCCGCTGGTTGCCACCAGTTATGCCTCGCCCCTTGGCCTGGCCCTGCTGGCTATCAGCATGATTACGTACTCCATCGGCTCTGTTTATTACTCTGCCGTGGATTGGCAACTGCCCCGGCTCGCGATCAACGGGTGGCAGGTGACGTTTGGAGGGCTTATGCTGTTGCCCTTTGCCGTGGTCTGGCCGCTGCGCGATACCGACTACGACCTTCGGTTTTGGGGATCACTACTCTGGCTGATCGTCCCGGTTTCTATGGTGGCCGTGCATTTGTGGTTGTGGTTGCTGAAATCCGATGCCGTAAAAGCAGCGATATGGCTATACCTCTGTCCGGTTTTTGGCATTCTCTTTTCGTGGTGGCTGCTGGATGAGCCCTTTACGATGTTCACTGCCATCGGAGGCGTGTTCGTAATCCTGGCTTTGTACCTCGGTCATTCCCGGCCTTACCCTGCCCCGCAAGGCAAATAAGATTGGTTCGACAGTTACATTTTTTCATTTATATTTAGTGCGACTGACCCTAACCTGGTTCTATGGAAACGCTCGTCATTATTGTGTTTGTAATTGGCTACCTGGCCATTGCACTCGAACATCCGATTAAGATCAACAAAACCGCAACGGCTCTGCTCACAGGCGTTTTGCTGTGGACCATTTACGCGCTGTCCTCAGCCGAAGGTCACGTAGGCGAACAGTTATCGCACCATTTATCCAAGATTTCCGAAATATTATTTTTTCTTCTGGGCGCTATGACGATCGTGGAATTAGTGGATGCCTATCAGGGCTTCCGGTTGATAACGGATCGCATCAATACCAAAAACCCGGTAAAGCTCCTATGGCTGATCTGCTGGGTCACATTTTTTCTCTCTGCCATTCTGGATAACCTCACCACGTCCATTGTCATGGTCTCGCTTATCCGCAAGCTGATTCCCAACAAAGACATGCGAATGTTTTTTGCAGGGATGATTGTGATCGCTGCCAATGCCGGTGGCGCGTGGACTCCCATTGGAGACGTTACCACCACCATGCTGTGGATTGGCGGGCAGATCACTACCGTAAACATCATGCAAACGCTTTTCATCCCCAGCGTGGTGTGCATGCTGGTGCCTCTCGTGTATCTCACCTTCACGCTCAAAGGCGATCTCGGAACCGCTGCAACCCCTGACAGCAACGGAGGCTACACCCACGAAAAGGTAAAGGGAGGAACTACCATGTTGCTGCTGGGCGTGGGCGCGTTGATTTTTGTTCCGGTTTTCAAAACCATTACTCATCTTCCTCCCTATATTGGTATGATGCTGGGCCTGGGTGTACTGTGGGTGGTTTCCGAATTCATTAACCCCCATGCCGATGAAGCCCTGCGCAAACCCTACACGGCTTCGGGTGCCTTGCAGCGCATTGATACGTCAAGCGTTCTGTTCTTCCTTGGGATTTTGCTGGCCGTTGGTGCCTTGGAATCTGTTGAACTACTGGGGCATTTTGCGGCCTGGCTCGATCAAGCCGTGGGCAGCCAGGCGGTCATCGTCACACTTATTGGCCTTCTCTCTGCTGTTATTGACAACGTGCCTTTGGTGGCAGCAAGCATGGGCATGTACGATCTGGCCACCTATCCGCCCGATCACTTTATTTGGGAGTATCTCGCCTACTGCGCGGGCACCGGTGGGTCGATCCTCATCATTGGTTCTGCAGCTGGTGTAGCCGTCATGGGTATGGAAAAAATCGACTTCATCTGGTATATGAAGCGCGTGAGCCTGGTTGCCATGTTGGGGTACTTTGCCGGGTGCGGGGCTTATCTGATCATCTTTAATCTGCTCCATTGAAATGCAGCACCTTCGGGTTCCCAAAACTGATCTTCCACGGGTAGTAATTGTAGGCGGGGGATTCGGTGGTCTCCGGTTGGCCCGGAAGCTTGTCGGCAACAAATTCCAGGTGGTGGTCCTGGATAAAAATAACTACCACGCGTTTCCGCCCTTGCTCTATCAGGTTGCCACCGCGGGCCTGGATGCGAGTTCCATCGCCACCCCTTTTCGCCAGATTTTTGAACGCCAGAAAAACGTGGTGTTCCGAATGGCCGAGGTTAAGGAAGTACTGGCCGACCAAAACCGGTTGATCACCAATATCGGAGATTTGGACTACCACTACCTGGTCATTTCAACAGGCTCTACCACCAATTTTTTCGGCATGCAGGATGTGCAACAAAATGGCATGCCTATGAAATCAATCCCGGAGGCGCTGGACATCCGCAGCATGCTACTCCAGAATTTTGAAAAGGCCGTTAACCTGGACCACCGCAGCGATGAACAGGAAAGCCTGATTGACATGGTGGTGATTGGCGGAGGCCCCACAGGTTTGGAGATGGCCGGAGCGCTGGCCGAACTTCGCAAGCACGTGCTGCCCGAGGATTATTCGGAAATCGATTTTGGCCAAATGGACATTTACCTGGTGGAGATGGGCCCCCGGTTGCTGCCTCCCATGAGTGCCGAGGCATCGGCCAAGGCCAAGCAATTTCTGGAAGACATGGGGGTCGTGGTGTGGCTCAATACCGCACTCGTGTCCTATAACGGTTACAAGGCTGTTTTCAATAACGGAAAAACGATACTGACCACGTGCTTGATCTATGCCGCAGGCGTTGCTGGTTGTGTGCCCTCCGGTTTTGCGCCTGAATTGATGGTAAGGGGAAAACGCCTGCCGGTTGACGGGCGTCTGCGGGTAAAAGGACACTCGAATGTTTTTGCCATCGGAGATGTGGCCGCCTATGCAAAAGAGGATACAAGCCCACCCCTGCCGATGATTGCACCGGTAGCTATCCAGATGGGCACCTATCTGGCCAACTACTTCAAGGCGGGTCTACCGGAAAATTTCGAGCCCTTTTCGTACCGCGACAAAGGAAGCATGGCAACCATTGGCAAGCACAAAGCGGTGGTAGACCTCAAGCAGTTCAAAACGCAGGGCGCATTCGCCTGGTTCATCTGGATGTTTGTTCACCTGATGTCACTGGTAGGCTTTGGCAGCCGCGTGTTCGTGTTCTTCAACTGGGCCCACAGCTACATCAGCTCCGACAAAAAATTTCGGCTCATTATCCGGCCGTTCCAAAAGAAAAGAGGGCCGACTAGTCAATCATAACGAGGTACACCGTATAACCGATATAGGCGAGAAGCATGGCAAATGCCTCCCACCGGTCGAGCTTACTGCGGTGCAGCGTAAACATGAAAAACATCAGCAGAATAGTACTCCCAAACAGCACGTACATGTCAAAATTCATAGCCGCGTTGTAGCCCATGGGGTTTATACTGCTCGTGATGCCCAGAATAAAAAAGATGTTGAAGATGTTGGAGCCCACCACGTTGCCGATGGCGATATCCGCATTTTTCCGATAGGCGGCCATGGCTGAGGTTGCCAGTTCAGGCAGGGAGGTACCCGCGGCCAGAATGGTAAGCCCGATCAGTTTCTCGCTGAGCCCGAAATGCTGCGCAATGGCGATGGCATTGTCAACCACCAGCTTGCCACCCCCGATCAGCATGGCCAACCCGGCTGCAATCATTCCGACAGACATCCAGGTACTGTATATTTTGACGTTATCCTCCTGATCAATGTCCGAAGTCTGCTTCATCGTTCGGTAGATGTAAATGAGGAAAAGGCCAAAGAAGGCAAGCATGATGAAACCATCCCAGCGGCTGGCCTCGCCCTGGTAGCCGGAGGGCGAGTCGGTAGCGCCCCACAAAAGCTGATCGTTCACCAGCACAAAGAGGACAACTGCCGCCACCAGCGACAAGGGTATTTCGAACTTCACCGTGTTACGCTGAACGACCAGCGGATAGATCAGACCAGAGATACCGAGAATGAAAAGGAGATTGAAGTTATTGCTACCAATGACGTTTCCGAACGAGGCATCGTTCTTACCATCGAGGGCTGACAGTAAACTGACAATAAGCTCGGGCATCGAGGTGCCAAACGCCACCACGGTAAGTCCGATGGCGAGGTTAGAAACACCGAATTTCTTGGCTGCTGAAGAGGCTCCGTTCACCAGGAAATCAGCGCCTTTGATCAAGATCAAGAATCCGACACCGAGTAGAATAACAGGGAACAACATGGGGTTGATGGTTTAATGAGTGATGGGATGTGTATGATTTGTGAAACTGAGCGAACAAGAATTAGCTCAAATTCTCAAAACACAAGATCGTAACCAGGCCAACCGCAAGGCCACCCCTGCCGGTGGCCGAAAAAAACTCAACCGGCTCCGCGAAAGCCGAATCACTGACTCGTCAACGCAACTACTTTCAAAAAAAACAACGCCCATTTTTGAACCTGTGGGTGAAAAGGACGAAGGCGGCATCATCATGACTTCGCTATCTGCGGGTGCAGCTGACAAAAGCGCAACATGCACGTGTGGGTTAACCGCCAAGGCCTCAACCGGGCCAAAAACAAACGCCAGCGCCATCAAGCATAAAAATAACCTTGCGTTTCGTTGAGCAGAGGTGACCACCGGTATCTTCACAAATTCAAAGTTAACTTTACGCGGCAAAGTCCAAAAGACGGTAAAAACAAATCTTGCCTTGCTCGTGAACGCAGTTGTTGATATCGGGAACACCCGAACCAAGGTAGCGCTATTCGAACAGAAGCGCCTGTATGCCCTGCATGAGTTTTCGAGTAATAGTCGCGCCCAGGAGTTCCTGCAGTCGACCCCGCTGAATCATGTGCTCGTAAGCAATGTGGGGAGTCAAAACACTGTTCGTGCTTCGTTATTGAATCTGACTGGTCGCTTCTTCGAACTTACGAGGGAACTCCCGTTACCGCTGGCGGTAAACTATGAAACGCCAGAAACCCTGGGAACAGACCGCCTGGCTGCTGCCTGTGGCGCAGCTGCCCGATTTCCCCGGCAAAACTGCCTGGTGATCGATCTTGGTACGTGCATAAATTACGAGTGGATCACGGCTGATAACGTGTATCAGGGTGGCGCCATTTCGCCCGGTATGGCGATGCGGTTCAAAGCCATGCACGAACAAACAGCCCGCCTGCCGCTTGCCGAAGCACAGACCGAAGCGCCACTCATTGGCCGATCGACACTTACGTGCCTGCAAAGCGGGGTCATGAACGGCATTGCAGCCGAATTGGCCGGCATAATTGCCGGTGTTGAAAAGCAATGCACCGGACCTCTTCACGTTATCCTGTGCGGAGGCGATGCGCGAGTTTTTGAAAACCAGTTGAAACCGCCCATATTTGTGGCCCCCAATTTAGTTTTGGAGGGCCTTAACAGCATTTTGGAGCATAATGTGGCAACATAAGAGGGCGGCACTTCTCCCATTTTTTTTGTTGGTGTGTTTCGCAGCAGCCGGGCAGGCTGCCAAGACTCCATTTTCATCCTTTGGCATTGGTGAGTACTATGGTACCGGGCTAGCCCACAATCAGGGTATGGGAATTGGGCTTAGCAATCCCCAGGCTTATTACACCAACAACATGAACCCTGCCCTGCTGGTATTTAACAAGGTTACCTCGTTCAGTGCGGGCATCCTGGGTGAACGCAGAACCCTGCGCGACTCGGCCCGGTCAGAAAAAAATATCAGCGGCAACATCAACTACATGGTGCTGACCATGCCCCTCAAGTACAGCAAATGGGTGCCTACGCGATGGAGCATGTCTCTGGGCCTTCAACCCTACTCCGAAGTAAACTACCGTTTTTCGTACACCTCCTCCATTATCAACAGCACCAATACCGTGCAGGTAGAAGAGGTCGGCAGCGGGGGTATCAATCAGGCCTTTTTGTCAAACGCGGTATCGTTAACCGAGGATCTTTCAGTCGGCATAAAAGCTGCCTATTTGTTCAGTGCCATCACCACGGAAACCATCAATGAATTGACCAACACCAATCAAACCGTGGTGTATAACCCCCTGATTTATCAGCGCATCAACGTTCGCGACTTCAATTTCACACTCGGTGTATCTTACCATCGCGATTCCGTAGGTCGTAAGAATTATCGCGTCAATGCCGGTTTCGTTTACGATTTTACCAGCGACATAAATGCCATTTACTACCAGCGCCTCGAACGCAGCGTGGCCGGCACTACCGTGGACTCAACTGAATTGGTGACCAGCGAATCCGGCAGCATCCGTCTTCCGCAAACTATCGGAGGCGGTGTTTCGGTCAGCAGTTTCAACAACCGGTGGACGGTTGGGGTGGATGTCCTTTTTCAGGACTACCGCCAGTTCAGGGGTTTTGGTGGCGATACGCCCGCTACGCAAAATGCCTGGCGGTTTGCACTCGGGGCCGAGTTTACGCCCGATCCAACCTCACTCAGTACCTACATCAAACGGATCACGTACCGAACAGGCGTAAGCCTAAACGAATACCCGTATTTGATAAATGGCGCCCCGGTTCGCGATTTTGGCATTAATTTTGGCTTCTCTCTTCCGGTCAATCGCGGCTTCTCAAGCCTCGATTTTGCCGCAAAAGTGGGCCAGAGGGGCAGTATTGGAGATAATCGCATTGAAGAGAGCTACTTTAAGCTTTATTTTGGCATGACTTTTAATGATCAATGGTTTATAAAGAGAAGGTTCGACTAACATGAAAACAAACATGACCTATTTCCGCCAGATTGGCTTGTTGGCTTTAGTAACAGCCGCGTTTGCCGCCAGCGCACAAACGCCCTGCAAAAACAACATGCCCACTGACCCTGCACTGCGTGCCAAACTGGAAGAGAATAAAGTAATCTATGAAGATGCCATGCGCAGCGGTAACTACCGCGGCTCTACGGCATCGCTTCAGTGGATTCTGAATAACGCCCCCCAGTGGCATACCAACGCGTATATCCACGGTGCGGATATCTATGATAAGCTGGCCGGAGCCGAGAAAGACCCGGCAAAAAAGCTGGCGCTGGCCGATTCACTCATGATTATTTACGACCTGCGGATCAAAAACTGCGGTGACGAAGTGAACGTGTTGAACCGCAAAGCCGGCTATTCCGCCAAATATTTTTCTCAAAACAAGGAACGCACAGCTTCGGTACTCGCGCTGTTCGACCGCGTATTTGAAATCAGTGGCAATAATGTGAACGATGGCAACCTGGAGTTGTACATGAAAGTGGTTCAACTGAACCATGCACTGCTGAAAAATCTCTCCGAAGAGCAGATCCTGGCCCGTTACGACAAGATCACTGCGGTGATTGATGCAAAAATCATCAAGGCATCTCAAGAGAATAAGCCGGAAGTCGTTGAAAAGTTGCGCACTTCCAAAGCAAATATTGACGACATCCTCGTTAAGCTGGTTACGGTTGACTGCGCGTTTGTGAAGAAAAACCTCGAACCGAAATTCAAGGCTAACCCGAACGATGTTGCCCTTGCCAATCGCATTTTCATGTTCATGACCAAAGGCGGTTGCATTGAAGACCCGCTGTGGCTCCAGGCAGCCGAGGTGGTTCATAAAACCACACCGGATTACGGACTGGCCAAAAACATGGCCAAGGTATATGCCAAAAACAAGAACTACGAAAAAGCGGATGTATACATCAGCGAAGCCATCAGTCTGGCCAAAACTCCGGCTGACAAAGCAGACGCTCACATCATTCAGGGCGACTTGCTTTATGCCCGCGATCAGAAGCCTGCTGCCCGTGAAGCCTATCGGAAAGCTATCGGTGCCGATGGATCGAATAAGGAAGCGTTTGAGAAAATTGGAGACTTGTACATGAGCTCATTTAATGAGTGCAAAAAGCAAAAGTCGATGGCCGAAGATCGCCTGATCTACATTGCCGCTTATGATATGTATGCACGTGCCGGCAACAACCAGAAAATGGCCCAGGCACGCGCGTCATTCCCGTCCGTAACCGAGTTGTTTGAACTCAGCTGGAAAGAAGGCGAAAGCAAACCAACCGGGTGCTGGATCGGTGAAACCGTGGTGCTGAAAACCCGCGGTAAGGAATAACCAAGCAAGAAAACAAAACGAAGGCTGGCTGTGAGGCCAGCCTTTTTTATGAAAAACGGTTCGCTTATCCTTTTAGTTGTTTCGCTTGTATGGGCTTGCGCAAAACCTGAAAACCAGGTGCCGGAACCCTATACAGGCCCTATGCGCGTGGCGGAACACGTAGACATGCTCTACCACGAAAAGAACCAACTCAAAATCAAACTGATCGCTAAAAAAATTCTGGAGCACCAGAACGGTGACCGTGAATTTCCGGAAGGCGTATACCTCGAGTTTTACGATGAACGGGGCGAATTGCAGTCTACCCTTCAGGCAAACGAAGCCTTCTACTTCAAAGAGGAAAACAAATGGCGGGGCCGCGGCAACGTGATTGTGATCAACCTGCAGAAGAATCAACAGCTAAATACGGAAGAGCTGTTCTGGAAACCGGACACCAAGCGAATTTTTACCGAAAAATTCGTCAACATCAAACTTGACCAGGAAGTGATCTACGGTACCGGCCTGGAGGCTGCCCAGGACATGAGCGAATATGAAATCAAAAAGACGGAGGGTGAATTCCTCATCCGCGATTAGTTTATGAAACTGCCGGACATTATCCTGCTCTCGCTGGCCGCTGGCTTTATCATCATCGGCATCTATGAATTGATGACCGTAGGCATCGGGTTGGCGTATCTGCCCATCATGCTTTCCATCACGCTGTTCTTCATTTACACCTGGCGCAAGCGAAAGTAAGCCAAACACGCCCACAACGCCTGTTTAACCCGCTGATAATCAGTCAAATTTATTCGGTTATGTGCCCAAATCGCCTTTGGCGATATGGCCAAAGAACTTAAATTTGCGCCTCATTTCAGATTTAGACATCAGCAAATATGGCATTGATTGGAACGCTCCGCACGAAAATGACCAAGTGGGTCGTGGGCTTTATAATGGTTGCACTGGCCGCCTTTATTGTGGGCAGCGATTTGATTGGCAGCGGCCCTAATTCCCTGATTGGCGGGCCCGATACGTCTGTTGGCAGCATTGCCGGCAACACGATCAGCAACAAGGAATTTATGGATGCCGTGCAGGAGCGGGAGACCAATTACCTGCTCAGCTTTGGCCGCCAGCCTGGCGACCGCGAAATGCCGACCCTCCGCCAGCAGGCCTGGGAAATTTTGCTGCTGCGCAACGCCATTCAACCTCAGTACGAAAAGGTAGGTGTGCGCGTAACCGATGAAGAGGTTTGGGACATGATCCAGGGAAAGAATGTGGATGAAAACATCAAGAACTCGTTCCGCGACTCGGCCGGTAACTTCGATAGCCGCAGGGTGGTGGAGTACATCAACAACTTCAACACACCGGCACCGGTAGAACCCCAGGCCCGCGCCATGTGGGAGGAAAGCCGTTACCGCTGGAATACCTTCCAGAAAGAACTCGCAGCCGGCCGCGAGCGCATGAAGTATGAAAACCTGCTGGTTAAAACCACGTATGTTACAGCCGCTGAGGCCGAGCGCGATTACCACAACCAAACCGATGTGGCCGAGGTGGCCTACCTGTATGTTCCTTTCTTTGCCGTTAGCGACTCGCAGGTTACCGTAAGCGACAACGACCTGAAAGCCTATTACACGCGCAACAAAAAGCGGTATAAGACAGATGAGAGCCGGAGCCTGAGTTACGTTCAATTTCCGATCGTACCGTCTGCCGGAGATTCGGCAACGGTGCGCGAGGAGCTCGCCCGTCTTACTGCCGAGCTAAAGAGCACCTCTGATGATTCTGTTTTTGCGATCAACAATTCGGACAATTCGGCTACGGCATTCTCGAAGTACAACAAAGGCAACCTGCCGGCCGCCATTACTCCGGAAGAACTGCAACCCGGGTTTGTAAAAGGCCCCTTCCTGGATGGCGAAGTTTACAAAGTGATGAAGGTGGTGAAGGTGGGCAAGGATACCACCTACAGCGCCCGCGCGAGTCACATCCTGATCCGCTGGGAGAATGAAACTGCGGAGGCCAAAAAAGCAGCGCGTGAAAAGGCGCGCAAGATTCTGAACGAGATTAAAGCCGGTGCTTCGTTTGCCGAAAAGGCCCGCGAGCACGGAACAGACGGCACCGCTTCCAAGGGGGGTGACCTGGGTTGGTTCCAAAGCGGCATGATGGTTAAGCCGTTTGAAAAGGCGGTCTTCGATGCGCGCAAAACCGGCCTGCTGGGCGATGTGGTCGAAACCCAATTCGGCTACCACCTGATTGATGTAACAGCCGTGAAAGACAACACCACCTACTCGATTGCATCCATTGAACGAACCATTACCGAAAGTGATGAAACTCGCAACGAAGTGTTCCGGAAGGCGGATGCCTTCGCAACTGACCTTTCTGGTGTGGAAGATTTTAAGGCCAAAGCAAAGCAGGACGGGTTGAATGTATTTGACGCAAACGACCTGCTACCAACCGAGCGCAGGATGAACAACCTAACAGATGCCCGTGTGGCCATTTCGTGGGCCTTTCGCGAAGGTAAGGCAGGTAAAGTGTCAACGGTGTATGAGATTGAAAGCAACTATGTGGTAGCTGTTGTTACCAACGAGTTGGAGGAGGGCCCTAAGCCTTTCGAAAAAGTGAAAGAGGAAATTCGTCCGCTGGTTAAGAACGAAAAAATTGGCGAGTACCTGGTTAAGCAGCTTACTGGCAAGACCGGCACGTTGGAAGAAATTGCCAACGCGTTTGGTGCGGATGCAAAAGTGGGCACATCCAGCGACTTAAAAATCAATGCCACTTCGTTACCCACTATCGGCTTCGACCCGTTGGCTATTGGCGGAGCTTTCTCAGCATCGGCTGGCAAGCGAACAGCCCCCATTGTGGGTGAAACCGGTGTGGCCATTTTCGAGATGAAGAATCTGACAACTGCCCCGGCTATTGGAGACTACACCATGTTTCGAAACCAGTTGAAACAGGGGCTTGATGGCCGCGTGGGCTACTACATTACGGAAGCAATCCGCGAAGGTGCCAACATCAAAGACAAGCGGTACCGCATGTATTGATTCGCAACTTAATCGTAACGCCCTCTGCGGAGGGCGTTTTTGTTTATGGACGAAAAATGGTTTCAGGAATTTAAAGAAAAGCTGGACAGCTATTACGCCTGGCCCGCGAGGTACACCTTTAAGTTCATTGTGCCCAGCGGAAAGGAAGATGAGGTCAGGGCGTTGTTCCCCATGTACCTGGCCACTGCACGCGAATCCAGCCGGGGACGCTACACCAGCCTGACATTTGATATGGACATGTCCTCCAGCGATGCCGTTATTGCCGTCTACCAAAAAGCTGCGGTTGTCGAGGGGCTGATCGCGCTGTGAACGTGGCATAAATCGTACCTTGGCTGGCAAACACCCGCTTATGTGGAAAGAGGAAAACAACAAGCTGAAAAAGTCGTTCACCTTCAGAGATTTCTCCGAAGCCTTCGCGTTTATGACCCGTGTGGCGTTGCTGGCCGAGCAAATGAATCATCATCCCTGGTGGAGCAATGTGTATAACCGGGTGGAGATTGAGTTGCAAACCCATGATGCCGGAAACGTGGTAACCACCAAAGACCGGGAGCTGGCAGCCGCCATCGACCGCCTGGTATGAGCGACATCGCGCTTCATCTTGTGCCAACACCAATCGGTAATCTTGCCGACATTACACTTCGTGCCCTCGAGGTTCTCAAATCAGCAGATGTCATCCTTGCCGAAGATACGCGAACCTCGCGCGTATTGCTCAACCACTACAATATCGATCGCCCCCTTCAGAGTTACCATATCTTCAACGAGCATCAGGCCGTGGCACAGTTGATTGACCGCATGAAAAAAGGCGAACGTTTCGCCCTCATAAGCGATGCCGGCACCCCGGGCATTTCCGATCCCGGCTTTCTGCTGGTTCGCGAAACTTTAAAAGCCGGACTGACCGTGGACTGCCTGCCCGGCCCGACAGCTTTCATTCCCGCGCTTATCAAATCGGGGTTCCCCACTGACCGCTTCGTTTTTGAAGGATTCCTTCCGCATAAAAAAGGGCGGCAAACCGCACTAAAACAACTTGCCCATGAGCCCCGGACAGTTGTTCTGTATGAATCCCCTCACCGGCTAAAAAAACTATTGGAAGAACTTAGCGAACACGTGGGTACGGAACGTTTGATTTCGGTTTCGCGGGAGTTAACGAAAAAATTTGAGGAGACGGTGACCGGGCCTGTGCGGGACGTACAGGCGTGTTTTGCAGACCGGGATGTGAAGGGCGAACTCGTGATCGTAATTCATGGCGAAGAAAATTAAGACAACGTTGCCTCCGCTGGCGTTGGCCGCTGTCAGTGCCATTCTCCTTGTGGCGGGCGGGCTGATGTCATCATTCCCCGTGCTTGTATTGGCCGCGCTGTCGCCTTTGATGGCCATTACCGATCACAGCCTGGAAAGCGAAAACCCCTGGAACGGTCTTGAGTTGATCTGGATTGCGCTTTCACTTGGACTGATGGCTGCCTGGCAGTTCGATCTCACCCATTTGATTGGAGCTCTTATTCAGGCAATCGGTTTTACCCTAGCCTTCGGCAGCTACATCTGGGTGCGGTTAACGCTGGGTACGCGCATTGGTAAGTGGGTGATCATCATCTTCTGGCTGGCCCTGGAATACCTGTTGATAAAGTCGCCCTGGCGATCGGACGTAATCCTGCTGGCAGATGCGTTTCAACTCAAACCGGAGTGGCTGAAGTGGAATGCCAGCCTGGGTTACACGGCCGGCACGCTTTGGGTACTGCTCACCAACTGGATTTTCTATGTCGCGATTTTTCGACCATCCGTTAACCTGGTTGCCCTTGTAGCGTTTATGCTGTTGGCCACGCTGCCACCCGTTATCTCGGTATTCTCTATGACATCAGCGCCTGTAACCCGTTCCATCATGGAAGCCGTGTATCAGGGTGGCACCGGTCCGGCTGATTATCTGGAAACGGGGGAAAGCGTGGCGAGGAGTGCCTTGTGGATAGTGGCACTGGTGTTGTTGTTCACTGCGGTAAAGGCTGGTACGCAAAAAGAAAAAAAGAAACGATGAATTTATCTGCGATCCGAAACGAGGTGGTGGAGTTAGCCCGTAATGTGGGAGCCTTCATTGAAAAAGAGTGCTATTCATTCGATCGCTCGCGCATCGAACAAAAAGAGGGGTTCAATAACCTCGTGTCGTATGTGGACAAAGAATCGGAAAAAAGGCTGGTGAGCCGGTTGCGTGAACTGGTGCCGGAAGCGGGGTTCATTACTGAAGAGGGAACGGTTGAGCAGGCGCGCGGGCAGGAATTCAACTGGATAATAGATCCGCTGGATGGAACAACCAACTTCTTGCACGGCTTGCCCGTATTTGCCATCAGCATCGCTTTGATGCACCGGAATAAGATAGTGCTGGGAGTGGTGTACGAAGTAAACCGCAAAGAGTGCTTCCACGCAGTGGCGGGCGAACCCGCGTGGTGTAACGATCAGAGAATTTCGGCCTCTCCGGCCATCACACTGGGTGAGAGCCTCCTCGCCACCGGCTTTCCGTACTACCACTTTGAAAAGCGGGAAGAGTACCTGGCCATCATTAAAGAGTTTTTGGAACGTACACATGGCGTGAGGCGAATTGGCAGTGCGGCCGTAGATCTCGCTTACGTGGCCTGTGGCCGGTTCGAAGGATTTTTTGAGTACAACCTAAACGCGTGGGATGTTGCGGCCGGCACCTTCATACTGCAACAGGCCGGGGGGCGCGTAAGTGACTTCTCCGGGGGCGAAGATTTTCTCTTTGGCGGAGAACTTTGCTCGTCTAATGGTCAAATTCATGGCGAAATGCTGGAGGTGATTCAAAAACACTGGAATAGTCAGAAGTCTGTTTAACGGGTGGGTTACCGACACCCCTTAGCACATTATCGGGGGTTGCGTATCTTGCCTTTTCGAACCCAATGGCTATGCTTGCTTGTAATCCGTCACGTTTGGCTTTTGCTGCTGTTACTCTCCTTCTGGTAGCCTGCCAACCATCAAAAAAAGAGCGTACGAGTGATGCGGCAGAACTTCAGAAGCTACAGAACCTGATTTCGAGTCTAAAGGGGGGCGGCTCCCGGTTATCCGGTGGCGAAGCGCAGGATATGAGTGCGGCCTCTTTCGAAAAGGTTTTGGCCGACCTGAAGCAAAAACTGGCCGACCTCCGTAGCCTTGACACGGCAAAACTGGCAGGCGATGACTTGATCGATTGGAAATTCGCCCAAAGTATTTTGTCGGGTAAAGTATTGGAGCAAGAGCGGGCGCTTTGGCGAAAAGATCCACGCGTGTACCTCACCTTCACTCGCTTAAGCGGGGTCATTGGACGTCCGGGCGACCCAGCGGGAAAAACCAAAGAAATTACCCGGAGGTTGCTTACCTCTCAACAACAACTGCAAAACGGCATTGCCCAACTTGAAATTTACGTACCCCGCTTTCAGGAGCTCGGTCTCTTCATGGCCGAAAATGGTCTCGTCTTTTTTGACAAGGAGTTACCCCGGTTTGTTGAACAACTCGACAAGCCCTCCGATAGTTTAACGCGTGCCGCTGCCGAAGCGCGATCGGCTTTGGTGAAATTCATCTCTTTTGTAAAGAATGAGTTGCCAAAAAAGAAGCCTGGTGATTTTGCTATCGGTGAGGAAGCTTACAACCGGATGCTGAAAGAGCAGGTATTGCTGAGTTATGATGCCGACAGTCTTTACCGTTTCGGATTAGCTGAGTTTAACAAAACGATAGCCGAAATGGAGCAACTGGCAAAACAAATTGACTCAACAAAAACCTGGCAACAACTAGCTACCGAAATAAAAAATGAATACCCGGAGCCCCACAAAATGATTGAGGTGCACCAGGAATGGGTGAACAAGACGCGCGATCATGTACTGAAACATAACCTGATTCCCATCCCCTGGAAAGAGCGGGTGAACGTGGTAGAGCGGGCTGAGTATCTTCGGAAAACTTCGTACTACGGCCACTTCTCGTTTGCCAAAGCCAAGGATGCCGACAGCATCTACACCTCCGAAATGCACATCAACCCTTTTGAAGATCAGTGGGACGAAAAACGGAAGAAAGAATACCTCGTTGAACATGATTGGGGTGTAATTATGGTTACCGCTCCGCATGAAACCTATGCCGGGCATCACATACAGGGTTTGTACCAGATCAACAACCCCCGCCCGTTAAGACGAGAGAACAGCATCAGCATTTTTCATGAAGGCTGGGGCCTGTATAACGAGCAGCTCTTTAAAGAAACAGGTTTTTTTCCCAATGATAAGATTATCCTGCGCCAACTCCAGTTGCGGCTATGGCGAAACGCACGCGTAATCTATGACGTGGGGCTGCACACCGGCCGCATGTCATACCAAGACGCCATTGTGCTGATGCGGGACAACGTTGGCTTTCTGGAATGGGCTGCCCAACTGGAAGTAGATGGGGCAACCGCGTCACCCGGCTACTACATCGGGTACTTTACGGGAATGATGGAAATTCTCAAAATACGCGAGGACTACAAGAAACTACGGGGCGAGGCCTTTTCGCTCAGTGAATTTCATGAACGCCTGCTGAAGATTGGCAGTATGCCCATCGTGCTGATGCGGGAATCTCTTTTTAAACCATAATCAAAACAATTCAACTATGAAGCAACTCAAAAATGTCGGCTGGCTCTTCGTGCTGTTGGCGTTGTCGGTAGCCACGCAGGCACAAAACCTGCAGGAAAAGTTACCGATTGATCCGCAGGTGAAGGTGGGTAAACTCGCCAACGGCCTCACGTATTACATTCGGCAAAATGGCAAACCCGAAAACAAAGTAGAACTACGGCTGGTGGTAAATGCGGGCTCAATTCTGGAAGATGACGATCAGCAGGGTCTCGCACACTTTACCGAGCACATGGCATTCAATGGAACCAAGAACTTCAAAAAGAACGATCTGGTATCTTATCTGCAATCCATTGGGGTAAAGTTTGGGGCCGACCTTAACGCGTATACCAGCTTTGACGAAACGGTATATATTCTCCCAATTCCCACCGACAAAAAAGAAAACGTGGAAAAAGGGTTTCAGGTGCTGGAAGACTGGGCCAGCAACGTGCTGTTCGATGGCGAGGAAATCGAAAAGGAGCGCGGTGTTGTGTTGGAAGAATCGCGATTAGGCAAGGGGGCGCAGGACCGCATGCGCAAGCAATATTTCCCAAAACTATTCGAAGGCTCTAAGTATGCCGACCGCCTGCCCATTGGTAAGGAGGACATCCTGAAGAACTTCAAGCACGATGTTATCAAGCGATTCTACAAAGACTGGTACCGGCCGGATCAAATGGCTGTGGTAGTGGTAGGCACGCTGGAGCCGGCAGAAGCGGAGCGGCTGGTCAAGCAGCATTTTGAAAAACTGAAAAATCCTGCTAAGCCAAGAAAGCGTGAATTGTTCCCCGTGCCGCCCCGGAGCAAGACCGAAGCCATGGTCATCACTGACAAGGAAAATCCCAATTCAATATTGCAGATTGTTGGCTCACCTCAACCATTCCGCGAGGCTGCTACGCTGGGCGAATATCGCTTGTCGATTGTTAAAAACATGGTGCAGGCCATGGTAAGCGAGCGCTTGCAGGAATTGACCCAAAAGGCTGAGCCTCCATTTGTATTTGGTGGCAGTATTCAGGGCGGATTCATCCGCAACTACGAATCGTATCAGTCGTTTGCACTGTTGAGCAAAGCGGGGATCGAACCGGCCGTAACCGCCATAGTAGTGGAAAACGAACGGGCCCGCAGGTTTGGGTTTACCAAAGGCGAGCTGGAACGAACAAAAAAGAATCTGCTCAAGCAGTTGGAGCGTAGCTATAACGAGCGCGACAAGACGGAGTCCGAGCGTTATGCCAGCGAGTACATCCGCAACTTCCTGGCGCAGGAACCGATGCCCGGAATTGAAAATGAGTTCAACTATTACAAACAGTTCTCAGAAACCATTACCCTGGAAGAAGTGAACCAGTACGCAGCGACTCAGATACCGGCTAACCAGGGCAAATTGGTTTTGTTGCTGGCGCCTGAAAAGCCGGACTACGAACTGCCGACAAATGAAAAACTGCTGGCCATGATGGAGGCCGCGGCAAAGGCCGACATTAAACCGTACGAGGAAAAAGTTGTAGCCGCCAGCCTGATGGAAGAACCTCCTGCAGCGGGTCGAATTGGGTTTCAAAAGGAAAACAAAGAAGCCGGCTACTATGAGCTGACGCTCGGCAACGGTGTGAAAGTGATCCTGAAAGCGACTGACTTTAAGAACGATCAGGTCATGCTTACCGGTTTCCGGTTTGGCGGCCAGTACAACTATGACGTGCAGGACCGCCTGAATGCTGAGAATGCAGCCACGTTAGTCAGTCAGATGGGCATCGGCAAATTCACACCGGTTGACTTGCAGAAAACACTGGCCGGAAAAACGGCTACGGCCAGCCCCCGGTTCACAAACCTGACGGACGGCATGAGCGGATCCAGCAGCGCGGCCGATGTAGAGACTATGCTGCAAATGGTGCACCTCTATTTTACCCAGCCACGCAAGGATGAGGAACTCTTCAAGTCGTTTGTCAACCAGCAACAGGCCATGATGCAAAATATGATGGCTAACCCGCAAATGGTGTTTCAGGATTCGCTTTTACGCACGGTTTATAAAAATCATCCGCGTGGGCCCCGTATCCCGAACGCTGCCGACTATGGCAAGATCAACCTTGATCGTGCGTTGGAGATTTATAAGGAACGCTTTAGCAATGCCAACGGGTTTACATTCGTAATCATTGGCTCATTTACCTTGGAAAAAATCAAGCCGCTAATCGCTACCTATCTGGCCAGCCTTCCTTCCGACAAAACAAAAGCCACCAGCTTTAAGGATGCGGGAGTGCGGCCGGTAAAAGGCGTGGTTAAAAAAGAAGTGAAAAAAGGCACTGAGCCTAAAAGTTTTGTGGCCATGCAATTCAACGGTGAAGCGCCCTACAGCATTACCGAGCAGTTAAAGATGACTGCCATGGTAGAAGTGATCAAAATCAAGATGATTGAAACACTGCGCGAGTCGTTGGGCGGCACATACACATCAAACATGGGGGGTTCGCTCAGTAAGTACCCGTACGAAAGCTATAGCATCAGTGTTTCTATTCCATGCGGACCCGAAAACGTGGACAAGTTGATTGCTGCCACTCTGGGCGAAATTGACAAAATCCGGAAGAATGGCCCTCTGCCAGCTGATCTGGCGAAGGTGAAAGAAGGCTGGAAAAAAACATATCAGGAAAACCTGAAGGACAATGGCTACTGGATGCGCCAGCTTCAAAGCAGCATTGAAAACGGCTATGCTGCAACTGAAATTCTGAATTACGAGAAGATCATGGATTCCTTTACGCCAAAAGACATTCAGGACGCTGCGAACAAATACCTGGACAACCGCAACTACGTGCAGGTGGTTTTGAATCCGGAAAAATAAGTTCGGACTACCAAAGAAAAAGGCCCCTTCACCGGGGCCTTTTTTGTTACTCAGTGCGGATAGAGTTAGCCGGATTGGCTGTAGCCGCCCTGAACGACCTCATTCCGACCGTCAGTATGGCGATGCCGATAGTCACCGCAAGGCCGGCTATAAACACAGACGGTCCCAGCGTAATTTTGTACGCGAACTGCTTGAGGTAGAAGTTGGCAATCCACCAGGCTAGTGGAGCAGCGAGTACAAAACCAAGTCCGATCAATATCAGAAACTCGCGCGAGAACATCATCAGAATACTTTCCACCGAAGCCCCCAATACTTTCCGAATGCCAATTTCCTTTGTCTTTTGATTCGCCATGAATGCCACAAGGCCAAACAACCCCAGACAGCCGATCGCAATTGAGATACCGGCAAATACCGACAGCATCACGGACGACCGCTGCTCGCCTTCATAAAACTCCCGAATGTTCTCATCCAAAAACTCATAGCTGAAAATCGAAAGCGGATAGGCAGCTTCCCACCTTGACTGAATTTCGGGCAACACCTTCTGAAAGTTAGCCGGGTCGATGCGCAAAGCCAGCCGCTGATAGCGGCTCAACGCATTTTGCATAGCCGTTGGTTCAATCTGGTTCGACAGCGACATGGTGTGAAAATTCTCGACCACCCCGGCTACTTCCAACATGCGTCCCCAGATGCGCACACGCTTGCCTAAAATGGAATCCGGTGCCGAAAAACCGGCTACCTCGGTAAACTTCCGATTAACCAGCACCGTACGTGGCGTGTCCAAATCCTCAATATTTTTTCCGGCAATCAATTTCAGATCAAAAACATCCAAATAGTTTCCATCGGCCGGCTTTACCTGGGTACCTCGTGCCTCTTCTTCACTCTTGCCTTCCATCAAAAAATCGGAACCCATGACATACCCGGATGAAGGTGCCGCAAAGCACAAGCTATATCCCTCCACGCCCGTCAGGCGGGTCATCTCCTGCGCTAATGTTCGTGCCTTGCTTGCCCGCACTGAATCGCCCGGCTGCGGGCGTTCACGTTCCGGTATGGGAATCATGACAATGGCGTCTTTCCGGAAGCCAAGATCCTTGTTGCGGAAGTAATTCATCTGACTGATGAGCACCAGCGTGAGGATAACGAGCAGTTGAGAAATCACAAACTGAGTAACTACCAATGCCTGACGCAACCGAAAACCGGATGCGTTTCGGTTGGTCCCCGAATTTTTCAACGCCAGTACCGGATTATACCCGGAAATAATGAATGCCGGATAAAGCCCGGATAACAGGGAGACGACAACAAAAACGGTTGCCAGAAAAATCAACAGAAGCGGATTGTCCAACAAGTCAAACGATAGCTCCAGCTCCAGGAATGAATTTACCCGGCCGAGTACCAGTTGCACCAGACCAAAGGAAAATACTAACGCCATAAAAGTAACAAGGCTGGTCTCGCCCAGGAACTGACCAATTAGCTGACCACGAGAACCACCCAGCGTCTTTCGAATACCCACTTCCTTCGACCTGCGAATGGCCTCGGCTGTTGTCAGGTTTATGAAGTTGATAGAAGCCGTGATAATCAAAAAGAGGCTGACCGCCCCGAGCGCAATCAGGTAAACCCGGCTTACGGCATTGTAACTGTAGTTGCCGATTTCATCGTCAAAGTGCAAATCCGCTAATGAACGAATCACGTACCGCTGCTGTCCCCAGTCTGCCTCCCGGTTGTGTTTCTTGGCAAAGTTTTCCAGTTGACTTTCAATAGACGCAATTGATTCTCCTTCTTTTAGCAGAAAATAACAATGTTCATCGCTCCAGATGCTACCCCAGCCGTTTTCTTCGTTCGTTTTCCGGATCGTTTCGTACGACAGCAGCAGGTAAAACGGTAAGTCAGACTGAAGAGGCGGATCTTCTACAACAGCCGCAATCTTGAATTCCTGGTCGTTGAACTTCAGAAGCTCACCAATCGCATCCTCTTTGCCGAAGTATTTCCGGGCAAATGAAACGCTGACAACTGCCTCGTTAGGTTCGTCCAGCGCCTTCGCGACATCGCCAATGATTGTCTTCCTGTCAAAGACCTTGAAAATATTTGGCTCGGTGTACACCACACCTCGCTCCTCCTCAAACTTTTTGAAATCGCCATCGGGCTGCGGTATCAGCACCAACGCATTCGCCCGGTATTGGGTGAACACCACTTCTTCTGCCTGGGGAAAATCCAAGCGGAACGCAGGTGGAAGCACAGACGGTATGCCTGCCGTGAACCCCCACTCGCCATCATTGCCCTTACCTGATGTTACCACCCGGTAAAGCCGGTCAAACTTACTATGGTGCCGGTCGAACCCCGTGTGAAATTGAAGTATAAGGAACAGTATTATGGTGCCTGAAATGCCGAGGGTAAGGCCGGCCACGTTCAAAAATGTGGTACTTCGCTGTCGAAGAAGAGTGCGAAAACCGGTGAGTAAGTAGTTTTTCAGCATATGGCTTTAGATGCAGCTTGCGGCAATTTTGTTTTGTTAACTACCAGGCAGGCTAAACACATGCCAAAGGGTTGAGTGCCGAAAAATCCAACATTCCGAGCCTCGCCATGTTCGGTTTTGCCAAATATCGTCCGCAACCGGACGTTTCGATTAGCTGCCGAAACATTACCTTTGTCGTGTGGTGCAAAACCTTTTGATCGGCCTGATTTTTATCTCCGCCTCGGCCTACCTGACCCGGCTGATCTGGAAAAGCTTCCAGCAACGCGGTCAATGTCAATCAGGATGTAGTAAGTGTTCTACCACTCCGAATCGCTGGATCGGGCTTTGAAATCCTAGGCCGATGCCCAAACCTTAGTACCCTCCGTGCAATTGCGGCACATCTCTATCTCGCTGCGCGAGCGCAGCAATGAAGCCCGGAATGCCTGATACTTCTCTCCTTTCCAAATCTCTCTGAACGACTGGACGCTCACATCGCCCAAAACATGGTGGGCATCTTTGTCAAAGCAGCACGGCACCACTCTACCGTCCCAGGTGATGACGCAACTGTGCCACATCTTCCAGCAATGATTGTCAAACCTATTTTTGATCGCATAGGTACCATCGGGCAATTGCCGGTAACGCGAATACTTGTCTTGCACCGGAATCAGCGGAGAACCGTGTTGATAATCGTAGATCTGGGCGGTCTTCAATTTAACTTCGTCTACACCCAGCTCGCGAGCCAACCGGTACACTTCCGGAATTTCATGCTCATTAGGCTTAACTACGAGAAATTGAAAAATGATGTGCGGGGTTGATGATTGCAACGCTCTTTTTGCATTCAACATCCCACGGGTGCCGTCAAGCACCTTCTCCAGGCTGCCCCCGATGCGGTACGATTGATACGTATCCTGCGAAGTGCCGTCAATCGAGATGATGAGCCGATCAAGGCCGGACCGAACGGTAGCGTCCGCATTTTTCTCAGTCAGATAGTGTGCGTTGGTGGAAGTAGCCGTGTAAATGCCATGCTGCGAAGCATAAGCCACCATCGCCAAAAATCCGGGATGCAAATACGGCTCTCCCTGAAAATAAAAGGTGAGATAGCTGAGCGTGGGGTGGAGCTCATCAATAACCCTTTTGAACAAATCCTCCTGCAACATGCCTGTGGGGCGCGTAAACGACCGCAAACCAGAAGGGCATTCCGGGCACCTTAAATTGCACGAAGTAGTGGGCTCAAAGGCGAGGGAGATGGGTAAACCACCGTGTCGGGGTGTGCCGCGCCAGCGCGAGTGATGATAACTGCTCCAAACCTGCCAGGCATTGGCTATGCGCTGCGGAGTTGTCTTCCGCAGAAAATTGAAGCTATCGCGCAGGGCCGTCATATCGTTCAAAATTACCGCTTACATGTCTATTGTTTATCTTTCGAACGTGAAAAGAATTTTTGTTTGGGTCACCAGTTTTCTGGCATTCCTCACGGGCAACCCAAATGCCGAAGCGCAGGACTTTCAACTTTCGAATGCTGCGGAAATCTCGGTGATCACGTGCGGGCCCGATGTGAACGAGTTGTACTCGGCCTTCGGCCACAGCGCCATCCGTGTGCGCGACCCGCAATTGGGTTTCGACTATGCCTTTAACTATGGCGTGTTTGATTTCGATCAACCGAATTTCTACCTGAACTTTGCGCGCGGGCGGAATTACTACCTCCTGGCCGCATACGACTTCGCTGATTTTGAGCAGTCGTACCGAAGAGCAGAGCGATTTATCCACGAACAACGATTGAACCTTTCGCAGGGTCAAAAGCAAAAAGTTTTCGACTTCCTGGTTTGGAACGCGCAGAAAGAAAACCGAACCTATCGGTACGACTATTATCACGACAACTGCGCCAGCCGTATTCGCGATGTGCTGCAAAACCAACTTGGCCAGGATTTGGTCTGGGACAGCAGCTTCTTCGAAGCCAAACATTCGTTCCGGGAAAAAACTGGCGAGTACCTGAATCCGTTGCCCTGGGGCGATTTGGGCATTGATATCTGCCTGGGTAGGCCAATCGACCGGAAGATGACCGCCTGGGAGTATATGTTTCTTCCGGATTATATCGATCACTTTGTGCAACACGCCCGCGTGCGCACCGATTCGGCTGTTGTGCCGCTGGTGGCCGAACGCGTTAGTCTTTTTGAGCCACGGCCACAGCCGGCCTGGACAGCATTCGTACATCCATGGATTGCCTTTGGGGGGCTGTTTGTGTTGGTGGCTGCACTGACCTTGTGGGATTGGAGGAGAAAAAAAATAAGCCGTTGGCTGGATGTGGTCGTGTTTGGCGTCAGTGGGATCATAGGACTGCTGCTGGTCACCCTTTGGGTTGCTACCGATCACCATGACGCGGCACAAAACTTCAATCTGTTGTGGGCTTTTCCGCTGCACGTGGCAGGCGTTGTATTGCTGGTCGGAAAAAAACCGGCAGCACACCGTTACTTCCTTTTTTCTACGATCCTGCTTTCGGTAACGATTGTACTTTGGCCCATTTGGCCACAACAACTTAACCCATTCCTTTTGCCGGTGGTCGCAGCCTTGCTTCTGCGAGCAATGCTGATCTGGCGACTGACGCGGAAAACCGAATAAGATCGCGCTTCACACTTACATATGAATGGGGCGGTTGGCGGTTGCCGCAAGGCAAGCTTCTTTGACTGCTTCCATGTACGTTGGGTGAGCATGACTCATGCGGGCTACATCTTCGGCTGATGCCCGATACTCCATGGCCACCACGCCTGCTGCAATCATATCGGCTGCACGGGCGCCAATGATGTGGACACCCAATATTTCATCCGTGTTTTTATCGGCCAGAATTTTCACAAGACCATCCAGGTCCATCGAGGCGCGGGCGCGGCCCAATGCCTTGTAGGGGAAACTGCCGGTTTTGTAAGCCCGGCCCTGTTCTTTGAGTTGTTCCTCGGTGTAGCCCACGCTCGCTACTTCCGGCCAGGTGTACACCACTCCGGGTATAAGCAGGTAATTGATATGCGGTTTTTGTCCGGCCAATTGCTCGGCTACCATCACGCCCTCCTCCTCGGCTTTGTGCGCCAGCATAGCTCCGCGCACAACATCGCCAATTGCATAGATGTTGTCTACTTTGGTTCTTAAGTGATCATCTACCGCAATGCGTCCTTTGTCCAGTTCAATGCCGACTTTGTCAAGGCCAAGGCCTTCGGTGTAGGGCCTGCGTCCGATGCTGACCAGGCAATAATCGCCCTTCAGTTCAATGGCGGCTCCACCATTCTTGGGTTCGGCTTTCAACACCACCTCTTTGCCTTTGTTCTCTACCGAAACCACTTTATGGCCGAGATAAAACTCCATGCCCAGTTTCTTGGTTGCCTTCTGCAACTCCTTACCCATGGTGCTGTCCATAGTCGGGATAAGGCTATCCAGGTACTCCACCACCGACACCTTTGAACCGATGCGGGCATACACCGAGCCTAGTTCCATGCCGATGACGCCACCACCAACCACAATCAGGTGTTTGGGTATCTCCTGGAGTTCAAGAGCTTCCGTGCTGGAAATAATTCTCTTTTTATCAAACGCTGCAAACGGCAGCGGAGTAGGCTTCGATCCGGTGGCGATAATGATCTTCTCGCCCGTTAGTTTGGTCGCCTTACCATCGGCTGACGTGACGCTCACCGTGTTCTTATCCAAGAACGATCCGACTCCGGTATGGACATCAATCTTGTTTTTCTTCATGAGGAACGCGATGCCGTCCACATTCGCCTTCACTACACCCGCTTTGCGCTTGATCATCTGGCCAATGTTCGCCTTTGGCTCGGGGATGTCAATGCCGTGCTCCTTGAAATTATAGGCAGCGTTATGAAAATGCTCGGAAGAATCGAGCAGCGCTTTGGACGGTATGCAACCCACATTGAGGCAGGTGCCGCCCAGCGTGCTGTACTTTTCCACGATGGCCGTTTTCATACCGAGCTGCGCGCAGCGACTGGCCGCCACGTATCCTCCGGGGCCCGAGCCAATAACAATGACGTTGTAGTTCATGAGACGTAAAAATTAAACACCTAAAATCAATCTTCCCGGATCTTCCAGCATCTCTTTCACGCGAACCAGGAAACTCACCGACTCGCGACCATCGATGATACGGTGATCGTACGACAAGGCCAGATACATAACCGGGCGAACCACCACCTCACCGTTTTTCACCACAGGCCGCTCCACGATGTTGTGCATACCCAAAATGGCCGATTGCGGAGCGTTGATGATCGGAGTCGACAGCATCGACCCAAATACGCCACCATTGGTGATCGTGAACGTGCCTCCCGTCATTTCCTCAATCGACAATTTGCCATCGCGGGCGCGGGCGGCCAAACGCACAATCTCGCTTTCGATCTGATTCATCGTGAGCGACTCTGCATTGCGGATTACGGGTACAACCAGGCCCCGCGGGGTAGAAACCGCCACGGATACATCACAGTAATCGTGGTAAACAATCTCGTCCTTATCGATGCTGGCGTTAACAGCCGTAAATTCTCTCAACGCAGCACACACGGCCTTGGTAAAAAAGGACATGAAGCCCAAACCCACTCCGTATTTCTCCTTGAATTGCTCCTTG
Source organism: Cyclobacteriaceae bacterium (assembly GCA_046301755.1). GTDB lineage: Bacteria > Bacteroidota > Bacteroidia > Cytophagales > Cyclobacteriaceae > ELB16-189. The sequence goes on from JBKCJM010000021.1 coordinate 76,789, forward strand.
TAGCGAGCGCGCAAATCCATCACCGGTTTCATGTCCACTTCGTTGAACGTGGTGAGCATGGCTGTTTCATTCTTAACCGCAACCAGCCTGCGCGCGATAGTTTTGCGCAACGAGGTCATTTTTTCTCTCCGCTCATTACGGCTTCCACCCGCGGCAATCACGGGAGCTGCCGCAGTTGATGCTGCCGGCTTGCTTTCTTTGGCTGCCGGTGCGGCTTGCGCCTTTGCAGCATCTTCTTTGGTGATGCGCCCGCCAACGCCTGTACCCGCAACGCCTGATGCCGCAATACCTTTTTCATCGAGAATTTTGGCTGCTGCCGGAGAAGGATGACCTGCGGCATAACCCGTACTACCCGGAGCGGGCGCAGCCGCAGCGGCTGAAGGAGCGGGTGTAGCTGTGGCAGCTGGTGCGCCTTCGGTAACTTCAATTTTGCAAATGAGCCCACCGATCGGCAGGGTTGTTTTCTCCTGCGCCACGATGCGGAGAATGCCGTTAGCTTCGGCTGGCAACTCAAAGGTTGCCTTATCCGACTCTACTTCGGCAATCACTTCGTCCAGCTTCACAAAATCACCATCTTTCTTGAGCCAGGTGGAGATGGTTACTTCGGTGATCGACTCGCCCACTGCGGGCACTTTCATTTCTTTAATCTGTCCGGTTGATTTCATAGGTTGAGAAGGTGCGGTTTCAATTTTGGGTGTGGCAGCCGTTGCGGGCGCTGCAGTGGCAGCAGCCGGGCCGTCCTGAATTTCACAGATGACCGTGCCGATGGGCACTACTTCACCTTTGGCCTTGCTAATGCGGAGGGTGCCGGCTTGCGGGGCGGTCAGTTCAAACGTAGCCTTGTCAGATTCCAGTTCGGCAATGACCTCGTCCATCTTCACCAGCGCGCCATCGGCCTTCAGCCAGTTGGCGATAGTAACTTCAGTTATGGACTCTCCGACTGCCGGTACTTTCACTTGTTGTGCCATGATCTAATGTATTTTTCCTTCGTATAATGCCTCAATCGGAAAGATCATTTCGTAGTCATTCCAATTGAGGTTACCGTTAACGATTTTGAATTTCTTGAACGTTTTTTCGTCTTGATACTTCAGAAACAAGGGATGAGGAGCATGACTTAAGAAAGCCTTAAAGTCGATAAGTTTTTCAGTTTTATCCGAAAAAGAAAGCCGTACAACAAAATCGCCAATGTAGGTCGCCTTGCTCACTACCAATAAATCATCCTCAAGGTCAGCGCTTAGGTCAGTTATTTTCATCTCAATTTCTTTGTGATTTTCTCAAAAGCAACATTTTTCTTAAGTACAAAAAAATCAATCCACTTCTGCACGACTGACTCCGCGCACTGGTCAAGAAAGACTTTAAAGTTTTTCAGGTCAGCACCTTTCAAAGGCTTTGCGCCTTTTACGCTTCTTAACCGAATCTCAACGACCTTGCCATTCAAAATGATAAACTCAGCTTTCGTCTCAAACTCCCCTTTTCGAGCATGTACGTGTATTGGTTCATGTTCATTCGCGTAGAAGAACAGAATAATACCCAGATACTCAAAAATCTTCGGCATATCAGATACCCAGCGCCTGATTGATGATTTTCTCCTGCTCCATCTTGTGCACTTTGCTGTAGCCGGTTGCAGGCGAAGCGCTGGCTTTGCGGGCCACGAATTCCATTTCCTGCTTTGGCATCATGCGCTGAATGAACTGCTGAAAGCCCATGTTCGCGGGCTCTTCCTGCGCAAACACCACACTTGCACTTTTGTATCCTTTCAAAATGTCCTTGATCTGCTTTTCCGGGAAGGGATACAACTGCTCGATGCGCACGATAGCTACATCCTTCTTCTTCGCTTTCTGGCGAGCCTCATCAAGTTCGTAAAACAACTTGCCGGAACAGAGCACCACCCGTTTCACGTCTTTGGCTGAAACACTGGCATCCTCGATTACTTCCTGAAACTGGCCTCTCGTAAAATCCTTGAGTGCCGACACCGCGGCCGGATGGCGAAGTAACGACTTAGGCGAAGTGACAATGCAGGGCTTGCGGAAATCCCACGTCACCTGCCTGCGCAGCATGTGGAAGTTGTTGGCAGGCGTGGTGGGGTTGCAAACAATCATATTGTATTCGGCCGCGAGCTGCAAAAAGCGCTCAGGGCGGCAACTGCTGTGCTCAGGCCCCTGCCCTTCATAGCCGTGGGGCAGCAGCATCACCAACCCGTTCATGCGCTGCCATTTCGATTCGGCACTGGAAATGAACTGATCGATCATTACCTGAGCCCCGTTGACGAAATCGCCAAACTGGGCTTCCCACAGCACCAGCGCATGAGGCGAGGACATGGCGTAGCCATACTCAAAGCCGAGCACACCAAACTCCGAAAGAAGCGAGTTGTAGATATGGAACTTCGCCTGTCCCTCCTGAATGTTATCCAGAGCGCAGTACGGAGCGTTCGTATTAGCATCAAAAAAGTAGGCATGCCGATGGGAGAAGGTACCGCGCTTCACATCTTGCCCGGACATGCGCACCGAGACACCCTCCGCCAGCAGCGTGCCATAGGCGAGTAACTCACCCTCGGCCCAGCCCAGCATCTTTGTTTCATAAAAAGCATCTTTCCGGTCCTTAAGCAACTTCTCGATTTGCTTGAGCGGCTTGAACCCTTCCGGGATGGAGGTGAGCGCTTTGGTCACCTTGTCAATTACGGCCTGCTTAACGCCTGTTTCCGGTGAGGCATCAAAATCATCGGGTGTAGCCCTGCGCAGTTTGTCCCAGTCTTCCTCCAGTTTCTGCGGCTTGTACGGAAGCGGCTTTTGTTTTACTTCATTCAACCGATCCTGGAGCTGGTTGCGGAAGCTGCGGTCCATTTCATCAGCCAGCGCGGCATCCACATCTCCCCGTTCAATAAGTTTCTTGACGTAAATCTCACGCGGGTTAGGATGCTTGGCAATCAGGTTATAGAGTTTGGGTTGTGTGAACTTCGGCTCATCGCTTTCGTTGTGCCCGTGTCTGCGGTAGCACAAGAGGTCAATGAAAATATCTTTCCCAAATTTCTGGCGGTATTCCACGGCCAGCTTGGCACAAAACGTTACGGCTTCGGCATCATCGCCATTCACGTGCATGACAGGCGCATCTACAATTTTGGCAATATCCGTGCAATAGATAGATGTTCGGGCATCATCATAATCGGTGGTGAAGCCAACCTGGTTGTTGATCACAAGATGCAGCGTGCCGCCTGTGGTGTAGCCGGGCAAGCCGGACATCTGTACCACTTCATACACAATCCCTTGACCTGCCACAGCAGCATCGCCATGTATAAGAATCGCCATGGCCTTGCTCAGGTCGCCCTGATACTCGTCATCGGCCTGGCCACGGGTGTAACCCACCACCAGAGGATCAACCGCCTCTAGGTGCGAAGGATTGGGCGTAAGCTTCACATATATTTTGTTCCCTGAAGGTGTTTCAATGTGGCTGGCGTACCCGAGGTGATATTTTACATCTCCATCGCCCATCGTGAGGTCGGGATTGACGTTACCTTCAAACTCGGTGAAGATCTGCTCGTAGGTTTTGCCGAGGATGTTCGACAGCACATTGAGGCGACCGCGGTGCGCCATGCCAATCACCACTTCTTTCACACCCAGTTCGGCCGCTTTGGTAATGGTAGAGTGCAGTGCGGGAATGGTATTTTCACCTCCCTCCAGTGAAAAACGCTTCTGGCCGAGGAACTTAGTGTGCAGGAAGTTTTCGAATACCACGGCTTCGTTCAACTTTCCGAGGATTGTCTTTTTCTCGGTAATACTCGGGTCGTACGTAAAATATTCCTGCTCGCACTTGCGGGCAAACCACTGGCGGATTTCATCGTTGCGAATGAAGTTGAACTCGAAGCCGATTGGTCCCAGGTACACGGCCTTAAGCTTCTCCATGATTTTGCGGAGTGTGGCTTTGCCCATGCCAATTTCCACGCCAATCTCAAACTCAGTGTCGAGGTCGGCATCGGTAAGGCCGAAGTAGGTATGATCCAACTGGACTTTGTGATCTCTGCGCGGGCGCACCGGGTTGGTGTTGGATTTAAGATGCCCGAAAGAGCGGTAGGCAAATATGAGGTTACGAACTTGGGCCTCCTTGGGTGTGGCCTCGGTTACGGCCGCATGGCCGTTGTCGCCAAAACGCTGGCTCGAAAAGTCGTAGCCTTCAAAAAACTTCTGCCACGAGGCATCTACCCCGGCCGGGTTCTGCTTGTAGTTTTGATAGAGTTGGTCGATGTAGCCGACATCGGCATTAGAGATGTATGAGTATTTGTCCATAACTGCTCGGTTTCCGCTAAAGAGCACCGAAGGTAGAAAACCCGAATAAATTATTAAAACTGTTTACGCGATTATTCGATTTTATTACCTGAACAGCTAGGTCTGAAGAGTGGCGAATGGAGTGGGGCCGCAGGCAGAAGCTGGTCGGGCTGGGCTGCTCGCATTAGGTACGGTTCAAAAAGCAAATTTGAACCTCCGGCTTGGCCCAGCGGCCTTTTGTCTTATCTTTGCAATCCTTTTTTAAGGAAAACAGGACGAGATCCACCAAAAACCAAGAAAATGGCAGTAAAAATCAGATTGGCCCGCAGAGGCCGCAAGAAACTGGCGATGTACGATGTGGTAATCGCAGACGTCAGGTCACCCCGCGATGGGCGCTTCATTGAAAAAATTGGTACCTATAACCCGCTTACGGTTCCGGCTACCATTGACCTGAACGACCAGAAAGCATTTGAATGGCTGATGAAAGGTGCACAGCCTACCGATACGGTAAAGCGCATGCTCTCCTACCGGGGTGTGATGATGAAGAAGCACCTGCAGATTGGCGTGGTGAAGGGCGCGATTTCGCAGGAAATCGCGGACCAGAAGCGCAACGAGTGGCTGCAGGCAAAAGAAGCCAAGATCAAGAACCGGGTAGATAACCTGGCCAAAAAGAAGCAGGATGCCGCCAAGGCCCGCAAAGAGGCCGAAAGCAAAGTGCGCGAAGCGCGTGCCGAAGCCATTCGCAAGAAGGCAGAGGTTGCGGCTGCCGAGCCCGAAGTTGCACCCGCTGCCGCGGAAGGTGAAGCGCCTGCAGCAGAACCTCAGGCATAGGCGTGATAGGTTTGCATTAGTTACTACCGGCCGGGCCAACGCCCGGCCTTTTTTATACGTATAATCCATAATCATACGTATATTGCTAACATGAAGGCAAAGCTTAATCTGACCATTGATGACGATTTACTAGGGCGCGTAAAACGGTATGCCGAACGCCAGCGCGTTAGCGTGTCGGAGTTGGTAGAATCTTATTTCCGCTCGCTTACAAAATCCAGGAAAAAGAAAAATATTGTTGAATTAGTTGACGGGCTGGACGGACCCCACGCCCCACTGCCTGATGACCTGACTAAGGCATACTACGAAGAGCAAGAAAACAGGCATGGCGGTTAAGATTTTTCTGGACGCGAATGTGATACTGGATTTCCTGCTGAAGCGCCCGCATTATCATCAGAGTCGTCAACTTTTTCAACTCATTGTAGACCATCGCGTGAGTGCCATCACATCACCTTCCATAGTTCATATTTTGATATACTGGCTTGGCAAAGCTTATGGCCCCGTTCAATGCCGGTCTATGTTGTCGTTGCTTTTTCAGGATGTGGAAGTTGCTGCCGTAGATCATCAATTGGTTCAAGAGGCGCTACACGGTAGCATGCGCGACCTGGAAGATGCCTTGCAGTACCACACAGCCCTTCGCCACCGTGCTGACTACTTTGTATCAAGAGACGCTGACTTTAAGCGGGATGCAACTACAGCCCTGCCCGTGTTAACCCCGGAGGAATTACTGGAGACCCTCGATGAAAAAAGCTGACTGCTTTAGTATTGGTTTTATTAAGGGGCCACATGGTCTCAAGGGCGAGGTAACGGTATCGCTCAATGCCGAAGCACCCGCGAATTGGAAAAAAATCAAGAACGTTTTGCTGGATATCAACGGCCAGCTGGTGCCGCACTTCATTGAGCACATTTCGGTTCGGGATACAAAAGCTTTTGTGAAATGGGAGGACGTAAACACCGTGGAAGCAGCGAAAGAATTGCAGGGCTGTGGACTGTTTCTGCCAAAGTCGGTGCGGCCGGCCAGCGGCCGGGGCGAGTTCTACAACGATGAAATCATTGGCTTTGTGGTGGTGGATAAAGAACAGGGCGATTTAGGAACCGTGCGCGAGGTACAGGAGTACGGGCCCAATCGCTTCCTGGTGTTTGACTGCGAAGGCAAAGAACACCTGCTGCCAGTGAACGCCCCTTTCATTCGCAGCATCAACAAAACGAGCCGCAAGATTACAGTTGAATTGCCGCAGGGGTTTTTGGAGATTTAACCGACCCAACAAATCGACTGTGCTTTCAAAAATCAATTCCTCACCCCAACCAAGTTCATAACCACCTGACTCTTATCAATATTTGTATAAACTAAACGAACAAACCCAAACACCGAATTAAAGTGAGCAGTAAGGTGGGTTACACCAATATCACTTTGCGCTTTGCCAACTACCTCATGGCAATCGAGCAAACCCAATCTGGTTTCAAGCACCATTCGATTTTCAATTTTATACGTGTAGTGATTGACGATTGTACCTTGCCAAAGTTTCCATCTGTAGTCGCCCCATAGATCCCCAATCTCCAGGCACCAAGTCCACTCAGTGCCAACTTGCACAGGCAGCGCAATGTAGGGAAACGGATTAAGTTCGAGTATTCGAAAATACTTGCTTCGATGTGGATGAATCCACACGTTCTTTGAATTTTCAACAAGACCAGTCAATTCAAAAAAAAGACGTGTTGTGTCCAAGCTATAGTACCGCAGTTCAATAACCGTTTGGCTGTAGTCTGGGAGCATTCTTGCAAATGGCTGGTTCCCCGGCATCACCTTCAGGCCTAAAAAGCGTACAACACCCGGGCTAGCTTCCTTGCTCGGAACTAAGCTCCATTGCTGCTCGGTCAAGTTGAAATCTTGATGAACATCATTGAAACCCGTACTATCCTTCATGTACAGACTATCTCCAAAGGATGAAATAATCGATACATCATAAAGGAACTCTCGCTCTGACCTATAAATCTGGTTATCACTTGTATAAAAACTACTATCAGCGTTGTTGGGTCTTACCTCAACGTAAATGCCATCCTTAATTGTCAAATCATCATTCGTCTTCTTCAGGCAAGCAAACAAGCCCATAAAGACTAAAATCATATAAATGACGCGTTTTATTGTAAAACAATGACTCAGCATTTTTGGCAGGTCGATTATTCCAAGTTATCCTTAGTGTAGACCCCGGCAATTTGCTGAAAATTTTTTTCTGCAATTTCCGTAGTTTGCATTTCCATGCGCATCGACATCATTACCACGTTGCCCAAACTGCTGGAAGGGCCCTTCAGCGACAGCATCCTGAAGCGGGCGCAGCAAAAAGGGTTGGTGGCGGTGGCGGTGCACGACCTGCGCGAGTATAGCACGAACAAGCACCGCAGTACGGACGACTACGCCTTTGGCGGTGGTGCGGGCATGGTGATGATGATCGAGCCGATCGACCGGTGCATCAGCTCGCTGAAAGAGCAGCGCACCTATGACGAAGTGATCTACCTGAGCCCCGATGGCGAGTTGCTGACGCAATCCATCGCCAACGAATTAAGCCTCAAAAAAAACCTCATCCTGTTGTGCGGCCATTACAAAGGCGTGGATGAACGCGTGCGGCAACACCTGATCACCCGCGAGATTTCCATCGGTGACTACGTGCTTTCGGGTGGCGAGCTGGCCGCTGCCGTGCTGGCCGACTCCATCATTCGCCTCCTGCCGGGCGTGCTGAATGACGAAACTTCGGCCCTGACGGATTCTTTTCAGGACGGCCTGGTGGCCCCGCCCGTGTACACCCGGCCGGCAGAGTATAAGGGCTGGAGCGTTCCAGAGGTGCTTTTATCCGGCAATCCGGGCCGGATTGAGGAGTGGAAACAGGAACAGGCCCTGGAGCGCACCCAAAAACGCAGGCCAAACCTCCTAAAAGACTAAAAATCAGGTATTTGAATGATTATTCGGAGACCGCCTTTGCGGACGTGGGGTGGTTTTCTATCTTTGCAGTCCTTTTTTAACGGATACGAACTATGGCTGAAGCAAAAAAGAAAATCGATTTCATGAAGTTGGCCGAGCAGGAGTTGAATGCCAAGAGGCCCTCCCTGCCCAATTTCAAGCCTGGTGATACAGTTAATGTACACGTAAAAATCAGTGAAGGGAATAAGGAGCGTATTCAGCAGTTTCAAGGTGTTGTGCTTTACCGCAGGGGTAAGGGCACCAACGGGGAATCGTTCTCAGTTCGCAAAGTTTCGAATGGCATTGGCGTGGAGCGTATTTTCCCGTTCCTGTCACCCAGCATTGATAAAATCGAACTAATCAAGGCCGGCAAAGTGCGCAGGGCCAAGTTGTACTACATGAAGGGGCGTCAGGGCAAGTCAGCCCGCATTAAGGAAAAATTGAGCGGACAGGTAGCCGAAGTGGCCGCCAATTAAGATAACGCTTACGCAAACCAAAGCCCGCTGCCATCAGTGGGCTTTTTTGTTTTCAACCGTTTGATTAACAGCATTTTGGCCACTTTGGAAGACCGCCCCCCAGCAGCTATATTTGTTTCCCTTTTTAAATCAAACATGGCAAAGCAATCCCTTTCAGAACTGCTCGGTAAAGACGCAGATCAACTTCTTCAGCACACCTGCAAAACGATTTCCAAAGATCAGCTTCATCTGCCGGGCCCGCAGTTTGTCGATCAGGTTTTCGGGCCATCCAACCGCACAACCCAGACATTGCGCAGCCTCCAGTGGTTGTTTGACAACGGGCGGCTCGGGGGCACCGGTTATGTCTCTATTCTGCCCATCGACCAGGGTATTGAACACAGCGCGGGAGCCTCGTTTGCCAAAAATCCGATCTACTTCGATCCGGAAAACATTGTTAAGCTGGCCATCGAGGGCGGCTGCAATGGGGTGGCTACCACATTTGGTGCCCTGGCCATGACCTCGCGGAAGTATGCTCACCGGATTCCATTTATCGTTAAGATCAACCACAACGAACTTCTCACCTACCCCAATAAGGCCGATCAGATCATGTTCGGCTCTGTGCGCGATGCCTGGAACCTGGGTGCCGTGGCAGTGGGTGCAACCATCTATTTTGGTTCTGAAAATTCGACTCGTCAGATTATTGAAGTTGCAAAGGCGTTTGAAGAAGCTCATAATCTGGGCATGGGCACGATCCTTTGGTGCTACACCCGCAACAGCGCCTTCAAAAAAGACGGAAAAGATTATCACGTGTCAGCCGATCTTACCGGGCAGGCCAATCACCTGGGTGTCACCATTCAGGCTGACATTATCAAGCAGAAACTGGCCGAAAATAACGGAGGATATAAGGCTTTGAATACGGGCGGCAGCAGCTACGGAAAATTGGACGAACGCATCTATACCGAGCTGACTTCCGATCATCCAATTGATTTGTGCCGGTATCAAGTCATCAACTGCTACAACGGCCGGGCTGGGTTGATCAACTCGGGTGGTGATTCAAAAGGTGCCAGCGACATGGCCGATGCCGTGCGCACAGCCGTGATCAACAAGCGCGCGGGCGGCATGGGACTCATCTCGGGCCGTAAAGCCTTCCAGCGCCCGCTGAAAGATGGCGTGGAAATTCTTAATGCCATTCAAGACGTGTACCTGGATAAGGTGGTAACGATCGCCTGATTTAATCGAACAATCATGCCCTGGTTTAAACGAACCGACAAAGGAATACTAACTCCCACAGAAGCCAAACGGGAAGTGCCCGATGGATTGTGGTTTAAGTCGCCCGGAGGAAAAATTGTACACACGCGCGAGCTGAAAAACAACGCTTTTGTTGTTCCGGAAGAAGACTACCATGTTAAGGTCGGCTCTAAAGAGTATTTCGAAATCCTGTTCGACAACAACGAATTCACGGAGTTGGATACCAACATGGAGTCGGGAGATCCGCTCAAGTTCGTAGACACCAAACCTTACCCCAAGCGGATCAAAGAATCGCAGGCGAAAACCCAGTTGAAAGATGCCGTGCGAACCGCTTATGGCAAAACGAACGGTTTCGATATTGTGATTGCCTGCATGGACTTCAGTTTCATTGGCGGTTCGATGGGAAGCGTGGTGGGTGAAAAGATTGCCCGTGCGGCCGATCATGCTTTAAAAACCAAAACACCGCTGCTGATCATCTCCCGCTCGGGTGGTGCCCGTATGATGGAGGCCGGGCTATCGTTGATGCAGTTGGCCAAGGTTTCGGCCAAGCTTGCGTTATTGGACGAAGTCAGAATTCCCTACTTCTCGTTGTTGACCGACCCCACCACGGGAGGTGTAACCGCTTCTTATGCGATGTTGGGTGATTTCAATATTGCCGAACCGGGATCGTTGATTGGTTTTGCCGGTCCGCGCGTTATCCGCGAAACAATAGGAAAAGATTTGCCCAAAGGATTTCAGAGTGCCGAGTTTGTACTCGATCATGGCTTCCTTGATTTTATTGTAGATCGCAGAAACCTGAAGGCCCGGTTAACCACCCTACTCCAGCTTCTGGCACATTAGTCGGCAGTTCCCTGCAAGATCTGGCGAACGTTGTCAGGTGGTGAATTTACCTAAAGGCATTTTTTTCCTTTTAACTACTTGCGAGATCTCTTTCCTCGTGTCTAGAAAGAAAGGATAAGTCGCCTGCGGATTTCTCACAGTACAGGGACCTGGTTGCAGAATTCGGTTGCCCGATAAGCGCGAAATTCATTTAATCCTGCGAGCGACAAAGTCGCAAAAGCCTAAACAAAAAAAGGCTGCCCCGGAGGAGCAGCCTTTCTTTATTGCTGAGGTAATCTATTAGTACCCCGCATTCTGCACAAGGTTCTTGTTGACATCCGTCTCGCGCTGAGGGATGGGGAAGATCAACTTGAAATTATTAAACGGAACCGAAGTGGTGCCACCTACTCCGCCAGGGGCGCTCTTTCCATTACGCTTGTTGTCGTGCATGAAATGTCCCTCAAACGCCAGCTCAAGATCGCGCTCAAGTAATATCTCATCTACTGTGGCAATCGTTGCCTTGTTGGCAAGCCCGGCCCGGTTACGAATTTGGTTAACATCGTTCAGCGGGGTGTCGCCCACCGATGTGCCCAACCGGAAGTTGGCCTCAGCACGGGTCAGGTAAGCTTCAGCCAATCGCATTACCGGCACATGACCGAAGCGATCGAGGTGCTTCCTGGTAAGGCGTCTTCCCGAGGCAGAGATAAAGTAAGCACGCCTTACATCACTCGCTTCGTGGCGGTTTAGCCATGCCGTTTGCACATCCATATCCAAACGGCCGGCTGTACCAGGAATGGATCCTATCGTGCCACCATAGTAGGTGTTGAGCCCGTTTGTTCCGTCCTGGGTAGTAATTTGCATATATAGGATATACTCACGGGGTGCAACTCCACCAAAATTGATATAGTTAAACCAAAGATTATCAAAGGTGGTGGCTAATACATACCGGTTTGATTGAATCACGTCATTAGCTTTGTTGCGCGCTGTAGCGAAATCCTGCTGCATCAGGGCAATTCGCGAACGCTGCATTTTAGCGGCCCACACCGTGGCGTATCCACCGGCATTAGTAGCAGGCAAAAACAGCTCCGCAGAATCAATATCAATGATCGCCCGGTTGTAAATGGCAGCTACAGACGCACGTGCTGGATAGTTAGCACTTGTAAGCTCGCTTTCATTGAAAGGTGTGGCCTTCAAAATGAGCGGAACGGCCAGGTTCGTGTTGTTATCCCCGTCACCCCAGGTCTTGCCGTAAAGCCGGGCCAACTCAAAATAAAGTGAGCCGCGAATGAACCGGGCCTGAGCCTCAATCGAAGCCTTCTTGGCAGGATCACTCACAATCAGATCCAGGTTTCTCCTTTGCAGGATGATATTGCACATGTTAATTGTGCGATACGCATTCGCCCAAATTCCGGTAGCCCAGCCGTTATCCAGTAATATCGGATTGCTGGTACTATTGATACCGGCTATCTGCTGAAGCCCCTGAAACGTGCCGCGGAAGCGGATGTACAGGCGATTAGCCCAAAGATCAGCCATCAATTGAATATCTCCGCCATAGGCATCGGTATCCTGCAGACCATCATAAGCGCCAACAAGCAAACCTTCCACATCGCCTTCAGTTGCCAACGCTTGTTCAGGCGATAAACTCTGAAAGGGCACGATGTCAAGTCGATCAGCACACGAGGTGGGGGCAAACAGCGCTACGAGAGCAATGGCCACACCACCAACTATTTTTAGTATTGAGTTATTCTTCTTCATAAGACTTTTCAAATTTTGATTCATCAGAACCCAATATTAACACCTACCAAAATCGTCCTCGGTTGCGGAGGCGTATAGAAGTCGTTACCCTTCGAAACATTGGAATCGAACGTGTCGGCATTCACTTCCGGATCCCACAGCGGGTAGTCCGTGAACGTAAGCAGGTTTTGTCCTGATACGTAGAGCCGTGCACTGGTCAACTTGATCGGTGCCAACCACTTTTTCGGCACGTTGTAACCCAGGTTCACCGTGCGCAAGCGGATGAATGAACCATCCACAACGTAGCGACTGCTGCGCTGCCATCCGTTACCAAAATAGTAGCGCACCTGCGGAACATCCGTTACATCACCCGGTTGGCGCCACCGCGCCATCTGGTCAGCCGTCTGGTTATCCTCAAATCGCATGTTGGCGATGGAGTACTGACCCATACCATGGATATTGATGTCGTTACCAAACACCCCATTAAAGAAGATCGATAGGTCGAAACCTTTATAGGAGAAGTTGTTGGTAAAGCCGCCAATATAATCTGGGTTAGGATCGCCTACCACAACACGCTGGGCCTGGTTATAATCTGCATTTGGCACCGTGCTACGGTCAATCGTACCATCCGGGTTTACGGTGTTTCTAACAAACAGAGCATCTCCGTTAGCCGGATCAACTCCGGCATATTCCGGAGCGAAGAATACGCCCACATTCTCGCCTTCCATCACCCGGTTCATGTTACTCACACCGCCTTCGATAATCTGACCGTTGATGTCGGTTACCTTGCCGCGATTGTGGGCGATATTGAAGGAGGCACTCCACTTGAACTCACCAACCAAAATCTGCCCGTTCAGCACCAACTCCACGCCCTTGTTCTCCAGCGATCCGATGTTCTTGACAACGGATGGGAAGCCGGTGGACGAAGGAATATTCACATTCAGCAGAAGGTCTTCAGAAAGGCGGTTATAGTAGTCCAACTCACCAGTCAACCGGTTGTTGAAAAATCCAAAATCTATCCCTACATCCAGCTGTTTGCTGGTCTCCCATCGCAGATTAGGGTTTCCGATTTGAGTGGGGGCCTGACCACCTGCAGCTCCATAAGGTGCGGCCGCAAACAGGGCCAACTGCGGAAAGTTTCCAATCTCGGAGTTACCTACCAGGCCATAGCTGGCCCGCAACTTCAGGAAACTCACGTAACGGGAATCGTTCAGAAAACTCTCTTCTGTCATTACCCATCCGCCCGAAACTGCCGGGAAGAAACCGTAGCGATTATTCTCACCAAAACGGCTTGATCCGTCACTACGCGCGCTAACCGAGAACAGGTATTTGTTAGCAAACTTATAGTTCGCGCGGGCAAAATAGGACAAGAATCGGAATTGGGTTTGTGTGGACGAACCACCCGAAATCACGGCCGCACTGGCAATCTTCTGGTAGGAATCGGAAGGGAATTGAAGACCTTCTACAAAATTACCGCGGTTATCGGACTGCTGGTATTCCATACCCAGGGTAGCCGTGATGTCGTGTTTACCCGCGATATTCTTCACGTAATTGAAGTAGTTGTTGGTATTCCAGTTAACCACCGTTTGCGTTCGGTTGCTACCCAGACCTTTTGATGCCCGGGTCTGGTTACGCACGGTTTGCGTCTGGAAGTATCCTTCCTCCACCTGGTTCAGCACATCCAAACCGAACATGGAGTGGAAAGTAAGACCAGGCGCTAACTTGACAATCGCAAACCCGTTGCTGAAGTTCCGGAACGATTCAGCCGTGTATTTCGCATAGTTCACGGTGATCTGTGGATTGTAGTAGAGCGGAATGTTTGGATCACCGGGGGGTGTACCAGCCGGCAGCCCAGCTCCGGGTTCACCCGCAGGAATGATGTTCGGTGTCATGGGCATCAACGCCACACTCTGTAGAGGATTTGAAAACGCATTATCGTCCGGCAAACGTCTGTTGAGTGTGCGGGCAAAATTCATATTCAACCCGAGGCTCAACCACTCCGATGCTTTATGGTCCAGGTTCAAACGTGCGGTAATCCGCTCAATGTCGTTACCGATAATGATACCCTCCTGTTTCAAATACTGGCCTGACAAGAAAAACTTGGTATTATCATTGCCACCGTTCATCTGAAGATCCGCCTGCTGCATAGCACCTTGCTGAAAAACCACGTCCTGCCATTCATACGTATTGGTGGGGTTGGTTTCCCACTGGTTGTAGCTGTAGTAATTCATCAGATCCTTAGCGAATTGTGTATCACTACCGGGATCGTTAGTTGGCACGCCAAAAGCATTATCCGTATACGCGGCACCTTCGAGCAACAACTCAGCATACTGTTCAGAGTTGAGAAAATCCACCCGCTTGGTTGACTCTGAAATACCGGCCTGGTAATTGAAGTTTATCGTGGTCTTCCCTGCCTTACCTTTCTTGGTGGTAATGAGCACTACACCATTGGAGGCACGCGCTCCATAGATGGCACCGGCAGACGCATCCTTCAATACCTCGATGGACTCGATGTCGTTTGGATTGAGGTCGATCAACGAGTTTGTGGCACCACCATAGCCGCTCAGGTTAGCAGCCGTAATCGGAATACCATCCACTACGTACAAGGGCTGGTTACCCGCGCTGATCGAGGAGTTACCGCGCACGCGTACGCTCACAGCCTGGCCCAGTTTACCGGACTGGCTGTTTACATACACCCCGGCAGCTCTGCCTTGCAATGCAGCATCCACTGTAGGTACAGGCATGAACTCAATGTCCTTGGCCTTTACCTGGGCAATGTTACCCGTCAGGTCTTGTTTTAACTGGCTGCCATAACCGGTCACCACAACCTCAGAAAGTTGCTTCACGTCAGCCACCAACACCACATCAACGGTGTTGCGCGCGCCAACTTCCGCTTCCTGGGATACATAACCGATAAATGAAAACACTAAGGTGGTCGCATCTGAAGGCAGACTGACCGAATACCCACCATTGGCATCGGTTACCGTGCCACTGGTTGTTCCCTTGACTAACACATTCACACCCGGCAGCGGTGATCCATCTTCCGATGCTGTCACCTTGCCGGTAATTGTTCTGCCTTGCGCCCACGCGAGGGAGGACACCAGGACAAAACCGCTTACGAGCAGTAAAATTTTCCTCATAGATTAAGGTTTAGTTTGATTTGGCTAAGATGGGATTTAATTGAAACATAATGAAGCCTTAATCCGACTCTTTTTTGAAATGAAAGTAATACTACCGGATTGAAGCAAAAGAAAAGGGCCGCAAGAGCGGCCCTTCATCTAATTCGAACGGAAAGCTATCAGAGTTTGGTAAACGTCAGGTAAACCCGCGTGTACCAATTGCAATATCCATTTCTGCGGCCGTATTCATCCACGTCATCATCAACAGATAACGAGAAAACATCACCTGCCGTGAGTCCATCACGATCAATACGGTAATGACCACGATTGGGGAATTCTCTTCGTGGAATACCCGGTGGCATTAGCGCATCACCAATAAATGAACCAGGTGACCCGGCAGAAGTCGGGTTAAACACCGCACCGGTCGTTGTGTAGAAAATACGTTCCGATGTACAGTTAAGGCCGGTACTAGCCAAAGGCGTAAACACCGTGCCCAGGTTCGCATTGGTAGTTCCGGCAGGGAAGCCAAGACCACCAATCGCAGGCGCAGCCGCAGGCGCTGCCTGAACGGTGGTTAAAGCACCCGCTGTCAGACCGGCACCGGTTACGTTCAACACCGCGGCCTCAAAGTTGATCACCATCGTAATGTCGCGGCCACGGTATTTAGCCGTAAACTGACGCTGAGTGGGCAGACCACCCGGCACAGTAGCCAGCGTGACGGTTTGGGTGGAGTCCGTAGTTGAATTGCCAAACACAAACGGACGCATCCAGGCTTGCGGGAAAGTGCGCATGATCTGGCGGTTATTGGCATTGGTTGCAAAATCGGGCTGCCAACGACCAACCTGCGTCATGCGGTAGGTGCCGGTGTAAGCGGCAGCATTTCCAGTAGTCGTCAGTCGTTGCACCAACATGGTGTAGGTCATCGGACTGCTGTAGAAAATTCCACCTGTCAGGTTTGGTGTGATATTAGCCTCATTCTGGTTACCCAAACGGGGCGAAACCGTAGCCTGAGGGTTATTCACGGTAAAAGCCCGTCCCTGTTTGTCATAAATTTTCACGCGGAAAATCACACGATCACCAACGGCCAATGAGCCCGGGAATGCCACAGCAGGGCAAACGCTCGGGAATATTCCCGTACAAGTTGCCGGATTGGGCAATCCATCAGGGTCAGTCGTAAGCGTATTAAGTGCGGCAAGCGTCTCGGTCGCTGTAATCCGGATCGACTGAGACCGTAGGTAATCGCTATAGGTAGGCTCGGCCACCTTAGCCAGGCCCATCTGGCTGGCAGGTATACTCTTCACCAAAACTTCTGCGGTAATGAAACCGGTTGCACCGGACCGATGGGTTGCAAAAAACTCCACACGGTCTAAGTCAGCACCAAAATTCTTGTCCACTGACTCGTACACCGCCTCAAACGCGCTGTTGTTCAAATTATCAAGATCCCACACATTCGAGGTAATCTTCCACACTCGCAGGTACGACCCTGTTTCTCGATTATCATAGGGCAACGGGAACAAGTCCTCGTTTGGCTCACACGACATTACAATGCCGCCTGCAAGCAAGATGCCCATGGCTAAATATCGTTTTATCTTCATGGTAGTCAGGAATTAAAAGTTCAAGTTAGAGGTATTATTATCCCAGAACACCCGCTGGCTCAGGTTGGCCTTCTGCGTAACCGAATTGTTCAGGTTCGCAAAGTTAGCCGGGTACCAGAACGACCGGGGAAATTCTCCGGGTGTTGGGTTGATCACCGGCTGCATTCCCGTGGGCTTTCCTGTTCTCCGGTAGAGATTGTAGGATTCATAGCCATTGCCAAAAAGAGCAATCCAATACTCACGGCCTACATAGTTCATCGCCTCATCAGCAGAAACTGCAAACCGATTATTGAACGCAGCAACTGCAGAAGCAGCATAACTATTTACATCAGTTGTATAGTTTGCCGCGGTATAAAACGCATTGATAGCGGTGGCTTCATTTGGAGATGCGGCAGCACCATTGGTGCCATACGTACCATTCACGGCCCAATCGCGAACATCTGCCATGGAATTCCGGATACCAGCCTCATAATGGGCAACAGCTGTTAGCGGTGCGTTAACACCCGGAAGAGTCAACTCAGCCTCCGCCAGCATGAACTGAACGAAGGAGCGCATCATCATAGGCTGAATACCTGCACCACGCATACCCTGCGTTGAACCTACAGCTGCACCGTGGTTGTTGTCGAAACGACCACCTACGGGATAGGCCCCATAAGCGGTCCGCAGCAAGCCATCCGGAGGAATACCCTGAGGATCAACATGGTCACGTCCCCAGTAACCACGATCAGTGGGCACGCAAAAAGTCCGGCCCCAGGCAGCACTTGCTGCATTGTTGGTCGGGTGGGCCGCATCCACACCCATCGGAGGCATACCAGACGCGGCATTAAGTACAATAGCCGTACCGGTTGACGAAGGGTAATGATTAGGCAGCGCCTCTCCCAGGCATCGCAACTCATTGGTACTTGTAGAATTTGCCAAAACCTGGCGGTTGAAGTAGAATCTCATGCGAGGATCACCAGGAGCAGGAGCTGGTACAGCACCAACGTTTTGTGTGGCGTTATACCCATGAAACATATGCCAGATCAACCAATTCGACTGGTAATCGCCACCACCACCGGGGTACTGACCAATAAATCTGGGATGGCGGGCATCCGGGTCAGCCGAGTTGGTGCTGTATCTCCAGACAAAATTCTCGTTTGCCGCAGAGATAAAGCCACCATTTGGGGCTGGCTCGGTTATCAAAGCATTGATCGCTGCAGTAGCCGCGGCCGCATCCGTCAAACGAAGATTCAGATAAATCTTGAGTTTGATCGTGTTTGCCAACCGAACCCACCGACCGAAGTTACCATTGTAGTACTGGTCCTGTACGGTAGGCGCTACCGGGTTAAGGTAGCCGGCCGGAAGTCCCGTTGTCGGGTTAGTCGTCAAATCCAGCTTTGCCTTGTCCAAAATTGTAATGGCCAGATTATAGATCTCTGCACCCGTATCTGCTTTCGGATTAAAATTAACTGCACCCTGAAAAGCTTCGCTAAAGGGTACATCGCCAAAAAGATCAACCAACAACACCAGGGTGTACGCCTGCATCACGCGCGCCATACCCGCATGACGAGCAAACCCGTTCTCATCAGCTGTCTTAATCAAGGCATCTGCATCGCTCAACACACCAGCATAGGCTGTTGACCAAATGCCGTTAAAAGTCTCGGGTGTTGAGGAGTTCAGATAAATCTGGCCCGCGCCATTCAACGAGCGCGTCATTTGAGCAGTCGTTGTGTTGGCGCCATTAAAAACGCCCGGCAACTGTCGCTGAATCGAATTAAGCAATAAGTTCGGCAACGCCTGGTCAAGCTGCACGGCATTCGGATCCTGGCGCAAATCGAGCGTACAGGAACTTGCCAGCACCACACCGACCACTAATGCTAGTTTCTTATATAGTTTCATAATTACTCTTCAGATTTAAATTAGAATGTGAGACGCAATACGGCACCATACCTGCGCATGCTGGGGCCGGTGAGGTAGTCAAAACCAAGACCCGCATTAACACCCAAGCTGGCCACTTCAGGATCCCAGTTCACATACTTAGGTGCGCCAAAAGCAAAATACCACAGGTTGTTGGCATTGAGCGTAATGGAGGCTGCCTTGAACGGAGTCTTGGACAGAATCTGACGGGGCAAAGCGTAGCCGAGCGACACTTCGCGAATGCGAATATTCGTAGCATCAAACATCGCATTGTCGTTGCGGCCGAAGAACTGGAGGTTAAATCCATAATCAGCAGCCGTGAGCGTGATGTCGTTCGGAGCAAATCCGTCAACTACACCATTTCCATCCGTATCAACCCGCTTCACACCGGGAGCAATGAACGCCAGATCGCGATTCAAGACACTCTCGGAGGCCAACACACCACGCGCCAGAAGCGCTGACGGGGTTGACGCATACATCTTACCGCCCTTGCGATAATCAATTTGCACAGAGAACGTGATGCCTTTAAACGAAAGGTTGTTGATCAACGTAGTGAGAAAATACGGGTTGGGGTCTCCCAATTCACCAATGATCGGATCCAACTCATGGAAACCATCGGTACCCACAATCGGATTACCATTCGGGTCGCGCGCAATACGAGTGCCTTTGATGATGTTCATCGGACGTCCGGGAACGGCAAAGTTGCCGAGATCCGTGAAACCCGCCAACACAATCTCACTAATGCCCACACCGAGTGTTTCCACCTCAGGACGCACAGCTGTGAAATTCCAGATCGCATCCCACTGCAGGCCATTTGAAAGTTTGAGCAGTGTTCCATTAACCGCGATTTCAATTCCCTTGTTTGTTACCTTACCAAGGTTCTGCAACGTGCCCGTGAAGCCGGTAGCCGGGTCAATCGGGGCATCCGTAATCAAGTCGCGGGTTGCACGGTTATAAACTGTGAAGTCAATGCCTAACCGGTTGTTAAACATCTTAGCTTCAAATCCAGCCTCCACTTCGCCAATCAACTCACCGCGCAATCCGGGGTTACCCAATTGATTGCTGATGGTGTGTTCGGCAAATACAGCGCCTGAAGCATCGACAAATCCACGCGAGTTAGGAGCAATAACTGTCCGTGTATTATAGGGTGCAGGATATCCAGCAGATGTTCCATAACCTACGCGAAGCTTCAAGAAGTTGAGTGTCTTGCTCTTGATTGAACTGAAAGCCTCCGTTAAATCAACCGAGCTGCTGGCGCTGGGGTAAAACAACGTGTTGTTACCATCTTCGAGGAACGAAACCCAATCGTTACGACCGGCCAGGTTCAGGAAGATGAAATTCTTGTAGTCGAACTGGAAGTCACCGTACAAACCATAACGCTGAGATTCCTCCGTGCGCTGGAAAACACGACCGCCAAATGCACCACTCCGTGACGATGAAATCTGGAAGTTGCTGTGGCGCATTAGTCCGGGAACAATTTGCCCCTCGGAATACAAACCATCGCGCTCAAATTTGTCGTAACGGGCGTTGAAACCCGCACGGGCACTCAAGCCAATGTCCGATGTAATCTTGGTGTTATATCCCACGATCAAATCATGATTCCAGATCGTGTTGGAAATAGTCTGAGTCTGCAACGCTCCATTATCAAGCGGAACCAGAGTAGGACTTACACCGCGGTTAAACTCACGGTTTTGGCGCTGCGTATAGAAGTCCAGACCAACACGATAGGTCAACGACAATTTGTCGTTAACGTCATAGTTTACCGAAGTGCTGTTGAAGAATCGGTCAGTAACATCAGTCTCTCTGGTGTACTCGGCCAGCCACCGCGCATTCGGAATATCACTTCCCGGACGATACCAAACCATTCGCTTATCGGGTGTCTGGAAAGGGAATAACTCCGTATTGTTAATGTCGTAGTTGGGCGGTGAATACAAGAAGTTTGCATACAGCGAAGGCACGTTACCAAAAGCGGCACCACCACCGGTTGCTCCGTTAAGAGGAGGTGTGGCAAAATCGGTGTGCGAGTACATCAATGATGAATTAACCGACAAACGGTCAGACAAACTCGCATTAAAACCAATGGACACATTTATCTTCTCCAAATCGTTGCCCGGTGCATAGCCTTCCTCTTTTGTGTATCCCAACGTTCCGGTTACACCCATTTTGTCGGTGCCTCCTGAAATGGAAACTGACGAGTTGGAAGTCACACCTCTGCGGAAGAAATCATTCAGATTAAGCGAATACCGATAAGGAATCCGTTTAAAGGCCGTCTGAGCAAGGAAGGGGTCCCTGCGCGTAAGGTCACCCAACCACTGATACGGGTGGCTCACAGAGTCAATCTCCCGGTAATTTGCACCCCAGTTACTGAAGAACTGGGCCGTATTAGTCAGCTGCTGGAATCCGTTTCCGTAATTCTGCTGGAAGTCCGGCATAGAGGCAATTTCATTCATACCAACGGTCTGTTGGACGCTAATTTCAGTTGCCCTTTTCTTCTTACTGCCTGACTTGGTGGTAACAACGATTACACCATTACGGCCCTGGTCGCCATACAATACAGTAGCGGCCAAGCCTTTCAGCACGTTCACGCTCTCAATAGCATTGGGATCCAGATCAAGGAATCGGCTGGTAGCCGAGGCCGTTCCACCGGTTGTAAACCCGGAAGCATCGTTGGTGGCACCGCTGAAGGGCACACCATCAACTACCCAAAGGGGCTGGGTGTTACCCGTAATAGTTGAGTAACCGCGAATGTTGATCTGGGAGCCTGTTCCGGAAGTACCGCCCGTAGGGTTGATGGTTACACCCGGAATCTTACCCATCAAAATACGACCGATATCATTGACCGGACGAGCAGCAATTGCCTCAGTTCCAACACCGGCAACCGCGTAGCCAAGTGCCTTCTTCTCCTTGGCAAAGCCCTGCCCCGTTACAACAACTTCTGTAAGTTGCTGCACGTCAGCCGCTAAAACCACATCCACAGTTGACCGGTTGCCAATTTCAACTTCCTGCGAAGCGTAACCGATAAATGAAAATACCAGTACAGATCCTGTGCTGGGAACACTTATCCGGTAATCCCCATTGGCATCCGTAACCGTACCATTGGTCGTCCCCTTCACCAGCACGTTTACACCAGGCAATGACGAGCCATCTTCCGATGCCGTCACCTTTCCGGTTACCGTGCGGTCTTGCGCGTAGACCGAAAGCGCAAACACGAAGGAGAGAAAGGTTAGTAGAAACTTCCTCATAGTTTATTGTTTAGGTTAATATTAAGGGTTCGAATTTAATCGAACTTTAATGCTTTCGCCAAAGCCTAGTAATACTTTCATGTAATTTTTTTTTTAAACCGAACAAAAACAAAAAAACCCATCGAAAATCGATGGGTTTCCAAATAAAATTTTGTTTTATAAGGCCTAAGCCTCAGCAACTACCGAAACGAATGACTTGTTCTCGCGACCTTTCTTAAACGCGACCACGCCATTGGTAAGCGCAAACAGGGTGTGATCCTTGCCCATACCAACTCCTTTGCCGGGGTGATGCTTGGTACCGCGCTGGCGCACGATAATATTGCCGGCTATCACCTTCTGGCCGCCATAGACCTTTATACCCAGCCGCTTGCTTTCCGACTCGCGGCCGTTCTTTACTTTACCTTCACCTTTCTTATGTGCCATGTGTTAATTCAAATTTAAGATTCAACATTATCCAATGTTCTCGATCTGAACCTTGGTGAACTGCTGGCGATGCCCGTTCTTCACGGCATAGCCTTTTCTGCGCTTCTTCTTGAAAACAATCACTTTGTTTCCTTTTACGTGCTCCAGGATCTTACCTGTTACTTTCAAACCTTTCACAGTAGGGGCGCCAACATCTACTTTGCCACCGTTGTCAACCAAGAGGACCTTATCGAAGCTCACAGCTGAGCCCGCCTCGCCTTCCATCCGGGGTGCGTAGATATACTGGTCTTTAGCCACCTTAAACTGCTTTCCGGCAATGTCTACAATTGCGTACATGTTTAATGGTTTTAAAAATGGACTGCAAAGATAGAGGAAAGAGTCTGAAAGGCAAGGAATTGCCCCACCCTTCGCAAAAACCTTTGATTTTACGTCTATTTCGAACATTTATCGACCAAAGGGTATAAGCCAGCCTCCCCCGGCTTCGTAAACATTCATGGCGTTTTGCCAGGGCGGCTTAAGCCAAACCGGGTGCAGGCATTTCTCCAAAAAATCAGAAAGAAATAATTCAAAAAAATATTTAGTTCACCTCTCACTTTGTTACAGGCAGCTAAGTCAATGAGAATGAATTTACTCTGACCATACCCTGCCCTTACCGATCGGCTTTGTTCACTTTTGTACCGATATCGCTCCTTTGAACTTTATCATTCGTTTGAAATATTTGTCTCCTTGCTTCAGGCCACAACGCTGCGTAATTGGGTTGAACCGGAAGCTTGAGAAAAAAATCAAACGGGCACCACCAAACTGCCCGCAATTGGATAACCAACATCAAACACCTTACGCGAATGAGTCAACCACTACCCGAGCGCATCCTGCAGGAGAATAAGGATCGCTTCGTCCTCTTCCCCATCGAGCACCACGATATTTGGAAATTCTATAAACAGGCCGAAGCCAGCTTCTGGACAGCCGAAGAGATCGATTTAAGTCACGATTTGCGCGATTGGGCCAACCTGAACGATGGCGAGCGCCACTTCATCACCCACGTTTTGGCCTTTTTTGCCGCCAGCGATGGCATTGTCAACGAAAACCTGGCCGAACACTTCGTGTCAGAGGTTCAATATACCGAAGCCAAGTTCTTCTATGGCTTTCAGATTGCTATTGAAAACATTCATTCCGAGACGTACTCCTTATTAATAGACACGTATGTCAAAGACCCGGTCGAAAAGGATCGCCTCTTCCATGCCATTGAAACGATGGATTGCGTAAAGAAGAAGGCCGACTGGGCGTTGCGCTGGATTTCGCAGGGCAATTTCCAGGAACGCCTCATCGCGTTTGCCGCAGTGGAGGGAATTTTCTTCTCCGGATCCTTCTGCTCCATCTTCTGGCTGAAAAAGCGGGGCCTCATGCCCGGCCTCAGCTTCTCGAACGAACTGATTTCGAGGGACGAGGGATTGCACTGCGATTTTGCCTGCCACCTCTACACCCAGCACGTTGTTAACAAGCTTCCCAAGGAGCGCGTGATTGAGATCATCAAAGATGCTGTGGAGATTGAAAAAGAATTTGTAACCGATGCTCTGCCGGTGAACCTCATCGGCATGAACTCCGTGCAGATGTGCCAGTACATCGAGTACGTGGCCGACCGCCTGCTCAGCGAACTGGTAGGCGAGAAAATCTACGGGGCCACCAACCCGTTCGACTTCATGGACATGATCAGCCTGCGTGGAAAGACGAATTTCTTCGAAAAACGCGTGGCCGAATACCAGAAAGCCGGTGTAATGAAGAGCACCGAAAAAGAAAGTACTCCGAAGTTTTCACTGAACGAGGATTTTTAATACATTCGAAAACATTTTTTAAACTTTTCGTTCACCACAACCTACTTACTCATGCTCGTAGTAAAACGTGACGGACATCGGGAGTCCGTAAAGTTTGACAAGATCACCGCCCGAATTGAAAAACTCTGCTACGGTTTAGATCCCAACTTTGTCAACCCGGTAGAGGTGGCCATGAAAGTGATCAATGGCCTGTACGATGGCGTATCTACGCAAGAACTGGACAATCTCGCAGCGGAAATTGCCGCTACGATGACCACCCGGCACCCTGACTTCGCCAAGTTGGCCGCCCGCATTGCCGTAAGTAACCTCCACAAGGTTACCAGCAAGTCGTTCTCCAGCACCATGAAGCGGCTCTACACCTATGTGGATCCGAAAACCGGCCAAAACGCACCCCTGATCTCGAAGGAAACCTGGAAGGTGATTCACGAGCATGCTGCCGAATTGGACGAGGCTATCCTTTACGACCGCGACTTCAGCTACGACTACTTCGGCTTCAAAACCCTGGAGCGCTCGTACCTGATGAAGATCGACAACAAAGTGGTGGAGCGCCCGCAGCATCTGTTGATGCGCGTAGCCGTGGGCATTCACGGAGAAGATATTCCAGCCGCCATTGAAACGTATACTTTGTTGTCGGAGAAGTGGTTTACACACGCCACACCCACGCTGTTCAATGCCGGCACACCCAAACCGCAACTTTCAAGCTGCTTCCTGCTCACCATGAAGGACGACAGCATTGACGGCATTTACGACACGCTGAAAAATTGTGCGAAGATTTCGCAAAGCGCTGGCGGCATTGGCCTTAGCATTCATAACGTACGGGCGAAAGGCTCGTACATCAAAGGCACGGGTGGAACCAGCAACGGCATTGTGCCCATGCTGCGTAACTTCGACATGACAGCCCGCTACGTGGATCAGGGCGGTGGCAAACGCAAAGGCAGTTTCGCCATCTACCTGGAGCCGTGGCATGCCGATATTTTCGAATTCCTTGATCTGAAGAAAAATCACGGCAAGGAAGAAATGCGCGCCCGCGATTTGTTCTATGCGATGTGGATTCCGGACCTGTTCATGAAGCGCATTGAGGGCAACGAAATGTGGTCACTCTTCTGCCCGAACGAGGCACCCGGCCTGGCCGATTGCTATGGTGAAGAGTTCGAGCGCCTCTACGAAAAGTACGAGAAGGAAGGCAAGTTCCGCAAGCAGGTAAAGGCACAGGACCTGTGGTTCGAGATTCTCGAATCGCAGATTGAAACGGGTACGCCTTACATGCTGTACAAAGACGCAGCCAACAAAAAGTCGAATCAGAAAAACCTGGGCACCATCAAGAGCAGCAACCTGTGTACGGAAATCATTGAGTATACGTCATCCGATGAAATTGCCGTGTGCAACCTGGCCTCTATTGCGTTGCCCAAGTTTGTAACCGAAGACGGCAAATTTGATCATCAGAAGTTGTTTGAGATCACCAAAGTCGTCACCCGCAACCTCAACAAGGTAATCGACATCAACTTCTACCCGGTGGTGGAGGCGCGCAACAGCAACATGCGCCATCGCCCGATCGGTATTGGTGTACAGGGATTGGCCGATGCCTTCATCCTGCTGCGCATGCCGTTTGATTCGCCCGAAGCTCGCGGCCTCAATGAGGACATCCACGAGACCATCTACTTTGCCGCCATGGAAGCGTCAATGGAATTGGCAAAACTAAACGGCCCGTACGAGACATTTAAGGGATCTCCGGTGAGCAAGGGTATCTTCCAGTTTGATATGTGGGGTGTTACCCCGAAGAGTAACCGCTGGAACTGGGAGCAGCTTAAGCAGGAAGTGAAGCAGCACGGTGTGCGCAACTCTCTGCTGTTAGCCCCGATGCCCACGGCTTCTACGTCACAAATTCTCGGCAACAACGAATGCTTTGAGCCGTACACCAGCAATGTGTACACCCGCAGAACGTTGTCGGGTGAATTCATTGTCGCCAACAAGCACCTGATGAAAGACCTCATCAGCCTGGGCTTATGGAGCGAAACCATGCGCCAGAAGTTGATTTCAACCAACGGTTCGGTGCAGCCCATTCCGGAGATTCCGCAGAACATCAAGGACATCTACAAAACGGTATGGGAAATTTCGCAGAAGGCCATCATCGATATGAGTGCCGACCGCGGTGCGTATATCTGCCAGAGCCAGAGCCTGAACATTCACCTGACGGATGCCAACTTTGGCAAATTGACCTCCATGCATTTCTACGCCTGGAAGAAGGGCTTGAAGACGGGCATGTACTATTTGCGCACAAACGCAGCGGCCGATGCTATCAAGTTTACATTAGATAAATCAGCCCTTGCCCAGCCGCAGGCAGCAGCGCCAGCCGTTGCTGCACCGGTAGCCGAGGCCGTGGCGGTGGCCCAGCCGGCAGTTGCGGACGCGCAGCAGCAGCTAAATTACGAAGCCCGACCGGTAGCCAACTACGAACAAAAGCTGGCCGACATGGCCTGCTCGCTGGATAATCCGGATGCGTGCGAAGCGTGCGGGTCATAACCGAGTTATCAACCGTTAAACAGAAAGCCCCGCATTAGCGGGGTTTTTGTTTTCTCATTACCTTCATATTGTCAAAAAATTGATTTATGAAGATTCTGAATATCTATTCTGTGCTGGCATTTTTCCTGATCATTGCGGTGGGCTGCGATAAAACGGATGAGCCCGCTATTGGCGAATGCCTGATAACAAAACAAAGCTACTCTGACGAAGACTTCTCCAGGGAGATACTATTTTTCTATAATTCCAATAACCAACCGATACGGCTAACCGGCACAACATCAACTGGTTTTTCGGGGGAGGCGGTTTTAACGTATAACGCAACGGGCCAACTTATCAAAGCTGAGGGAAGTCTTTATGCCCCTCTGGCTTTTTACACGTACACGTACAACACCAAAAACTTGTTAATTCGTACAGAGGGGTTTATGTCTACGGGAGTATTGGAGCGCAAGATTGAATATGAATACAACGCTTTTGATCAACTTATTAGTGAAAAATCCTTTGAAAATGATCAAGGTACACTTGTGGCGAATTTCCCCAGATCTTACGAGTACAAAACAACCACAAGCAAAGATTACTTTATTGAAAAATTATTTCATACGGATGGTAGTCTTTATTCGACAACTGAATACGAATACGATGACAAGAAAACGCCTTTTGGAATGATTGAACCAAATGGCCGGACCAAGAACGTAGTTAAGGAAACAGTAAAAGATGCCACAGGTACGGTGACGAGCGTTAAAACAATTGTTTATGAGTACAACAGCCTGGGCTACCCGACAAAAAGTGTGAGCAACTCAACGCAGTTTAACGGAGTGGAGACTTATACATTCACTTACGATTGTAAATAACAAAACGAGAGGCATCCAGAGCATGTGCTCTTTGCATAGAACAGACCATCATTAAATCGCCCCCTGTTTAATCTCCTCTACGACACCTGGATCAAGCAATGTGGTGGTGTCACCCAGATTACTGGTGTCGCCTTCGGCAATTTTGCGTAAGATCCTCCGCATGATTTTTCCGCTGCGGGTTTTCGGCAGGCCGCTCACAAACTGAATCTTATCGGGTTTGGCAATGGGCCCGATGATTTTTGACACGATGTCGCGGATTTCGTTTCGCAGGTGCGCAGGTTCGTGCACAGGGTCATACGTAACCACAAAGGCATAAATGCCTTGCCCCTTAATGTCGTGCGGAAAACCCACCACGGCCGTCTCGCACACAGCCGAGTGTTCATCCACTGCGCTTTCGATTTCAGCGGTGCCCATGTTATGGCCACTTACAATGATAATGTCATCCACACGGCCGGTGATGCGGTAGTTGCCGTCCTTGTCGCGCCTGGCGCCATCGCCTGTGAAGTAATAGCCGGGGAATGTGGAGAAGTAGGTATCGCGGAAGCGCTGATGATCGCCATAAATTGTACGTGCTATGGATGGCCAGGGGAATTTGAGCACGAGCCGTCCTTCAGCCTCGGGTGTGTTGACTTCTTTTCCCTGCTCGTCCATAATGGCGGCCTGCACACCCGGCAGGGGTTGTGTAGCGAAGGCGGGAATGAGTTTGGTGATACCGGGGATGGGCGAAATCAAAATACCACCCGTTTCAGTTTGCCACCACGTGTCCACAATGGGGCAACGTCCTTTGCCGATATTGTCTTGGTACCAGTGCCAGGCCTCTTCATTAATGGGCTCGCCCACCGTACCCAACAGTTGAAGCGAATCCAGTTTGTGGCGCTGTACAAAACTAAGCGGTGCTTTCTCCAGCGAGCGGATGGCCGTGGGGGCAGTATAAAAGATGTTGACGCGATGGCGATCCACCACCTGCCAGAAGCGGCCCCAATCGGGCCACGAGGGAACGCCCTCGAACATTAAAGTGGCGGCACCAGCCGAGAGCGGTCCGTATAAAATATAGGAATGCCCGGTGATCCAGCCGACATCGGCCGTGCACCAATACACCTGCCCCGGTTGATACTGGAACACCGTTTGAAACGTATAGCTCGTGTAGACGGTATACCCTCCGCACGTGTGCACCATACCTTTTGGCTTGCCTGTGGAGCCGGACGTGTAGAGGATGAATAACAGGTCTTCGGAGTCCATTTCCTCAGCCGGGCAATGGTCGCTCATCTCGTTGATGGCATGTTGCCACCAAATGTCGCGGCCGGGCTTCATGTGCGGCTTGCTGAACAATCGCTCGGCCACAATCACTCGCTCCACAGTTGGGCAGCGTTCGAGCGCTTCATCCACAATCGCTTTCAGGTTGATTGTCTTGTCCCCGCGGTACGCGCCATCGGCTGTGAGTACCATCTTGCACCCTGCATCGTTGATGCGATCGACCAGTGAGCCTGACGAAAAACCCGCGAACACCACGGAATGAACCGCCCCGATGCGGGCGCAGGCCAGCATCGCGAACGCCACTTCAGGTATCATCGGCATATAAATGCACACCCGGTCACCTTTTTGAATGCCCTGTGCGCGCAGCATATTGGCTACGCGGCATACGCTGCTGTGCAGTTGAGCATACGTGATGGTGATCGAATCGTCATTGGGGTTGTTGGGCTCCCAAATGATCGCTGGTCGATTGGCGTTTTCCTTCAGGTGGCGATCGAGGCAGTTCTCGGTGATGTTTAGTTTCCCTCCGATGAACCATTTTACTTCTGGCTTGCGGAAGTCCCACTCCAGTACCCGCTCCCACTTCTTGCGCCAGGTAATACCTTCCGCCACGGAAGACCAGAATTCTTCGGGGTTGCAGGTGCTGGCCTGATAAGCGGACTGATAGTCCTGTTGAGAGCGTACAATTTTCATAGCCGAGAGTAAGATAGAAATATAACGGCCTTTGGGTAGGAATTCAAAATCGGCCAGGGATGGTAAGGGCCCACGCGGAGCAGGGGTGCCCAGCACCGGAGCGAAGCGCAGCCCTGAACAGCCCAACCTTCGCCACGGAAATGTGGCTTTGGTTGGCATGCCAACCCCTGACGCGAAGCGGGGGGCCGCCAAGGAATTATAACAGATAGCCCGAGGCTACAGCCGCCAGTGCACCAACAACCGCCACTGCCAGTTTGCGGAAGTTAAAGTGATGATCGGGGCTGCTTTCGAAAACGATGGTGGTGGAGATGTGGAGGAAGTTACCGCACACCAGAGCATAGAGGTACATCAGTCCGCTGTCGGTGAGTACTTGTGTTTCGACAAAGTAGGTGCTGAGCAATAGGCCCACGGGCGCGGCAAGCGAAAAAATGACGAGATAGATGATTGAGGTGTTTCGTTTAAGCTGATGGGTGAGCACCGCCATAAGTGCAAACGCAGCCGGAGCCCGGTGAAGCGCAATTCCGAGCAGGATGGCGTGCGGATCATAAACGGGACTCATGGTGACGGGCTGAGCCAGCATGGCCCCCTCCAAAAAAGCATGAACACACAGCGCCAGCAACAGGACAATCGCTGCCACCGGCTTGTGCTTATGCCCGTGATGATCGTGGTGGGTATGAATGTGGCCATGCTCAATGCCGGCCGAGAAGTACTCCAGCAGCTGTTGCAGGAAAAAACCAGCCAGCACAAAAAGGCCGATGGCATTCACCTGCCCAAACTCCAGATATAGTTCGGGCAATATGTGGGTGACGGTGATCGCGAACAGGTAGGCCCCGGCAAAAACCAGCAAGAGTTTGAAGTTGGATGAACTTCGGCCCGGAACGAGGTAAATCAGCAAACCCGCCAGCAATGGAGTGAGGAGCAGAACAGCGAGCTTGAGGGCCATGCGGCTTAGCGATTGAGGGTTAGGTGTGGGCGGATACCATCTGTCGCAAATGTCTTGAGCCCATCGGGCTCGGAGTAAATCAGAAAACCTTCCAGCTCGGGGTGTTGCTGCAATGTTGTCTTGGCTTTTTCGAGGCCCATTACCATGAAGGCTGTGGCCCAGGCATCGGCTGTGGCACCATCCTGAGCAAACACGGAAGCACTGAGTAAATTGTGTTCAACGGGCCAGCCGGTGTGCGGGTCGATGGTATGAGAAAATTTTTGGCCATTCACTACCCGGTAGTTGAAGTAGTTGCCCGATGTAGTAAACGACTGATTGCGCAAGCTCACCTGTGCGATGTAGAATTGATTGGCATAGTCGGAGTTGGGGTCGAGAATACCGATTTCCCAGGGTTTGCCAGTTTCCAGATTTTTCCCCATTGCCATGCCTTCTCCTCCTAACTCCACCAGCATGCTTTTAATTCCTTTCGAGCGCAGAAAATCTACGATCACATCCGCTCCATAGCCCTGACCAATGCCCCCAAAATCAAGCTGCACGCGTGGATCGAGTTTCCAAACGCTATCGCGGTTGAACTGCAGCTTTTCGAACCCAACCAGTCTGCGGATCGAATCTACCTGTGAGCTATCCGGGTTCATCGGCTTGGCCGGACCAAAACCCCAGGCGTTTACCAGGGGCATTACGGTGGGGTCAAAAGCGCCCCCGGAAGCCTTTACCACTTCCAGTGACTTGGCCAGCGGAGGGTAAAAGAAAGGCAAGGCAAACCGAACTGAGCTCTGGGTATAGTTGAAGCGCGAAATGTCGGAATTGGGGTCGTACGTATTGATGCAGCGGTTAACGAGCACCAGGAGTGAATCAATTTCTTCCTTGAAGTTGCGCTTCTCGCGATCGAAATAGGTAATGTGGTACGAAGTGCCCATGGTAGCACCTTCGATTCTGACAGCATCCTGCTGCTGGTTGGCGCGATAGAGGTAAACCGCTACCACCGCCAGCACCAACACGACAGAATACAGGGCATTTTTCGCGCGGTTACTCATCTACGTCTCATAAAGGCGCGCAAGTTAGAAAGGGAAAGGATAATGTTGCTAACTTGAACCGGAGAAAACACCATGCGCGAAGATTACCTGAAGGGCGATGCCGACTCGCTGGCACCGGGCGAACGGGAAGTGGAGAAAGCCTTGCGCCCGCTCTCCTTCCACGACTTCACCGGCCAGCAAAAGGTGGTGGACAATATCAAAGTGTTTGTGGAGGCTGCCCGGCAGCGCGCGGAGTCACTCGACCACGTATTGCTGCATGGACCGCCCGGGCTGGGCAAAACCACGCTTTCGTTCATTATTGCCAACGAGTTGGGCGCCAACATAAAGATTTCCTCGGGTCCGGTGCTGGATAAACCGGGCGACCTGGCAGGGCTGCTCACTAACCTTGAACCCAATGACGTACTGTTTATCGATGAAATTCACCGGCTCAACCCGGTAGTCGAAGAGTACCTGTACTCGGCCATGGAGGACTTTCGCATCGACATCATGCTCGACAGCGGACCAAACGCGCGGTCGGTCCAAATATCGTTGAATCCGTTTACGCTTATTGGCGCCACCACACGTGCGGGGTTGCTCACCTCGCCTTTGCGCGCGCGGTTCGGCATCAATGCACGATTGGAGTATTATGACTCCGAACTGCTGACAAAAATCGTAAAGCGTTCGGCCGGCATTTTAAATACTTCCGTTCACCCCGATGCGGCTTTCGAAATCGCCCGAAGAAGTCGTGGCACACCGCGCATTGCCAACAACTTACTCAGACGCACCCGCGACTTTGCCCAGATCAAAGGAGATGGTACCATTACGCTGGCGATCGCACAGCTGGCGCTGAAAGCGCTGGATGTTGATGAGCACGGCTTGGATGATATGGACAACCGCATTCTTTCTACGGTTATTGAAAAATTCAAAGGTGGCCCTGTTGGCCTGACTACCATTGCCACCGCTGTTGGCGAGGAAGCGGAGACGATTGAGGAAGTTTACGAGCCCTTCCTGATTCAGGAAGGATATCTGAAGCGCACCTCGCGGGGGCGCGAGGCTACCGAGCGAGCCTACAAACACCTGAAGATTGCCCCGCCCGCTTCAACCAAGGGACCGGGCCTGTTTGATTGATGAAGAAGAAACGTATTCATTACAATCCAAAACTGACCGCGCGTGCACGTGAACTTCGAAATAACAGCACCGAGGCAGAAATTTTGCTTTGGAATGAATTGAAGCGCGACCAATTACTGGGTTTAGATTTTCACCGGCAGAAACCTATCGACAATTACATCGTTGATTTTTTTTGTTACGATCTTATGCTGGCGATTGAAGTGGATGGCGACAGTCACACGGGCAAGGAAAAGTACGATGCGCATCGACAAAAACGGCTTGAGCAGCTCGGTGTCCGGTTTCTTCGATTTGCAGATCTCGATGTACGGCAGCGACTGCCGTGGGTACTGAACGAAATCGAGATGTGGATTAAAGCGAATTATGATACCCCCCTTGCCCCCCCTTCCAGGGGGGAAACGAGAAAGATAAATCCTGCTGGCCATGAAGCAGGCGAAGTGCGTGTTGAACGTTCTCCAAAGAGTACACGGATATCTTCAACAAACCATAACCCACCCCCCTCCAAGGGGGGTGGGGGGGGTGTCGACCGAAACACCCACCTTGTGAAGACTGTTGCCCGCGATCTCGGCTTCAGCTACTGCGGTATTTCCAAAGCCGAATTTCTGGAAGATGAAGCGCCTCGACTTGAGGAGTGGCTTAAGCGAGGCTACCAGGGCCAAATGAGTTACCTCGAAAATCATTTTGACAAACGGCTTGACCCGCGCTTGTTGGTACCAGGCGCCAAATCGGTGATCAGCCTGATCTACAACTACTATCCGGAAAAAGACCTGGCCAAAGAAGGGCAACTAAAAATCGCCAAGTATGCCTATGGCGAAGATTACCATGCCGTTGTCAAAGACAAACTGAAAACGTTTTTGGAAACACTGCGCCAGCACGTGGGCGACATTGATGGACGTGCGTTTGTCGACTCGGCACCGGTACACGAGCGCGCATGGGCACAAAAATCAGGTTTAGGCTGGGTCGGTAAAAACAGCCTGTTGCTGAACCGGCAAATGGGCAGCTTCTTCTTTTTGGCCGAATTGATCATAGATCTGGAACTGGAACCGGACGGACCCATAAAAGATTATTGTGGCACCTGCACGGCCTGCATGGATGCCTGCCCTACGGAAGCTATTCCGCAACCCTATGTTGTCGATGGCAGCAAGTGCATTTCCTATTTCACCATTGAACTTAAGGGTGAGATTCCGAACGAGGTTGCCGGGAAGTTTGACAACTGGATTTTCGGGTGCGACATCTGCCAGGACGTTTGTCCCTGGAACCGTTTCTCCCAACCCCATCGCGAACCGCGCTTCGCTCCACATACGGATCTTGAGGCAATCACCACACGCGAATGGACCGAACTGACAGAGGAAGTCTTTGCCCGGATTTTTCCGAGATCGGCCGTAAAGCGCACCCGGTTCGAAGGGCTGAAGCGCAACATCCGGTTTGCGCTGAAAAAATAAGTCCCGCTTGTTGGCGGGACGTTTTCATCGATTTTCCTGTGACTGACTACTAAGCGGGTACAAAGCAGCGATTCAAAATCGCCTGGTATTGACCTCCATAGTTGGCGTAACACCAGCTCCGGAGTTCCTGCACTTCCTCCGCGATCAGTGCCCTGATCGCCTTGCGCAGCTCTTTCTCAAAAAGCCGCGCATCAAAGCTCACCCGGGTGAGCACCGTCTTCACGTAATTAAGCATGACATTACAACTAAATCAGGTGAAGTAGAGTCTTATCAAATTTTGGAGTTGGTTTCGGATTGATGAGGACAAGTAAACTAAAAAAAT
Source organism: Cyclobacteriaceae bacterium (assembly GCA_046301755.1). Taxonomy (GTDB): domain Bacteria; phylum Bacteroidota; class Bacteroidia; order Cytophagales; family Cyclobacteriaceae; genus ELB16-189. The sequence continues at coordinate 111,340 of JBKCJM010000021.1, forward strand.
CAAGAGTGAAAAGAAGAACCTACTTTTGCAGAATGCAACTGGTTGCGCAACGTATTGCAATGGTCAATCTGCCAAAACTCGGCCTGTTTTTGGTTTTTATGATTTTGTTAACGTTTTCAGCCATTGCCCAGAACCCGGCCATTCAGGTTACGCTCGGCCCCGATGAAATCGGGGAGAACCAGGCCTGGACTATCATGGTGACCGTGAACAACGACCAGCTCCGCAGCTATGACAACTTTCCCGAAATCACCGGCATGCGCAGGCGTGGTGCCTCTACGCAATCGCAAACGAGTATCGTAAACGGGCAAATGAGTTCATCGCAGAGCGTGATCATGACCTACACACCCCTTCAACAGGGCGTGGTAACGGTGCCTGCGTTTAAAATGAAGGTTAACGACCAGATCATCTCCGTTTCAGGAAAAAAAATAAAAGTGGGGCCGGCTGTTCAACAACGATCAACCGATCCCTTCCGCAGCCTGTTCGACCGCGATCCCTTTGCCGACCGCAGTGCCGAAACGGAGTTTATCGAAGTGAAGGAGGACGCGCTGCTGGCCTTATCCACCAGCACCGATGAGGTATACGTGGGCGAGGGTTTCACCGCCACGCTGTCGTTTCTGGTTTCGGAAAGTAACCGTGCACCCATGCAGTTCCACGAACTGGGCAAGCAACTGGCCGACATCCTGAAAAAATTGCGCCCGGCCAACTGCTGGGAAGAAAACTTCAACATTGAAAACATTGAAGGCGAGCAGGTGCAGATCGGGGGGCGTACCTACACACAATACAAATTATACCGCGCCACCTTCTACCCGCTCAATACGCAGCCGGTTGTGTTCCCCAGCGTTGGCCTTGAGATGATCAAGTTTAAAGTTGCCAAGAACCCCTCCTTCTTCGGCCAAAACCGCCAGGAAGCGTTCAAGACCTTTTACTCGAAAGCGAAAACAATCAACGTAAAGGAATTGCCTCCGCACCCGCTTCGCGATGGAGTGGCGGTTGGTGTTTACCGGCTGCAGGAAAAAATCAATGCCACCGAAGTGAAAACAGGCGAAAGCGTGGCCTACGAGTTTTCTGTGGGCGGTGAAGGCAACATCTCGTC
>JBKCJM010000022.1:0-2186 GCA_046301755.1 Cyclobacteriaceae bacterium
TGCCCTTACTGACACATAGGTAACACTTCATTCCGGACACATAGGTTACACTTTTAGGCATAGGAGGACAACTCTATGCCATGGAAGGAGTGTAGCAACATGAGCGAAAAGCTTAGATTTATAGCAAGGTTACTCGATGGCGAGAAGATGGCAGAGCTCTGCAGGGAGTTCCAGATTTCGCGTAAAACTGGGTACAAGATCTGGACTCGTTACCAGTCCTCCGGTCTAGAGGCCTTATCGGATCGAAGCCGAAGACCCTACAAGCAGGCTAATCGGCTACCTGTTCAAATAGAAAACCTGATCATAAGCTTGAAGAAAGAAAAGCCAACCTGGGGCGCACCAAAAATCCGTGAACGACTTAAACAGAAGTATCCAGGTGTTCAAGTTCCTGCAACAAGCACTGTTCACGCTGTCTTGGATCGACATGGATTGGTTGTATCGAAGAAAAGACGCCGCTACAAAGCTGAAGGCACGCTTCTTCAAACTACAAATGAACCAAATGATCTGTGGTGCGCAGATTACAAAGGCCAGTTTCTCCTGGGTGACAAAACTTATTGTTATCCGCTCACAATTACTGATTTTGCTTCGAGATATTTACTCACTGTTGAAGCGCTTGATACAACCAAAGAACAATTTGCGTTTACAGTTTTTGAAAACTCATTCAAAGAACATGGACTTCCGAAAAGAATTAGAACCGATAACGGAGTACCTTTTAGCAGCGCACATTCAATCTTTGGCTTAAGTAAATTATCTGTGTGGTGGCTACGCCTCGGGATTGAAATCGAGCGGATAAAGCCAGGCCATCCGGAACAAAATGGTCGGCACGAGCGAATGCATTTAACTTTAAAAAAAGAAACAACGAAACCGGCCGCACAAAATCTTCTGCAGCAGCAAGAAAAATTTGATTCGTTCATCGATGAATTCAATTTTGAACGACCACATCAGGCTCTGGAAATGAAAACTCCGAATGAGTTTTATAAACCTTCACCACGAATTTACAGAGGGCTGCAGGAAATCGAATATCCTTTCCACGATAAAACAATAACCGTTACACAGTGCGGACGAATTTGCGTTGACGGCCGAAAAATTAACTTTAGTCAGGTTTTTGCCGGCCAGACTATCGGAATTAGGCAAGTTGAGGATAAACTGTGGCAAGTGAGTTTTATGAATTATGATTTGGGTTTTTACGATGAAGAAATTGATCGCGTAGAAGTGGGTCAAAACCCGTTCGGTGCGAAAGTGTTACCCATGTCTTCGGAATAATCTGTTACCTATGTGATGAGTATGGACCCTTGAAAAGATGGTGGCTTGAGACGGAATTGAACCGCCGACACAAGGATTTTCAGTCCTCTGCTCTACCAACTGAGCTACCAAGCCGCTGAACGAAATTGAAAACTAACGATTTGGGCCGGTTTAGTCAATAGAGTCTAGCCAATTAGCTCTTACAAAGAGTTCAAGGCACCAAAGGCCTGGTCCAAATCGGCCAAAAGATCACTGATATCTTCAATCCCCACAGACAATCTGATTAAAGAATCGTCAATTCCCAGCATTTTACGCTGCTCGGGGGGCACAGAGGCGTGCGTCATAATAGCCGGATGCTCAATCAGTGATTCCACTCCGCCAAGGGACTCGGCCAATGTAAAAACTTTGACCGACTCGAGAAACTTTTTCGATTCGCTCAGGCCGCCTTTAATAAAAAACGTGATCATGCCGCCAAAGCCGTGCATCTGCTCTTGAGCCAGCGCATGCTGAGGGTGTGAAGCCAAACCTGGATAAACCACTTTGGCCACCGCCGGATGTTTTTCAAGATACTGTGCAACTTGTTTGGCATTCTCAGCATGAGCCCTCATGCGGATCGGCAGTGTCTTCAAACTTCTGAGGGCCAAGAAAGAATCAAATGGTCCTTGCACCGCACCGATGGAGTTGCTGAGAAAAGCCAGGCGCTCAGCAATTTCGGGACGATCCGTGACCGCCACGCCGCCCACCATATCACTGTGTCCGCCGATATACTTCGTTGCCGAGTGAACCACAATATCGGCACCGAGCTCAATCGGGCGCTGAAAATACGGCGACATAAAGGTGTTGTCGACCACAACGAGAATATTTTTTGCTTTGGCAATGGCCGCAATGGCTTTGATGTCGGTCAGCTTCAGCGTCGGGTTGGTTGGCGTTTCAAGCCAAACCAT
>JBKCJM010000023.1:0-50003 GCA_046301755.1 Cyclobacteriaceae bacterium
GACCATGTAACCCACACGGACGACAATCCAGGTTTTCGCGTGTTTCCACCACCCGCGATGTTGAGCTTAACGGCCCAAAACCAAACGAGGGCAACGTGCTGCAATAGATCGCAGTAACGGGCGCATCCACAGCCGAAGCCAGGTGCATAGGGGCTGAATCATTTACATAATTCATCGCTGCGTCCTTCATCAGCGCTGCGGATTGCAAAAAGGTTAACTCCCCCGCCAGATTCACGACCTGAGGTGACCCGGATTTACGCAAAATCCACTCGCAAGCATCGCGATCAGCCGGTGCTCCGAGTAGATACACCACCCGGTAGTCGGGTAATCTTTTGGTCAGTTCAACCCATCGCTCGCGCGCCCACTGTTTGGTAAACCATACTGAAGTTGGCGCCACGCAGACGTAAGCGAGTTTTCGGCCTTCGGCATCCTTCTGCCACATAGACACGTGGCTGCGGTCGGCAGCAGTTGGGTAAAGTCGTGGCAGGGCTGGTCGTGAGCCGGTGAGATGTTCAATCAACTTCTGATTCCGGTCAACCTCATGAATGCCCTCACCGATCTGGTGTTGAATCCGGTGTGTGAACCAAAACGAGAACGGGTTCTTGCTAAACCCGATCCGCTCACGGGCACCACTGCGTGCCGTTATCCAGCCCGAGCTGGCAAAACGATGTGCGTTGATGACAGCATCGTAGCGGGCGGCCCGCACCTGGCGCGTGAGCGCCATCAGGTTGGCAATCTTACCCTGTTGCTTATCCCAGATCAGAACACGGTTCAGAAACGGATGGCCGTCAAGCAGCTTCTCATTACCCTTGCGAAGCAGAAAATCAATCCGCGCATCCGGAAACTGCAGGTGAAGTTTCTCAACCAACGCAGTGGCCAGGATCACATCGCCAATAAAGGCAGTTTGAATAACCAGAAAAGACTTCGGTGAAGCCGCACTCATTTCGGAAACTTCTCTCGGTAGTATTGAATGGCTTTTTCAATTTCGCGGAAAGCAACGGCACGCCCCTGAAACTCCGGGACCTCAACTACTTTGTTTTCCAGTTTCTTATACGACTCAAAAAACTCGCGAAGCTCGCGCGTAAAATGCTCGGGCATCGTGGTCACGTCTTCAAGATGGGCTACACTGGCATCATTTTCAGCAACGGCAATTATCTTTTCATCTGCCAGGCCCTGATCAATCATATGCATCACGCCAATAACACGGGCTGGCACCAGCGTAAGTGGCTGAATGGGCACCAGCGAGAGAATCATGATGTCCAGCGGATCGAGGTCATCACCGAGAGTCTGGGGGATAAACCCGTAATTGGCCGGGTAGTATACTGATGAGTACAGCACGCGGTCCAGTTTCAGCAGGCCGGTTTCTTTGTCCACCTCGTATTTGGCTCGCATGCCGATCGAAATCTCGACAATGCCATTAACGCGTACAGGTGGTTCCTGCCCAATGGGTGCTTCGTGCCAGGGGTGCTTGATCATGGCATTAAAGGTAAAAAAAGAAGCCCCGATTACGCGGGGCTTCTGCCAAACTATTTCCGAGAGGGAACTTAGTTCTGCTTCGTTTCTTCGTCTTTCTTTTTCTTTTCGACCGGCTTTACTTTGTCACCATCTTGCAGTCGCTTGGATACCACCAGGAACGGACCTGTGATAACTTCGGTGCTGTCGCTCAGCCCGCTCTGAATCTCGATGTTATCATAGTCGCTGATGCCGGTTTTCACCTCCACCATTTTGGCTGCCCCATTTTCATGCACAAACACCACCACTTTGTCTTCCTTCTTCTCGGCTGCGGCCTGGCGCTGTGCCTCTTCGTTCACCACCTGCTGTTGATTGTCTTCCCCGGCTGGTTTATCCTCCTTCTTTTCGGGATTACGCGTAGTTACAGCGGCCAGCGGCACAGAAAGCACATTATTCTTGCGGGTTGTGATGATCTCCACGCTGGCCGTCATACCGGGGCGGAAGGGATAGCGGTTGCCAGCCTTCACCAGATCGGCATACGATGACTCGAGAATCAAAATACGCACTTCAAATTCAGTAATGGCATCGGCCGAAGTTTTGTCGCGGGCCGTGTTGGCGATGTTGGTAACGATTCCTTTAAACTGCTTGGCATCAGCCGAATAGGCATCAACATCAATCAGTACTGAATCGTTGAGGTGCACGCGTACGATATCATTCTCGTTTACATTCACGCGCACTTCCATTTTCTTCAGGTCGGCAATCCGAAGCATCTCTGTACCGGCCATCTGGGCGGTACCGACCACGCGCTCGCCCTTCTTTACATTGAGTTTGGATACAATGCCCGTCATCGGGGCAAACACGGTAGTCCGTCTTACGTTCTCCTGCGATTCTTTTACGGTGGCCTCTGTGCTGTTTACGATGTAGCGAGCGGCTTCGAGGTTCTGGCGTGCCGACTTCAAATCGTTCTCAGCGACTTTGAAATTCTGCTGAGCCAATTGCCAATCTGCTTCGGAAATTACCTTTTCATTCCACAGTCTCTGCTGGCGCTCGTAGTCCTGGCGGGAGCGCTCATACGTGGCCTCACTGCGCGAGAGCGCGGCACGAGCCGATTCGAGGTTAGCTTTTTGCTGGTTCAATGTGGCTTCGGAGCGCTCGAGCTGGCTGAGCTGCACATCGGGGCGGATTTTTACCAACACCTTGCCCATCGGCACGGAGTCACCGTCCTCAACAAACAGGTCGATGATTTCACCCGAAACTTCAGGCGCAATCTTAACTTCAATAACCGGCTGCACCGTACCCGAGGCACTTACCTTCTCGGTAATGGAGGTACGCTTTACCTTCGCAAACTCCACTTCAAGTTCTTTGCCTTTGCCAATCCACCCGGCCGATTTCCCGACTACGATGAACAGAATGAGAACGCCCAAAAATCCAAGCGCGTAATACAGAAGCTTATTGTTTGATTTTTTCTTGACTTGCTTTGCCATGATATAGGAATAGGATTACGTTGTTTTAGAATTCGAGTGGAAGGCCTTGGTAAAAATCGAGCAGTTTCTTTCGGAAAATAAGATCGTACTTTGCACGGAGCAGGTCCGACTGCGCTTGAAACAAGTTGTTCTCGGCCACCTGGTAGTCGACAAAATTAACCCCGCCCAAATTGTAGCGCTGCTTAGCCATTCGGAACGCCTCATCGCGGGCCCTCACTTGCTTTTCGGTTGATTGGTAGGTTTTGGAGGCTGCAATGGCATTATTGTAGGCGGTTTCAACGGTCTGGCGTAATGTGTTCTTCGTCTCCAGCAGGGTGATGTCCGCCAATTGCCGGTTGATCGCTGCCCGATTCAAAGTCGAACGCGTGGCAAAGCCGTTGAAAATTGGTATTTGGATGTTCAAACCCAGACTTCGACCCCGGTTATCACTGTATTGATCGCCAATTGAAGGAACGGAGAACTGACCCGTTGGTGTAGTGGTCAATACCGGAGTATTAGTCCCTTGCACAAAACCGATTTCTCGGTTACTAGTCCCTCCATCGGGAAAAAACTGCTGCCGTTGATCTGAGTAAACCGTGCTGTAACTTCCGGTAAGGCTGATCCTCGGGTACAAATTGCCCCGGGCCGACCGCCAGGCGTAGTCAGAGCTCTTCTGCCTGAGTTCAGCTCCGCGAATCTCGGGCATCGCCATCAGCGCGGTTTCGAAAATCTCCTCTGACGACTTTGCCAATACAGCAGCCTCGGTAATATCAATCTGAGGTATTTCAACATCCATGGGTGTTGTGCCGGGAAGTTGAAGGGCCTGCTTCAACTGCAAAAGTGACAAGGTTAACGAATTCTCACGTTGCACTAAGTTCACTTCATTTGTTGCCAACTGAGCCTCAAGGTTTAGTACATCCCCAATGGGTACAGCGCCTGCATCTGACAACTTTCGGGTTCTATCCAATTGTTCTTGTGTGGATCGTAATTGATATTGAGCCACAGCCAGAAGCTCTTTGTTGAACACAACATTCAAATACAGATTAATTACATTTAATATCACATCGTTTCGGGCACGAAGAAGATCCTCATTGGCTGCTTCAAGATCTACCTGACTTTGCTTTAGACCGTAGAATAACCGAAACCCGTTCCACAGCAATATATTCGCATTCGCCCCAAGGTTCGAATTCTCGATCTTGTTTTCAGTAAAGTTGTTGGTGGTGGGGTCAATCGTCCGACCCCAGCTGATACCATAGTTACCATTAGCGTTAAGGCTTGGCGCCATCGCCATTTTGGATTGCAAGAGCGTGATCTCACTTGATTTAACTCCGTAGGTGCCGCGCTTCACCGATAGATTGTTTGCTATGGCGTAGTCGATCAACTCTTTGAGCGTCCACACCTTTTTTGTATCCTGCCCCCAACTAAGGTGAGCAATGAATACGAGGAATAGTAAAATTCTGACTTTCATTGTTTATAAAACGATATCCGGTATATAAATCACTTCTTTTACCCAGCTAAGACTTCTCAAGTATTCAAAGGTTACAGGGCGAATGCCGCTGTCCATTTCAATCACCTGGCAGGCCAGGTCATTTTTGCCTTTGCGGCTTACCGACATGGTGGCAATGTTGCAATCATCCTGCGCCAGCACGTTGGCAATAAAGGCAATGGCTCCCTTTACATCTCCGGCAAAAATGATCACCGTGTGCAGGCTGGCGCTGAAGTCGGCCTTAAAGCCATTGACTTCCGCAATGTTGATGATTCCCCCGCCTTTGCTTTCGCCCAGTACTTCTACTTCCCGCTCCCCTCTTTTCAACACCAGGCGGATGGAATTCGGGTGCATGGTAGAGGCATTGCCAACCGAGCGAAAGTGATAGGCAATGCCTGCCTGCTGCGCCAGCTCGATGGCATCCTTTATCCGCTTATCATCCGTTTTGAAATCCATAAGACCGGCCAGAATGGCCCGGTCGCTGCCGTGGCCCTCATACGTACGGGCAAACGAGTTATAAAACGTGATCTCAGCCTTTTCGGGCTGGCCGCCCAGAATTTGAATAGCCGCCCGGGCAATGCGAACCACCCCGGCTGTATGGGAGCTCGAGGGGCCTATCATGATCGGTCCAATCATGTCAAAAACGCTGCTCTTCTCGGCCATACGGTGTTAACTAACGCACAAAACCCCAAAAGGATACCGGAATCGGGCATTTCTTTACCGAAAACCGGCATTTTTTAATCACGCGGCAAAAATAGACTTTTCGCGGGTAACATCCCGCTTTTAAACTGCAATCGGAGCTTTAATAGAAGGGTGCGCCTGGTAGTTGACGATTTCAAAGTCGTCAAATCGATAATCAAAGATTGTCGATGGCTTGCGCTTGATGTTCAAAGTGGGCAACGGGTACGGATCACGCGTCAGTTGCAAATTGCCTTGATCAAGGTGGTTGCTGTAAATGTGCGTGTCGCCCCCGGTCCAGATAAATTCACCCACTTCCAGATCGCATTGCTGGGCGACCATGTGGGTGAGCAGCGCGTAGGAAGCAATGTTAAATGGCAAGCCCAGGAAGACGTCACAACTACGCTGATAAAGCTGGCAGGAAAGTTTCCCATCGGCTACATAAAACTGAAACAAGGCATGGCAGGGTGGCAGCGCCATGTCATCGACATCGGCCGGGTTCCAGGCCGTAACGATGTGCCTGCGCGAATCGGGTTTGGTTTTGATGCTGTTGATCACGTGGGTGATCTGGTCGATTTTGGCGCCATTGCGGCCGGGCCACGAGCGCCATTGGTAGCCGTATACCGGCCCCAGGTTGCCTTCGGCATCGGCCCACTCATCCCAAATGGAAACGCCATTGTCTTTCAGGTACTTGATGTTAGTGTCGCCATTCAGGAACCACAGCAATTCGTAGATGATGGAGCGTAGGTGCAGTTTCTTGGTTGTCACCAGCGGAAAGCCTTGTTGCAAATCGAATCGCATCTGGCAGCCGAACACCGAGCGTGTGCCGGTGCCGGTGCGGTCTGTTTTAGTGGCGCCCTGGGCCAGGATGTGCCGCAGCAGGTCGTGGTATTGGTGCATGCGTTAAAAAAGTTAGTGCAAGTACGGCAAGCGCGAGCGAATTCTCAAGGGGAAGATAGGACTTCTGCAGGGACGAGAACTTGGGGCACTGCAGATAAAGGGATTACATGTACAGTTCACCGATTCCATGAAGATTCAGAAATACGTATTAACCGCAAAGTCATACTGGTCAATGAAGATTTTCTTTATTGCTGTTATGTTGTTTTGCTCATAAAAAAGCAACATCGCTTTCTTGTAAAGAATCGGGTCAACGGTGCGAAAAGAAACAGGGCAGTGATTTGCATTGATCAGTACTGCGTTACTGATGATTCGTGCAGTGCGCTTATTACCGTCTGTAAAAGGCTGGATGTAAGAGATCAGGACAAGGGCAAGTAGTGCCTTTGAAAACACATTGTTCAATCCATTCACCAAGCCGCACATGGCTTCTAGTGCTTCCCTTATTTGAAATTCATTTTCCAGCGGGCGATAATTGGTACCTGTAATACCCACCCCGCGGACACGAATGTTTCGCTCCACGTTCAACTCCTTTACAAGGAAGCTGTGAATCTCTTCAAGGCGCGCGATCGATAGCTGATTAACATGGTGTGGATTTTCAATAATGAAATCCAATGCCTCTTTATGGTTCAGCAGCATAGTAGCCTCGTCTCGTGTTTTGCCGGCAGCGGTATGTTTATCCTTCAACAAACGCTCGGTCTCCAAAAGAGAATAGGTGTTCCCTTCAATTTGTGACGATTTCCAACTCAAATCGATTGCCAATCGCTCGAGCTCTTTCTCATATTCTGGCTTAGAGAGTGCCAAGGTCTTCTCAGTGTACCGCTCTTGCAAGCTGCGCAGACGAGTGTGTTCCTCTGCCGAAAAAACATTGATGGTTGCCAGCAAGTCGAAGATCGAATGATTGAAGCTTCGCCTGACAACACGATCATCGATTTCGCTTTTGAAGTATTCATCCAGATCAACCGGGAGCAGGAGTTCGCAGGCAGGACTAACTTGGTATCGGGTGGCCTTTCCATTACCGGTAGTGGTCAAGAGGTTTTCATTCAACAGGTTTTGCAGAAACCGCTTTACTGTTGCATAAGCAAGTTCGCCCCCGAGTGCTTCAAAGACATTCCTTGAAGAAGCGTCAGGGTTTGCCCGGATAAACCGTACAATTCGTTCCCTCTTATCCAATGTCTCTTTTGCCATGACTAAATTCTGGATCAAATATACCCCACTTAAAGATCAAATCTAATCTAAAATGAGCCTTATTTTGATAACAAATGAGCTTAAAAGAAAAATAAAGCCCAAAATCAAACAATTTTAGGCTCTATTCCCGCCACTAAGTGAGCCCAAATACTGGATTTACTAGTCGAGCAACCCACGACAACAGGGAACGCACGGGCGAATTCTCAAGGGGAAAAGAGGGCAGCCACGGGCTTTCCGGCATGATCGGGACGCTACAACTCCTCGTGGCGCTCGGCAGGCCACTGCGTGCTTTCCGCTTCTATCCCTGCTGCGCGTTGTTTATTCACTCCATGTTTACGCTTCCAGCCACGCTTGGTAGCGCGAAGTGGGGCCACGATGTATTCCCTGAAGAGATGTGTTATTCACTCCGATTTTAATACAAAAATCACAGTTTTATTCATTACTTGATGAACCACTAAAATCAATGCTGAAATTTTGGCCGCGCTATCGAAGACACCCGCCAACTCTCCCCATCTTTGACTAGGTGATATACTACGACTACCGGGCCGCCTTGACTTTTCAACTGAAAACTGATTCCTGCTGAATCGGCATAAGTATAACCCCCAAAATCGTCAATTGTCACTTCACCCAACTCCCTTCTAAGAAGCGTATCTTGAAGCAAACATTGTTCAGCTAGACGGTATTGTTCAGTATCGGTAAACAACTCGTTGCTTACCCTCAGGCCAAAAAAAACTCCGAGCGTTAACACCACAATGAAAAGGCTAAATCCGATTATCAGCTTGCAGCCCATAGCTATCCCATCTTCAAGTTACGCACGCGTTGCCTCAATTCCGTTATATGATTTCCGTCTGCCGAAATAAAGTCGAACAAATTAACTCTAAAAATAACGGTCTCTTCTTTGTTTCGAATTCCTTGGTACTTTATCCAACATGGAAGTAAAAGCCAAACTCGAATTACCGTGATCTTCCGCAAGGGAACTAATTTTTCACCTGCGTTGGAAATAATAGCAAGATTATCTTCATCAAAGTATAAAGTCTTCTGAGAGAAAACAATCACAAAAAAATAAACTGATGGCACTATCAAAATCAAATAATACTCTAAAATGAATGAGACTGAGAAGTCCTTGTCCGGGAGAAAAGGCACGGAATACAATACACAAAAAAACATGATTGTAAAGAGACGCTCTACCCATTTTTCAACCGTATTAGGGGCTCGTGTTATTATTTTCATATCGATACGTTGTGAATCAATTTCGATTGGCTTATCCCTGCCTGCTGCTCGGCAGCGATTACAAATTATCACACAGCTTCGAAATGTCAAATTCATTAACGCCCGGGACCCAAACGAACAATCCAGATCAATTGCAATATAGAAAAACCCTCCCGCTATCGGCTGGTCCAAGGGTCAGCAGTTGCCACTTCCCCGAACCTTTAAATCCAGTTATCTTTGTACTATGCGGCTTTTTGTGTGGTTGATACTAACGGTTGGGATAACCGGCCCTGCGGCCGGGCAATCCTACCGCATCTTCATCCACCCCTCCAGCCTGGTCACCGTTTTTGGCTCGACCAACGTTAACCAGTTCCGTTTTAAATACACCGAGCAACTGGAAATCAAAAAAGCAGTAAACGTGTCGCGCGAGAACCGTGAACTCCGTTTGAAGGGCGGTGACATACCCCTGAAAATCAAAGCCTTCGATTCAGGCAACTCCATCATGAACAGCGACTTCCGGAAGATGATGAAAGAGGACGAAAACCCGTACATCCAGGTGGAGCTCGCAGCCCTGATCCCCGAATGGGACGAACGCGGATCCTGGACAAAAGGTAAGGCTGAGGTGATGGTGGAGATGAACCAGGTGGTAAAAAAATTTGTGTTCGATTGCCTGATCGAAGATCCGGGTAGTCTGCTCATCCAGGGTAAACAAAAAATCCTGTTGCAGGATTTTGGGCTGGAGCCCCCTACGCGGTTGATGGGCATGATCAAAGTGAATGAGTGGGTCGATCTGGATTTCAAACTCCGGTTTGCCACCGATCACTAACCGCAAAAAAAGAAAGCCCCGACAAAGTCGGGGCCGTCTAAACCTACTCGCCTCTCTCCTCTCTCTTATAAGTTGCCGTTAACCGTTACTTCGCGTGATCTTCCATTGATGGTGATCACCACTTTGCGGTCGCACTCGCCATCGCCATAGTCGATGGAGACAACTTTGTTTTCAGTCGTCAGGTTTTTGGTTCCGGCTACCGCCATGAAGATCCGATCGCTCACCGCACACTCACGCTTGTATACCAGCGGGTCAGCCACGGGGATTTCCATCTGGTAGCTGCGGCCTTTGCGGTTGGTGCCACTGGCCGATCCGAAGATTCGCCACTCATCATTCAGCGGGTTGCTGGCGCGTACCCACTCACGGGTCCGGTTTGCTTCACGCGTAGCCACTTCACCACTGGGCCACGTTACTTTGCCGCCCGTGAGTACAATGTTGAATTTCGGGGCTTGATCGGTGCTGCCGCTTACGTTGGTTACAGAGCGGGTACCTTCTACCTTAACATCGTTGATGAAGTAGTTCACCAGCGTAAAGGTGCGGGTTGAGCCAGGCAAGAAACGCTTGCCATTGTAAACAATAACCAGCTGACCACTGCGCTTATTCCCGCGCGGATCCAGGCAGTTGCCATCAAACGTAATCGTGATGGTTCCTTTAGGCACGTCTACCGTGCTGTTAGGGTCGGTTTCAATTACTGCAGTTGCACACTGGAAACGAAGGTCGTTAACCACAATCGTGCGGGCACCGGAACTTACCCGGCCACCGGCTGTTTCCGCATCGGAAAATAACGCCACATTGGCGATATCATCAGCGTCTTCGTAAAACGACTCCGTGATGGCCTCATCCTGTACGTTTTCCGAATCGATAGACGAAAACTCAACTGCATCTTCGGAGCAGGAAAACATCAGGAACAACCCGGCTACGGCTCCGTATACCAGGGTCTTCATCCTCACTACATTCAACCCGTTCTTTTTCATAAGTTATTTTGTTTTAAGTTTTGCTCTTGGACATCCACTGAGCAGATAGGTTTAATCGCAGCTCAAAAAATTTCAATAAACTTTTTCCTGAAATGGGCGACCGTGCTCCGATCTGACAAAGAGATCCGAACATCCGAACGCCCGGAATAAAAAAAGCCTGCACGTGCAGGCCCTTTAACCAAACTACCGTTATCGACTGGATTATGGCTTCACTTCAATCTCACGCGAGCGTCCGTTAATGGTGATGGTAACTAACCGGTCGCAGGCACCATCGCCATAATCAATGGAAATCAGTTTGCCGTCTGCCGTGAGCTTTCGCGTGCCGGAAACCGCCATGAAGATGCGGGCACTCAGGGCGCACTCGCGTTTGTACACCAGCGGGTCATCGCTGCTCACCTCTACCTGATAAATTTTTCCTCTGCGATTGGAACCAGCAGCCGCGCCATAGACGCGAATCTCATCCAGCATGGGGTTGATGTTGCGCACCCATGTGCGGAAATGATTGGTTTCGCGGGTGGCGAATGTGCCATCGGGCCAGGTAACCTTGCCGCCTGTGAGTGTGATGTTGAACTTCGGTGCTGCCAGGCTCTCCGTTACGTTAGTGACGGTACGAACGCCCTCAATACTAATACCGTTAACTGAATATCCCTGAAGCTCGGTAACAATCTTAGACCCGAGCGAAAAGCGCCTCTTCAGAAACTCGACTACAATTTTTCCTTTGCGCACGTTGCCACGCGGGTCGGTGCATCCGGCACCAAAATCAATTGTGATAAAGCCATGGGGATTTAGTTGCGTGTTGTCATTGGCAAATTCAAGCGTAACCGTAGCGCAGGTAAACCGGCTATCGTCCGGCTTTTCACCACGCCCATTGCTTGCCTCGCGCGAGCCGCTCAATGAGCCCGGCTCGGCCGCTACGGCCAGGGCCGACATATCATCTACATCTTCAAGGTAAGCTTCCGTGATTGCTTCATTCGATACATTTTCGGCATCACTGGAGGAAAGTTCAAAAGGATCTTCCGAACAGGATGAAAGCAGCCCTAACGACAGGCAGCCTAGGTATGCCGCGGTGCGGAACAGTGAAATCTTATTCATCTTTTACTTCTTTTGCTCTCTTGGACTGCTATTAATACCGTAAGTTTAATGCCGGTGCCACATTCTTGCTGAGTTATGCGCAATGTATTGATTATCAATGTCTTTTTTACCGTGTTACTGGCGGCAGGCTGCGCTTTTGCGCAGGTAAAAATAGCAAAACTAAAATATGGCGGGGGTGGCGACTGGTATGCCAACAAAACAGCCCTTCCTAACCTCATCCGATTCTGCAACCAGGAATTGGGCATGAACCTGCAACCCGAGGAAGATGTGGTAGAGGTCGGGAGCTCGGATCTGTTTTCGTACCCGTATGTGTATATGACCGGGCATGGCAACGTGGTGTTTACGGCTAACGAGGCTCAAAACCTGCGCCAATACCTGCTGGGCGGAGGTTTTTTACATGTGGACGACAACTACGGCATGGACGCATTCGTGCGGCTGGAATTGAAAAAGGTATTTCCGGAGTTGGAGTTGGTGGAGTTGCCCTTCTCCCATCCCGTGTATCACCAGAAATTTGAATTTCCCCGGGGTCTTCCGAAAATCCATGAACACGATGGTAAACCCGCACAGGGCTTTGGCTTGATTTACGAGGGAAGGTTAGTTGTTTTTTATTCGTACGAATGTGATCTGGGAAATGGATGGGAAGACGCCCGAATTCATAACGACCCCGAAGAAAAACGACAACAGGCCCTGCGCACGGGGGCCAACCTGATCAGTTACTCTTTTACATCTGTGAACTAAGGCGATTACCTGCGGTAGGCTGCAAGGGGGCGGTAGGGAATGGTGAGCTGCGTGGGCCCCAGCACATAAGGCGCTATCTCGTAAATGTTAAAGGTGAACTCAATACCAGCAGGAGAAAAACCATAGTTGGTATTCAGTTGAAATCCTTCCGGGAATTCGAAACCGGCTGCCTCCAGATCCTCATCGGGTGCTAATTGCCGCGCCTGACGAAAGGCCTGAAGCCCAACAGCCGTTAACGCGGGCAAATACCCCGGTCGCAGAAAATCATCCAGCGTAAGGCGGGCGCCTGTTACCGGATGCAGGTTGATGTACGATGTTTCCTGCGATCCGTGCGCACCACCCGTGTACTGGAAACTCGTGACTTTGATACTCACAAGCGTATCGCTTACAATCAACACCGTGGCCCGCGATTCAAACGACCAGGGTGCGGTAGCGCCCTCAAACTCTTCATTAATTTCTTTCCAGTCCGCCAGAAAGCGCTTGCCACTCTCCGCCAGATCAACCGGTTTATTGTCGGGATTTATCGGCAGGCGCGACAAAGCTTTGGCGAGCGTATCCTCTGCCGCTTTTGAAAGTCCGGTGACATGGGGAAAAACAACTTTAAAACTCACACAGGGAATGGAATCGCCCTGGCAGCCGCCTGGAGATGTCATCACCACGCTATCGATCCGGATTGAAAATGGGTTGACTTTATCAGTCGTGTTCCTACACGACAAGAGGGCAATCAGACAAACCAGCGGCAGCAGCTGCTTCATGGTGCAGAGGTTGAAAAAACTTCGTCCAGCTTCTTCTCCAGAGCCGGCCCGCGAAGGTTTTTAGCGATGATCTTTCCTTCGCGATCAAGCAGGAGCGAAAACGGAATGGCGTTAATGTTGTAGTCGCGCGCAGCTTGCGACTCAAAATACTTGAGGTCCGAAACATGCGTCCACGTGAGGCCGTCTTCGGCAATGGCCTTCACCCAATCCTCTTTGGTGCGATCGAGCGACACACCAAATACGGTGAAGCCTTTGTTCTTGTACTTGGTGTAGGCCTTCACCACGTTCGGGTTTTCCCTGCGGCATGGACCGCACCACTTGGCCCAGAAATCCACCAGCACATATTGACCGCGCAGCGAGGAGAGACTGATCACCTGTCCCTCGGGATTGGGCAAACTAATCTCCGGGGCAACCTGGCCTACGGCTGTGGCTTCCATGGCCTTCACACGGGTAACGAACTCAGTAATGTAAGGCGAATTCGGAAGTTCGGACTTCAGCCGCGCGGCAGTCTGGCGGTAGATTTCATAATACTGATCCGAGTCAAGCAGGTTCGCTTGCAATACTTCCATCACCGCAAGCGAAACCGGCTGCCGGGCAACGAACGCGGCCAGCGAGTCGGTGCTGGCCTGGCTGATATCCAAATACCGTTCCTGCAGTTCGGTGATTTTCTTTTCATTCTGCTGTTGCACAGCCTGCTGAAACTCGGCTTCCAACGCAGCAACCGCAGGGTTATTCTGCTGGGCGCTGAGGCGCTTGCGTACTTCATTCATGAATTCATGCTCGGCCGAACCTTTGATTTCAGAAAAACCGCCCGGGGCGTTACCATCTACGTTTACTTCCAGGTTGGTCTTATTGAGGATGACGTTCACCAGTTGCTGATTGAAGAAATTGATCTGGTAGAAGGCCGGCTCGGGCACCAACACGGTTTTGCTGTACGTGAAATCCTCACCCACCTGCACCGAGTCGCGCTTCACCACGTTGTTATCGGGTAACAACTGCGAGATCACAATCCATTGATCTTTCTGCGGAAACCCGACTTTGCCGGATATCGTAACCGGGTTGCCCGTCTGCTTCTCCTCCTGCTTTTTGTCACCCTGGCAAGCCACGGCCAGAAAAGCCATGGCAAAGATTCCAACCGCAAAACGTATCGTCATAGAGCGCAAAGTTGCAAAATTTAATGGTGCAGGAAGCAACCGGTTTGTTACGACTTCCGGAGGCGCTCCAGAATCAATTCCTGGGCTAACCGCGGATCAGCCTT
The DNA here is from genome assembly GCA_046301755.1 of Cyclobacteriaceae bacterium. Lineage (GTDB taxonomy): Bacteria > Bacteroidota > Bacteroidia > Cytophagales > Cyclobacteriaceae > ELB16-189. Next base: position 14,014 of record JBKCJM010000023.1, read on the forward strand.
GCCTTTGCTTCGCTTCATCACTTCACCCATAAACATGGTCAGAATTGCCTTCTTGCCTTTGTGATATTCTTCCACCTTTAACGGAAACTCACGAACAACCTGGTCGACCAGCGGTCCGATGCTGTCGGCCGAGCTGTCCTGCTGCAGGTTGAGCTCGCTGGCTAACCGGGCAGGATCGGCATCCGGCTGACGGATCATAGCCGGAAACATCTTCTGAGAAGCTGCCGTGTAGCTGACCTTTCCACTTTCCACCAGGTTAATCAAAGCTGCCAGTTGGGCGGGCGCAACGGGAAAGTGCGTGATCTCAACATCATTCTCATTCAGGTAAGATTTCACGGGCCCCATCACCCAATTGGACGCGGCCTTGAAGTGCATGGTGTGCTCACACATGGATTGAAAGTAGCCGGCCACATCGCGGTCATCGGCCAGCACGCGGGCATCATACTCGGGCAGCGCATAACGCGTCATCAGGTGACTCATCACATGAGCCGGTAAGGCGGGCATAGCCGCACGGATGTTGTCAAGCCACGCCTCGGATAGCACCAGCGGGGCCAGATCCGGATCTGGGAAGTACCGGTAATCGTTCAGTTCCTCTTTGGCCCTCATACTTCGCGTGGTGTTCGTACCGGCATCATACAGGCGGGTTTCCGAAACAATCGAACCCCAGCTCTCCAAAATTTGAATCTGCCGGGCTGCCTCCACCTCAATGGCACGCTGCACATTTCGAATGGAGTTCATGTTTTTCACCTCCACCTTTTTCCCCAACGCGACTGCTCCCTTCAGGCGTACCGACACGTTGGCATCGCAGCGCAGCGATCCTTCTTCCATATTGCCATCGCAGACTTCAAGATAGCGCACCAGTTTGCGAATCTCCGCAAGTAGGGCACCGGCTTCCTCGGCACTGCGCAAAACCGGTTCGGTCACCAGCTCAATCAGCGGAGTGCCCGCGCGGTTAAAATCCAGAACAGTATTCTCATTGCCCTCTGGATGGATGGACTTGCCGGCATCTTCCTCCAGGTGAATTCGGTTAAGTTTTATTTGCCGGGTCTCGCCTGACTTCAACTGAATCGGAATATTACCTCCACGACAAATAGGTGTGCGGTCTTGTGTGATCTGATAACCCTTGGGCAGGTCGGGGTAGAAATAATTCTTGCGATCAAAAATCTGGTGGCGCGAAATCTCACTGCCACACGCCAGACCCATGCGCACCGCCAACTCAACAGCCCTCAGGTTCAGGCGCGGCAGCGTGCCGGGCAAGGCCAGGGTGATGGCACTTATCTGGGTATTGGGCTCAGCCCCGAAGGCGTTGGCATCGCCAGCAAAAATCTTACTGTTCGTAAGCAGTTGCGCGTGAACTTCGAGCCCGATGATGGTTTCAAACTTCATTTAAGTCCGCGCGAATGCTAACTCAAAAGTTGGCGTGCTTTAACGAGCACATTGGCTAGCCCCTCCAGCTTTTTGCCACCTGCAGTGGCAAAGAAGGGTTGACCTCCGCCTCCACCGTCAATCTCTCTGGCTAACTCCTTTACTAAGTTACCTGCGTGGTACTTATTGGTTTGCGCCAGCTTCTCACCGAGCATCACAGCTACCTGAGGCTTTCCATCCACATCGGCTGCCAGTACCAGCAGCAAATCATCAAACTGATTTCGCAGCGCGTAGGCAATATTCTTAAGTGCATCGGCTGTCGGCACTGTTACCCGCTCGATCACAAGGTGATGCCCGTTTACGCTCACCGCTTTACGCGCCAGCTCTTCGCTCAGCTGGTTGGCTTGTTGTTGATGTACGGCCTCCAGCTTTTTCTCCAACGCATGCTTTTCCTCAAGCAGTCCTTGCAGCGAAGCCAGGGTATCCTTGGGATTTTTCAACATCGCCCTGATCTCATCGAGCATGGCCAGCGAGGAGTTGACCAGTTCCTGAGCACCCTCGGCTGTAACAGCCTCGATCCTGCGCACACCTGCAGCCACCGAACTCTCCGACACAATCTTGAGCATGCCGATGTGGCCGGTGGCCGGCACGTGCGTGCCACCACAAAGTTCTACCGAGTAACCCGGGTCGAACGTGATGACACGTACAAACTCACCATACTTTTCGCCAAACAGGGCCATGGCGCCCATCGCCTTGGCTTTCTCCAGTGGCACATTCCGTTGCTCGTTCAGCGCAATGTTCTCCCGAATCTTTTCATTTACCCTCCACTCCACCCTACGAATCTCTTCATCGGTCATGGCCGCAAAATGGGAAAAGTCGAATCGCAGGATCTTTTCGTTCACCAACGAACCCTTCTGCTCGACATGCTTGCCCAAAACTTCGCGCAAGGCTGCGTGCAGCAAGTGGGTGGCGCTATGGTTACTCATGGTGCGCCTGCGTTTAGCCGCCTCCACCTGCAGAGTTACCGGGGCCTGTACATCGGCTGGCAACTTCTCGGCAACATGCACAATCAATTCGTTTTCCTTTTTCGTGTCCAGAATAGCAATTCGATCCGAACCGGAGATGAGTACCCCCGTGTCACCCACCTGGCCGCCACTCTCGGCATAAAACGGAGTTTGATCAAAAACGAGTTGATACAATTCTTTATTCTTTTGCTTCACCGACCGGTACTTGACCAGCCGGGATACCGCGTTGAGGTTTTCGTATCCGATGAACTCCGTCTTAGCATCCTCTCCCGTTACTACCCAATCGCCTGTTTCCTTAGCGGCATCGGCTTTTGAGCGGGACTTTTGACGTGCCATTTCCTCTGCGAATCCCTTTTCATCTACCAGCAGGCCACGCTCGCGTGCAATGAGCGAGGTGAGGTCAAACGGGAAGCCAAACGTATCGTACAATTCAAAAGCCTGCTCGCCTGAAACATTACCGACAAAAGCTTCCATGCGCTTAAGCCCACGCTCCAGTGTACGAAGGAAAGACTGCTCTTCCTCCAGAACAACCCGGCTCACATAGTCTTGCTGTTGATGCAATTCGGGAAACGCGTCCTTCAATTGCAGAGCCAGCAGCGGTACCAGCCGGTGCATGAATGGCTCCTTGAAGTTAAGGTAGGAGAATCCGTACCGGACGGCCCTTCGTAAAATCCTGCGGATCACATACCCGGCACCCGTGTTGCTGGGCAACTGACCATCAGCAATGGCAAACGCAACTGCGCGAATGTGATCGGCCATCACGCGTATGGCAATGTCGCTCATCTCCTGGGCCGACCGGTTTGATTTGCCGGGCGTAGTACCCGCATAGGTCACGCCAGCCTGCTGCGCAATAAAATCCATTAACGGACGAAATACATCCGTATCATAGTTGGAAGTTTTACCCTGGATGGCCATGCACAAGCGCTCGAAACCCATGCCGGTATCTACGTGCTTGTCGGGCAGTGGCTCAAGTTTGCCCGATGCCAACCGGTTGAACTGGATAAACACCAGGTTCCAGATTTCAACTACCTGGGGGTGGTCGCTGTTCACCAGATCGCGGCCCGGCTTTTTGTCGACCTCGGCCTGCGGGCGAATGTCGATGTGAATTTCGGAACATGGGCCGCATGGCCCCTGATCGCCCATCTCCCAAAAGTTATCTTTCTTTACCCCGTGCAGGATTCGATCATCACTGACAAACTTTTTCCAAAGCTCTTTCGCCTCTTCGTCCACCGGAAGATTGTCGCCTTTATCTCCGCCAAACACGGTTACATACAGCCGGTCCTTCGGTAATTTGTAGACCTCCGTGAGCAACTCCCACGCCCACGCAATCGCTTCCTTTTTGAAGTAATCCCCGAAGCTCCAGTTACCGAGCATTTCGAACATGGTGTGGTGGTACGTGTCCAGTCCTACATCCTCGAGGTCATTGTGTTTGCCGCTCACGCGCAGGCATTTCTGGGTATCGGCAATACGCTTGCTGGAAGGCAACGTGTTACCCAGGAAGTAATCCTTGAACTGTACCATGCCCGAGTTGGTGAACAAGAGCGTGGGATCATTTTTGCGCACCAGCGGTGCCGAAGCCACGATCTGATGGCCCTTACTTTTGAAAAAATCTAAAAAATGCTGCCTTACCTGCTTAGAATCCATTTACTCCCAGTCTTTTACCGTACGAAAATTTGAGTAGTTTTACAGGTTATTTACCTGAATAACCCACAAATTTAGAGCCTTTTGAAGGAATTCGATGGCGAGCCATAAATATTATTATAACCCAAAAACCCTGCGTTACGAGCTGGCCAGGTTCCCTTGGGCTACCTGGTTTTTCCGGGTATCGGGTGTGGCTATTGTGGGTTGCCTTTTCTTTTATGGGTTGCTGCTGCTGGTAAATCGTTTTACCGAGTCGGAGTTGGAGCACCGGTTGCGCACCGAAAACAAGGCGTTGAAAAATCACCGGGGCACCGTGGAGCAGGAACTTAAAAATTCCCGGGTAGCGTTGGCCTCGCTGTCAGGCAAAGACAAAGAAATCTATCAGCGCATCTTTCTAAACGCCAAGACCGCGGAGGTTGATGATGCAGGCGATGCCGAAGATATCTTGCAAACCGATCTGGCAGGATTTCATCAGGTGGCCGACCAACTGATCAGTAAAACCGATGCCACTCAGGCGAAAGCATCGCTGGCCTCCTGGAATTTCGCGCAGCTTTTCTGGCCAACGAAAGAAGATGTGAGCGAATTGCAGCAATACCCCACCCTTATTCCAATTTCTGATTTTAAACTCAGCCAGTTTGTTTGCGGATTTGGCGAGCAGTTGAATCCCTTTAACAAGTTACTGTACCACCACGAAGGAGTTGACCTGGAAGCGGAGTTGGGTGCCCCGGTGTTGGCAGCAGGCGATGGCCGGGTGGTGATTGCGGTACATCAAACTACGCCCTACGGAGAAGGAAACTATATTGAGATTGAACACATCAACGGTTACCGAACGCGTTATGAGCACCTGGCAGAAGTAAGCGTCCTTCGCGGGCAACAGGTGAAGCAGGGCCAGGTAATTGCCCAGGTGGGAATGACGGGCGAGGCAACAGCACCCCACCTTCATTATATGGTGATGAAGAATGGAAACCCGATTAACCCGATCTTATTCTTTACCGAGCAGATAGACGAGCGCTCATGGATTCAGTTGGCCGAAATCAGCAAACAAGTTAAACAAGCTCTTGACTGATGGCACGCATGCGGTATCACTATAACCCCGAAACCTGCCAGTATGAACCTATCATTCATACCGGCCGGCATTTCTTGACTCAAACGGGGCGGTTCCTTCTCGTTTCATTTGTCCTTGCCATTGGTGGACTCGTCTATTACCTCACGCATTATCCAAGCCTGGATGAGAACCAGCTGACCCGCGAAAACCATGAACTGAAATGGCAGTGGGGTCAGTTGCAAAATGAAATCCGCCATGTTTCGAATCAGTTGCGTACGCTCGAACACGATGACGATGACCACTACCGCGTGCTGCTCGCGATGAATCCGCTCGACCCTTCGATGCGTTTGGCCGGTGCCGGTGGCCATACACCCGTGTTACTGGAAGCAGAAGAGTCGGTGCCGGAAATTCTGGCCGCGTATGACTCACTTTTCCGGCTGGGCAACCGTATTGAAGTGCACGAACAATCGCTGAGTGAGTTAGAAAAGGAAGTGGCCGTGAAAGAACGGCAGTTGTCCACCCGGCCCGCCATGCAGCCGATCGACAACCGGCAGCTCACGCGGTTCAATTCCATCTTTGGCATGCGTCTGCACCCGGTGTACCGCGACTGGCGTAATCACAATGGCCTGGATCTGACTGCCCCGCAGGGGACACCCGTTTATGCCACGGGCGATGGCATCGTTTCGTTTGCTGCCTATAACGGAGGCTATGGAAACGTGGTGTACATCAACCACGGATTTGGGTTTGAATCGCGCTATGGGCACCTGTCTAAATTCAACACGCAACCCGGGCAACAGGTGAAACGGGGCGACCTGATTGGGTTTGTCGGAAGTACAGGCGTCTCCACCACGCCACACCTGCATTACGAGGTTCTGTATTACAGCAAGTACGTCAATCCGATAAACTTTATGTACCGCGATGTAAAACAGGAGGAATACAACAAACTCATTCGCAAGTCCCCTACCGTACTTCCAGACAAAATACCTTCCGCGGCCGGGAAGCAATAATGATCTGGTTGTTAAACGCTACGGGTGACGCCTCGAACAGGTCGGCAATCTTTTTCTGAAACATCAAATCACCGGTAGCGCCATCAATGAGCATAACATGGCCCCTGCTATCGGCCAGAAAGATGTACATGTTACCCTCGCGATCATAGATATCGAGGGGGCTGCTCCACGCATAATGGTCCAGTTCGCGCTTCCAGCACTCCTCTCCGGTTTCTTTGTTGATTGCCACGAGCAAGCCTTTGTCGATTGATCCATAACGTGAAATACTCGCAACAAGTAAATGCCGCGCTGCTTGTTTGCCCGACACGGGCGTGGATAACATGCCACCATTAACCGGGTGGGCGCCCCGGATGCTAAAACAGGGATACTTTCGCGCCCATACGGTAGTTCCGTTGAGCCCGTTGATCTTTTTCAGATAGGTAAATCCTTTATTGCCTTGTAGATCCACTTCACTGCCGGTGTATAAATAGGGTATGCTGTCCGGAATATCGAGCACCAGCGTGGCATCGGTATCATCGTGATTGTGATGGAACCACACCGGTTGAAGCGTGGCAACATCGACAGCCTGGAGATTGCCATCGTTATCAGCGAAATACAACAGGTTGGAAAAGGCCGCCACCGAGTTTTCAATTCCCTGCCGTGTACCCTCGGGTTTGCGGTACCGGTACCGGTTGACCTGCGGCCGCACGGTAATGCGCGCACTGTCGGAGTTGTACTGCGTATGAAGATCAGCCGAGTACAATACACCGTTTTCACCGGCTACCACGAGCCGGTCGTTTGCTGCGTCAATCAGTGGTGCACCGTCAAAGGCACCCCAGGTTCGATGGGCAAAGGGGTCGCGCCCATTGAGTGTGTAAAGTTTCTTTCCATCCAACAGACTGAAAACGCGAAAGCCAAACTCCCCGCTCCGGTTGATACCCTGACCGCAATACAAGAGCGGGTAGCCGCGGGGGTCAACAGCAGGTGATCCCTTGATGGGGTTCTGTATGTTGATCGGTGGCCTCGATGCCCGGCCTGTTGCCAGATCCAGAAAGTAAATCTTGCCATCCAGCGAAGGCTGAATCACTTCCGTAAAAAAAGCATCGTTTTTAACTGCTTCTGACAGTTTCATCACCTGCCGAAGGGAATCTGGCCATTGCACGACATTGGGTTGGCCAGTCCACCCGGCACCACCACCCCACTCACGATCGGCTCCGGTTGAAAATTCCCATTTGATAACCAGCGAGTCGGGCCGTTTCTCAAGAAAACCCCATGAGGCCGTGTTGCGGTACGGTCCTCCACGGAACGTGGTGACCCCGTTCAATGCTGTGTAGCGGGTTTGGTCAAATGACGAATACGATTGACGAATGCACAGCGAATCCGACCACAACACGTCCGTAACAAAACGCTTTACTGAGAGCGTATCGGGAGGCAGCGCAACCTGCTGGGCGAAGGCCGGGGAGTATGTGAACAGCGCAAGAACTTTGATCACGCGCCAGGACCGCAGAATCATTCCTCAAATATAGCCCGCCAATCGCACTTTGGAGGTGCCAGCCGCTTGATGTCCACAAATTCACGTTGACATCTTGTTGATGAAATTTTTTATGGCACACAACCTACAACGATTAAATTTATATTACTTTGCATGAAAGGTCCAACCTAAAACCTCACCGTAACACCTCTACTCGTTCCCTCTGAATGGCTTACAAAGAGAAAGAAATTGAGAAAATCTATTATTCCATCGGTGAGGTTTCCGAAATGTTCCATGTAGCCCCGTCTCTGATCCGGTTTTGGGAATCCGAGTTTGATATTCTTCAGCCGAAAAAGAACCGCAAGGGCAACCGCCAGTTTACCAAAGAGGATATTGAGAACGTGCGCACCATTTACCACCTGGTAAAAGAAAAAGGGTTTACGCTGCAGGGTGCCAAAGAGATGCTGAAAAACGATACTCAGTCGGTTCGCGACAAGATGGACATGATCGATAAACTAAAGTCCGTCCGCACCTTCCTCACCCAGGTTCGCGACCGCCTTGCCTGATCGGGCGCCATTGCGGCATACCCCTGCTTCATCCTAACTTACCGGCCTCATGAACGTTTCGAGCGAGCGTTTGGCTTTTCTGGCCTTGCACTTTGTGCCCGGTGTCGGAAACTTCCTGGTGAAGCAACTGATCAGCTACTGCGGATCAGCCGAGGCCGTCTTTCAATCGCCCAAAGGCAAGCTCCTGAAGATTCCCAACGTGGGCGAAGTAACGGCTCAGTCCATCAAAACCGGTGCCCCACTTCGCGAGGCCGAAGACGAGTTCACCAAAGCAGAGAAAGAACAGGTGGACATTCTCTTTTACACGGACGAAAAGTATCCGGGCCGGCTGCGCGAAATTGAAGATGCTCCCTCGGTGATTTACTGGAAAGGCCAGGCTAATCTGGATCACGGCCGTATTGTGGCGTTGGTGGGCACCCGGCAGGCCACCGCCTATGGAAAGAAGGTTACCGAGCGGTTGGTCGATGAATTGAAGCCGCACGATGCCCTGGTGCTAAGCGGGCTGGCCTACGGCATCGACATTCATGCTCATAAAGAGGCCTTGAAAAATGATTTGCCCACAATCGCTGTTTTCGGAAACGGGTTGGATATAATCTACCCGGGGCAGCACCGCGAAACAGCACGCAAAATGCTCAACCATGGCGGATGGATTACCGAAAACCACTTCGGCACCAAACCCGATGCCCACAACTTTCCTGCCCGCAACCGGATCATTGCAGGCCTCTGCGATGCAATCATTGTAGTAGAGGCAGCCGAAAAAGGTGGCGCGTTGATCACAGCGGACATTGCGAACAGTTACAACAAAGATGTGTTTGCGGTACCGGGCCCCGTGGATGCACCGTTTTCGGCAGGGTGCAACCAGCTCATCAAATCCAACAAGGCCAACCTCCTCACCGCAATTGCCGACCTGGAGTATATCATGGGCTGGAACGCTGCTACTTCGGAACCAAAACAAAGCCCGCAGCTTCAGCTGCACCTGCTAAGCCCCGAGGAACAGCAAATCGTCAGGCTGCTACGGGAGAAAAATTGTGCAGTGGGCGTTGACGAGATCAGTTGGAAAACAGGTATACCCCAGGGTACACTGGCTTCTCTGCTCCTCACACTGGAATTCAACGGCTCAATCAAGTCGCTGCCGGGAAAGACCTATTCGTTAGCCTAACCGTCTTTGACGATTATCTGTTAATGGCTTGCTTCAAATACCGAAGCAGCCTGCAACAAGGCTTGATGAAGTTCGTCCTCGTTGAGGTTTAGCGACTGGCCTTTTGATTTAAGGTAACCAACGATAACCTCGGTGGCGAGATTGCCGACCAACTCATCCTCCGCCATCGGGCAACCGCCAAAACCCTTGAGTGCACCATCAAAGCGCTGGCAACCGCTTTCATAAACAGCCGCTATTTTTTCAACAGCCGTGGCCTGGGCGCTGTGCAGATGAGCGCCAAATTCAATATCCGGAAAGGCAGCTGTTACTTGCCGAAACAACTTCTTAATCCGATCCGGGTCAGAAATCCCGATGGTATCGGCCAACGAAACGATTGTTACCCCCAGGGTGTGCAAGATGCCCGAGAAGGTACCGACCACCTCTTCATCGTACGGATCGCCATAGGGATTGCCAAACCCCATGCTGATGTACGTCACCAGCACCTTGTTTCGCTGCTGACAGATCTCCTGGATTTCGGCCAGGCTGTTCAGCGCCTCACTGATCGACTTATTGGTGTTTCGCTGCTGGAAAGTCTCAGAAATCGACAAGGGGAAACCCAGGTAGGTGATCTCATCAAAAGCGGCAGCCTCATGCGCACCCCGCACGTTGGCCACGATAGCAAGTAGTTTCGTCTTCGTGGCCGATAAGTCGAGTTGTTTAACAACTTCAGCCGTATCGCGCATTTGCGGAATAGCCTTCGGTGAAACAAAACTTCCGAAGTCAAGGGTATCAAACCCAACCCTGAGCAGTTGGTTCAGGTACGCCACTTTCGTAGTGGTCGGGATGAAGTGATCCAACCCCTGCATCGCATCTCGCGGACATTCAATCAGCTTCATCGGAAACAACGTAAGCTCTTTTTCACAGAATAATAACGACAATAATCGCTGAAAAAGTCGATTTGTCTCTCATTTTGCACTTCAAGCCTTTTGGGTTCTTCGCAGGTGGAAACGCGCGAAGGCGGCCTAGCCGCGGCTGGCACCTACCTATGTTGCCGGATGCTTCCCTCGCATTTGCCTGTTCAAAATTCCCGCTGGCGAGATGTCGGAGCTGATCCGGTAGGTCTTCTTTCAAGTCTTACACAAATTTTATTCCTTGCTGATCAGTTCGTCACTTATGATCAGCATCCAACAACATGTATCTCTCGCTCCATACACCACGTTTGGCGTGGCCGCAACTGCAGATTTCTTCTGCCGGGTGGGTTCCGTGTCAGAAATTGCTCAGTTGGTAACAGACGGTTGGTTTAAAAAACCCTTTTTAATACTGGGCGGTGGCAGCAATGTGCTGTTCCTGGGTGATTTTCATGGACTGGTGGTGCAGAATGAGTTGTCAGGCCAGCGCGTGGTGGACGAAACCGAAGAAAATGTTGTCATCGAAGTGGGGTCGGGTGTCAACTGGCACAGTTTCGTGATGCATTGCATCGAGCAGAACTGGGGCGGCATTGAAAACTTGTCGTTGATACCCGGCACGATGGGTGCCGCACCGATGCAGAACATCGGTGCATACGGAGTTGAGGTGAAAGACGTGATTACTTCTGTGAGTGGAATTGATCTTTCAGACGGTCGCGAAGTGACCTTCACCAACGAAGAATGTGAGTTTTCGTACCGCGAAAGCGTTTTTAAACATGCCTGGAAAGAAAAAATTTTTATTTCAAGTGTTACTTTAAGGTTGACCAAGAAAAACCATGTGTTGCGCACACACTACGGTGCTATTCAAAACATACTCGATCAACAAAAAATCACGTCACCAACTCTTCGCGACATCAGCAACGCGGTGATCCACATTCGCAGCAGCAAACTTCCAGATCCGAAACAGATTGGCAATGCCGGAAGCTTCTTCAAGAATCCTTCGATCACGCAAGCACAGTTTCGCGCGCTGCACGAGCGCTATCCCGAGATGCCTTCCTATCCATCTGAAAATCAATTGATTAAAGTACCGGCTGGCTGGCTGATTGAGCAATGCGGATGGAAAGGAAAACGCGCGGGCCGCGCAGGCGTGCATCATCAGCAAGCGTTGGTGTTGGTGAACCACGGTGATGCAACAGGCGCTGAAATTTTTTCACTCGCGAAACAAATTCTGCATGATGTGCGCGAAAAATTTTCAATTGACATCACAACGGAAGTAAACATCATCGGCAACCCGGATTGATGTAGCAGTTATGCATGAAAATGATCGGGCTCATGTACATAAAAATTTTCGGTGCCGTAAATTTTTTCTCAAAAATTTTTGCAGAATAAATTTTTGTTATACCTTTCGATAACGTTTAATAAATATCTTAACGTAAAACAGTAAAACGCTATGGCAAAGAAAGCAGCAAAAAAAGCCGCCAAGAAAAAGGCAGCTAAGAAGAAGAAGTAATTGAGTTAATCTCAATACTCTTTGCAAAGGGAAGTGGTCCAGGACTACTTCCCTTTTGTTTTTACATCCTTTTCGTCCGGCTTCTGCTTGCCTTGTCTCTTCCTCCGTTCAGAATTTTCTACTGCAATCCTTCTCAGGCCGCCTTTTCCTAACTCGTTTGCATAAATTTAATCGAGCCGTTCCTTGCTGATGGTAAATCGTGCGGTCTACCTTTGCCTCATCAACCACGAAACATATGGCCAAGACTGCATCCAAAGCTGTTCCCGCAAAAACTGAAAGTAAACCAGCCCGCAAACCGGCTGCACCCAAGAAGCCGAAGGTGAACGCACCCGCACTTCACCCGATTGAGAAGGCCGCGCTCGATGCACATGCCAAGTTAAAGGCATTAAACCTGGCTGAAGACCTGCGCTCGTCCATTGAATGGTGCGTGGGGAGTTACCGGCACGATCGTAATCCGGTTGGCTTGTACGAAACGGTAGCCCGCGCGGTTGATGTATTTCAGCAGGAGAAAGCAAAGAAGACTAAAGGCGTAACTGCGCCTTTCATCGCCTCTTTGGAAAAAGCGCTCGCCACCCGGTAAGCACTTTCCCGACTCTTAAATCATGTGGGTTACGTTGGTGAGCGTGCCCTGATAGGCTTCGCACGCCACGCCAAATCGCCTGAGGAAATCCACGCCTTCATCGCTTGGCAAGCCTTTGTGCTCTGCGTACGATCTGAAAAAGATAACACGTTTGATTCCCATGCTGTAGATAATACGCGAACAGGCCAGGCACGGTGAGAGCGTAACATATAAGGTAGCACCCTCCACTGAGGTGTTGTTCTTCACAGCATACAATATGGCATTTTGTTCGGCATGCAACGCCAGCGAACATCCACCTTTGGAGTCGCGGGGGCAGCCGGTTTCCGGCCATTCATCATCGCAGTTGTGCGTGCCGGCAGGTGGCCCGTTGTAGCCGATGGAGATAATCCGCGTTTCTTTAGTGAGCACTGCGCCTACATGTCGTTTGATGCAGTGCGAGCGTTTGGCCAGGTTCACGGCCAACTCCATAAAAATATCGTCAAAGGCGGGGCGTTCCATCCCGGTAAAGGTACACGATGGCGATGGGCATGGCAATGGATAATGGTATGCGATTTCACGCTAATTGATTTTCTTTGCCGCAGTATGCTCCGCATTTTACTTGGTCTGCTCGTTTCACTCCCCTGCCTGGGGCAGACCGATGCCGTTCGGCCCAGCCCCCTGGCAATGACCACCGTGCGGTACAAAGACACCTACGTAAAGATCACCTACAGCCGACCCACTAAAAAAGGACGCGCAATTTTTGGCCACCTCGTTCCTTACGGCCAAGTGTGGCGAACAGGCGCCAACGAGGCTACGGAGTGGACCACCACGCGGGATATTGAAATCAACGGCCAACTGCTACCCGCAGGCACGTATTCCTTCTTCACCATTCCACAACCCGAAAGGTGGATGATAATCTTCAACAGCGATCTGGGTCAGTGGGGTAGTTATAACTACAACCCCAAGTTGGACGTACTGCGGCTTGATGTGCCGGTGCAACAACTGAAAGACGAGTCGTTTGAACGATTTACTATCGAAGCCAAACCCCGGAACGACCAGGCGGATATCCGGCTGGCCTGGGATCAGGTGAGTATTCTTCTTCAACTCCAGTTCAAAGAACCCAAACCTTGAAAACCTGCACATTCATATTGCTTCTGACTTCGGCACTGGCGCATGCGCAATCGGTTGACGAACTAAATAAGCGAAGGGGGTTCAAAAACATCCGGCTCGACTTTCCAACCGACAGCATTAAAGGACTGGTCTTTGAAAAGGATATTCAGGAGCGCAATGAGTTTTCAGCCAAGCTATTCCGGGTCGATCACCCCGACTATGCTACAATTGGAGGCGTTAAGGTTAAGGAGATCAAGCTGAAGTCGTTCCAGGATCAGGTTTACCAGATTCAGGTAATCACCGCGAAAGATCCGCGCATCATGCAAGGGTTAGAGAAGGCTTATGGCCGTTCCACCTACAGCATTCGCAGCGAAACGTATTACTGGAAGGGTGATAGCATTAGCCTGGTGTACAAAGCCCACGGCAAACATGCCATTAGCCTGATCTACTCCAGCAGCCGGGTGCATCGCCTGATGATGAAGGACAAAACCCGGCAGATTGAAGAAGTCGCGGAAGACTTCTGATACGCCTATTGGCGTTGGTACACGGTTTCTCCTTCCTTGATGGTCTCCAGCACCTTGATATCTTTGATCAACATCGGGTCGATGGTGAGCGGGTTCTGATCCAGCACCACCAGATCTGCCAGTTTACCCATCTCCAGCGTTCCTTTGGTTGCCTCTTCGAAGTGCTGATATGCCGCCCACGCGGTAATGCTTTTCAACGCCTGATAGGGTGTTACGCGCTCATCAGGGCCGATGATGTCTCCACTGCGGCTCACGCGGTTAACCGTGGTATGTAACACCATGATGCTGCTGGGCAGCGCCACCGGGGCATCGTGGTGCTGGGTGAAAATCATTCCCTTCTTCAGGGCCGTGGCCGTGGGAGATATGCGATAGGCGCGTTCCTTACCCAGCGTAACATCGCGATGCCAATCGCCCCAGTAATAGGTGTGCATACTGAAAAACGAAGGGATGATTCCCTCCTGCTTCATTCGGTCCAGTTGATCGAACCGCACGGTTTGTGCATGGATCATCACCGGCCTGCGATCCTGAATGCCCATGGCCAGGTTTGCTTTCGCAATCGAGTTGATGAATGCTTCTGCCGCAGCATCACCGTTGCAGTGGCCCAGTATTTGCCAGTTGTTTCGGTAGGCCCGGAATACAAGCGTATCTACGACCCGGCTACTGGCGTAAGCCGGATAGCCTGCGTAAGAGGCGTCTTGTCCTTCGGGCGGCACTTTGTAAGGTTGTGTAAGCCACGCGGTGCGCCCCTGCGGAGAACCATCGAGGCTCATTTTAATGCCGGCCAAGCGCACACGATTGGTGTACACCGGTGAACTGCTGCGGCCCTTGAGGTACTCCTGCTCCAGGTAGATGTCCGGATAGACGGCCACATCCAGCTTCAGCCGTCCGGCATCCCCCAGCCGCGTCCAGGTTTCGGCAATGACTTTGCTGGCCCTGCCCTCCTGAACGGTGGTAAAACCAAATTCCGAGTAAGCCTTTATTCCCGCCAGAGCAAGTTGGTTGTTATCTTCCTTGTCCAGCTTCGAAAGCATGCGGAACACGAGGTTAATGCCGGCAGTTTCTTCCAAAACACCATTGGGTGTTTTTCCATCGGCTTCCCTGCGAATTACTCCTCCACCCGGGTTTGGTGTGCTGGCTGTGATACCGGAAACCTCAAGGGCTTTGTGGTTGACCGAGAACAGGTGAGCCGATTGGTGAATGAGCAACACCGGCATATCGGTTGAAATTGCATCCAGCTCGGTTGCGGTAGGATGGCGCTGCTCGCGCAGTTGCCCATCGTCATACCCAAAGCCAACAATCCAGCCCAGTTTAGTTGTTGCCAGCCTGTTTTGTGCTGCCCATGCTTTCACCTGCTCCTGCAGCCCGGCAATATCGGTGACAACGCCATCGGGCGGAGCCAACAAATTTGCCGACATCTTTTGCAGGCCGGCCATCCAGGCATGTCCGTGCGCATCAATAAACCCCGGCAGCAGTGTTGTGCCCTTCAGATCTTTCCGATTTGCTGCGCTAAACTTCTGCTCGGCCTCGGCAAGGCTGCCCACGAAGACAATTCGTGTGCTATCGGTTACCAGTGCCTCAGCATACGAGGCACTGTCACCAACCATTGTAACAATGTTACCATTGAAGTAAAGGGTAGCCGTGGCGGCCGCGGGCGAACCACTTTTAGGACCGCACGACCAGGCGATGACGGTTACCAGGCTGAGCGCTGCACAAAATCGTTTCATGATTATGGGGGTAGCAATTACTTTTCAAGATAGCACGAAATTACGAAACGCTTCGCTTCACCTACCCCACTGAGTAAGCGCTCGTCAAGCCGCCAGAAATTTCAAACGGATTTAACCCTGATAGGTAATGCGGTAGATGAGGTTGGCCTGATCGTCACTCACCAGCATTGATCCATCGGGCAGCAGCAAAACATCTACCGGCCGCCCCCAGACTTTTTGGGTAGCCTCGTTCATCCAGCCTTGAGCGAACGTGGAATAGCTTACAGCCTTGCCACTGGCATCGAGCTTAACCAGGGATATCCGGTAGCCAATCTTCTTGCTACGGTTCCACGAACCATGCTCAGCTACGAAAATCTGGTTGCGGTATTCTTCCGGGAACATGGTGCCGGTATAAAACTTCAGGCCAAGCGGTGCCGTGTGGGGGCCAAGATTCTGAGCAGGTGCAGTAAACTCGCTGCACGCGCGCTTGCTTCCAAACTCAGGATCTTTGATGGTACCACCATGGCAATACGGATAGCCAAAGTTCATGCCGGCCTGCGTTGCCGTATTCAGCTCGCAGGGCGGAATGTCATCGCCCATCATGTCGCGGCCATTATCCGTAAACCAGATGTTGCCCGTTTGCGGATGCCAGGTAAAGCCGACCGTGTTTCGCACGCCACTGGCGAATATTTCCATACCGCTGCCATCGGCATTCATACGTGTGATGCTGGCGTACACGGGGTTTTCCGATTCGCAGATATTGCAGGGCGCACCCACAGGAACATAAAGCTTTCCATCAGGCCCAAAGGCAATATACTTCCAGCCGTGATGTGCTTCCGTGGGGTACTGATCATAGACAACCTCGGGCTTGCCGGGATTATCAAGCTTGTTTTCCACATCGCGCAAGCGCAGAATGCGGCTTACCTCGGCAATGTAGAGGTCACCATCTTTGAATGCCACACCATTAGGCATATTCAGCCCGCTGGCCAACACCCACTTTTTGTCGGCTATATTATCGCCATTGGTATCTTTCACTGCGTATACCTTATCTTCATCGCGGTTGCCCACAAACACAGTACCTGCCGGACTGATGGCCAGCGACCGTGCATTGGGCACTTCAGCAAAAATTGAAATCGAGAAGCCCTTGGGAAGCTTGATATCGGTAAGCGATGGCTTCCCGGCATCATCCGTGCTATTGGAACACGAATGTAGGGCGGCCATCACCACAATCAGGAGCACGGTATACTTTTTCATATGAAAAGGATTATCTGGGTGGCATAGATCGCGATTAAAAACAAGTTCCGGAAGCAAAAGTTTACCATCGGCCGCGATCGCGCTAAATCAGCCGACAACCTGTATTTTTGCGCCCGTGATTTCGGTAAGCAACATTTCCTACTTTATCGGAGGGCGTCCACTTTACGAGAACGCCTCCATGTTCGTGCGTCCAAACGACAAAATCGGGCTTATTGGTTTGAACGGGCGTGGCAAATCCACCCTGCTCAAGATTATCAATGGAGAGTTGACGCTGGATTCCGGCTCGGTGAGCAAGTCCAGGGAATGCACCATTGGCTTTTTGAACCAGGATCTTCTCTCCTACCAGACCGATGACGCCATTCTGACGGTGGCCATGGAAGCCTTCAAAGATGCGGTAGACACCCAACGACAAATCGAAAAGATTCTGCATAAACTGGAAACAGAATACGAGGATAGCTTGGTGGACAAACTTACCCGGCTGCAGGAGAAGTTCGAACAACTGGATGGCTATACCATGCAAGCGAAGGCCGAAGAAGTATTGGAAGGAATCGGGTTTTCCACAAAAGATCTTCACCGGCCTCTTCGCGAGTTTTCCGGTGGCTGGCGCATGCGCGTGATGCTTGCAAAACTCCTGTTGGAAAAGCCGGCCTTGCTGATGCTGGACGAACCAACCAACCACCTGGACCTGCCTTCCATCGAATGGGTGGAAAATTATTTACGCAACTACGATGGCGCTGTCATGATCGTGTCGCACGACCGCACCTTTCTGGACAACGTGGTGACCAAAACAGTGGAGGTAACCCAACAGCAACTGGTGACCTACGAGGGCAACTACAGTTTTTACCTCAGAGAAAAAGAGCTGCGCGAAACCATTCAGCAAAACGCGTACGAAAATCAGCAGGCCAAAATCCGCCAGGCCGAGCGATTCATAGAGCGATTCAAGGCGAAAGCCAGCAAGGCCCGCCAGGTGCAATCGCGCGTTAAGGCAATCGACCGCATGGATTTAATTGAAGAAGTGGTGGACGATACTGCCACCGTGAACTTCAAATTCAAATTTAAGCAGCCCTCAGGGCGACACGTAGTCACCCTAAAGGATGTATCGAAGGCTTATGGTGAGTTGCAAATTCTCAAGCATACCAACGCCTCAATCGAGCGCGGGGACAAAATAGCGCTGATTGGTGCCAACGGGCGAGGCAAGTCGACTTTACTGCGCATCCTCAGCGGCACCGAGCCCGTGGAGGGCGAGCGCGTAATGGGCTACAACGTGATACAGGGTTTTTATGCCCAGCACCAGCTCGAAGCCCTGCACGTGGAAAATGAAATCCTCGAAGAACTCAAGCAGGCCGGCAGCGGCAAACTGGAGCAGGAACTGCGCGGCATCCTGGGCTGCTTCCTGTTTTCAGATGAGGACCAGTTCAAGAAGATCAAAGTCTTAAGCGGTGGGGAAAAGTCGCGGGTGGCTCTGGCCAAAACGCTGATCTCCGAAGCCAACTTCCTGTTGCTGGATGAACCAACCAACCACCTGGACTTCATTTCGGAGAATATTTTGATTCAGGCGTTGCAGCAATACCTGGGCACGTTTGTGGTGGTGTCGCACAATCGCCACTTCATCAGCCAGATTGCCAACAAGATCTGGTATATCGAAAACAAGGAGATCAAGGAATACCCCGGCACGTACGAAGAGTACGAGTACTGGCATAAAAAGAATATCCTCAACGGAACTCCGGATGCTCCTCCTCCAAAAAAGAAAGAGGAGAAAAAAGCCGACCCGGCCCCGAGCGAAAAACAGGGAAACGACCGCAAGCTGAAAACGCTGCGCCAGGAACTGAAAACCATCGAAGAGAACCTGGCCACGTTCGAAACCGAGAAGAAAAGCCTGGAAGAGGAAATGGCGCGGCCCGAAGTGTATGGCGATTTCAACAAGCTCAATGACGTGCAGGCGAAGTTCACCGTGGTTTCCGACCAAATAAAAAAGCTGACCGAGCGTTGGGAAGAAGTAGCCCTTCAACTGGAAGCCCTCGAATGAGCCGAACCCCACGCACACTCCTGCTGCTGTTTGTGATGGCCCTTTGCGCAGGGCCAGCCAGCGGCCAACGCAAAAAGTGGGAACTGGCGGACCGCACGTATGAAGAAACCATCCGCACGGTGCAACTGTACCCGGCCGGAGCCACACCGCTGGCGCCCTCGGTTGCCGGCCTGCTTCAGCAAAATCTCGTATTGGAATTTGACGACCTGGTCACCGACCGCGCCAGCTACTACGCGCGGTATGTTCATTGCAATTACGATTGGACCAAATCCATTCTGATGGATCTGGATATTCTGGACCAGTTCAACGAGTTTCCAATCATTGACTTCATCTACTCCAACAACGAGTCCACGCCCTATGTGCACTACAGCCTGCGGCTGCCACCGGTAAAATTGCCGGGCAACTATGTGCTGGTGGTATATCGCGAGGGCGATCGTGAGGACGTGCTGTTGACCAGGCGGTTCATGATCACCGATGCACGCGCGAACGTAACCTTGCAAGATAACCTGGTCGGCCGCGGCAACCTCTCGACCTCCAACCAACTGCTGAACTTTCTGGTAAACTACCGCAACTTCGAAATCATCAACCCGCTGGAAACCGTGCATGTCGTCATTCGCCAGAACCAGCGCTGGGACAATGTAAAAACCAACGTGCAGCCCGCCTTTGTGCGCGAGGACGTCCGGCAACTCGAGTATCGCTTCTTTGAGCAGGACGATATGTTTGCGGCCGGCAACGAATTCCGGTTCGTTGATTTCCGCTCTGTGAATTTCCCCGGGCAGAATACCGACCGCCTTGATCGAAAGCAGAAGCCCTACCAATTGTGGGTTGCCTTTGACCGATCCCGCGAAAGCGAAGCCTATGCCCTTTACCGCGATCTCAACGGGGCCTATGTCATTCAAAATCTCGATTATGCGGATGGCCACATCACCGGCAACTACCTGTGGGTAACGTTTACCTTCAAGTCACCCAAGCCGCTGAAGGAAGAGGTTTACGTTGTCGGGGCGTTCAACGCCTGGCAGCGCACCGAAGACAACAAGATGACCTGGGATGCAGGCCTTGGCGCCTACCAGGGCACCGTACTGCTCAAGCAAGGCGTGTACGATTACCAATATGTGGTTGATGGAGCCCAGCCGTTTCAATTGGAGGGCAGCCACTTTCAGACCGAGAATCTCTATGAAGTTTTTGTGTACTACCGGCCGTTCCGGCCAAATGCCGACCTGCTGATCGGCTACACCACGTTGCCCGTTAACCCGCGCTGATTACGCGTAGTTTAGCTCTTCGCTCTCGAGCTTTCGGGTGCCGGACGTCTGGGCCACATCGAGCATGCCGAAGCCTTTGTGCGTGAAGTGCCCCAATCCATTCTCATAAACGAACTGCTGCACCGGCTGCGGAGCAAAAAGGGTAAAGGGTAACGTATAGCCCCTGACTTCGTACTTGATGTCGGAGTCGTAGAGCGGGTAGATACGGGCAAACTTCTTGTGCGATGCCTGCAGCCGCTGCAAATAGTCGCGGTCGGGCACCAATTGAAACTTGTAGAAACTGGCGAGCTGCTCGGCCGAAAACCGGTTGCTGTTCTCCATCCGTGTAATGGTATTCTCGTAGAGCAGGTCGCTGAATTCGTCTGCTTCGGGTTGGATAAACCGCTTGCCGCTCTCATCGTTGAAGGAGGCAGGCACCAGCACAAGGGGAGAAATGCAGAGGTAGCGCATCGACTCGCCCACGGTCACCGCCTCTTCGGGTTCGGCTGACTCGGGGATAAGCTGAAGATTTCCGATCGTCAACTCCTTTTGCTCGAAGAGTACACCCAACAGGAATTTAAGAAAATCCTCGTTGGAGGTGGAGAACACCAACGTAACCCGCGCAGAATAAAAGTGCAGTCCTTTTCGGCTGATTTTCGTCTGGCCTTTCAGGCCGCTGAAGTTGTATTCGGTAAACTGAAAATACTCCGGGCGTTTGCCCAGCATGATCAAACCCTTAATGGTTTGCGCCAGGATGAACTGATGGTGAAAAGGAACGTAAGCCCCTCTATTCTTCAACTGAAAAACAAAACGTGTTCTCACGGATGATACGATCTAAAAAAATGTTCCGGCCGGGTTCCGCTAAAAAATATGGACGTAGCGGGCAGCTAAAGTACACAAAATCAGATATATCAATCCAAGTAGCGAAAGGAAAATTTTAAGTGGCTGGGTTAAACATTGAAGCGGAAATGCATAATATCCCCATCCTCAACGACATACTCTTTGCCTTCCACGGCCAGCTTGCCTGCCTCGCGGCAGCCAGCCTCAGTTTTATACTTCTGATAATCAGATAGTTTAATAACCTCAGCTCGGATAAAGCCTTTTTCAAAATCGGTGTGAATAACCCCTGCCGCCTGGGGCGCCCGCCACCCGCGGTGGATGGTCCACGCCCTAACCTCTTTCTCCCCGGCTGTAAAGTAGGTGATCAGGTCCAGCATGTGGTAGGCGGCATGCACCAGTTTGTTCAGGCCTGACTCGGTGAGGCCGTACTCCTCAAGAAACACCTGCCGATCTTCCGGGGTCTCCAGCTCGGCAATCTGGGCCTCGATGGCTGCGCAGACCATCACCACATCGGCTCCCTCACTTTTTACATTTTCCTTCAGGGCCTCCACGTATTGGTTGCCGGTGTGGATCGAAGCTTCATCTACATTGGCCACGTAAATCACCGGCTTATCGGTGAGTAACTGCAGGTCTTCAATCGCCTTCTTGTCTTCGGCATCCATTTGAACGGATCTGGCGTTCTTGCCCGACAGCAATGCCTGCTGGTACGTTTGAAGCGTGGTGAGTTCCTTTTTCATTTTGACGTCTCCACTCCTGGCAGCCCGTTCTACTTTGGCGATCTTTTTCTCCACCGACTCCAGGTCCTTTAACTGCAATTCGGTGTCAATGATCTCCTTGTCAGCCACGGGGTTCACCCGGCCGTCTACGTGAATGATGTTGTCGTTTTCGAAACACCGCACCACGTGTGCAATGGCATCCACTTCGCGAATGTTGGCCAGAAACTGGTTGCCCAGACCCTCACCTTTGCTGGCCCCTTTCACCAGGCCCGCGATGTCCACAAACTCAAACGTGGTTGCCACCACTTTTTGCGGATTCACCAGTTGTTCGAGTATGCGCAGGCGTTCGTCCGGTACAGCAATCACGCCCACATTGGGCTCAATGGTGCAAAACGGAAAGTTGGCCGCCTCTGCCTTGTTGTTGGAGAGCGCATTGAAAAGAGTGGATTTGCCCACGTTGGGAAGACCGACAATACCGCATTTTAGACCCATAGCTCAATTTTTCAGGGCGCAAAAGTACGGGGATACCGACAAATGCCAAGCAACGACCCCAAAAAGGCCGCTTGAAAAGACAAACCCCCGCCAGCCGAAGCCAGCGAGGGTTGCTCTCATTAAGGTTTAGGTAGAGAGTGCTGTTGCCTGCGGGGTTAATCCCACTTCAGCTCGGAGGCATCGGCCGAAGCGGTTTTTGCTTCCTCGGCCATTTCCTCGCGCGGGTGCTCAAACTGCGAAAAGTCGACCCCCGGCATCAGGTCGTGCTTCACATGGTTGACGGTGTTGTTCAGGGCCTCCACGAATTTGTGGAAATCCTCCTTGTACAGGAAGATTTTGTGCTTCTCATACACGAATCCTTCGTCATCCTTGTTGTAGCGCTTCTTGCTTTCTGTGATCGTCACGTAGTAGTCATTTGAGCGGGTTGACTTGACATCGAAGAAATACGTGCGCTTGCCGGCCTTCACTTTGGAGGAATAGATTTCATCCCTCCCGTTTTTTTGCTCTTCCACGTACTTAGAGGTTTAGGTTTAGGTGTTTGTTAGGTTTAGGTGATTTCGAAGGTAGTACTTTGGCAGTTTATTCCAAATCCGGGTAAATAAATTATAGAAAATCGGGCCTGTTTAGACGCCTTCCACACACCAAGTGAGGACGCTTTTTAGCATTTTGCACACTCATGCCTGCGATCAACGACCTTCGGCAAACCGGCAACCTGGAGCTGTTGGCCCGCCAACTGGTGGAAGGGTTTATTACGGGCTTACACAAGTCGCCCTACCACGGATTTTCCGTTGAATTTGCCGAGCACCGGCTCTACAACGAAGGGCAGAGCACCCGCTACATCGACTGGAAAGTATACGCCCGCACCGACCGGTTGTACACCAAACAATATGAGGAAGAAACCAACCTTCGCTGCCTGCTCGTGGTGGATGGTTCCCCGTCCATGTACTACCCAAAGGAAACTCTGGCCAAATTGAGATTCAGCGTGCAGGCCGCGGGTGCGCTCGACTACCTGCTGCACAAACAGCGCGATGCCGTTGGGGTGTGCTGGTTCTCCGACAAGGTTGAGGAGTACACGCCCATCAAGTCAGCCGCTACGCACCTGAACAAGATCTTTAAGATTTTGGAAAACCGGGTACAACAAGGCGCACAACACCTACGCCCCACGAATGTGGCCAACGTACTACATGAGATTGCCGAAAAGACACACCGCAGGTCGCTCGTGATCATCTTCAGCGACATGTTCGATCAGGCCGAAAACCAGGATGAACTCTTCAAGGCGCTGCAACACCTCAAGCATAATCGCCATGAGGTGCTGCTGTTTCACGTCACCGACCATGAAACGGAGATGAACTTCAACTTCACCGACCGACCTCATGAATTCATCGACCTGGAAAGTGGCGAACGGCTGAAGCTGAACCCGGTGGAAATACGCGATAAGTTCGTGACCGAGCTGAGCGCATTTCACCAGTCGCTGCGGCTGCGGTGCACCCAGTTAAAAATTGATTTTATTCCCGTGAATGCACGCGAAGACTATGTCACGGTGTTACAATCCTACCTGATCAAGCGGGGAAGGATGAAGTGACCGATTCAAAATTCGCACTTCTGAATTTTAAATTGAGATTACGCCTGTAGCTGTTCGTTGTGCAGCCACGCCTTCTTGGCCTGCAGCTCTTCTTTGGTTTCTACGTTATCCGGATCGGGCACGCAGCAATCGACCGGGCACACGGCTGCGCACTGAGGCTCCTCGTGAAATCCTGTGCACTCCGTACACTTGCCAGTAACGATGTAATAGAATTCATTGGAAACCGGAGTTTGGGATGCCTTGGCATCCACCCGCGTTCCGTCTTCCATTTCAACCTCCGTCAGCGCGGTACCGCCTGCCCAGTTCCAATCGCGGCCACCTTCATAAATGGCCGTATTGGGGCACTCGGGCTCGCAGGCTCCGCAGTTGATACACTCGTCTGTTATTTTGATCGCCATAGGCTACGTAACGTCTTATTCGTCTTATTCCTGATAACTTCGCGGCAAAAATACCACGGAAAGGGTCACTGATCAAACAACGGTGGTTCAACAAAAGTTTTCAAAAAATGCTGCTGGCTGATCGTATTCAAGCTTTTTCGACCCTCGGTGAGCGTCTTCGCCAACTACCGGAGGATACGCTTCTCCAGCTCCATAGTCAGGCAGCTGGTGAGAATCCATGGTTTACACCCCAGTCGGTTGACCTCGCCCTGGCCGGCCTCCGCAAATACCTCGACCCGACCGCGCTCACCCGCTGGACGGCCGGGCTGCCCGAAACATCAAACCCAAGGCTGGTGGGCGTTGTAATGGCGGGCAACATTCCTCTGGTGGGCTTCCACGATCTGCTGACTGTGCTCGTCAGCGGCCATCGCCTCGCAGCCAAGCTCAGCTCGCAGGACAGCACCCTGATGAGGTGGGTCATCGCACAACTCACCGACATCGATGCGCGATGGGCGAACCGGATCATGATTGCCGAGCGCCTGAATGAAGTAGATGCTGTTATTGCCACCGGCAGCAACAACACCGCCCGGTATTTTGAATACTACTTCCGGACCAAACCGCACATCATTCGCAAAAACCGGACGGCCGTAGCGGTGTTGCAGGGCAGCGAGACGCCCCATGAACTCACTAAGCTAGGCCATGATATTTTCAGCTACTTTGGCCTTGGGTGCCGCAACGTCTCCAAGTTGTTCATACCGGAAGAATTTGATCTCGATACGCTGCCACCCGCGTGGGCTTCGTTTCAGGAGATCGGCAATCACCACAAGTGGGCCAACAACTACGACTACCAGAAAGCGATCATGCTGGTTAATCAGCAACCTTTTCTTGACACGGGGTACAACCTGCTCGTGGAGAGTGGTGCGCTGGTGTCGCCTATTACCGTGCTCTACATTGAGCGTTATACCGACCAGCCCGATCTGCGGAGTAAACTGGCCGCTGCTGCCGACAAACTACAATGTGTGGTGAGTGCACAAGGCTGGTACGCGGGAAGTTTTCCCTTTGGTGATGCCCAATGCCCCGGGCTTACCGATTACTCGGACGGGGTGAACACACTGGAATTTCTTTCCAACCTTTGACCTTATCGTTACTTGAATTTTGGCGCAAGTATTTCGCTGAGAATAACTGCCTTCTTAACCCCTTGTGGACTGCGCAACTCCTTTAAAATATCTGCGGCCGGAGAGGCGGCCTTCCTTTTCTCGTACGCTTTGAACTGGCCATACCTCACAACGGTGTCCCCCACCTTCATCGTTTCTTCCAGTGAGGCCCGCTGAAAGGCATCCGCTTTAGCCTTTTCGTAGGTTTGATAGATTTCATCCTGGTTTTGATAGGAGTAGTCTGCACGCTCGAGTGGCTTTTCCGTCTCCAACGGCTTAATCTCGTCCTCTATCTCGTCATCATAGTCCTGCTCCCAGGTGTCGGCCAGCACGGGCTTGGCCGGGGCGGGCGGAGGTGCCTGTGTAGTTGGCGTTTTGCCTGCCTGGATCTCGCGCAACAAATCCTCGAAGGACATTGGCTTAGGGGTCGGAGAATCAGGCTCATACGTAGGCTGCTGGCGCCTGCGCTCCTCTTCCTGCTGCTTCTTTCGCTTGTTGTTGGCCTGCACCAACCACGAAACCACCGCGATAATGATGTAAATCCAGATTGAATCCATCGGGCGAAAGATACAAAATTAGATGACTCGCGGGTTGATGATTTTGTGGATGAATTGCGCACAGTTGGCTTTTCAAATGTACCCTGCCCGTTTATCTTTGCCGACTTTGTTTTGGGGATTTTCACTGCGAAAGCCGCAAACCGAACAACCACTACTACTTTAGGCGAACATGCAATTATCGAAACTGGAGATCAAAGGCTTCAAGAGCTTTGCAGACAAGGTCATCATCAATTTTGACGAGGGGATTACCGGCATTGTAGGCCCCAACGGCTGCGGTAAATCGAACGTTGTCGATTCGATCCGCTGGGTGTTGGGCGAGCAAAAGACCAGCGCACTCCGTTCCGAAAAAATGGAGAACGTGATCTTCAACGGCACGAGCGGGCGCCCGGCCCAGCAGATGGCCGAAGTTTCGCTCACCATCAACAACACCAAGAACTTACTGCCTACCGAATACGCACAGGTTACCATCACGCGCAGGTTATACCGCACGGGCGATAGCGAGTATTTGTTAAACGGGGTGGAGTGCCGCCTCAAGGACATCACCAACCTCTTTCTCGATACCGGTGTGGCGTCTAACAGCTATGCCATTATTGAATTGGGCATGGTGGATGATCTGCTCAACGACCGCGACAACAGCCGGAGGAGTCTCTTCGAGGAAGCAGCCGGGATTTCGAAATTCAAAAAGCGCAAAAAAGAAACCTTGCGCAAACTCGAAGACACCGATGCCGACCTGGAACGCGTAGAAGATCTGCTCTTCGAGATTGAGAAAAACATGAAGAGCCTGGAGAAGCAGGCCAAGCAGACCGAGACCTACTACCGCATTAAGGAAGAATACAAAGAGAAGAGCATTCAACTCGCCAAGGTGGTGGTGCAAAAACAGAAAGAGACATTCACGACCATTCAAAAGCAGGTAGAGGCAGAAAACGACCGCAAGACCCAGCTCACCGCCCAGGTAGCCGACCACGAAGCCTCGATTGAAAAGGCAAAGGCCGAGTTGCTGTTGAAAGAGAAAACGCTTTCGACCCGGCAGAAGACCATCAACGACCACGTGGGGAAAATCCGGCAGTTTGAGAGCGAGAAGCAACTGAAGAACGAACGCCTTCGCTTCCTCAACGACCGCGTGAACAACCTGCGCGACCAGATTGACCAGGACAAGAAGAGCAACGAACGCGCGCGCTTCAGCATCCAAAGCCTGGAAGCCGAACGCGGCTCGGCCCAGCAGATATTGGATGACATTGCCGCCCGGGTAGAAGCCCTGCGCCTCGACTACGAAGGTCAGAAGGCCACCACCTACACCTTGCAGGGAGAAGCCGATGCGCTGCGCCAGTTACTGCGCGCCCGCCAGGAAGAATCGTTCCAGATTAACAAGGCAGTTGAAATCCGCGAGATACAGGTAGCCTCCTTCCGACAGGAATTGGAGCGAACCGCCAGCGACACCAACCAGCAAAGCGAGAGCCTGGCTGAGTTCGAAAAGAAACTGGTGGTACTGCAACAGGAAACGGGTGAGAAAAACGCGTACCTCGAAAAACTGAAGCACGAAGAAGAAGAAACCACCGCGCGCATCGCGTCCATCGAAAAAACGATCGACATGATACGCGAAGAGCTTACCGAGACGGGCCGCAAACTCGATGCCCGTCAAAATGAGTTTCAGCTCACCAAGTCACTCGTGGAAAACCTCGAAGGCTTCCCTGAGGCCATCAAGTTCCTGAAGAAAAATGTGGAGTGGACCAAAAACGCTCCCCTCCTCTCCGACATCATCTCCACCAGCGAAGAATATCGGGTGGCTATTGAAAACTATCTGGAGCCGCTGCTCAACTACTACATTGTGGAGCACGAAGCTGAAGCGTACCAGGCGATTAACATCCTGAGTGAAGCCAGCAAGGGAAAGGCGAATTTCTTCATCCTCGATTCGTTCGAGAAGTTTCAGCCTTCGAACATTCAGATGTACCCCAACGCGTTCCCGGCTACGCAGATTATCGAATTTGACCCGCGCTACACCAAGCTGATGGCCTACATCCTCGACCGCGTGTATGTGTTCGATGGCGATATGAAGCAGATACCAGCTGGTGACGACAACATCTTCATCACCAAGAGTGGCAACGTAACGCGTAGAAAGTTCAGCGTCTCGGGCGGCTCGGTCGGGTTATTCGAAGGCAAGAAAATCGGTCGCGCCAAGAACCTGGAAAAACTGGACCGCGAGATCAAGGAGCTCTCCCAAAAACTCGACAGCATTCGCTACTCACTGGTGGACCGCCAGCGCGAGCTCGAGCGGCTGCGCAATCACACGCTCAAGCAGCAGATTGACGAGGCTCTGAGCGCCATCCGCCAGGTGAATGACGAGTACATCTCCATCAAAACAAAGAAGGAGCAGTTCTCACAAATGCTGAGCACGGCCGACCTGCGCAAAGAGGACATCCTGGAAAAGGTAGACGCCCTGCTGCGCGAACTGGACGACCTGAAGCCCAAAGCACAACTGGCCCTGCACGATGTGATGACACAGGAAGAGAAGCTCAGCGCCACCAACCTTGACTACAACAGCCAGAGCGACATTCTGGGGCAGAAGTCGGCTGCCTATAACGAGCAGAACATTTTCTTCCACCAGCAGGAAAACCGGGTGAAGAGCATCGACCAGGAGATTCGCTTCAAGCAGGAATCGCTCGAGCAGAGCACGCAGCGCATCGGCATCAACTCTGAAGAGCTGGCCCGCAACGAAGAAGAAATCCGCACCACTTCCGAGCAGGCCGTGAGTCAGGACAACGACCTGGTCGGCCTTTATGCCGAAAAAGAAGAACTGGAAAAAGGCCTGAGCGAAGCCGAGAAAGAATACTACAGCGGCCGTGGCGAAATCGACCAGTTTGAAAAAGACCTGCGCGAAATCAGCCACCAGCGTCAGAACATCGACTCGGTGCTCATGGAACTGCAAAACCAGCTCAACGAAAGCAAGCTGCAACTGAACTCGGTGAAGGAACGCCTTAACGTGGAGTTCAACATTGACCTTGATACAGTTACCGGCCAGGCTACCCCCGAGGAAACAGAGGCGCTGGCTAAGGCCGATGAAGAGAAACTGCGCGAACAGGTGCAGCGCATCCGCGAGCGGCTCGATAACATGGGACCCATCAACCCGATGGCCATGGAAGCGTACACCGAAATCAAACAACGCAACGATTTCATCAACGCCCAGAAAGACGATTTGCTGAAAGCAAAAGAGTCGCTGTTCAGCACCATTGCCGAGATTGAGCAGGTAGCGAGCCAAACGTTCATGGATGCGTTCATGAAAATCAAGGAGCACTTCATCAACGTGTTTCAATCGCTGTTTACCGATGGCGACATCTGCGACCTGAAACTGATTGACCCGTCCAAACCGCTGGAGTCCGATATTGACATCATCGCCAAGCCGAAGGGCAAGCGGCCGCTGACGATCAACCAGCTCTCGGGTGGTGAAAAAACACTCACGGCCACGGCTCTGCTGTTTGCCATGTACCTGTTGAAGCCGGCCCCCTTCTGTATTTTCGATGAAGTGGATGCCCCGCTGGACGATGCCAACATCGACAAGTTCAACAACATCATTCGCACCTTTAGCCGCGACTCGCAGTTCATCATTGTGACGCACAACAAGCGCACCATGACGAGCACCGATGTGATTTACGGTATTACCATGGTTGAGAAAGGCGTAAGCCGCGTGGTGCCCGTTGACCTGCGCGAACTGGCCTGAAGAACCTGACCAACGTCATTGCCGGGGCCCCGTGATCGGGGCTACCTTACCGGCATGAAAAATCTATGGACTTTTGCCGCCCTGGTGGGTATGTTGGGCTGCTCAACTGCCCGCGTGCATCAAGCCTACGACCCTACAGTAGACTTCTCCAAGTATAAAACCTTCTGCTGGCTGAAAGGCTGCGAGTTTGAAGTGACAGGTCCTGCCTACCTGCAGGATGCCACTGTGCGCGAGCGCGTAAAAACCGCACTCGTAGCGGTGCTGGAAAAAAAGGGAATGCGGTATGACGACCAGTCACCCGATCTGATGGTTGGCTTCCAGGTGGCCATGCAGGACGAAAAGCTAACGGTAACGGAAAACCAAAGCGAGGACGTGGTATACTCCATGGGTTTCCCAAAAATGCGGGAGGTAACCTTGCTCAGCGGCACGATTACCGTGCACCTGGCCGACCGCCAGCTTGGCGCTGTAGTATGGCAGAGCAACGCCCATGGTTACCTTGAACCCTCACCCGATTTATCGGAAACCAATATTCGAAAGGGTATCAAACTTGCCCTTCGGCACTTCCCGCCCCGGAGCAGGAAGTGATCTTTTTGCTAAATTCGTGAAGTCGGAAGCCAATGCGAATAATTAAAAAGCTATCAGCCATAAAAGGCGAGACGCTAAAACGATACGCATCTTATGCCGTTCTTGAAGTAGCACTGGTAGTTATTGGCATCTTGGTAGCGGTCATGATTAATGACTGGAACGAAGCCAGGAAAGAAAAATCAGTTGAGCAAATTTTTCTGACCTCGTTAAGCAAAGAAATGAATGCCAATTACAATTTCCTATCTACGGTAATTCATTACCAGGAAATTTCCCGCGATGCCTCTTACAAGCTGTTAGAAATCTATAATGATGATTTTCAAAAATACAGTTCAAAAGAACTTGACTCACTTTTCGGAGCCGTGCAATGGGCTTGGTCTTTTGAACCTAAGGTAAGCATTTTAAACTCTATTAAAGCCACCGGGAAGATTGACATAATTAAAGACGAACAGATCAAACTATTTATTACGAGTTTTGAAGAAAGCACAAAAAATGCGCAAGCAATCAGCTTATTTCTCCGGAATTTTATGAGAGATCAATACGTTCCAAGCGTAAGTCGATTTGTCAGTCAACGAAATAGGGTAAGGCTCCTTGGTTTTCCTGAGGTGGAAATAAGTAAATTTCCTTCATCTTATAAAGAACTGTTTAATGACCGGGAAGTGGAAAGTCACTTAACATACGTCTACGTATGGAGAAGGGATGAAGTGCATCTTTTAAAGACGATACAATCAGAGTTAAAAGAGTCTCTCAGTTTGATTGAAAAGTCAATCAATCGCTAAGAACCGCACTGTTGTCTTCTGGCGAGCAACAAGTAGAAGAGCCTTAGAATTCTCAGCACGATCACTCCGGTGTAAATCAGAAATTCACTCATCTTTGCACCCCAACCCCACCCTAATGTCAACCCCTGCCAAACGCACCACCATCTTGTTCTGGGTCTTTACCGGAATCTTCTGCCTTTTCATGCTGCCGGGTTCAATCGGCAACATCCTGTCCGAGCCCGAGTGGGTAGATGTGTTCAAGCAGTTGGGTTACCCGCTTTACCTGCTGCCCTTCCTGGGCGTAGCCAAGCTGCTGGGCATTATCGTCCTGCTGGTGCCGGGCTTCCCGCGCCTGAAAGAGTGGGCCTATGCCGGCATGTTTTTCGATCTGGTGGGTGCCGTATACTCTGGTCTGATGGCTGGCGGGTTTGATCCGCTCATGCTGATGATGATTTTGCCCTTTCTGTTTGGCGGACTCTCGTATGTATTCCACCACAAGCAGCTACAGCTCCAAGGCAAATGATTGCCGATGTGTGAGCGGGTTACTCTCACTCCAATACATACAAAAAGAAACGGGAACGAATCAATTGCTTGATTGTTCCCGTCTCGCTATTCGCTCGACCGTAGCCGAAGAATAACCCTATCTGCTCCTGATTCGGACTGACACCTGCCTCTCCTGCCCTGCGGCATTCGCGCGTTGACCTCGTGTGGTCAGCAGCTTGCCCGTTAAGGCGCTTCCTGATCACACTATCCTTACCCCGCAGACTTTTTGCAGATCGCTTTCCGTAGAAAACAACCCTTTGTTTTTCTGCGCAGCGGATAAATCCGTCAGCGATCAAATAGTGATATGAAGGTATGTTGACTGATATATCAACACAACTATTTTCAAAAAAAGTAATGCACAACTTTTCAACCAGGTTATGCACATCTTGATGTCACCGGCACTTCGTACCTTTCGTTTCCAAAATCTCTACAAGTATGCAGTGGCGCGGAAGAAGACAAAGCGATAACGTGGAAGACCGCAGAGGCGCGGGAACAGGAGGCGGTGGCCGCCTGCCGGGCGGAATCCTGACCAAGGGTGGCCTGGGCACCATTGTTATCATCCTCATCATCAGCTGGCTCACGGGCACCAATCCGCTCAGCCTGCTGCAACAGGCCGGAGGCAGCGATTATACAATTGAGCAAACAACACCCTACGTTGCCTCGGCTGAGGAGGAAGAACTGGCGGCCTTTGTTAAAACTGTGCTGGCAAGCACTGAGGACGTTTGGAGCCAAATAAAAAGCGACTATCGCGAACCCACGTTGGTGCTGTTCACCAACCAGGTGGAGTCCGCCTGCGGCATGGCCAGTTCTGCCTCGGGCCCGTTCTATTGCCCGGGTGATGAAAAAGTGTACATCGACCTGGCTTTTTACGAGGAGTTGAAAAGCAAACTCAACGCGCCCGGTGATTTTGCACAGGCGTATGTTATTGCCCACGAAGTGGGCCATCACCTGCAGCACCTCCTCGGCATTACAGACAAAGTACACGGCATGCGCAACCGGGTGGGCGAGGAAGAATACAATCAGCTATCCGTAAAGCTGGAGTTGCAAGCTGATTTTCTGGCGGGCGTGTGGGCGCACCATGCGCAGCAAATGAATCCGTTTCTCGATCCGGGCGACCTTGAAGAAGCGCTCAATGCGGCCTCCGCCATTGGTGACGACCGCCTGCAAAAGCAATTTCAGGGATATGTAGTGCCCGATTCGTTCACGCACGGCACTTCTGAGCAGCGCATGCGCTGGTTTAGAAAGGGTTTTGACACGGGTGATCCGGCCCAGGGCGATACCTTCACCGCTGCGGAACTGTAGTTTCCAGTTTGAGCCCTTTTTCTAATTTTACGGCCCGAATTAAGCCACTATGGGACGTATTTTTGAAAAGCGTAAACACAAGATGTTCGCCCGCTTCGACAAGATGGCGAAGGCGTTCACCCGCATTGGAAAAGACATTGCTATTGCCGTAAAACAAGGCGGCCCAAACCCCGACAATAACCCACGCCTCCGCTTGGCCATTCAGAACGCCAAAGGGGTAAACATGCCGAAGGACCGGGTGGAGTCGGCCATTAAGCGCGCTTCGTCAAAAGAAGAAAAAGACTTCCAGGAAGTGGTGTATGAGGGCTATGCCCCGCATGGCGTGCCGGTGCTGGTTGAGTGTGCCACCGATAACCCCACCCGCACCGTGGCCAACATTCGCCTGCATTTCTCCAAGAATGGTGGCAACATGGGCAACTCCGGTTCGGTGTCGTTCATGTTCGAGCGCAAGGGTGTGTTCAAGTTCGATCCGGCCAAACTCAATCTTGATGAATGGGAATTGGATCTTATCGATGGCGGGGCGGAAGACATTCAGCGCGATGAAGATGAAATTATCGTGTACACCAAGTTTGCTGACTTCGGAACGATGCAGAAATTCCTGGAAGCCAAGAAACTGGAAGCCGGCAGTTCCACGTTACAATACATCCCTACCACCACCAAAGAGCTAAGCGAAGCGGAACAAGATGAAGTAATGGAATGTATTGGCGCATTGGAAGAGGATGATGACGTGCAAAACGTGTATCACAACCTTGCCTGATGATCCGCCTTGCCTGATGATCCGCTCCATACTCCTGATTGCTTTTGTTTCATCTTCGCTGATTACCCGCGCACAGGACGAAACCCAACCGTCCGCGCCCGAACAAGTAATTGTGTCGGTGTATGCGAACGTGAGCATCCCTTCTTCGTCATTTAAAGCTGCCATTGATAACCCCAACGGGGGCGCAGGCGCTGGCATAGGTACGCAGATCCTATTTAATCCCAAGGGAAAGCGGGGCGCCTCGCCCTTTTATCCCGGCATAGACTTTTCCTACCTCACCTTTGGCCGCGACAAGCAGGACGGCTCCACCACGGTGCCGCCCTACAAGACTACGTTTAACTATTACAGCATTGCGCCTTCGGTGCGATTTCTGCTGAATCAAAAGACGGCCGGCTTCACTCCCTTTGTTGATGGACAGGTTGGGGCCAAAATCTTTAACACGCGAACTAAAATCGACAAGAATGCCTTCGATATCATCTTAAATGACGACCAGCCCGAGGTGATCAACACAACTAACGATACGGGACTGGGCTATGGTATTGGTGTAGGCTTTTTCGCGCGCAAACCACTTAATTCAAATGGCTTCCACAATCCATCTTTCACCTTGCGTGTGCAATACCTGTGGGGCGATGATACCACCTACGTGAAACGCGGCAGCGTAAAGGTGGATAATGGGTACGTCACTTACGACACCGCCACCAGTGACACCAACATGGTGCTGATCCAGTTGGGTATTGCCATTCGCTAACGATCCAACGTACTTCGAATTTCTGGCCGGCTTACGGTGAACCCTTGCTGGCGGTGGCCGGCAGGGTCAGTTGATTATCTACCATGCGGTTGTTGTAGTGCTGGATGAATCCTTTCAACCGCGTTTCCATGCCCCGCGCGATGTCCGGATTGGCGTCCAATATGTTGCGCGACAACACGACATCCTGCTGGAAATTGTATAAAGCCGTTGCGCGTGTGCCATCAAACAACAGCAGATAGGGCCCTTCAAAAAGCTGGTAGGCGTTGTTGAGGTAATTAAACGCAAACGGCCGCGTTTTCGAATCAAACACGTTGCGCCCAAACGCGATGTAGGGCTCATCGTAGTGCAGATAGCTCAGCACCGTAGGCATAATGTCGATCTGCTGAATGATCTCCGGGCTCATGCCAACGTCCTTCCAGCCCGGCTGGTAGAAAAAAACAGGAACAGCAAAATAGCCCCATGCCGTGTTGTACGGTTCATACATGATTTCAGCTGAGGCATGGTCGGCCGTAATGACAAACAGGGTATTGGCGAACCAGGGCATCCGCGAAGCTTTTTGAAAAAACTGCCGCAACGCATAATCGGCATAGGCTATTGTTTTGTATATCGGTTTCGATCCTTCCGGGAACTTCCCGGCCAACTCCTCCGGAATAATGTAGGGATGATGGGAGGACGTGGTGAAGACGGACGTCATGAACGGCTGTTGAAACGTGTTCATCTGATCTGCGAAGTACCCGAGGAATTTATGATCCCAGATTCCCCAATACCCATCAAAGTCATCATCGTTTCCGTATTCATCCTTGCCGAAGTAATGCTGAAACCCGCTCATATTGGCAAAGGCATCGAAGCCCATGGAGCCGTTAGGCGCACCGTGGAAAAAAGCCGTGTAGTAACCTTTGCGTTGCAAGAGTTCGGCCATTCCGTTAACCGGATTATTGGAATAGTGCGATAGTACAAAGGACACCTCGATAGACGGAATGCTGGCCAACACCGAAGGCATTGCATCGATCGACTTGCGGCCGTTGGCCATGCTGTACCGATACGAACGGGAAACTGAAATGAGTGAATCGAGAAAGGGCGTGTAGCCCTGGTAGTTGGGTATGGAGCCATCGCGGTTGAAGGCTCACACAAACTCTTTGGAAAAGCTCTAGAGGATAATCACCACGACATTCATCGGGCGAAACACGGCCGAGTCGCGCGGCACAACCACCGGATTAAACACGCTGTTCAGTTCCTCTTCCGTGGCGAAATACTCAACTTTACGAATGACGTTGGCGCGGGCCGAGCGCATAAGCGCAAACGGAGTATTGAGCACCAGGTGCACATCTTGCGGCTGGGTGGCATAGGCAGCCGCATTGCTGATGGTGATCGGCCGGGTGCTGTTGGCAAACCCGCCCCGCACGCCACCCACGAACAGACCTATGCTCAGTAACATCAGCCCAGTCCCTCCGCCATACAAAAGCCATTTGCTTTTTACCTGGGGGCCTTCGAGCCGGATGGATCGGCCCGGAAATACCAGCACTACCATTAAGAACAGCCAGAACAGAACGGCATACCAGTAATCGATCAGGAACCGGCCAAACAGCAACCCCAGGTTTTGTTCATTTTCAAACTGGTCGAGTACGGTTAACGTGGTTCTGCGCAGCGTAAAGCGGTAGTAAATAAAATCCGCAGTGTTAATGGCGAACATGATGCCGTTGACAACGATGAATATCCACCTCACCAACATCTGATAGCCCGAGCGGAAGCGAATGTTGAGCGGCACGATGAGCAGGAGCACGACCAGCACATTGGAGTAAAGAAC
>JBKCJM010000024.1:0-24161 GCA_046301755.1 Cyclobacteriaceae bacterium
CTTTATGCCTCGCTGCACTGGCAGCCATCGCTCAGAAAAAGAAAAAAGACGACATCGCTCCTCCTGTGGCACCAGTGCCTGGCGGTATTTCCGGTAAGACAAACGGCATGGCAAAACATGAAGGTTTTTTCACTTTTTATTATGATGATAAGCAGGACAGGGTTCATCTCGTAGTCGATAAACTGGATACCGAATTTCTGTATGTCGAGTCATTGACGGCAGGTATCGGATCAAACGACATCGGGCTCGATCGAAATCAATTGGGCCGCGAACGCGTGGTAAAGTTTGAGAGGAGAGGAAATAAACTGCTATTGGTTGAACTGAATTATCTGTTTCGCGCCAACAGTAACGATTCTGCAGAGCGAAAGGCTTTGCTGGAGTCATTTGCGCAATCGGTTTTATGGGGCTTTACCATTTCTGCTGAAGAAAATAGCCGGCTGCTGGTGGATGCCACTGATTTTTTCCTTCAGGATGTGCACGATGTGGTCGGGCGCCTGCGCGGCACGCAACAAGGCAGTTATACGCTGGACAAAAGTCGCTCGGCCTTCTATCAGCCACGCACGAAAAATTTTCCAATGAACACAGAGTGGGAAGTAACGCTCACGTTTACCGGTCAGCCTGCGGGCGAGTATATCCGATCGGTTACTCCAACACCCTCCGCTGTTACCGTGCGTGAGCACTTTTCGTTCATTCAACTTCCAGACAATGGCTATTCGCCCCGCGCCTTTGACCCGCGTGCCGGCTATTTTTCAACCAGCTATTACGACTACGCCACGCCCATTCATGAGCCACTAGAGAAGCGATTCATCACCCGCCATCGGTTGGAGAAGAAAGACCCCAGTGCAGCCCTCAGCGAGGCAGTTAAGCCTATCATTTATTATATGGACCCGGGTGCGCCTGAGCCCATTCGGTCGGCATTAATGGAGGGAGCCAGTTGGTGGAATCAGGCGTTTGAAGCTGCGGGGTATAAGAATGCATTTCAGGTAAAATTACTACCGGAGGATGCCGACCCGATGGATGTGCGGTACAACATGATTAACTGGGTTCATCGCTCCACCCGTGGGTGGTCCTATGGGGGAGGCATCACTGATCCGCGTACAGGCGAGATTTTGAAGGGCCACGTGGTGTTAGGGTCACTCCGCGTTCGGCAGGATTTTTTGATTGCCGAGGGTCTTTTAGCTCCGTATGAAGAAGGTAAGCCTGTCTCCAAAGAAATGGAGCAAATGGCGCTGAACCGACTCAAACAGTTGGCTGCCCACGAAGTAGGGCACACACTTGGGCTCGCCCATGCCTACTCATCCAGTTCCGAAGGACGTTCCTCGGTTATGGATTATCCGCATCCATTGGTGAAGCTCACGGGCGGGAAAATTGATCTTGCCGGAGCATACGATGACAAAATCGGGGTGTTCGACAAAGTTTCGATTGCTTATGGTTATCAGCATTTCCCGAAAGGAGTAGATGAAGCCAAAGCACTGAATGATCTGATTCAAAATTCTTTGCGCGCAGGTCTGACCTTTTTAAGTGATCAGGACGCGCGGCCGGCTGGTAGTGCGCATCCGTATACTCACCTGTGGGACAATGGGAAAAATGCTGCCGAAGAGCTCAACCGCGTGCTGGACATTCGTACCGTTGCGCTGAAAGAATTTGGAGAAAAGAACATACCCATAGGACGCCCCATGGCCATGTTGGAAGAAGTATTGGTGCCCATGTTCTTTTTTCATCGCTACCAGACTGAGGCCGCTGCGAAAGTGATCGGTGGCCTGAATTACCGCTATGCGTTGCGTGGAGATGGTCAGCTGGTAACTGAGTTTGTGCCAGCCTTCGAGCAACGGCTGGCACTGGCAGCACTGCTGAGGACGGTGAAAGCCGAAAACCTGATGTTGCCGGAAAGTACGCTGAAGATGATTCCCCCACGACCCCTCGGATATGAGCGCAGCCGGGAGGTGGTGAAAATCCGAACTGAGTTAACGTTTGATCCACTGTCCGCTGCTGAGAGCGCTGCCGACATGACGTTTTCGCTGTTGCTCAATCCGGCACGGGCCAACCGGCTGTGGGAATACAACTCGCGCGATGCTGCCTTGCCCGGACTACCCGAAGTGATTGGGCAGGCAATTGATGCAACCATATTATCAACCCCAAAGGTGGGCTATGAAGGCGCCATTCAAATGACCGTGAACCAGGTACTTTTGACAAACCTGATCAAGCTCATTCGAAACAAGGATGCAGCAAGCCAGGTGAAGGCAATTACCCAGGCGGAGTTGGAAAAGTTGAAGGGTAAGTTGGAGCTAAAAGGGAAGACACCGACAGGAGGCTGGGCCGCACACTATGAGTATCTGGGTCAGCAGATTGAATCTTTTCAAGATGACCCTGAAGAGTTTCAGCCGGTCAACTTATTGACGCCTCCGCCCGGCCAACCCATCGGATCGTTGGAAAGCTGGTGCGAGTGGCAACTGCGGCCATGAAACAAAAAAGTCAGGCTTTTGGCCTGACTTGGAGTTTTCAAAGAAACCTGCGATTACTGCTCGCGATTGAAACCGCCTCTGCGGAAACCACCGCCACCACCGCTACGATATCCACCACCACCGCCTCCAGAGCGTTCTTCGCGCGGACGTGCCTCGTTTACAACCAGGGCCTTGCCAAGGAAATCAGCACCATTAAGGCTGCTGATGGCCTGGCGCGCTGCGCTGTCATCGGTCATTTCCACGAAACCGAAACCGCGGCTGCGCTGCGTTTCACGATCCATGATGATTTTGGCTGAAGCTACTTCGCCATACTGGCTGAAAAGCTCGCGTAACTGATCCTCTGAAGCTTTCCAGGGGATGTTAGCAACATAAATGTTCATTGTACTAAAGTTGAAAATTAAGTTTACTGTGTTTTGTTAACTGCCTAATCTCAACTTTAGAATACACCTTCTTAGAAAAGTACCGAAAGAGAGACCTGTTCAATCAACTAAACGTCAAATATAGGAAAAAAAGTCAATTCCAAGGTCAATAGGCCCTTTCCACTGTTCCCGAGCCGTACACCTTTTTCGAAACATTTTTGGTGTTTCCCTTGTGCTTAAGCGTACCGCTGCCCAAAACCTGGGCCTCTAAAGTGCCTGAAACGTTGATTTCTGCACTTCCTGAGCCACTTATCCTCACCTTCGCAGTCTCCAGTTCGCATGCAAATCCCTTCAAACTTCCTGATCCGCTGAGATTGCCATCCAGGGAAGTTGCATAACCTTTCAGGGTGATTGAGCCCGATCCGCTGACCTCGGTTTTCACAGTCGTTCCTTTGATGTCAATATCCAGAGCACCGCTGCCGGCAACCGCCAGCGTCAGGTTATCGGAGGCAATCGAGTTTTCTGAAACAATTTTACCACTGCCATTTACCTGCAAGTCGTACACATTTTTCATGCTTACATATATCTTCAGGTTCGGGCTGAGTTTGATGTCGTCAATCTTGGCCCAAATGCTCTTGTTAGGGCTTTCGGGCTTACGTTCGATGTTCACCATCAGGATGCCGTTCTCCACTTTGATCTCGGTGGCCTGAAAGATTTCAGTGTCGGCCTCCACGATTACCTCTTGCTTGTTGGTTTGTTTGAGGTATACGGTGTAGGCGGAGTTGACATAAATTGCTTTGAACTCGGGTAGCTCAAGTGGTTTTTTCGTTACCTGCGCAAACGCTATGGAAGCCGCTGACAGCAGTAACATGAAGACCAGTATTAGAAAAAAGAGAACGTTCACTCTTCTCATGGCAAGATGTAATGTTAAGGGCATAAAGTTGGCGAGTTTGAACATGAAAAGTCGGTCAATTTCGCTGGATTTCATACATGGCCGACCAAAAGTCTAAACCGGGGTTAACCGGCCGGATTTTGGCGCCCGGTTCACCTGCGCTTTCGGAAAATCAGCCGGTAAACGATTATGAACAGGATCAACCCGCCCACAAGGGCGAGAAGAATTCCGGGAGTAACGTGTTGTATACCGTGCATGGTTCTTAAGTTAGTTAGAGTTTAAAAAGCAGTTGTGCTTTGATTTCATTCCGTTCGTTTCCATCAATGAGGTCGCTGCCGCTACCGACTTGCGTGCGATCGGTGAACTCGGTTTTGGCCCATCGCAGGTAGGCCGTGATCCGGTTGGTCAGGTTGTACTCCGCCAGGAGGTAGTGGCGCACGCCAACCCCGAAATAGGCCGGAAATGAAAAGGCAAGCCATACATCTTTCTCATACACGTAAAGACGGTTATCGTAATCATCGGTATCAAATAAGGCATATCGCCCTGAGAGCGTCAGGCGCCCCAGTTTTGCGGTTACATCCTGGATGACGGCAATGCCGCGTGAGGTGCCGCTGAGTTGATATTCGCTGAACTGCACCCGGCTTTTGAACCGGATGGCTTTGGGATCACCGTAGTCTACATTAATCCAATAGTTTCTTTTTACACCGGGTTGGGCTGCATACAGCGTCAGATCCTGAGACAGGTTACGCACTTTCTGCTCTTCCCGCATTTGAAGGAAGACAAAGATCTGGCGAGTTGGTTGCCAATTAAATCGCAGAAGCCATTCGTGGCCGGTTGATGGCTGATAAGACCTGTAGCGAAGCCAGGGAAAGCGGAAAAGATCAATATACCCCGACCACGAAAACTTTCGCGAGGGTGTCACTTTAATTCCCAGGTAGTAACCTGTTTCGTTTTGCGGAGTGCTGTTCTCACTTAGAGCGTTGGCGTAAAAGCTGTAATAATCGCGATCAAACGACCGCACGAGCATGGCCAGGTCTACCTTTGAACTCACGCTGGTTAGCAATCCTCCCGTGAGTGCGCGTCCAGCGCCAAGAGATTGCACTGCTTCGGAAAAAAGAACGAAGTTTTGCCACGAGTAATTGACGAAAAAGCCGAAGTTGTTGTTTTGTTGCCCGTTGAAGTAATACCCATTGTACAAATTCGTGTTTCGCTGGAGAGGAAAATCAAAGGCGGTGTGATGCCAGTAGATGCCTGCGTCAAAAGAATTGATCCGGGTTTGTAGGATCATGCCCACATTTTGTTCGCGCAGGCTGTGCCGGCTGTCCAGTTCGCGCCTTGATCGATGCAATCCGGTGAAGTAAATTGATGAAAAGTTACCCAGTTCAGATTCATTGTCAACACGTATTTGAGCATCGCGGGGTGCCGAGGAGGCAAACGCATGCACGGTAAACCTGGGAAGAACCGCATACGAAAGGGCAACACCTCTGAAAAAGCCGGCTTCATTCAGCGAGGTGTAGGGAAGAAAGCCGAGGTTGCTGCGCCTTACGGTAGTCACCGACTCGGCATTTTTTCCCAGGCCGAAGGCGCCTCCAAGAGTTAGCCCCTGACCGAACTGAGCCTGGAAATCTCCGATAATGAGATTTTTGATTCTTCCCTTGTTAATCAACTGACCATGAGCTGACAAAAAGTCGAATCCATACTGCTTGCCGCTTTGCCACTGGAAGGGTTCGCCCGCATCTTGCTCCGCGGTAAATCCAAAACTGAAATCGCCCGGCCTAGCCAGCCGATAGCGCATGTAAAGGTCCTGACGGGAGCCCTGGAACCGTTTTAATGAATCGCTCGAGAGAAAACCAAGGCGCTTCTCCAATACTCGTTCGGTACGGAGAATGAGATAGTGATTGTTCTCAGCCCGCATCCGTTGCCACAGATTCCGATCAATCGTCTGTGTGGCATCGCGCACGGTTACAAACGGAATGATCTTTAAAAACAAATCGCGGGTGAGGCCGGGAACAGTCTGCAACTCGTACACGGAAAGAAAAGGCCCCTGCTGTGCGCGATAGGTGAGAATCTTCTGCACTACCGGTTCGTCCAGCACAAGCAACGCGCGGAGTTGCTCCTCAGTAGCGGTGTTCAGATCAAGCGGGTTGGATAGAAGCTGCAACAAATTTTCGTATAACTCCTGGTAATTCAGATCCTGGTCCTGCAAGGCAAAAAAATCGTCCGCCAGCTTTTCGATATCAATATCTCTTCGGGGGTAATCCTGCGCAGCCACCGTCAGTGGCACAGCCACAACGCAAATGAAAAGCCAGCGTTTCATGGGGCAGGTGTGTTTTTTCGTTGTATGGAATACGCGACAGCCAGCGAATGCCGCGTTCCGAGTTCCCAACTATGGTGCAATGAATAATCAACCTTTAGGCGGTAGGGCATAAACCCGATACCGAGAAAGGCGGCAGATGGATTGACCCACAGGCCTGTACGGGCATAAACCTTTTTGTGCACCTGGTATTCAACGCCCGTTTTCCAAATCAAGTCGCGCTCAACGTCCTTTTCAATCTCGGTTACCAGTATTGCTCGTTCAGTCGGTTGGTAACGCAATCCTGCCAGTAACATGGTTGGAATCTTCTCCTGTGTTTCGCCAATTTTGGGCATATTCAGGTTGATCGCATACGCTCCGACCCAAAGCGTGGGTAATAGTTGAGTTATGCCGCCCGCGGTGATACCCACCGATTGGCGTGTTTCGAATCCGGCTGTTCGATATTGAATGTAGCTGACCCGCAGACCCAATGCGGTATTACCGATCTGGTGACCATACCCTATGCTGAGAAGTTGCTCGTTGTATAGTTCATCGCCAAACCGAAATAGTCCGCCTGAAACTGAACCTGCCTGCAAGGGGAGGTTCAGGGCTGCGCCAATGCGGTTGGCGCCCGGTAGTGCCGGAAACATCTCGTAAGCAACGGCAACGCTTTTTTGCCTGAGCAGAGCAAGCCCGGCCGGGTTATTAAAAATTGACCACTCATCCGAAAGCGTTGAGGTGGCGTAGGCCATGGCAGCGCCACGGGCACCCATGAGGGTGCTAACGCTTTGTGCCCAGCAGGGCACAGCCAGGGCGAGCAGTAACAGCACTTTCACTGAGTTGAAAATACAAAACAGCCGGCAGAGTGTTTACACCCGATCGAGAATTTCAGATTTTCAGAACAGAGCGAGGGCGTTCTAGGGCAGCGTCAGAATTCCTTCTTCAGGTGAAAAAAGAAGCCTCGGGTTGATTCGCGCGTGAACGTATACTCCAGCCGGATAACCGCATCGTAGGCGAGCACGAGATCAAGACCGGTTCCCCAGCCGGCCAGAAACCGGTTTGAAAGGCGCTGATTGATCTGCGCTTCCTGGTATTGAGGGTAATTTTCGACCCGGCCAATATCGGCATAGGTTTTCCAGTAAACGGAGAAAGGGAAGTGCCTGAACTGCTCAAGCGGCATTGCCTCCCACCGCCAGGTGCGCGAAAAGATGCGTTTTTTTAACGTGGTTTTGTTGATCAGAAACTGGCTGCCCTCCACCACGTAGATTTCATAGCCCCGGATAAACTGGTTACCATATCCGAGCGCAGCATACAGCGAGTAGGGTTGGCGGCCCGGATTGCTCCAATACCCGGCTGTGAAGTTCGACAGATAAAAGTGCTTACCCAGATCAAGATACCGGGCGTAGGTGACATTCACTTCCGTCTGGCGTACACCTCGGTCGGTGGTAAATCCGTTTTGTTTGACTAAAGCAAAAAGCCGGAATCCCTTTAGCGGATACGCGAACACATCCTGCCTGTTGTAGTCGAAGGCATACGTAAGGGATAGATATTGTTGCTTTGTGGCCCCGTTGGTATAGTAGTTTGGGTTCAGTTGTGCCAGGGTGTCGACTACGTCAGCGTTTCGGTAGCCGACTGAAAATGAATGTGTCTGGTAAAAGTTTCTTCGGTAGGAATAGGTGACCGAGGCCGATCTTGCAACTCGCACCGATTGTTCAAGACGGAGGAATTCCAGTTTATGGTCGTTGGTGAAATAGGCGAGGTTTTTTGGCTCGCTGTACCCCAGGTCAAAGCGCAGTCCGTGTTTTTGCTGCCGGTCGAGGTTGGGGATGCGGTAGCTCAAGTCAAACTCTCGCGAAAATCCGAACTGCGCACCGATTTTCAACGTCTCGTTTCTGCCCCGGAAATTGTATTGGTAGAGCTTTAATCCGTAGTTCACCCGGCTCAGGTCGGCATTATAGTTCTGGACCCATTCGTTGAAGTTTCGGTCGGATAGTTCAAAAACGGGAAGTGGAAAGGTATACCATCGTTCATTTACTTCAATCAACAAATCAACTTGCTCAGGTCCTATTTCCAGCGCCCGCAGTTCCACGGTGTTGAACAGGCGGAGGTTGTAAATCTTATTTCGATCCAACGGAATAAAGGCT
This sequence comes from Cyclobacteriaceae bacterium, assembly GCA_046301755.1. Taxonomy (GTDB): domain Bacteria; phylum Bacteroidota; class Bacteroidia; order Cytophagales; family Cyclobacteriaceae; genus ELB16-189. Next base: position 8,151 of record JBKCJM010000024.1, read on the forward strand.
TTAAGCTGGTAGAACCGAAGAGTATCACCGGGTTTCACACTCAGCTCCCGCTGAATTATGCGGTCGCGGGTGATCTTGTTACCGACAATCAATACACGGTTGATTCTGACCAGGCGGCTCGTGTCACCCGGTGCCGATGCGTGCACCGAAGTTACGATGCTTGCCAGTACCCAAAGTAGACCCAACTTCCACACTACACACCAGATTAATCAGTTATTCGTGATATCAGACTTTTTCTGCTACCGAAGGTTTAATGCGGTACGAACGCACCAAGATGTACACGCCAGCGATGAACAGCGGGATGCTCAGGATTTGCCCCATATATAAGGGCAATGAGTTTTCGAAATCAACCTGAGGCTCTTTCAGGAACTCGTAGGCAAAACGAAGACCCCACAGCACAATCATGAAGATTCCGAAAATGCGTCCCTCCGGCAGGTTGTTTTTATGTTGATTCCAGATCCAGAACAACCAGATGAATAGCAGCAGGCAGCTGATCGACTCGTAAAGCTGGGCTGGGTGACGCTTTATGGCGGTAAAGTAGACCTTGGCTGCGTAGCCTCTTGAGCCAAACGGATACACAGTAAAATTCAAGTTATCGGCAGGTGGCACTACGAACTCGGGGTGGCGTCCAAGCGCTGTGGCAATTCTGTCCCAAACATAGTTCTGCGCCTCCTCCCGGCTCACTCCCTCTTTGAAAAAGGCATACAACACCAACGGCTCCTGACCATATGCTGTGGAACTGCGGGCCGTATCTTTTTTAGCCACAATGCCATCAAACGGCTCCCGGCCACCTGCAGGCCCGCGATACATGTCACTGATCACCGGGTTGAGGAATACTACACTGGCTGGGTTGTTCGTAACTTTTCCGATAATCTCCGAGTTGAAAAAGTTTCCTAATCGAATGAAGCATCCTGTCAACGCCACCAAAATCACAATGCGATCCAGCGTTTGCAGGTAATTTTGCCCGGGTTTCTTTTTTCTGGCATACAACCACAGCGCAAATAAGATGGCAAAGGCGCCTCCGTGGCTGGCCAGGCCCTGTAGCCCTGTGAATCGGAATTTTGGGCTGAATTCAAACGGAAGAATCACGCCAAGAGGATTTTCAGTGAAGAGTTCAGGCTGATAAAAAATGACGTGACCGAGCCGCGCACCCAGGATGGTGGCAATCACCATGTATAACGTTAGAGTGTCAACGTCTTTCTCGGGTTTTCCTTCTTTCTTGAACATGAAGTACAGCAACTGCTGGCTCACCAAAAAGCCGAGCGCGAATAGCAACCCGTACCAGCGTAAAGAGAATGAACCTATGGAGAACAATTCAGGGTTTCCGTTCCAGATCAAATAAGAAAGCGACATGATTCGAGCATTAATTTCAACGGCCGCAAAGATAGCGACTTATCCCTTTCCCGAAAGGTCAGGATGCAGCCTCTAATTCCCGCAGTTCTTCGTCAAATCCCGCTGACAATATCGGGAATCGGCACCAGGTTCTTGGATCAACGTTCAGGTCGTCAAGGTGCAGGGAAGGGGCGAGGCGCTCACGCTTCCACTGATTGGCCGCCCACAACCTGAAAAACTTCACGATGTATTTTTTCAGATCCGGTGTCTTTTCATCCCGGGCGAGTTGATGGTAAACGTGCAAGGGAGATAGCCGGTCGCGGATGGCCGCCTTTTCGATTTTTACAAGAACAGGGTAAGGCATCAAGTCTTTTTCGTCTGTCTGCGCCCGTTCCTGTGGGCGAAGTTCGGCCGTAGGTGTAAGCCTATTCACATGTTGAAGGCCCGGGTAGTGAAGTTCGCGCTCTGCCCACTTCAGCCATTGCAGAATGAATGGCTTATCGATACCCGCCAGGGGGGCAAGGCTTCCGCTGGTATCGCCATCCATGGTGGCATATCCCACATCGCCTTCGCTCCGGTTAGATGTGGTGAGCAGTATGGCCCGTTTCACATTTGCCAACAGCCAGATGATTGGGGAACGGGCACGGGCCTGAATGTTTTGAAGCGCGATATCGTCAGTTTCCCAGGTGAGTGATCGGCTCAGGGCGATTTCAACTTTGGCTGTGTAGGATGCGACCTCGTCATCGATTGTCCAGTGATGAAAGGTTGCACCAATAGAATTGGCCAGACCCTTGGCCGAAATCAGCGTTTCAGTTGACGAGTTTTTGGTACCCTGATACGCGCACGTGAGCAATTGCGTCATCAGGTCGCGGGCGTCACTTGCCGACACATTCAAATGTTCGCTTACCTTGCCCACCCCGAGTTGTTCAACTGCCTGGCGCACCATTTCAGCAACCAGTACTGCGCAACACGAGGAGTCGGCACCACCGCTTAGGCTAAGCACAAACCCATGGGCTTTGCTTTTGCGCAGGTAATCAAACAGACCAAGGGCTACTGCCTTTCCGAATTCCCGGTTTCGATCTTTGTCATCCAGCAGCCCGGGTGTCTGTGTTCGTTCGGGGTCATCAAAATTCAGATCGCACGCCAGCAGGTTATAAGGCTGAAAAGACAGCCGCTCATTGGTTGCGATAATTTTTCCCTGTTGAGCAAAAACGATGTCACCATCATAAATCATTCGGCCAGCTTCATTGCCCAGCAGGTTGACAAACAGATACGCGCACCGAAACAAGTCGGAACCTCCTGCCACCACTTCGGATTCACGGAGCTGGCTTTTACCTAGCGCAAAGTGACTGGCGCTTGGATTCATGATCAGGTTGACTCCGCGCTGAGCCAGCCGGTACCCCGGTCGGTTATCCTTACGCCACGCGTCTTCGCAAATCTCAAAGCCAATGTGGGCATCCCCAATGTGGTAGGTAAGATCACCCACATCAAAGGTGTGTCCATCACGCGATACGGTTTGCACCGCATGGGCTGGCCAGGGGTCAAACCACCGGGGTTCGTAGTGCACCCCGTCACGTGCCATATTTTGCTTCAGCGTTATCCCCAGGATACGCCCATTTTGAATGACGCAAGTGCCATTGAAGGTTGTACCATTTAACCGAAGCGGAAGCCCTACACAAACGGCAATGTTATGCGTGGCAGGCAACAAGGTTAGAAGTTGCGCCCAGGCGCGCGAAGGCACCCACTCGGAAAGAAAAAGATCTTCGCAGCCATAACCGGTAATGGATAACTCCGGAAAGCAAACTAATTCGACCTGTCGGGCACGCGCAGCATCAATGGCCTGCAGGATGTTATTCAGGTTGCCGCCCCAGTCCAGCGGGGTTTGGTTGACAGTAGCTCCGGCAATTTTCATCAGATTCCCAGTTGGGTGCAGGTTTTCCAGGCGGCATCCTGCTCGGCCTTTTTCTTGGTTTGGCCAAAACCGAGTCCAAAGGGTTCATCGCCCAGGAAAACCTGCGCGGAGAACTCGCGGTTTCGGCCTCCATTTTTCACATCCACAAGTTCAAAACGCACATCCTTGCCGTTTCGTTGCGCCCACTCAATGATCTTGCTTTTGTGGTTATGGTTGGAATTCACCACCACGTCAAGATCAAGGTAGGGTTGAATCAGTTTATCGATCACAAACTTGCGGCAGCGCAGGTAGCCCTTATCGAGGTAAACAGCACCCACGAGTGCCTCCAGGGCGTTGCCAAGGATAACTTGCTGCAGCTGGATATTTTTTTGGTCGAACTGAACAATTGCACCGATGCCGACTTTTCGTGCCAGTTGATTCAGCGATTCCCGGTTCACAATACGGGAGCGGATTTCGGTAAGAAAGCCTTCATGTTGAAAGGGATATTTCTTGAACAGGTAATCGGCCACCGCAGCACCCAATATGGCATCGCCCAGGTATTCGAGCCGTTCGTTCGATTCACGGTAGCCATCGCGTTCAGTGCCTTTCGAACTGTGCAGGGTTGCCAACCGGTAAAGTTCAAGATTACCAGGTGCAAATCCGGTGATCGTTTTGATGGCAGTAACCAGTCTACGGTCGTGTTTTCTTTTTTCAGATGATCCCGATGGTAGCAGGCGCCACACAAACCTGTGGTTTAGCCTAACTTGCGAAGAATGATAGACGCATTGTGTCCGCCAAAGCCGAACGTATTGCTTAGGGCTACCTTGATATTGCGTTGCTGGGCCTGGTTAAAGGTCAGGTTAAGTTTTGGATCCAGATCCGGATCGTCCGTAAAGTGATTAATTGTGGGTGGGATGAAACCCTCCTGCAGAGCCGCCAGACAAGCCAGGGCTTCGATGGCGCCCGCAGCACCCAGCAAATGGCCTGTCATCGATTTGGTTGAACTGATGTTCAGCTTGTAAGCATGGTCACCAAACACTTTTTGTATGGCCCGGATTTCTCCGATGTCACCAAGGGGTGTTGAAGTGCCGTGTGTGTTCACATAATCCACATCAGAAGCAGGAATGCCGGCATCTTCCAAGGCATGCTCCATCACTTTGATAATGCCCGCGCCATCGGGGTGAGGTGCCGTAATGTGGTAGGCATCGGCCGAAAGGCCCCCGCCCAGCACTTCAGCATAGATTTTTGCCCCGCGCTTTTTCGCATGCTCGTATTCTTCCAGGATTAACGCACCCGCGCCTTCGCCTAAGACAAAGCCATCGCGGTCTTTGTCATAAGGCCGTGATGCCGTTTCCGGTGAGTCGTTGCGCTCGGAGAGAGCTTTCATGGCATTGAAACCACCAACGCCTGCTATGCAAACCGCGGCTTCGGATCCGCCTGAAACGATTACATCTGCCTTACCAAGTTTGATATACGTGAAGGCATCGTATATAGCGTTGGTCGAAGAGGCACAGGCTGAGACGGTGACGAAGTTGGGCCCGCGAAATCCATATTTAATCGAGATGTGGCCGGCACTGAGATCCGGAATCATCTTGGGTATGAAGAATGGATTAAACCGGGGGGTGCCATCGCCCGCAGCAAACGAGCGAACCTCCTCCTGAAAGGTGAGCAACCCCCCGATACCCGATCCCCAGATCACGCCTATGCGGTCGGGATTCATATCAGCTACCGGAAGGTTGGCATCGGTAATCGCTTCGTCCGCAACTACCATGGCATATTGTGCAAAGGGGTCGAGTTTTCGGGCCTCTTTGCGGTCCATGAAGTTGCCAACGTCAAAGTTCTTTACTTCACAGGCAAACTTCGTCCTGAATTTTGACGTATCGAATTTTGTAATGGGCGCAGCCCCGCTGGTACCCTTCCGGAGGTTATCCCAGTACTCGCGTAGCGTGTTACCTATGGGAGTCAGCGCACCGGCTCCGGTAATTACAACTCGTTTAAACGTCATACATCAGGAGGCCGAGGAATTACTTCTTCGCGTTTTCCTCGAGGTAGGCAATAGCTTGACCTACGGTAGCAATATTTTCAGCCTGATCGTCAGGGATCGAAATGTTGAATTCTTTCTCAAACTCCATGATGAGCTCTACGGTATCCAGGGAGTCAGCACCCAAGTCGTTGGTAAAGGAGGCCTCAGGGGTAACTTCGGATTCCTCTACGCCAAGCTTATCAATGATGATTTGCTTTACTTTCTGTGCGATTTCTGACATGTTTTTAGTATTTAAGGTATTTAAAAATCGCTGCAAAGTAAGAGATTTAGGGGGATATTATCAAACCCGCTGATTTTTGGGCCATTCGCCCCTGCCATGAAAAAAAGTAAGCTTTCCATTGAGTACGAGTACGACTTTGAACTCACGGGTTTGACCTGCCCCCTGAAGGGCTACAAGCTGGCCTGGGAACTCAATCGTGCACTTCACATTAAGTTGGCCAAACAACAGGATGTGGTGGTGCAATTCCGCCACGATCAGGCCTTTTCGTTTGCCCATTATGATTATTCCTCCACCGTTAACCGGGTTAAGCTGTTCCGCAACAAGCCCAGCGAAATGGAGGGCCAGCGCCACTTTTTGGCACCGGAGTTCCCTCACTTCGACTATATTCTATCGACACACGGGGATGAATCACTCCATAGCAATCGATTGCAGGAAGTCTTGCGTGATATTCCTTCAATCCAATTGGTTGCTTTCATACCTTTGGGCGCCTTAAAATCTAAGGATTACTTCATTTTCTAGTTCATGGAACGAATCTCGTATAACCGTACCAAGATCGTGGCTACGGTAGGCCCGGCCTCTAACACCAAAGAAATGCTCCGCGCTCTCATCAAAGAGGGCGTTGATATTTTTCGTTTGAATTTTTCGCACGGCAAGCATGAAGATCACCAGAAGGTGATCGATTTTGTGCGCGAACTTAACCAGGAAATGGGCACGCATGTAGCGCTGCTTCAGGACCTTCAGGGCCCAAAGATCCGCGTGAACGAAGTGGAGGACGGAACCGAACTGGTGCCGGGGCAGGAACTGATCATTACCACGCGCGAGTTAAAAGGCAATCGGGAAATTGTAAGTACGTCTTATGTCAACTTGCCGAAAGATGTGAAGCGCAGCGACATGGTGTTGATTGACGATGGCAAAATTGAGCTGAAAGTCAAGGAAGTACGCGATACGGATGTGGTGTGCCAGGTGATCTATGGCGGGCCACTGAAATCCCGTAAGGGAATTAATCTTCCGCAAACGAAGGTCACGGCCCCCTCGCTTACTGAAAAGGATCTTCAGGATTTGAATTTCGGGTTAAAGAACAAGATCGATTGGATTGCCCTTTCGTTTGTGCGCAAGGCAACTGATATTGAAATTCTACGCGACATCATCAACCGCGCGCAAAGCACCAGTCGCATTGTGGCGAAGATTGAGAAGCCGGAGGCCATTGAGAATATCGATGCTGTGTTGGCGGTCACGGATGCCGTTATGGTGGCCCGTGGCGATCTGGGTGTGGAAATCTGGCTCGAAGAGGTCCCCATGATGCAAAAGATGATCGTGGAGAAATGCAACAAATTGGCTAAGCCGGTTATTGTGGCTACCCAGATGATGGAGAGCATGATCGAAAATCCCCGGCCAACCCGTGCTGAAACCAATGACGTGGCAAACGCGGTTATGGACGGAGCCGATGCGTTGATGCTATCGGCCGAGACGGCCGCAGGCAAGTATCCGATTGAGGTTATCCGCAGTATGGTGCGCACGATCAGTTCGGTTGAGAAGCAAGCCAAAATCTATTATCGCTACCAGGAAGTGAAGCCGGATTCGCCAACTTACTTTACCGACAGCCTGATCCTTACCGCATGCAAGCTAGCACAGGAAATCAAGGCCAAAGCCATCGTGGGCATGACGCAACTGGGGTATAGCGCCTTCAAGGCAGCTTCACACCGGCCTAATGCTAACATCTTTGCGTTTACCAGCAATGAAAAAATTATTAACACCATGAATCTGGTGTGGGCAACCAAAGCTTACCACTACGACAAGGCATCGTCTACGGATGAAACCATTTCGGATGTGGAGCATATGCTCAAGCGCGATGGCCATGTCAAAACCGGTGACCTGATTGTTATCCTGGCGAGCATGCCGATACAGGAGCGCGGCCGCTCCAACATGATCAAAGTGCACGAAATACGGTAGTCAACCCCGCGGTTCTACGAGTATCACACTTTCTTTTTCAACCACGACCATCCCCGCGGGATCGCCTTTTCGCTTGCGCACAAATTTTCGTGGCGTATAGCTTACTGGGCACAGCGAGTCAGTTCTGCGTTTGGAGTAGTGCGCAGCCAACTGCGCTGCACGCTCAATGACAGGCCGTGGAATTGTCTGGCCTGATTTGTATTTCACAATAACATGCGATCCGGCAACATCCCTGGCGTGAAGCCACAGGTCATCTTTGTGGGTATGTTCGGCCAACATTTGGTCATTGGATGCCGCGTTCCTGCCCACCCATACCGCATAACCATCCACCAAAAATTCATGAAAAGGTAAGGACCGCCCGCTTTTTTTTGCTCCGGTGTTTGGCCTGCCGGTCAACTGATGAAGCTGTTGGGCGTTTGTGGTTTGCTCCAGCTCCCGACCGCTTAGGTGCAGTTGCACCAGCCGCTTCTCAAGCTCTTGCTGCTGCTCGTTCAACTTACGAATTTCAATTTCCCGGTTTTTTGCCTTTCGATAAAACACTTCGGCATTCCGCTGAGGCGGCAGATCCTTTTTCAACGGAATGTCAATTATCTGGCCGGGGTCTTCAAACGAGGGCAGCTGTACCGAGGCTGTGCCGGTTTCGATGCGATGAAGATTAGCCATCACCAGATCGCCCCATTGCTGAAAGTGATGGTCGTTCGCAACCTCCTGTAATCGCGCTGAAACTTTTTGAAGCTGCCCCTCTGCACCTGAAACCGCTGCGTGATGTTGCTGCAGGGCAATCTTTCTGGCGCGGTTAAACGTTAGGCGGGCTACGGCTTGCTGATAGAAAGTTGTTACCGCTGCGGCTGGGTTAGCAAAACGCATCAGCTCATGCCCAACAGGCAACAGCGAAAATTTCAACTCACGTGAGGTTGGGTCTTCGTGGATGGAGTAGGATGGGTTGTTAAGTAGTTGAAGGGCGTGATGAAATAATTTCCATTTCTGATCGAGATTGGCCTGCGACCAGCCTTCCCTCTCCAGGTATTCCCAGACGGGCACACCCAAGGTGACGTACACCTTGTTCCAGTTGCCGCCCAGGCTTTTGAAATAGTCTTCGCTCCAGTCGATCGATCGGGTCAGAGCCGATAGATTCAGGCTAAGGTCTTCGGTCAGTTGTTTGCGAAACAGGTCTACGGGCTGCCCATCCCTAAGCAGAATTACGTTGCTTCGGTTGCCATGCATTTTAAACAGCAAGCCAACGCCACCGGAAAAGCGAACGAGGAGCGACCGATCGTTGGTGATGGTTTCTACGGTGCTGACTTTTTGGGAGATAACGTCCTGGAAAAGGTCGATGGAATTCCTGCGTGCCCGGGCAAAGCTTTCCGGGAACGACAAGCAGGGAAGTTCCTGCGCCAGGCTGGCCTTCATAAAAAGCGAGTTAACGCCCTTGTTGAACTCAAGAATCAACTCGTCTTTATTTTGACTGAACGCAGCGATAAGCGTTTGACCCGGCAACGTGTTGTTTAGCTCAGCGCTTAGCGCACGCAGAAAGAAGTAGGAGTTATGCACAATCAGGCTTCGATGGAAAGGCCATCGTACGCCAAAGCTACACCGGGCGGCAATTCTTTCTCAACCCGCTGATGCAAACCCATTTTATGTGAGATGTGAACCAGGTAAGTCTGCCGTGCGCCAATTCGTTTTGACATCGCGATGGCTTCTTCCAGATTAAAGTGCGAAATGTGCTTTTCGCGCTGAAGGGCATTTAGAACCAGCGTGTCGGTGCCTTCCAGGCGCTTTAGCGTGTTGGCGGGAATGTCGTTAGCATCCGTGATGTAGCTAAAACGGCCCAGCCGGAACCCGGTAACGGGCATGTGGAGATGGCTAACCGGCAGCGGGGTCACCTGTAGAGTTCCAACAGAGAAAGATTGGTCATCGATTTCCTCGAGTTTAATCTGAGGTATGCCCGGGTATCGCACTTTTTCAAACGCGTAATAGAACTCAGCCCGAAGATGGTCGTGCACCGTGCGGGTACCGTACACCGGCATGTCGGTTTGTTGTTTGTAGTTGAAGGCGCGAACGTCATCGAGGCCGGCTGTGTGGTCCTTGTGGGTGTGGGTCATGAGCACGGCATGCAGCGTGCTGATGCGCTCGCGCAGCATCTGCTGGCGAAAATCAGGACCGGTATCAATCACCACGCTCAACTCGCCCGCCTGGATATGCACGGATGTGCGCAGGCGCTTATCGCGGAAATCGAGGGAGCGGCAAACCTCACATTCGCAGGCGATTACCGGTACGCCCTGCGAGGTGCCCGTGCCGAGGAAGGTGATTTTCAAGGGGTCAGATATTGAACGTGTGCTTGAGTAGAGGGCTGATGATTTTACCTTTTTCCTTCGCCAAGGCGACATACTTGCCCCTCTGCAACTGAAACCCGCTACAAATTTTTGTTTTGGAGTCAACTGTCCAATATTCCCTTACTCCGTTTTTCTCGTACTGATTTTTTTTCTCGTTGAGGTCGAAAGATTTTGAACCGGGGGACATCACTTCGATAATCAAGTCAGGGGCACCGTAAATCCCGTCCTCTTTCACCACAGCCGAGCTGCCTTTTTGCATGAAAATAAGGTCGGGCTGCAATGCATTTTTGGAATCCAGAAAAACATCAATCGGGGAGATGTACAGTTCACCGACTTTTTTTTTCGCTAACAACAAATAAAATTGCCCTGTAAGGGAGTACACAATTTTTTGATGTCTTGGTTTAGGCGCGGGCGACATATACAAAGTATTATCGATCAATTCGGCCCGGGTTCCCTCAGGCAGCATTCGGTAAACTTCCAGCAGCGTTCGGGGCGGATGTTGAATCGAGATCATATCACTAAGGTAAGAATTCGGCCGGTTTTCTATTTTGCCTCCACCAACGTTAGCTCATCGAACAGCTTTCTGCTTTTTTCCGAAAAATGTTTTGTTTCCAGCGTTACACCTTTTAGAATTTCAAGTAGTGCGTTGATTTTGCCCTCGGTAGCAAAAAACTTGTTAACGATCATGATTTTCTGATCCTTCAACAAGCAATACCCGGCTTTGAAGTTGCCCTTCTCATAGCGCAAAATGTAATCAGACTCAGCAATCAGATCTTCCAGCTTGGCGAGGAATTGCGGTGTGTACTTTACCATGTTGAAACGTGCGTAGTGGTTTAGTGCGCAAGATACGAAATGAATCGAACGGCACGACTGCCCGTTTTTTGTGGTAACTGCTTGTGGTTACTTTTGAAGCTGCAATGACGATAGCTCCTGTTCTGGTAGTGGCCGGCCCAACGGCTTCGGGTAAAACAGCCCTGGCTGTGCGCCTCGCTCAGCATTTCGGCACCGAGGTGGTGTCGGTCGATTCGCGGCAGGTGTATCGCGAACTTCGTATCGGTGTAAGCCGGCCAGCCCCGGACGAACTTCGCGAAGTACGCCACCATTTTGTGGCATCTCACTCCATTCATCAAGCCTTCACTGCGGGAGATTTTCAGCGCGAGGCGCGCCAGGTGCTTTCCGACTTAATCGGTAAATTCGGTTGTGCGGTAGTTTGTGGCGGCACCGGGCTTTATCTGCGGGCGTTGCTCCACGGTTTCGATTCAATCCCACCTGTACCCGCTGCAGTTCGGGAAGCTGTTCAGCGTGATTTTCATGACCGTGGATTGGAATGGTTGCAGGCGGCCGTACGTGAAGTGGATGCAGCCTACTTTGAAATCGTGGATAAGAATAATCCCCAACGCCTCATGAGGGCGCTGGAGGTGTACCGGTCATCCGGCTTGCCATTTTCCTCTTATCGAAATCAGGAAGGTGACCCATTCCCAGCCGAATCTGTTTCGGTTGGCATCGATTGGCCCCGGGCGGCATTGTATCAACGCATTAACGATCGGGTGGATGGCATGTTGGCGGATGGTTTGATTGCAGAGGCGGAGGCGCTCTTTGCGTTCCGGCATCTGCAGGCTTTGCAGACCGTTGGCTACCAGGAGTTGTTCGCCTGGATGGAAGGACTGACGACAAGAGAGGAAGCGGTGGAACAGATTCGACAGAACACGCGGCACTACGCTAAGCGACAGCTAACCTGGCTGAGGCGCTATGGCAAGGTTCATTGGTTCGACCCACAGCGCCAGGCCGACATCATTCCGTTTCTGGAAGGAAAAACCTCGTGAACGCGTTAACTTTGGTAGTTTTGAAGTTTTATTGCCAACGTTGACAAGCGCGCAGCCTACCCGAGTATTGATTGTAACCTACTACTGGCCGCCTTATGGCACCAGCGGTGTGCAGCGGTGGCTTAAGTTCGTGAAGTACCTGCCGCAGTTTGGGTTTCATCCCTATGTTTACACACCCGAGAACCCGGCCGGGGAGGCGGTTGACGAATCGCTGCTGGCCGATGTGCCACCCGAGGCAGACGTGATCAAACTTCCGATCTGGGAACCGTATCAGATTTTCCAGAAGATATCCGGGCTGCTGGGCCGAACGACTAAGCCATCTGACTTCATCGCCACGGGCAAGAAGAATTTGTGGCAAGTGATAACCTCATGGGTCCGCGGTAATCTGTTGATTCCCGATGCGCGGGTCTTTTGGGTGAAGCCCTCGGTTACCTTTCTGGAAGATTTTATCCGCAGCAATAAAATTTCGTTGCTCATTACAACCGGGCCGCCCCACAGCATGCATATCATTGGCCTTCGGTTGAAGCACCGGATTGCCGGATTGAAATGGCTGGCCGACTTTCGCGATCCGTGGAGCGAGTGGGACTTGCTTGATGCCCTCTCGCTTTCTGGCTGGGCCCGCGGGCGGCATCGAAAGCTCGAACGTGAAGTGTTACAAAATGCGGACGCAGTTGTCACCATTGCGCCTTTTCACCAAAAGCGGCTGCAGGAGCTAGGGGGGCGGCCGGTGCATCTGATCACCAATGGTTTTGACGAAGAAGATTTTCAGGGAATTGTACACCAGCGCACGCGCCTGTTCACCATTCGCCACATCGGGGTTGTTGATGAGTTGCGTGATCCGCGCCCGGTAATGGAGGCCCTTGAGCAGATGTTGATCGAAAACCCCGCACGGGAGTTGTGCGTGCGTATGGAGTTTATTGGAAATGTCAATTCACGGTTTATTGAATGGGTTCAGAATAGCGGGCCGCTCAGCCGGGTGACAAATTTTATCGCTCACATTCCGCACACACAAGTGTTGGCGAAGTACGGCACCACCGATCTGCAGTTGCTCGTGTTAGCGCATACTGGCATAGCCCCCGGCAATTTACCGGGTAAGTTCTTCGAATATCTGGCGTCCGGCAATCCGATATTGGCTATCGGCCCGACCGATGGCGATGCTGCGCAAATCCTTCGCGAAGCAAATGCGGGTATCATGGTTGGCCGCGAGGACCGTGTTTCAATCCGGCATGCACTGGATAGGTATTTCAAGGAGTGGGAGCGGGGCGAGTCGACCCTAAAACGGTCGGTGGATCAATTCAGCCGCAGATCCCTGACGCAACAATTGACGCAGGTCCTTCACCAGTTGCAGCTATGATATCAGCTCGGTTTATCAAGAGCTCGTTGATTTACACCGTGGCTGGTGCCCTGCCCATGGCGAGTGCGATTATTCTCATGCCGTTCTATGGGAAATATCTTTCAGCTGAGTTGTTTGGCGCTCTCTCTGTTTATTTTGCTTTCTCCCTTCTGGTTCAAATTATTGTTACCTACAGCTTTGACGCCTCTTTGTATATCAACTATCACGAGTACAAAGATGACCCTGAGCGTCTGGGCAGGTTCATCAGTAGCGCATTCAACTTCATTTTGCTGGTGAGTGTTGTAGTTTCTACAGCGTTGGCTTTGGCGGGAAACTATTTGTTTGCCGCTGTTTTTGGCGATGCAGGTTTAACCTTTTTTCCCTTTGGAGCACTATCGCTCGCAACTGCCGTTTTTCTTGCACTGTTTAAGGTCAACAACAGCTTGCTTCAAACTCAGTCGAAGCCCTCCGAGTTTTTGTGGACAAACCTCCTTTCGTTTTCTCTCGTGGCCGGATTAACCATTATTGGCTTAACGGCCTATCCCGACACGTTGTGGGGACCTATTGGCGGGAAGATGATTGCAGCCATTGGTTCTGCAGCCTGGGTGTTGGTTTCAATTTACAGGCAGTTTGGATTCCACTTTCGGTGGAGTTTGCTCAAAACCACGTTTGCCTTCAACCACCCCTCACTCCTTTATCAGGTGCAGCAATGGGTGATCAATTATTACGACCGGGTGCTGCTGTTGTTGCTCGTGTCTTCATCAACAGTCGGGTACTATGATTTGGCCATTAAGTGCTTATTGGCTATTGACTTCCTGCTGACGGGCCTCAATGCCTCTTTTCATCCAAAGGTGCTGGGCCTGGTGCATCAACAACAGGTGAAGACCGGAACAATTAAAATCAATCGGTACTACCACGGCCTTGCCGCAGTGGCGATTCTCGCTGTTGTTGCCTGTATCTTCTTGTTTCCTCCGCTAATCCGTCTTTTTTTTCCTGAACCCTACCATGCTGCTTCTGCTATTGTTCCCCTGGCTGCGATGGTTTACCTGCTTCGCCCTGTGCGACTTTTCATGGCGATGCCGTATGCGGCTATGAAATACTCGAAGCCTCTGCCAGTAATTTACCTGGCTCTGGCGGTCGTTAAGATTTTTTTGATGTATGCGTGGATCCCAAGATGGGGCGTACAGGGCGCGATATTTGCAACACTCTTCAGCTATACTCTTGAAGTGACGATTTTGTATTTTGTGATTCGACCCCGGTTTACATTCAGGTTGAATTCGTTTAAAATTCTTTGGGCACCCCTGATGGTGGCTGCTTTTATTTTAGTTGGTGAATTACTCACCGGCACGATTTCATCATCGATTATCCATGGCGGATATGTTCTTGTGGCCGTGGCGCTATTGGGTTGGGTTTATCGAAATGAGCTAAAAATGTATGCACGAAGTTGGTGGCCAAAGGACTAAATCCTTCCTGAAAAGCGTGTTATTTGCATGTTTGTTTGACAGATGATAACAAAGTTGTATCGGTCTATTGTGCCTTTGTCCGTGCGGCAGCGGGTTTATGATCAATTCCTGGGCCGCCTGGTTTTTTTTGCCCGACATGCCGATGTTATTGCGCGGAGCAAATTCACAACTCTCTTTCAGTCGTTGCTCCCGCGCACGGCCGCGAATGCCGCATTCGCATTTATTGGGAGGCATGGCATCACCTCGTATCCCGGAGATTACGCAATTAAATACCGGTCATTTCCTGTTCGCATTTATCGGGATGAGGCGCAGAAGTTGCCGTTTGTTCTTCACCACGATCGAAAGTTGTTTTTTCCGGCCTTTTATACTGACGAAAAGATCCTGCGCGACTATCGCGCGTTGCTAACCGAACAGGATATTGAGTCGGCACATCGTTACGTGCGTTCATATGATGAACTTAAAGATCGAACGTTGCTGGACATAGGCGCTGCCGAGGGCATATTTGCCTTAGACTCGATCGAGCAAGTGCGTAAAGTGGTGTTGTTCGAGTGCATGGACTACTGGCAAGCGCCCCTGCGCGCAACATTTGGGCCGTGGTTGCATAAGGTCGAGATTGTTCCGCGATTTGTGGGAGCTACCTCCGACAATAGCCAATGGATTTCAATTGATAACTATTTGGCGGTGGATGCCAGCGATTCACTCTTTATTAAGATGGACATTGAGGGAGGAGAACGCGAAGCACTGGCGGGAGCATCCCGTGTGCTGGCCAGCAACAGCGACATTCAGGTGGCGGTGTGCACCTATCATCGCCCGGGTGACCCCGAATTCTTGCAGCGGCTACTGGAGAGAAATAATTTTGTGACCGAGTTTACACCAGGTGTCATGTACTGGAACAAGCGTGTCAGTCAGGGTGTAATTCGCGGACGGAAGACCAAATTGCCATCCGTATGATCAGCAAAATACCGGTACTTCGCGTGATTGACCGTTTTTTCAAACAACGGGCGTTCCAGCGAAAATGGCGTAGGCGCAACCCCCACAACGAGACAAAGGTGGGCGAGCGTCTGTTTCCGATGGATGTTGTGAAGGTGGGTAAAGGCACCTACGGAACGCTGACGATTCAAAGTCTTTACATCACGGAGAAGGAAAGACTTGAAATCGGAAATTATGTTTCGATTGCACCAGGTGTCACCTTTTTTTTGGGTGTCAATCACCAGACAAAAACGGTGACCACGTTTCCGTTTTATTCAAAGTTAGTCGGACGTTCTCCGATCGATGCCATAAGCAAGGGGCCGGTGGCGGTGGAAGATGAAGTGTGGCTGGGCACGGGAGCGATGATTTTTTCGGGAGTGACGATCGGTAAGGGCGCTATTGTTGGGGCGGGGGCAGTCGTGACCCATGACGTGCCGCCTTACGCTGTTGTAGCCGGTAATCCTGCCCGCTTAGTTCGACTGCGTTTTTCTGAGGACATAATTGAAATTCTAAAGCCGATCTCGTTGGCGGACTTACCCGAATCCTGGATTCGTGCAAACATCGATGTCATTTACGCGCCAATTGAATCAAAGGATGATGCGTTGCGCTTTAGAAAACTAGTTGAGACTGTACACAAGCAGCAGGCCGATGAG
>JBKCJM010000025.1:0-41006 GCA_046301755.1 Cyclobacteriaceae bacterium
CTGATCGGTCATAACGCAAAGGAACGAATAAAAAATTCACCTGGCAGTCCGCTTTTTCTTTTTTGCGTAGCGCAAATTACTTTCTGCGGCTTGCATGGTCTTTGCTGGTTTGGCAGAATATTTCTTATTCTGCCGCCCGACCGGTCTTATCAGGATATCCACCGGAAGGGAAAGTTTCACCGCTAACTTGCGAATCATAGGTAATGATAAACTCCGTTCACCATTCATCACTTTAGAGGCCGTACCGCGATCTCCGAATACATCTAAAAGATCGGCCACTCCTATGTGCATCTGTTCCATTCGCTCACGAATGGCCTCAATGGGATCAATATCAAGACGCACCCATGCACGGTCCTCAAAGTCCTGAATGAGAAAACCCAACAATTCGAGTTCCTTTCCTTCTTTTGAACCGAGCGCTGGCATCTTATCGGCCAACTCATCAAAGCGCTTCATGGCAGCTTTAAAATCCTTCTGTTCGTGCAGTAATGTCCAGGTCATGATACTCAATTATTTATGGTCTCAACATTAATTCGATTGTAGTCGGCATGGGTGCCGATCCATTTGATTTGTATCACTTTGAACTTGAACAGCACTCTGGCAACAAGCCGGTAGCGATTTCCTTTGATATCAAATACTACCCGATCATCGCCAACCGGAAAGGCGTCAGGGAAGTCTCTGCTCAAATGATTAAAGTTTTGCCAGGTGCCTTTGCGGCAGACGGAATACCACGTTTGTAATGCGTTCTTCGAGTCTGCATGCTTACTCCAAAACGTTTCCAGGGTTCGAAAAGCAATAACGTTCAATGCAGTAAAGATAGTTAGATGTTGGCAAATTGCCAACATCAGACCAACAGTTTCACAAACACGGGCTCCCGAAACATTTCGTCTTCCGTCTGCATGGCGTAGCTGATTTCGGCTGTAAGCCTGGGCTCAACCCACACCGATATCTTTTCGTCAATAACTTTTCCTCCGGCCAGCGCTGGCTTTTTAACTTCTTTCAGTTTACGAATGCGGCTGTTGATCATCTTCATGGTGTCATCGTCAAAGCCGGTGCCTACCTTTCCCCGGTACCACCACTTGCCTCCCACTTTTTCGGCCAGTTGCAGGGCGCCAAACGTAACGTGCCGGTTGCCCTTGCCGGGGGTGTATCCGATGATGGCACAATCGCGCGTGTGCCTCACTTTCACTTTAAGCCAGGCATCGCTTCGTTTGCCAATCTGGTAACGGCTGTCCTTTCGCTTGGCCATGATGCCCTCCAGCCCATGTTCGCGCGCGGCCGCAAACAGCGCCTCGCCATCACCCACTGCCTCGCTTAGGCGGTAGCTGGTATCCGACTTCAGCACATCGCTCAGCCAGGACTTTCTCCGCTGCAAGGTTTCGTTCATGATCGTCCGGCCATCCAGATAAAGGCAGTCGAACAGATAGCAGACAGCCGGAAGTTTGCCCTTCAGTGTCTGAATGGCGGTGCCCTTCGCGTTCATACGTTTGATTACATCGTTGAACTTGGGTTTGCCTTGGTTATCCAGGCACACAATCTCGCCATCGAATACGCCACAGCTTGCCCGAAACGATTTATCCCTTTGCGTCAGTTCGGGAAATTGGGCCGTGATATCCAGGTTATTGCGTGTTCGCAGGGTAATCTGCCCCTCATTGAGCACGACCAGCACTCGGATGCCATCCCATTTTACCTCGTACATGTAGTCGTCTGCGCGCTGGGGCGGCCGGTTAACGGCCTCGGCCAACATCGGCTCAAACGGCTGTGAAAGCAGATCGACCTGCGGCCGATCCACGCGTTCCAGCAGCCATTCCTTTTCACGTTGTATTTTATAGATCCGGAATTCTCCGGTTATCTCCTTGCTGGTGAGTCGAAAGTAAAAGCCATCTTTCTTCTCTTTAGTAATCTGATATTTCCCCAAAGCATAAATCCACATTTCACCTGCACCATACTGCCCCTTCGGAATCTTGCCGTCAAAGGTCAGGTACTTCATCGGGTGGTCTTCGGTTTGCACCGCCAGCCGCTTGACACCCGGCAATGGCGGCAAACCCTTAGGAACCGCCCAGGACTTGAGTACACCATCCTGTTCGAGCCGCAGATCATAGTGCAGATGGGAAGCGTGATGCCGGTGAACGACAAAACTGTTTCCTCCCGCCTCAACAACACGGGCTTCGGGCTCCGGTGTTTTGCTGAAATCGCGTTTCTGCTCGTACGACTTCAGTTGCTCGGGCGTTTTCCGTTTCCCGGAAGGCGGCAACTTGCGGACCGCAGTCTTATTCCGATGGGTGTGAATGTCAACGGCATAGGCATCCATGGTTTCCCAGGCGTCACCCTCCGTCATCACCCATTCAACCGCATTATGAATAGTAAACTCCAGGGGAGATTTGGTCTGCCGGAGGCGATCCCACGTAAGTGGCATACTTACCGGTGCCCCTACCCGGCCGCGCAGGCTATACGGAGAAACAATGCTTTGCCCGGATCGAATGCGGTAGATGTCAATCAACACGCGGCCTTTGCGCGCGTCCTTCTTGATGTGGAGCGTTGTCTCTTTGGCACTCGCGTCCACAAACGGCTGAGCAACAGCCTGAGCTGCCTCAAAAACATCGTGGAAACTGTGGTGTGGCATAAGCGGGCAACAGATGTGCACGCCCTTCCCGCCAGTTGTTTTCACAAAGGGCGTGTAGCCAAATCCTTCTACGTGCGTTTTCAGCCGCAGTGCCAGATCGATCACATCACCGAATGAGTAGCCTTCCGGTGGGTCAAGGTCAAACACCATGTAGTCGGGCTTATCGAAGTGCGGCTTACGCGAATGAATCTGGTGTAATTCAAGCGCAGCCAGGTTGGCCAGCCACACGAGCAGGGCGGGTTCCGTTGCCACGATATAGTCTTTCTTCTCTTCCGAGCCCATTTCAGCAAACTCAATCCAATCGGGCGCCCACTCCGGCCTGTTCTTCTGGTAGAACATTTCGCCATGTATACCATCCGGAAAGCGGATGAGCGTAAGCGCGCGGTTTTTCACATGCCGAAGCAGCGTAGGCGCAATGGACAAATAATACTCAATGACTTGCGCCTTGACAATGCCGTCCTCCGGAAACAAAACCTTATCCAGGTTGGAGATTTCCAACTTACGTTTATCCACCTGTACCCATTGCTTCTTTTTAGCCATGTGCCGATTTGGTTTTATGCCACCACCCCGACACCGTCAAACCCGCCAGCGAAGCTGAGATCAACGACACTACCTGGTTACCGATTTGCTCCCGCCACCCCCCGCTAAACCGCAGGACCAGCAAAACAATAGCCACCAACACTAGCAATGGCCAAAACGACCACGTTGCGGGTTGCCTATGAAAAACTGTCCTCGGTATTCGCCATAGGTACCACATCAAACAAACCAGACCAATGGCAGTCGAAAAATGTTGAAGCGCGTAGTAGAGCGGGTAGCGGGCGCCATCATAGGGAATAATTGTGGTAACGAAGAAAGGAAACCGCTGCACAACGAAGCCGTGAGCATGTGTGAAACTATCCCAGATGATATGCGAGGCAGCGCCAATTAATGCCGAGACCATGAATGAAGTGAAGTGGCTGTGCAGATAACCAACAAAATCGAGTGCATACAGTGTATGGAAGCGCTCAGAAATCCAGGCCGGCAGGTTATCGATGAGGGGTCGTTTAACAACTACATGGAAGATGATGGCAAGACACAACGATACCGGCAGATCAAAATAGAAGAGGCCCCAAAACGTGTGGCTGTAGCGGCTCAACACGCTCATTTTCAGAAAGTATTCAAAATCAGGACTGAGGCTGCCCACCACCAGTCCGGTGGCCGACAGGTTTCTCCAACGAAGGATTGGCAGAACAAGGGCAGGATGGGCAGCCGTGAAGGGCATTAGTCCCCGTGATGATGATGATGCGAGCGGGCTGGCAAAAAGATCAATCCGATTACAAGTGTTACCAGGGCAACGCCAATGGGGTACCACAAGCCAGCGAGGTAATCACCCGCGGGCTTATCTGCTGTCTTGCTCAGTTCATAAAGCGATGCAGCAATAAATGGTGTGAGCCCTCCGAAAATACCATTTCCGATGTGGTAGGGCAGCGACATGGACGTATACCGGATTCGGGTGGGGAAAAGTTCTACCAGGAAAGCAGCGATGGGGCCATACACCATAGTGACCCACACGACCTGCGCCAGCACGAGCAAAATCATGAAGTAAAAGTTATCACCGCTTAGCATCACCTCGTGCTTGCCTGTCACTTTATTGCTTTCACCTGCTGGACCCGTAACCACCAACAACGTGCCATCGGTAAATGCGCGTGAGGTTTTCACAGTAATGAGCGTGTCGCCAGCAGATGTAATTGTCGTGCTGCGCGTTAATGTTTTCTCCTCCGGCAACTCGGTTTTGGTGGTTACATCGGCAATGTCATACATCGCCAGGTAAATCGGCCGGTAGGTAAGAACAGCCAGCGCCATCCCCGCCAGCATGATGTACTTGCGCCCTACCTTATCAGACCACCAACCAAAGACGATAAACAGTGGAGTACCCAAAACGAGCGCGGTACCAATGATGTAGTACGATTGCACAAACTCGATGGACAATGTTTTCTGAATGAACGTAAGCGCATAGAACTGGCCGGTGTACCACACCACGCCCTGCCCTGCAGCGGCCCCAAACAAGGCGATGAGCACGAGCTTCAGATTTTCTTTTTTCGTAAAACTTTCGCGAATCGGGTTTTTAGCCAGCTTACCCTCGCTTTTGATTTTGTGAAACAGCGGAGACTCCTGCATCCGCAACCGGATGTAAATGGAGATGGCCACCAGAAAGGCCGAGAGCAGAAAGGGAATGCGCCAGCCCCAGGTGCTGAACTGCTCTACCCCCATCGTTTGCCGCACGAGGAGAATTACACCGATCGAAACAAAAAAACCCAGGGTTGCGGTGGTCTGAATGAAACTGGTGTAGTACCCTCTTTTCTCGCGAGGTGCATGCTCAGCCACATAGGTGGCTGCACCGCCATATTCACCGCCAAGGGCCAGGCCCTGAATCAGCCGCAGGATTAGGACAATCAGCGGAGCAAATAGTCCAATCGTGTTGTAGTCCGGCACCAGGCCGATGGCAAACGTGGAGCCACCCATAAGCCCCAGGGTAACCAGAAACGTGTATTTGCGACCAACCAGATCACCCAGGCGACCAAATACCAACGCACCGAATGGCCGCACCACGAAGCCTGCCGCAAACGTGGCCAATGTGGAAAGAAAGGCTGCGGTTGGATTGGTCTGCGGGAAAAACTGCTCCGACAAAATGGTCGTCAGACTTCCGAAGATGAAGAAGTCGTACCACTCAATGAGCGTACCCACCGAAGAGGCAGTAATAACAGGCCAGAGTTTTTGGGATTTGTGACTCATACTGTTTAAAACAAGCCAAAATATCAACCGAATGCAAGTGACGGGGCATGGGTATTTGATAGGCAATGAATTTCGGTTTAAATTCGCTTTGTCATGGTTCGGCTAGTTCTGATGGTTGTTGTTGTCCTGCTCTGCTCTTTGGCTCTGCACGCCCAGGTCGAAAGCGATACATCACTCTACCGGGTTGAGACGCGGGACGGAAATGAATACATCGGCAAGATTGTATCGCAGGATCAGCGCATACTCGTTCTAAATACACCCCAACTGGGCGCGATCACCATTCAAAAAATCGACATCAAGTCGATGGTACAGGTTCGTCCCGATCGCGTTTTGGACGGACGTTTTTTGTTTAACAATCCGCAGTCGACACGTTACCTCTGGCAGCCCAATGGCTATGGCCTAAAACGGGGCGAAGCGTATTACCAAAACATCTGGATTTTCTTCAATCAGGTGAGCGTGGGTGTAACCGATAACTTTACGATCGGTGCCGGGCTCATCCCTTTATTTCTTTTTGCGGGTGCTTCCACACCTGCGTGGATCAGCCCGAAGTTTTCCGTTCCGGTAACGGAGAACAAATTCAACATTGGTGCGGGCGCCTTGATGGGCACGGTGCTGGGCGAAACTGAGTCTGGCTTTGGACTTGCCTATGGAACCACCACGTTCGGATCGCGCGACAAGAATTTCAGCGTGGGATTAGGCTACGGCTACGCTGCTGGTGAGTGGGTCGATACTCCATTGATCACCTTCAGCGGAATGATTCGAACGGGCGAGCGCGGTTATTTCCTAACGGAGAACTACCTCATTTCGTCAGGCGATGAAAATCTGATGCTGCTCTCCTTTGGTGGAAGACGCATTGTGAAACGCGTGGGTATCGATTTTGCGTTAATTTTGCCCACCCAAACTGACGGTGAGATCATTGCAATCCCCATACTGGGGTTAACGGTTCCCTTCGGCCAGGTGTCGGGTACCATCTCAAAGAAATAAGATCAAAAGAATATCTCCTGGGCCAGGCGATAGGTATTGGCGTGAGCTTCAATAATATCGCGAAAGTCGTGTGAGTAGCCACCGCCCATGCTGACAACCAGAGGGATTCTGTTTTGCCTGGCTGCCGTTAATACCAGTCGATCACGTTGTTTGCAGCCTTCCTGTGTCACGCCAAGTTTTCCCAGTTTATCGGTTGCCAAAATATCCACCCCGGATTGAAAAAAGATCAGATCGGGCTGCACCCGGTCGATGAGTTTCTTGAGATTCACCTCAAGGGTGCTGAGGTAAAAATCGTCCGGGGTACCATCGGGCAAACCGATGTCAAGGTCAGAGGTTTCTTTTACCAGCGGGTAGTTATTGGCCCCGTGCATGCTAACTGTAAAAACCCGGGGATCACTCCGGAAGATTTGGGCCGTTCCATTCCCCTGATGCACATCAAGATCCACCACCAGCACCTGGCGTGCCCATTGGTGGTCGAGCGCATGGCGGGCTGCCAGCGCGATATCATTCAGTAGGCAAAATCCTTCGCCCCGGTCGGTGAAGGCATGGTGCGTGCCTCCGGCTATATTCATCGCTATTTCGTATTGCCGTGCGTACTGTACACAGTCCACGGTGCCCTGAACGATTGTGACCTCGCGGTCAACCAGCTCTTGAGTGAGTGGGAAACCGGTCCTTCGTTCTTCACGAGGTGTGAGTTGCAGGTTCTTCAGTCGCTGCCAGTACGTTTCTGTGTGGACTTTCACGATTTGTGACTCGACCATCGGGTGCGGTTTGAAGAAGTTGGCCGGGGTCAGGGTGCCTTCATACATCAACTGTTGCGGCAACACTTCGTACTTGCTCATCGGAAAACGATGGTTGGGCGGCAGTGGCAACACGTAGTTTTCGGACCAGGCGACTTTCAACATACCCGCAAAAATAAAAAGAGCAGCGTAGTCGCTGCTCTTTCCAGTGTTAAGTTAGTCGGTCGATTAATGCTCGTGCTTTTCGTGCTCATGCTCACCGCCATGCCAGCCTTCCATAATCCGATGAAAGTCGTCATGAAGTGTGTTCAGCGCTGTTCCAATCTCTTCGTCACTAGCCTGCATCTGCACCTTGTCTGCCAGGGCCCCGGCATTGAACTTCAACCGTTCCAGCATGGCGCGCATTTGTTCATTATTGACTTTCTCCGGCAGCGGGGCTGATGCCCACTTTACAGCCGCGGCCGCCAGTTGGGCAGCTCCTGCCTTAGCCGGAGCCAGGTTTGACGAATCCTTGTAAGGATGAAAAGCCTCTGCCATCAGCATGTGGTACGCGTCCATTTCGGCCCACTCCATTTGCTCTTCGGCTGCCTGTTCTTCTTTCTTCTCTTTCGACTGGCAGGCCACCATTGCAGCCGCCAGCACCAATACAAACATCCAGATATTCTTCATAGTCATTAAATTAAAGTTTAGGCAAAAATACGAGTTAGAGATTAACGGCCCGCTTATATTTTCTCCTCATTTCCAGGCCGTGGACGATTTTCTTCAGAACCTCAAAATACAGCAGCAGGTATAGGCCAATGGTCATCACCCAAATAACTGAAATATTGAAGTAGTACGTATCGAAGTATCGCCCGGCAAAGTGCTTGGTGGGCACATAAAAGTTTGCCGTGAAGTCCAGAAAATGCATTGGTCGATGATCCTGAAAGTAAATGGGATAGATCTTTTGGACGATTTCACCATCAAACTCTGCAATCCGGGTAGGACTTGTCTTGTTCTCCACGGTTTGGGTTACAGCTTCGTTTTGGTAGCGAAGGCGCATCAACTGGAAATTATTGAGCGAAGCCTGGTCGCGGGTCATTGTCCGGGTAAGACTATCTTTAGTTTCCATTGCATTCCGGCTGCGTAAAGCGTAGTAGCGCTTTAATGTCTCAAGAAATCGCGCTGTTGCCACCTGTGCCGTGGAGTCGAATTTTCCCGGGGCAAGTTTGTCGAGCTCAGGAAAACGGCCGGCTCCAATGATGCTGATTTCGTGTTCTAACTCATTTCGCAGAACCCCCAGCGACTGATTGACCGGATGCTGATTGTCGGTTTGGCGCCACGCGCTCCTGCTGTTGGTTACCGCGGCCAGGTGGCTCTCCAGTTCCGGAATGTAATAGGTTCTTTTATACTCTGCGAGTGCCTGCTTCTGATCAAGTTCATAGAAGGGCTTCTGAAACGGATTGTCCTTGAACTGCGTCACCATGTATGCCTCGAAAGCCCAACGCGAAGCCATGAACTCGCCCAGCACAGGTACACTTTTGGGTCGGCTGACAGATGGATTGAATTTGTCGAAACTGATCACCACACCACTCAACAACAGTTGTGGAATAATCAAAATGGGTATCAGGATGTAGATGGTGACGGCCGAGTCGAATGCCGAGGAGATATTGAGCCCCAGCATGTTGGCAAAACAGGCTGCCGAAAACAGAATAAGCCAATACCGGTACTCGGTCATGGGGATCTCCAGGATGGCATTACCTACTAAGATGAAAAGGAACGTCTGAACGGCAGAGATTGTGAACAGAATCACAACCTTCGAAATCAGGTAGCTGTTTCGGCTCAGGTGGAGGTACTTCTCCCGCTTCAAGATCTTCCGGTCCCGAAATATTTCCTCCGCGCTTATGATAAGGCCTACGAACAAGGCCACCACCACACTCATGAAAAAGTAAACGGGAATATTGCTGTTGTGGTAGAATGTGTACGAAGCATTAGCCGAATCGAGGGCATTAAAATACTTGACAAAGAATGAAATGAACAGCGCCAGCATCGGGGTGAGCAGGGCGTTGATGATGATGTATTGCCGGTTGGCCCACTTCGCCAGCACATCGCGAATAATGAAAACCCACGTCTGCTTAAAAACATTAGGAATACGCTGCGTAGCCGAAAGCTCATCGGACGACATGTCGATTCGGGGCAGCCGGATTTTCTTTTTGAAATACTGATACCACTGGCCCGGAGAGGTTTTGCGCGTGTGGGTCAGTTTTCCGAATTCATCTACGACACGAGTTTCAATGATGTTGAAGATCTGCTCCGGGTTAATGTTGCCGCATTCCGGACAAGCACCGGGCGTGCGGTTCACAGCATTTACAACCTCCTGAAAATACTCCACGGCTTCCACGGGGTTGCCATAGTAAATCTGAAATCCGCCTACATCGAGGATCACCAACGTGTCGAACATCTTGAAAATGTCAGACGAGGGTTGGTGAATAACCACAAAAATCATTTTGCCGCGCAGCGCCAATTCCTTCAACAGATCCATGATGTTCTCAGAATCGCGTGACGAAAGGCCGCTGGTTGGCTCATCTACAAAAAGGATGGTGGGCTCACGCAGCAATTCCAAACCAATGTTTACGCGTTTCCGCTGCCCACCCGAGATCGTCTTATTCAGCGGGTTGCCAACCTTCAGATTTCGGATTTCAATCAGCCCAAGACTCACCAGCACGCGCTCAACGAGCTCCGCAATCTGCGCACGACTATAGTGACCGAAGCAAAGCCGGGCCGCATAGTAGAGGTTCTCGAATACAGTAAGGTCTTCAATCAGAAGATCGTCTTGTGGAATAAACCCGATGACACCCTCCAGTTTTTCGGGATTACGGTGCAGGTCAACGCCATTTATCACAACACTGCCGCTGGAAGGTTTCTCCGACCCGTTCAACACATTGAGCAGAGTAGACTTACCGGAGCCCGAGGCACCCATAAGGCCAATGAGTTTTCCGCCCTTCTCGGCCATGTTAATATTTTGCAAGCCCGCGCGCCCGCTCTTGAAATGATAGAAGACGTGCTCGGCAACAAACGTGATTTCCGTGTCCTGATCCTCAATCAGGAACTTGCTGGTGACATCGCTGTAATACACCGGCTCAATCTTGCTGCCACGAATGGTACTACCCGTAGGAAAAATGTCAATCTTGCGGCTCTTGAGCGGTATGCCATTGAGGAACATGGGCGTAATGCCCAGATACCGGATAAAAAAGATGTTCATGTCCGGCAGGCGCAAAATGGCAATAAGGCCGGACAAATTCTTCGCCTGGATGTGGGGCCCGTTGTAGATCTCGGAGTCATCCGGGCTTTCATCGATGATGAGTACGTTACGCGAGCTGAGTTCCTGAGCGTCCTCGCCCACCACAAACGAGCGCAGATCTTTCAGATCACGCGGGGGAAACTTAAGCGCTTCACCAATGTAGAAGATGAGATTCTCCTCGCGATCGGACATGAATCCATCGGCCACCACCAGTTCAATGATCTTAGCCACCAACACAGCCTTCTGCTGCATGGTGAGCGCCTGGTTCACCTTTTTGGCGATTTGCATGATCTGCGACCAATCGTCAACAAACTGGGCAGTCTCGGCATCTACATTGGCCAGGTTTGCGCTGGCCATGCGCTGGTTCGCTTTACAGAAGTCGTCAAACAGGGAAAGGTAGTAGCGCGTTGCGTCCTGATTAAGGTGCAAACCAAGGAACTCCTTAATATTTCCACGCTCCTCGTCCGTGATGCGCTCCTTGGTAACGATCGCAAACAACTGAACAATAGCCTTTAGTAACTCTTCACTCATGGGGTAACGGCCGGAGCCGCGGAAAAAATAGATAAAAATGTCTAATCTTTACAGAAATAACCGGATTTGATTTTCTTTGCACTGAACGCAACCATGAAAAAACACAGTATACTCGTTCTCGCCTGCCTGGTTTCGTTTTGCGCCACGGCTCAGAATAACTCGTCTATCCTGTGGGAGGTTTCGGGCAATGGGCTTAGTCAGCCATCCTACTTGTTTGCCACCATTAAGTTTGTAAGAGAGAAGGAATATTTTATGCCCTCGGAAGCCGTGGCTAAGATGAAAAATTGCCGCGCATTTGCGATAGAAGATCAGGTTGACCACCACGCCCAGCATGAATTAAACAAAGCTTTGCATTTTCCTAAAGGCCAATCTCTGGCAAATGCAATGTCACCCGAAGAGTATCAACGCGTGGTTCAGTTTTTTGAGAAGGAATTTGGCATTAAAAAGCCTGTGTTTGAAAAAAAGTATGCCCGCCTGAAGCCGCTGGCCCTTTCGATCTCCATGACGCGCTTATCACTGGGTGAGAAAGTAAGGTTTTACGACATTGAACTTCTGAAACTGGCCAAGAGCAATGGTCTTCGCTCCTACTCGCTGGAGGCCATTGAACGCGAGGCGGAGGCGCTTAACAGCTTTCCGATAGCTGATCAGGTCAAAGCGTTGCTCCATTCAATCGAAAATTTTGAGACGCAGAAATCGGAGTTCCGGAAGCTGATGGAGGGCTACCCTCACGGCAACCTCGAAGAAATTTTTGCCTATACCCTTCACCCCCTCGACAACAACGAAAGCTTTATTAATGAATTTTACTTCAAGCGCAATCGGGAGTGGGAGCCCAAACTCGAAAAAATGATGGCCGAAGGAGCCGCCTTTATTGCAATAGGCGTTTCGCACCTTGAGGGCCGCGAAGGACTGCTGGAATTGCTACGCGCAAAAGGCTATGTATTGACCCCGGTGCCGATCAAGGGACGCTGATGGTTAGCCGATCCGCTTCAGAATCAAGTCCGATAACACCAGCAAACTCTCGCGCAGGTATTCATCCGTCAGCTTTTCCAGTTCTGTAACCGGTACACCTTCCGGGTTAACGCGGGTGTCCATGCCAGTTGCCGCTTTGCGCGCTTCCTGCTCGGCCATTTCCTGGCGTCTCACCTGCTCGTTTAGCGAGATGCGTGTTTCATTTAGGTTCTCGCGCACCACCTCCGTTTCGGCCACATAACGCTTAAGTGCCTCGTCATACTTCAGCCGGTTTTGGTACGCCTTGTTGATCTCAGCGAGTGTTTTTGGCGTGATGTCACCAGCCTGGTGGTATCCCGTTCCACGAATAACGTCCCAGGGTAAGGCATTGGGGTTTGAACTTTCGCCAAACTCGGAAGGCGAAAACGGAGTCGGCAATTCCACATCGGGCGTAACGCCTTTGTTCTGAGTGCTGCTGCCGGTTACCCTGTAGAATTTCTGATACGTGATCTTCAATTCACCCACCTTTTCGGCATCCTGAACAAACCGGTTAAGGTCAAGCACCATCTGCACTGTTCCTTTTCCGTAGGTCGATTCGCCAACCACCACTCCCCGCTGGTAGTCTTGAATGGCACCCGCAAAAATTTCTGACGCTGAAGCGCTGAACCGATTGGTGAGCACAACAAGCGGGCCGTTATAGGCAACATCTTTGTCCTGATCGTCCAGGACTTCAACGCGCTGCGTGCTGTTTTTGACCTGTACCACCGGACCTTCTTTAATAAAAAGACCGGTTAACTCAACAGCTTCATGAAGCGATCCGCCTCCATTATTGCGCAAATCCATTACCAGCCCATTTACACCCTCGGCCTGTAGTTCTTTAATTAGCTTTCGCACATCCCGGGTGGTGCTGGTATAATTCGGATCACCTTTTTGGTAGGCTTCAAAGTCCATATAAAATGTGGGTAGGGTGATGACCCCCAATTTGTAGTCCTGTCCATTGCGCTGATAATGAATTACGCTTTTCTTGGCAGAATTATCCTCCAGCTTCACTTTCTCACGCACGATTGTGATTTCAGTTGCTTTTCCGTTCAGACCGGTGGCAGCCGGCAGGTATTGCAGCCGAACGATGGTACCCTTGGGCCCCTTGATTAGCTTCACCACATCATCAATGCGCCAGCCGATGACATCAACAATTTCGCCATCCGTTCCCTGGGCTACCCCGGTAATCAGATCACCCGGCTGTAACACGCCCTGCTTTTGCGCGGGACCTCCGGGCAAAATGCGCACAATCTTGGTGTAATCGTTTTCAGTTTGCAATTGAGCCCCAATGCCCTCCAGCGACAGGCTCATGCTCTGTTTAAACAGGTCCGAAGCTTTGGGCGAAAGGTAGTTGGTGTGGGGATCGTACGACTCAGTGATAGCATTCATATAAATGCTAAACACGTCCTCGCTGTTAACCTGTGAGGCTGATTTAATCAACCGCTCGTAACGAGCTTTTAGCGTTGAAGCAATCTCATCCTCCTTTTTACCGGCTAGTCGCAAACTGAGAGCCTGGCTTTTGATGATTTTGCGCCAGGTTTCGTTTAACTCCTTTTGGTCAGCAGCCCAGGCGACTTTATCGCGATTGGTTTCGTAATACTCATCAACGGTGTAGTTAAATTTGGTAGTCACCAACGTTTTGAGAACAAAATCCATCTGCTCGCGGAATCGCTTCTCAAAAACCTGGTAAATCTCGTACGCAGGCTCAATGTTTTCATTCCGCGTTAGATCATCAAGCGAGAAACGGAAACGCTCGAAGGATTTGATATCAGCTGCAGTAAAGTAGGTCTTGCTGTTATCCAACTCCTGCACATACCGGTCGAGAATAACTGCCGAAAGAGAGTCGTTCAGTTTGGTTTTCCGGTAATGGTTTCCATCGAGGATATAGGCGATGACGCGGGCTTCTTTGCCGTACACCGGCTTGCTTTTCAGGGCAGTGGTATCGCGCCCCGAGCCAAAGGCGGCCGAAGCAAGCAACCAGCAAATACCAACCAATGGGAACAATCTGATTTTCATGAGTCGTCCTGTCATTTCGTGTGAAGAATCAAAAGCAATGCCGAACTGAATTAGTTTTTGGCATCAAATTCCTCGAGGAACTTTTGCGCCTGCTCAAGTGTCTGGAATTCATAGGTGTGCCGGCCGGTAATGGCATTGAGTATCTCAACCTTAACCCCCTCGATATCTTTGTGCACACGCTTTGCCGGCAGCTTCTCCTTGCGGTAGTCATCCGCTTGCTTGCGTGATATAGGAAACTGCGTAGCTCTGACGTTCTTGCAGTAGGAACACTCGTAATGCTTCAACAGCATAGTGGGCTCGCCCGCCTCGTTGCGTTCCATGATTTCCTCCCGCTTCACACGCATGGTGTAGAACCCGCAGTTGTGGCACTCCAATGCCAACAGGTGTCCCTGATACTTTTCAATCTTTAATTCTTTCGTCTGATCATCAATCCAGACGTCATAGTCAATGGAGAAAATATTCTCCTCCGCCTTCATGCCCTCGTCCAGATGAACATCCTCTTCAGCCTCGGTCAGCAGGCGCATTTTAGCGCCATTCTTGGGGTTGACGCGAGGCATATAGCGCCACTTCCGCAGCTTACGGCTTAACCGGGTGGGGTAGTAATAGTCGAAAATCAGCGAGGCCGAGTAATAAATGGTAGTGGCCCCGGCTATCGACATGAAAATGCGCACGCCAAACCAAACTCCCAGTTGATTGAACTTAGAGGACCCATACAGGCTGATCAGGCAGGCGATTCCAATACCAAAAATCAGCACCACGCGTTTCAGCCATCTGATTTCACTGGCGTTAATAAAATCATGCTTGATTTTATAGTCGTTAATGCCGGCTACGCGAATAGTATAGATCAAAAACGTGATTACCGACAGTGCCACAAACACAATCACCCCAATCATCATGGCCTGATGCCAGAGGTTCAAAAAGTCAATTTCATTCATACGATTTCCCAATCACAATTCGAAAGGTAACTAATATATTTCTACCTTTCTGCTACCGATGAAACGCCCGCTTTTCAAAATTCTTGCCCGATTAAACAAAGCTTTTCTTCCCAGTTTTGGCCGCAAAGATCTTAGCCGCCTCACCGGGCTGGAGAAGGCTCTCATAGCCTACCGTTACTGGGTTACCCGCAACGCCCTCGACTAAGTTTATCGCCTCACAAAAAGCCCCCAGAATAGTTGCGTTTACGCCTATTGTGCATTATTGCACACAATTACTTGCATAAATCAACTAAATATGACTATAATTGTGTATTAATGCACAACAACATGACGGAATACGAAAAAAAATGCCTTGAGATGGATTTCCAGAAGTTTGCCAAACGTCACTTCGAATCCCCAAGCAATTGTCGAAATCTTGATCAGATCCGATTCTATGTCAATGAGTTATGCGCCAAGATTAATGAGTATGAACGTTCCTATGAATTTGTACCCTCTCATGCTTATGCTCTTTTGGCTCAGTACAATCATGCACAGAATCGACTTATCCTGGTGGACTTTAAAACGGCTTATTCCGCGGTAGCGTGAAGTACATCCCCTCCCCTATTCCCTTACAATTCCAACTGGCGTACACGGCTACGGCCAATAAGTCCGGCCGTATGCAGTATCACCGCATCCGGCCAGGCCACAGCAAGCAGCGCATCAGCCGCCAGGATTTCATTAAGGCTTACAACGACTCGCCTATTCTGGCTATACGCCCGCTTCAGCAGCGCGGGCAGGAGGCCGTATTCGAACTCGAATTTTTTGTCTGAGATCAGATCTGGAAAACGATCTTTCCTACCCGGTTGGGCCGGGTAATATCGGCAAACGATTCAACCATCTTTGAGAACGGCCGGATGGAGTCTACCACGGGCCGGATTTGATTCTTACTCACAAACGCCAGCATCTCATTAAACTCATGATCATTGCCCATGGTGGTTCCCTGGAGAGTCAGTTGATTCCAGAACAAGCGATATAAATCCACCTTAGAAGGCAAGCCGGTGGTGGCGCCATAAATTACAATTCGGCCATTGGGCCTCAGCACCTTAATAAAGTTATTGATCTGGTCGCCACCTGCACTATCGATGACGATATCGAACCCGCCTTTTGTTTTCCAAAGATCCGGGAAACTGCTTTCCTTCCTATAATTATAAGCACCCTTGGCACCCAACTTCAGTGCGCGTTGAATCTTTTCATCGCTTCCTGAGGTTACGTACACGTTGGCTCCGGCAGCTTGTGCAAACAGAAAAGCAAACTGCGCGACTCCCCCGCCAAAGCCGCTGATAAGTACATTGTTGTTGCTGCGCAGCACGCCTCTGCGAAACAACGCGCGAAACGCAGTAAGGCCGCCCAGGGGCAATGTTGATGCCTGGAGGAAATCCAGATGAAACGGCTTGTGCTGAAGGCGATCAACACCCACTACGATGTATTCGGCAAACGTGCCGTTCACGGGCATGCCGAGGATAGAATACTTACCTGACTGCACTTCCGGATCGTTACCCCAGTCAATGTTCGGATTGATCACTATTTCCTGCCCAACCCAGGGCTGATCGCCTTCATCGTAAACCGCCTCGACAACACCGGCACCATCCGAACCAAGTATACCACCATAACGGATATTTGGATATTTTCCTTCCCGGATCCAATCATCACGTCTGTTGAGCGACACAGCCTTCATCCGAATAAGTGCCTTACCCGGACCTAATTCCGGACGTGGCACATCGGTTAACTCAACACGACCCGGAGCAACTAAAACTAAAGCACGCATATACTCGGATAAATATAAATTGTTCACCGGAAAGTTGAGACTTTGCACTCTCAGTTTGCAAACATTTTCGTTGGATGCCGCTTTGTGGCGATGAACTAAAGAGTGCGCAGCATATTAAACTAAAACTCAACTTGATCTTGTCTAATTATCTATATTACTGACAATTACATATCGATGAATAAAGTGCTGTTTTATGGCATGGTCGTGTTTTACCTGGTTGCGGGGGTGAATCACTTTGCAAATCCTGACTTTTACTTTCCCCTTATTCCGGACTATCTGCCGGCACCCGAACTCATTAACGCAGTGAGCGGACTGATCGAAATTGGGCTTGCCATCGGGCTTGTGTTTCGCCACACACGCAAGCTGGCCGCGTTAGGAATTGTGCTGATGCTGCTTGCGTTTATTCCAGCTCATGTTCACTTCATTCAGGCTGGCCATTGTGTAGAGTCGCTGTGTGTACCCGCCTGGATCGGATGGGCCCGGCTGCTGATCATCCATCCTGCTTTGGTGCTCTGGGCCTGGACAGCCCGCACGTTTAACGAGGCAGAGTGAAAATGATTGACACCCCCCCTCCGGTAGCAGGCTCGACTATGACCTTTCCGGCATTTCTGCGTACCAGTTCATCGGCCAGCCAGAGCTTGTTATGATCGGTCGACTTGAAGTTGAACTCGACAACGGGCTGCCTGCAGCCATGACTCGTGACGCCAATCGTGACCAGATCATCTTTGTTGCCCGCAAAGACCGTTAATACCTGTTGAGCCGGGGTGTGTGCGACTAACTCAGCTATGGCATTTTCAAGGGCGATCGCTAACGTAGTTCTGTCGCCATAGAGGGCGATGTTTTCGGGCACCAGTAGTTCAATGTTGTGACTCCGGTCCTCCAATGTCGGTCGACAGTTATCGACTGCTTCACGGGCCCAGATGGCTGCCGAAAAGCGCTCACGATTGAGGCTCGCCTGGCCTGTCTGCACGAGTGTCCATTCCAATGCTCCGTGCAGGGTCTGTACTACCTGCAAGCCCTGATCGCGGAGGCGACCTAAGTACTCAGGATTCGCCCGATCAGGCGAACTGTTTAAGCTGCGCACCAGATTGGCGAAGGATTGCGCTGGCCCGGCCAAATCGCGGGAAAGAATACTGAACAACCGGTGGTGGGTTGAAGTCAGGCCGTCAGCCGAGGCTTTAAGTTTGGCTAGTTCGGCCTCGTACCGATTCTGCTTTCGCTGTCGGTCTACCAACAGAAAAACAACAATACCTGCCATGCCCGCAAACATGATCAGGCCGTACAACAGATTCGCATCGCGCATCGCTTCTGTTCGTTCTTCGGCCTTTTTGCGCAGGTTTTCTTCCAGTTGACTTTTTGCCTGCAACGAATCAAGTGTCACCACGATATCCGCCAATTCGTGCTGATGCTGGCGCTGCTGGAGGCTGTCGGCTATCATGGCCGCGTGGAGGTAGTAGCCAACCCGATCGGGGTCGTCCTTGATGGTTTGCCCAATAGAATCAAAATACGGACTTACGCGGCTGCCGGTTTGAGCCCCACATAATTCAGGGAGCAGAAAAAAGACGATGAGGATGTAACGCATAGTGAGCAGCACAATACTACTCATTCCGGCCCTTGTTTAAAACGGGGCGTCTTCATCGGCACCCGGAGGTGGCAACGAAGGTGGCGGTGCCTGGTTCATCCGGCTTTCGCGGGTGATGCTGGACATTGGCGTGAACCCTTCGGGGGCATCGTAGTCGGCAAACTTGGTGTACTTGCCTATGAATTTCAACTTCACGGTATCCAGAGAACCGTTTCGGTGCTTGGCGATAATTACTTCTGCCATGCCCTGCGTAGGCATGTTGTCCTCGTCAACGGTAATCTTGTAATACTCGGGGCGGTAGAGGAACATGACAATGTCGGCATCCTGTTCGATGGAACCTGATTCCCGCAGGTCGGAAAGCTGGGGCCGCTTATCTCCACCGCGCGTTTCCACGCCCCTGCTCAACTGCGAGAGCGCAATCACGGGCACGTTGAGTTCTTTGGCGATGCCCTTCAGCGCGCGCGAAATCGAAGCAATCTCCTGCTCCCGGTTCCCTCCGGCATCACCTTTCATCAGTTGGAGGTAGTCAATGACAATCAACTGAACATTATGTTCTGCTTTTAGCCTCCGGCACTTAGCGCGTAACTCCAGAATTGAGAGAGCGGGCGTATCATCAATAAATATGGGCGCGGCTGAGAGTCGGTTGGTTTTGTGGACCAGCTGCTGCCATTCAAATTCGGCCAGGTTTCCCTTTTTGATTTTCTCGGACTCGAGTTCAGCCTCGGCCGATATCAAACGGTTGACTAACTGAAGCGATGCCATCTCGAGCGAGAAAATTGCCACCGGATAGTTGAAATCCACAGCTGCATTGCGGAGCGCAGAAACCATGAAAGCTGTGTTATGCGTAACCGTCATGTCTTCTAGCAGGAATAGACGGTTACCATCGATTTCGAACCCATAGAAGTCATCCACGCAATCCGGCTCCACGGTTATACCGGTTTGGCGCCAGTCAACAAGAGAAACCCGAACTCGCGGCTTTTTCCGCTCAATTCGGACAGGGATAATTTCCAAATTACCGCTGATACGGACCCGCCAAACATCTGCCTCAAATCCAGTTTTAGCAATCGATGCTTTTTTCGCAGTTAACGATGTCTTAAAGCCGAGGGTATCGCACAAAAACTTGATTTGTTGGGCTAACTCGGAATTTTTCTGTGTAATCTCGAACACATGATAGTCAGCATTGTAGTGGCCGTCCGAGTCTAAAAGTCCGGCTAGCAATTGAAGTCTGTTCTCCTTCGAATTGATTAAGTAATCTGACGGAACATGTTTGTTCTCCAACACCCCCAATAGGCGAAGTTTGGTCTGAATTGAATGCTCATTATGGCCGCCACCCCGCCACCCTTTGGTAATTCCGTAGCTACTTGTTTTGCCTTCCTGCTGATAAACCACAAGCTCCTGCTCGAGTTGTTCTGCGTAAGCCCCCAGAAAATCGATTACTTCGCCATCCGTGTTTGTAATTCTGGAGCTATACGAATGCCCATCCCCGAGCCAAAGCCCCAGAAAATAGGGGTCAAGGTGAAGTGACTGGCTGGCGAACTCCACTGCCACCTTATAGCCCTTATAATTGGATTTGAACTTATCTGACTTCTGAATGTAATCGCTTACTACAATATTTAGGACTTCGCCATGGGTATGCGGCCCCTCGTTGCGACTGCGCTTAAGCGAAAGGATATGAGACTCGTTTACCCGGTATGAAATGCCGTGATTTTGGTGCACCCAGTACATCATCTCTCTGCCCCGCGCAACGGAACGAACGATCCGTGGTTTCGAGTCATCGCCCATAAGGAGATCACCCGCAACCACGTCCTCCACTTTTCGAAGTGAGCCATCGAACATTAACACCTTGGTGCCCTTGCCCAAGCATTTTCCCATACCGGGCCGTGCGGCAATAATGACAAGGTCGGACTTCTGCCAGCCCGAAGTAATGCGGTCGAGACGCGAAAAACCTGTGGGGATACCGGTTAGGCCGTCTTTGTGATTTTTCTTCTCCTGCAGTTCCTGGATGGCCTGGAACATCAACGACTTCATAGTGTCGTAGTTTTTGCGCAGGTTAGAGTCCGAGATTTCGAAAATGGTTTGCTCGGTTTTATCCAGCAAGTCAAACACATCGGTCGTGTCCTCGTAAGCATCATGGTGAATCTGCGAGGCAATCTGGATCAGATTGCGCTTGATCGCCATTTCAATAATGATACGGGCGTGGTACTCAATGTTTGCTGAAGAACTGACCTTCGAGGTGAGCTCAGCTACGTAGTAAGCTCCGCCAATCAGGTCGAGCTTCGCATTTTTACGAAGTTGCGCTACAACCGTGCGCATGTCCACCGGCTCGGAAGACTTGAACAGGTCGATGATCGCATTGTATATTTCCTGGTGTTGCTCGGAATAGAAGTGCTCGGGACGAAGAAACTCCACCACCGCGGTGAGGGCGTTTTTCTCCAGCATGAGGGCACCCAGCACGGCTTCCTCCAGATCAAGCGCCTGAGGCGGCAGCTTGCCGAGACTTTCGGAGATATCGCGCACCAAAAGTTTCGACTTGCTGCCTGCCACGCCAGAAGCAAGGCTTGACCTCAAAGACGTTGATCGTTGCTCCATACAAGTGGTTGTTGTACGTATTGCTATTCGTAGGGCTGCAAACGTACAGCATGATTTTTACGTGTTGTCCACATTCAACCAATGTTGGATTGTGCACAACAATTCCTTCCAAAATAGTCAGGCGGCCAGTATGATTTTTCAGTTTCGCCATTAATTTTGGTTTTTAGTTTCATTTGTATCAATGAACGCTTCGGAACTTCTGGCAAAAAGCGCTGACAAGCAACGTATTGTGATTACGGGCAGTCAGGGGGTACCTTTTGTTACCGCTCTGGTTGTTCACGTGCTGCGCTTTCATCAGCGCAAAGTCGATGTAGTTCGCACCTCGCAACCCCTGGAGGGCACCGCACGCTTGACGCACGCTCCGATCCTGATTGTGGAGGGCATGGTGAACCCCGAACCGGGTTGGCTACCTTTCAATGAATGGAACCACCACGTTGCTGTGCTGACTGCGATGAAGTGGAGCCCCGACATGCCGTTTGCCAGCGAAGAAGAGTACCTGAAGCAATACGATACGTTCACCGACCGCACACCCAAAGGCGGCATCATTGTATTCAACGAGACCGACCGGCTTTGCAGCGTCTTGTGCAATAAGGAACGCCCCGATGTGCAGTATGTTGGCGGCAAAGCCCACCCGCACGAGATTGCCGGTAACGAGCAGTTTCTGGTTACGTCTCAGAAAACCCGCATTGGCTCGAAGATCGCTGGGAAGCATGAATGGGTGTGGGTCTCGCTGGCGAAAGAGCTTCTGAAGAAAATCGGGATAACGTCCGAACAATTTTACCAGGCTTTCCCGTCCTTCACGCCCTGAAAGCACCCCATGAACCTCACACTTAAAATTCCGTTGTGTGTTTTCGATCTCGAAACCACCGGAACCAACGTTACCCAGGATCGCATCCTGGAACTGGCGCTAATCAAAGTAATGCCGTCCGGAGAGGAAGTCCGCAAGCATTATCTCGTTAATCCGGAACGGCCGATACCACAGGAATCAACCGCCATCCATGGCATTACCGATCAAGACGTATCCGGGAAGCCTGCCTTTCGCGAAATAGCACGGGAGTTGGCCAGGTTTCTGGAGGGCGCTGACCTGGCCGGTTTCAACATTGTCAAATTTGATCTGCCCATGCTGGTGGAGGAGTTCCTTCGGGCGGGTGTTGACTTTGACTATTCGCGCAAGCGCATTGTGGACGCGCAGCGCATTTTTCACCTGATGGAAAAACGTACAC
Source organism: Cyclobacteriaceae bacterium (assembly GCA_046301755.1). Classification (GTDB taxonomy): domain Bacteria; phylum Bacteroidota; class Bacteroidia; order Cytophagales; family Cyclobacteriaceae; genus ELB16-189. Next base: position 22,061 of record JBKCJM010000025.1, read on the forward strand.
TTTCTGCTGCGTACCGGTTTTACTGCCAGCAGGAACTCACCAACTCGCATACCGCTGAAGCCGACACGCAGGCAACGCTGGATGTGTTGAGAGCCCAGATTGCGCGCTATGAAAATCAGGACGTGACGGATGGCCTTGGAAAGAAGATCGGAGTGATCAAAAACAACACGGAAGATCTCGCGCGCCTCACCATGCAGGATGTCGTGGATTTAGCGGGTCGCATGATCAGAACCGAAAGCGGTGATGTCGTTTTTAATTTTGGAAAGCATAAAAACAAGACCGTACTGCAGGTGCTTAAAGACGAACCCTCCTATTACGACTGGATGATGAACGGAGATTTTCCGCTCGACACCAAACGCAAACTCACCGAGTTAAAACTAAGTACGCTGAAAAAGTAAATGACGTAATCAGTCAGCCGGTCCCAACCGGTTTTACTTCTTATAGTATTGCATGGCCTCGGGCATCCACCCTTTGAGGTCGCTGATCCGCGTTTCGTGCGAAGGGTGAGTTGACATGAACTCCGGGGGCTGCTGGCCACCGCTCATCGAGCTCATGCGCTCCCAAAAAACGGGTGCCTGGCTGGGGTCATAGCCTGCCATGGCCATGAAAATCAAACCCATATGGTCTGCCTCGGACTCATGGTCGCGGCTGAATTTCAGCATCCCCATGCTGGTGCCCGCGCCAACCGCCTGCATCAGTAACTCCTGCCCGGCAGTGGGGTTTTGCCCCATCAATACGCTAACGGCACTAAGCCCAAACTGAGCGGCCATTTGTTGACTCATGCGCTCGCGGCCATGGTTGGCAATCGCGTGCGCCACTTCATGGCCCATAACTACCGCTACCCCCGTTTCATCCTTGCATACCGGCAAGATTGCCGTGTAAAACGCCACTTTCCCCCCGGGCATACACCATGCGTTCACCGTTTTATCGTCTTCGATGAGATTAAACTGCCAATTGAAACCTTCCAACTGGGCTGCAAGGCCTCGTTCCGTCATGTAGCGTTCAACCGCTCCCTGAATGCGGGTACCCACCCGCTTAATCATGTTCACCTGCTCCTGGTTATTCGAGAGCTTGCTTTCGCGCAACACCTGATCATATTGTTGGGCCGACATCTGTATGATCTCAGCGTTTGAAATCAGGCTCATTTGCTTGCGCCCCGTGACGGGCACAGTAGCACAGGCGTACACAAGTGAAGCAACCAACACAGACAAACCGAGTTTACGAATCATACCATCAGAATTTGCCCAAAAATACGAATACCGCCATGGATTGTTTATACCTTTGCCAAAACGTACGTTATGCGGATTTTCGCTATTGGCCGGAATTATGCGGAGCACATTAAAGAACTGAATAACGAGCGCCCCGATGAGCCGGTGATTTTCACCAAACCGGATACGGCCCTCCTCCGGCAGAACGCACCCTTCTATTACCCGGATTTTTCAAAAGACATCCACCACGAGGTAGAACTGGTTTTGCGTATTTCGCGCGAAGGGAAAAACATTGACGAGAAGTTTGCGCACAAGTACTTCGACAGCATTGGCGTAGGGATTGACTTTACCGCGCGCGATCTTCAGCAGAAAGCAAAGGACAAAGGACTGCCCTGGGATATTGCCAAAGGGTTTAACGGTTCGGCACCTCTTTCCGATACGTTTAAGCCGGTTTCTGATTTTCCGGATTTGACCAATATCAACTTCAAACTGGAGGTTAACGGAAGTTTAAAGCAAAGCGGCAATACCAGCTTGATGTTATTTCCGTTCTCGTATATCATCGCGTACTTATCGAAATTTTTTACACTGAAGCCGGGTGATTTAATTTTTACGGGTACCCCGAAAGGCGTGGGCCCGGTGGCTGTCGGTGACAAACTTAGCGCCTACATAGAAAATGAAAAGATGCTCGAATTCGAAGTCAGGTAATTTTTTGAACTCCCGGATTTTCCTGGCCATTGCAGTCTGGGCGATTCACGCTGTTGCGTTTGCTCAGTTCAGTCCGCCTGAAAAATCAGACGGTGGCGGTGGCAGTGACACTTACCTTTTTCCGATCGGGCCGGGCATCCCGAACACGCTTTCCGGCACAATGGGCGAGTTAAGGGCAACGCACTTCCATGCCGGTATCGACATACGAACCAACAACATGGTGGGCTTGCCTGTGGTGGCCGTTCAAGACGGATTCATCTCGCGTGTGGTGATGTCGAGTTTTGGATATGGAAAGGTAATTTACCTCACCCACACCGATGGCATGACCAGTGTGTATGCCCACCTCGATGGTATCAAAGGCAAACTGGGCGAGTTTGTGCGCCAGGAGCAGTACATGGCGAAGTCGTTTGAAAAGGACCTTCAATTCAAGCCCGGCCAGTTCCGGGTTAAGCGGGGCGATACCATTGCTATCTCGGGAAATACCGGAAGTTCAAACGGCCCTCACCTTCATTTTGAAATCCGCGACCCGCAGAACCGGGCAATCAACCCGTTGCGGATGGGCTTCCGGGAAATCTCGGACGACCTTGCCCCCATTGTTCAAAAAGTTGCACTGCGCACACTGTCGATCGACTCACGGGTAAACGACCGGTTTGGTCGGCACGAGTTCTACGTGGTCAAGAAATCAAGCAACGAATATGTATTGCCAGCGCCCATTTTTGCTCACGGCCGAATCGGACTGGAGTTGCTGGCGTACGACAAACTGGTAAAAGATCACCACCGGTGTGGCATCAACTACATCGAAGTTTGGGCCGACAGTCAACGGGTGTTCAATCAAAAAATTGAGGAAGTCGATTTTGAAAACACCCGGGATATTGTTGCGCTAATGGATTTCAAGACGATGGTAACGCGTGGAAATCGATTCAATAAACTCTACATAGCCGATGGTAACCGGTTACCCTATTACGATCCCCAACTGGGCAAAGGCGAAATTGTCATGAAAGATCGTGACATCCCTGTCAGGATACGCCTGACCGATTCCTTCGGCAACCGAACCACCGTGAGTTTGACCCTGCGCCCCGACCAACCGGTAACGGAAGTTCCCCTGTTGGAAGCCATGAAAAAAGAGATCGAATACGACTTGATCGACAATACCTTGATGGTCGCTCAGAAGCCGTGCGGTAACGGAAACGCCCTCAAGGTGTTCACCCGTCAGGGGCAATTGGAAATCACGCCCACTTACTTTAATCAAAACCGCTGGGTGTACCTGATCAATCTGCAACAACACCTTCCCGATTCGGTATCGGGTTGTGGCGGCACTGTGGAGCTGCTGCTGCGCGATCTTGTACCCTCCGGTTCATCGTATGATTACTACAGCGACAAGGTTGATATTCATTTTCCGGAACGGGCCCTCTATGATACAGTCTTTTTGAAAGTCGACCACCGGTTAGCGGGGGGGCGCGAGATCTTTACCGTGGGGACAAGAACTATACCCATGAAGCGCTCGGCCCGGGTGTTGCTCAAGACGGAAGTGCCCGCCACCGAACGCGAAAAATATGCCGTGTATCGGGTTCAGGGCAACGGCCTCGACTACGAAGGCGGGACTTGGTTGGGCAACGGTATTCAGTTCTTTACGCGCGAGTTGGGCGACTTCACCATTGCGCGCGATGATCTTAAACCAACGATTTTCAAGATCAGCATAAGTAATCTCTCCGCCCGCCTGCGCATACGCGACCGCCAGTCAGGAATTGCCAGCTATGCAGCAACCATTAATGGCGAATGGCTGTTAATGAACTACGACTACAAAACGGGCATCGTGCAAAGCGAGCGGCTGGACCGGTCCAAACCCTTAAAGGGGGACTTCGTACTGACCGTAACCGACAATGCCGGTAACGTAGCTACTTATCAACAACGCATACCTTAACACACTTATGGCACTTACTCCCGGAACAAAAGCCCCGGCCTTTTCTACAAAAGACCAGGATGGCAAACACGTGAAGTTAACTGACTTCAAAGGCAAGAAAGTAGTTCTTTACTTTTACCCGAAAGACATGACACCTGGCTGCACAGCCGAGGCGTGTAGCCTGCGCGACAATTACGCTGCATTGATTAAGGCAGGTTATGAGGTGCTGGGCGTCAGCACCGACAACGAAAAGAGTCATCAGAAATTCATCGCTAAAGAGAAACTCCCGTTTCGCCTGTTGGCGGATACCGACAGAAAAATGCACGAGGCATACGGCACCTGGGTAAAGAAATCAATGTACGGCCGCGAGTATATGGGTACAGCCCGCGTTACTTATGTCATCAATGAGGTGGGCGTAATTCAGGAAGTGATTGAGAAGGTTGATACCAAGAATCACGCTCAGCAGATTTTAGGGGGAACTCCCCCGGCCAAAGCTGCACCCGCAAAAAAAGCGGCAAAAAAGCAAGTTCCGAAGACCGCAGGCAAAACTGTGGCCAAGAAGGCGGCACCTAAAAAGAAGGCAAAGAAGCGCAGCCGGTAATGCCGGTTGCCACCAAAGCCCTGCCCTATCCGCGGGGCTTTTTTGTGTCTTTCAGGTTACCCAAAAATCAACCATATTACCGAACGAAATCCCCCCTTTATGAGAATACTTTTCTTAATCTTCCTGTTTGTCGCGTCAAGTCTGGCCGTGCAGGGCCAGTCGCCATTCAACCCCGACACGGTAAAAGCCGGCCGGTTCGACAATGGCAAAATGTGGACATTCGATTTTCCGCCTGTAGCGTATCTTGAACAGACGTATGGTTTTAAGCCCACCCAGCAATGGCTGGATGACGTGCGCATGAGCGCCTTGCGATTTGCCAGCTGGTGCAGCGCTTCATTTGTTTCGGCCGATGGTCTGGTGATGACCAACCATCACTGCGCGCGCGAGTCGGGCACCAGTGTGCAAAAACCGGGTGAGGATTTTAATAACAACGGCTTTATAGCGGCCAGTTATGAAGAAGAACGAAAGGTACCGAATCTGTATGTCGACCAACTGGTGAAACTGGAAGACATTACGACCCGCGTGCAAAAGGCAATGGAAAAAGGCGCGACTGATGAGGAAAAGGTGAAAGCCAGGACCGATGAGTTTGCAGCGATCCGCAAAGAATATGCAGAAAAGGAAGGATGGAAAGGACTTCAGCTTCAAACCATAACGTTCTATTGGGGCGGCAAGTATTCATTGTATGGTTTTAAGCGATACAACGATGTGCGCCTCGTGGCCTTGCCCGAACTAGCCCTTGGCTTTTTCGGTGGCGACTACGACAATTTTACGTATCCCCGCTACTGCCTTGACTTCAGCTTCTTCCGCGTGTACGGTGATGATGGCAAGCCTCTGAAAACCAATCATTACTTCAAGTTCAATGCGAAGGGCGCGCAGGAAGGTGAACCTGTATTTGTCATTGGCAATCCCGGCTCTACCAACCGACAGGGCACCGTTGCCATTCTTGACTACTTCAAAACAACCCCATGGCCTACAACGCTGAAGCGCTTTGGTGCCCGATCCAAGATTCTTCAGGAGTACAACAAAACAGCCAAGAGCGACAGCATCCTGAATGAAATTTTTGGTTTGGAGAATACGCTGAAAGCGATTGGCGGAATGAAGGAAGGACTTGAAGATCCATACATCTTTGCACGTAGAGCAGCCTTCGAACGCGAGTTCAAGGCAGCCGTTGAGAAAAACCCGAAGCTAAAGCCGCAGATTACAATTTGGGATGACATCAAAGCTACCCAGGCGGAGATTCAGAAAAATTATTACGAAGCCGCACTGCTGGCACCGGTAGGCTTAAACTCCGATGCCTACGACCAGGCCAATTTGTTTTATGGCTATGCCACGGCCGAACCGCAGCGGGCTGAGCAGATGAAACAGCCCCTTACGGACTTCAAAAAACCGGGTGTGATGGAACTGGAGAAGAAGTACCTGGCCCAACACTTCCGCGAATCCATGGAACTCCTGGGACCAAACCATCCGTATACGCAGGCACTCAATGCCATTGACCTGAAAAAATTCAGTGCGAAAGAATTCCCAAAAAACCTGAACATGGACAAGCATGAACTGCTGGCGGAGTATTTCCTGAAAAACAGCCAGGTTTTTGACCCCAAGTTCAGGGCGGGTTTGCTCGAAAAAGGACCTCAGGCAATTCTCGAGTCTAACGATCCTTTACTGGTGCTGGCCCGCATCTCGGGCAAGCATTACAAGGAAGCTGCAGCCCGCAACCAGGCCAACAATGCACGCATGACCACCCTGCGCAGTAAACTGGCGTTGCTTTTGTTTGAGGTGTACGGTACATCTATACCTCCAGATGCCACCTTTTCGCTGCGCATTGCCGATGGCGTGGTAAAGGGGTATGATTACAATGGCACACGTGCACCTTTCAAAACCACGTTCTACGGGCTTTACGATCGTTATTACTCGTTCGACAAGAACTATCCATGGGACTTACCCACGAAGTGGCAAAATCCTCCTGCCGAGTTACTCGACAAGCCAGTGAACTTTGTATCCACAAATGACATCATCGGTGGAAACTCCGGCAGCCCGATGATCAATCAAAACAAAGAGGTAGTCGGGTTGATTTTCGATGGTAACATGGAAAGCTTGCCGGGCAATTATATTTTCATGCCGGAAACCAACCGAACCGTTTCTGTACACGCAGGCGGCATTGTAGCCGGCCTCAAGTACATCTACAAGTCCGAACGTTTAGTGAACGAGGTGTTAGGCGGAAAATAGTTTTTAATTCAACTTTGCCCCCGTTACTTTCCGTATGACAAAATCCATCACCGATCTTCAGAGTATTTGCACGCAAATCCGAAGAGACATTGTGCGCATGGTGCATGCTTGCCAGAGCGGCCACCCGGGCGGCTCATTGGGCTGCACTGAGTTTTTCGTGGCGCTCTACTTCCGCATTATGAAGCACGACCCGAAATTCAACATGTCAGGTCACGGTGAGGATATGTTCTTTCTCTCAAACGGGCACATCTCCCCTGTTTTCTATGCTACCCTGGCACGATCCGGGTACTTTGATGTAAAAGAGCTGGCCACATTTCGCCAGATCAACTCGCGGCTACAAGGGCACCCGGCCACCCACGAACATCTGCCTGGCGTTCGCGTAGCATCAGGCTCACTGGGCCAGGGGCTCTCGGTTGCCATCGGTGCTGCGCAAGCCAAAAAACTAAACAATGACAACCGGCTGGTGTACGTGCTCATGGGCGATGGCGAACAACAAGAAGGGCAGATTTGGGAGGCCAGCATGTATGCGGCTCATCACAAAGTAGACAACCTTATAGCCACGATTGACTACAACGGCCAGCAAATTGACGGCCCGGTCAAGGAAATCATTGACCTCAAGAACCTGCGTGCAAAGTGGGAATCCTTTGGCTGGGAAGTGCAGGAGTTCAATGGCAACGATCTCGCAGCCGTTATTGCAGGACTGGAGCGAGCACAAACTCTTGCCCGCAACGGGAAGCCGGTACTCAACCTGATGAGCACCGTAATGGGTCAGGGCGTGGACTACATGATGGGCTCACACAAATGGCATGGCGTAGCTCCCAATGATGAAGAACTAAAGAAAGCGCTCGCTCAACTGGAAGAAACGGTTGGCGACTATTGACAACCTGTGAAAAAACTGCTGCGATGGATGAAGTACGGGGCATTAGCCGTGTTGGCGTTGCTCGTCCTGTTTGTGCTTACTTCGTACCATGCTGACATCCCCCTCCCGGAGCTCGAACCAAAATACCTGACGCCCGAATCATCGTATGTGGAGTTGGGCGATGCGCGGGTTCATATCCGCCAGCGGGGTAGCGGCCAGCCCATCATTCTGTTGCACGGAAGTTTCGCGAGCCTTCACACGTGGGGCGCCTGGGAAAACGAACTCAGTCGGAGCTACCAGACCATCTCCCTTGATTTTCCAGGCCATGGGCTTACCGGCCCTACGGCTTCACGCCAATACAGCACCTCCCACTATGCAGAATTGGTATCGCAACTCATTGATAAACTGAAACTTGATAGTGTTTATCTCATTGGGAACTCGATGGGTGGTGGCGTAGCCCTTACCGTTGCGGCCCGCCATCCGCAACAGGTTGCCGGCCTGGTACTGGTCGATTCTTCCGGCCCCAGTCTTAAACAGGATAGCACGAGGAGGCAGGGCCAGAAACGGCCTCTGATATTCCGGATGCTAAGTATTCGATGGCTGGCGAACAGCCTTACCAGCATAACACCGCGGTGGCTTTTCTCCTGGAACATGAAGCAGGTATATGCAGACCCCTCCCGGATCAAGGATGAAACAATTAACCGCTATTATGATCTCATGCTACGTGAAGGAAACCGGCAGGCAACGTTCGATCGGCTTCAGCAAGCTACTGGCCGTGGACTGCCTGCCGATAGTCTGAGCTTTATCAACACACCCACACTGATCGTCTGGGGCGACCAAGACCGATGGATTCCCAGGTCATACGGAGAAATGCTTAGCAAGGCAATCAGCGGCAGCAAACTTGTGATCTTACCGGCTCTCGGTCATGTGCCAATGGAGGAAGACCCATTGAGATCAATTCAACCCGTAACATCCTTCCTCAGCGAACTCCAGAGGTAGAAGCATATCTCTCCGGATTGCTGCTTTCTCTATATCCAACCCATGGAAATGGCAACCCACGGAAGAAGGGCGATCGCGAACGTGATGATCGTCCACATCAGCAATTTTCGGTTCGACTTCATACACCTGTTGTACGCATGTGAGAGGAAGCCGGTTTTCCGGTTAACAAAACTTTAACAGCGGCTTTTTCAAGTCTGTGGTTTGTCCGACTTTAGCGCATCTGAAAGACGCGAACATGACCCAATACACATTCACGGAAAAAAAAGATACCCGCTCCGGCTTTGGTGCCGGTTTACTCGAACTCGGCCGCCAAAATGAGCAGGTTGTTGGTCTCTGCGCTGACCTGACCGGCTCGCTGAAGATGGATGCGTTCAAGAAGGAGTTCCCCTCCCGCTTCTTTCAGGTGGGCATAGCCGAGGCTAATATGATGGGGCTGGCAGCCGGCATGAGTACCGTTGGGAAGATTCCATTCACGGGCACCTTTGCGAACTTTTCAACCGGTCGGGTCTATGATCAAATACGTCAATCAATCGCTTACTCAGGTAAAAATGTTAAGATTTGCGCATCTCACGCAGGTTTAACGCTTGGCGAAGACGGAGCCACTCACCAGATACTGGAGGACATTGGCATGATGAAAATGCTGCCCGGCATGACGGTTATTGTACCCTGCGACTTCAACCAGACCAAGGCAGCCACCCTTGCCCTTGGGTCGCACGTGGGCCCCGCATACCTTCGCTTCGGTCGCCCGGGATGGCCGGTGTTCACCGCTCCCGACCGACCTTTTACCATTGGCAAGGCAGACGTCATGATTGCCGGCTCTGACGTGAGCATTTTTGCCTGCGGTCACCTGGTTTGGCAAGCCATCGAGGCAGAAGCTGCTTTGCGCGAAAAGGGGATCCGCGCAGAGGTGATTAATGTGCATACCATCAAGCCTCTGGACGTGGAGGCTGTTCTAACCTCGGTTCGTAAAACACGCTGTGCAGTCACTGCTGAAGAGCATCAGATCAACGGAGGTCTTGGCGACAGCATCGCACAGGTGCTTGGTCGTCACCTGCCCTCACCCATCGAAATGGTTGCTGTTAACGACTCATTCGGGGAAAGTGGCACACCTTCGCAGCTTTTGAAGAAATATGGCCTCTCGCCTGAAAACATTGTATCGGCAGCGATGGCCGCAATCGGGCGAAAGTAAAGGAGTAACTGGAGCCACGTTTATGGGGAAGGGGGCCTCATTCCCGCAACCGGCCACCGTCAGCCAGTAAATTGATTGAGTGTGTAGGCATCAATTACTACCTGCCTTCGCGTTAGTATTCGCTCGCTTTTTTCAGCATCGCAGCGGAGTTGGCCTTCAGCCCTGAAATGATGTCCTTAAACCGCGGGTCATTTTGTACGGACGCGAACAGCGGGTTCTTTTCGGCCATAAGGAAATCCAACCACTTGCGCTCACGCGCCACAGTAAGCCATTGAATGGACTGATCGGCTTTACCCCGGGCAGCGCAAATGCCGGCCAGATAAAAGGCAAGCTCGTCATCCAACGAACCCATCTCCATCTCACGTTGCCGCAACTCAAAAGCGCGCTGAAGGTATATCTCCGAATCCACCAGGTTTTTATTGCGCAAAAGAATGTCGCCCAGGTACACCGGACTGGTGGAGTAAGCATCATTGCCAACATCGGGGTTCAGGCTCACCGCCTGCTCGAAGTATTCCTGCGCATCATCAAAATCATTGCAGAAATATGAAATCATTCCGGCCGTTTCATAAACAGGCGCAGTCTTCTCCAAATTGAGTAACGGCTTAACCAGCGCGCGCGCCTTGTCCGCTTTTCCCATGGCCACATACGTATAGGCCAGGTGCTCGTAGGTGTCGCGGAAGGGCTTTAACTCAATTGACTTCTTAAGCCAATGTTCCGCCTGCACGTAATCCCCTAAAAGCCGGTACGTCCAACCCACCACCTGAAAGGGTATGAAGTTTCGGGGGTTCAGTCCGGCTGCGCGTTTCTCCCAGCGTAAGGCTTCGTCCAATTCACCCCTCAGGAAGTAACCGGTTCCAAGATTTCCGACTGCCTGTGCATTATTGGGATTCAATGCAACAGCCTTTTGCAAAAGGGTAAATCCACGGTCGTACTGATGAAGATAGTTATAGGCATTGGCCAGTGCCTTGTAGCCTTCCGAAAGTGTTGAGTCCAACTCAACTGACTTGTTACCGGCCCACAGGCTGGAGTCGATCCAAACAGCGCCCCGTTTGTACCGGCCATGAACCTGGCTATACGCATCACCCAAGCCTGCCCATGCCAACGCAAAGGAAGGATCCAGTTGGACCGCCTTCCGAAAATCGGCAAGCGCAAGAAAATTACTCCCCTCATCGTACTTGTAATAATTCTCGCGGCCCTTCATGTAAAACTCATAGGCTGAGAAATTATCGGTAGGCTTCTTGTCCAGTTGCTTCTGTTCAAACTGCGAAAGGTTGGCCTTCAAAGATTGGGCAATGTCGCGGGCAATTTCGCTTTGAAGCTCAAGAACGTCCGTCACCTTTCGATCGTAGGTTTCGGCCCAGAGGCTATTCCGGGTTCGCACGTCAAACAAATGAACCCGCACCCGTAACGCATCGCCTGACCGCTGGACGCTTCCCTCGAGTATGGATGACACACCCAGGCCGGCTGCAATCGACTCGAGAGGCTCCTCGCTTGTCTTATAGCTGAACGTGCTGGCGCGGCTGATTACTTTCAGCGAAGCGATCTTAGATAACTGCGTGATGATATCTTCCGTAAGTCCATCACTGAAAAACTCATCTGATTTCTGATCGCCCAGATTCTTCAGGGGCAACACCGCCACGGAATTTCCGGCAGCCGCTGCGGCTGTTTCACTCGTGGTGGAATCCGTAAGCCAGCTCCAGCGGAAGTAAATCGTCTGGGCCAACAGCAAGGCCACCAACCCGAGAATCAGACCCCAGGACGTAAAGGGCTTACGCTGATTATGCGGGTACGGATTGGGTAAACCCGATGCAATGCGCCTCAAACCACCCGGGGCGAATTCAAAAAACCAGGCAAATACGAGGGCCAACGGGAACAATCCCAGCAACACATAACCGCCCAACTTGAGCAACTGCGGCTCCACCCCGGCCGATGGTCCAACTACCACTCCAATCTGCGCAAGAATGAGGCCGATTGCCACGTACAAATAGGCCACCCGAAAAACCCGTCTTGATTTAAGTTGGTCAAGGAAAGAGGCCGGTCGCGCATCCGGCATAGTATTTTCTGACGATGGAGTAGCATCCGTACTGTTCTGCTCGGACCTTCGCATGGCCTGAACAAGTTCCTTCACCGCATTGGCCACTTTGTTGATCTGATCGCGGTATTGCGGTTGACCCGGCCCAGGCTGATCGTCTTTACTACGCAATGGCCGGTTCACTCCCGGACTTCGGTAGGTAAAGTCGATGGCCCGTAATGGAGCGCCCAATGCACCAGCCAGCAGCTGGGCATCTTCTGTGTCAAGCTCATGAATGCGTACGGGCAACACGCGGCCGGCCACGTTTCCATTCTGCAAACGCACATTCAGGCCGAAGGAGTCTTCGCGGGCAAGGTTAACAAACGGCAAAAACTCCGACTTCCAGGCAAAACTGGTAGGGTCGCAGTAGGTTTGTGATACTATGGGGATAAGGATAAGACACCGAATCCGGTTGTGGACGGATTTGTCTACGTCATGTGTTTCCAGAAGGCCATCGTGTGGGTTGGCATCGAAGTATACCGATACCCGCTCCTTGAATGTTGCGTCAAGTTCCTTGCGTAAATTATCAACAAATTCGGTTACCCAGCCGTCATAGACGTTATCTTTTTGGCGATAGGAAATGAACACATCGTGCTCATAGCCCGAGATTAAAGCCGGCATTTTCAAAGATAGAATATTTGATTTGAATTTTGGTTTGCGCACCCCGATCGCGTAATTCGGCTATGCAAAATCCCGATGAGTTCAAAAAGCAGGTGCGCGATCTGGTGGCCAACGACCAACGGTACCAGGCCATCCGGTTGATCCAAAACGCGTACCAGGTGGATGAGCGCCAGGCTCAGGATTTACTGGCTGCCATTGAGCGGGAAGATCAGCACAGTCAGAGCCAGCAGGTCAACGCTGCAGGCGTTTGCCTGTCGGGTGTATTGCGGGTTGTCAGCATCCTGATGGCTATCAGCGGCATCCTTTTCCTGACGGGACTTGGCATCGTGTATTACTATTTCCAGGAAACCAAAAGCACCTGGGTTAGCGGAGCGGGCATGGTGGTCAGCCGCACGCCCTTTGAGCTTGATCAGGATATGTACACGCTGGAGGTACGCTACGCCTACCTCGATAGCACCTACACATTTACCACGGCCAGCGGCTTTGAAGAAAATCGGTTTGCACCGGGCGACTCTATTCCGATTTGGATCAACCCAACCGTACCCCCGGATGCCATCGTGCAGGATGAAGCGGGCGAGTCGGAAATTTACTACTTCCTCGGAATAGCCGGAGGCGTGTTGCTGGCCGTGGCATTGGTGCTGTGGCAACTTGCCCGGGTCTTTCGACCAAAAAATGCCTAACTTCCAAAACCCAAACCTGACTCTATGAAAAAGACTGCATGGATTCTGGCTTTCGTTCAATTCGCGGCAGTAATGATGACGGGGTTGGCCCAGCCCACAACCAAACAATACGCCCTCATCAATGCAAACTTGATAACGGGCACTCAGAATTCCATCATTGCGCGCGGCACGGTGCTGGTCAAAGCCGGGAAGATAGAAGCGTTTGGATCCGGTATCACCGTACCGACTGGTTATGAAATTGTGGACTGCCAGGGATATTTCCTGCTGCCCGGTTTGATTGATGCGCACTCGCACATGGATAACCTCGCAGCCGCCAGGCGCGCTTTGGAAACCGGTGTAACAACTGTACGGACAGCCGGGGTTCCGGCCTACCAGGACGTTGCGCTGATGGAGCTGAGCCGATCGGGTCGCATTCCAGGTCCTGATATTGTGCCAGCAGGGGTGTACGTAACCCCCAACCTGGAAGAGACTATTTTGGCAGACACGCGCCTCGGCCCGCTGATAAACGGAGTGCGAACAGATGAAGAACTAAGGCTTCTGGTGAATGTCAACATCGATCGAGGAGCGAAGGTGATCAAGACACGCGGAACCGAGCGCGCAGGCCGCCCGGAAACAGACCCGAGGGAGCAGGTGTACACCGAACACCAGTTGCGCGTAATCATTGAAGAAGCCGCAAAGCGGAACGTTCCGGTGATGATCCATTCACACGGAGATGAGGGCTCACGAGCCGCAGTGAAGGCAGGCGCCCGAAGCATTGAGCACGGCACATTTCTGTCCGAAGAGACCCTGCAACTCATGAAGCAGAAAGGCACTTACCTCGTGCCCACGTTTATTACGCTGGAAGACCTCACTCAGCCAGGGGGCGACTACATTGGTCCAGTGCTTGAGCTTCGCGGCCGTTTCATGATACCGCAGGCCGAGAAGGTGTTTAAACGAGCGCACCAACTGGGAATAAAAATTGTGACGGGTGCCGATAACAGCTACACAGCCAACAGCACCAGCCGCATATCGCTGGAATGCGCTCATTATGTTCGTATGGGAATGACCCCGTTTGAAGCTATTCAGTCGGCCACAACGCACGCTGCCGAACTGCTGGGAATTGATCAATCGACCGGGCGAATTGAAAAAGGCCTTGATGCCGATCTGATAGTAGTGCCCGGGAACCCGCTCGAAGAAATTCGGTACCTGCAGGATGTCCTCCTGACGATGAGCAACGGCCAAATCGCCCTAAAGCGGATACCTTTTGGAAAAAATTAGCCTGCGGTGAAACTTTTATCGTAATATTACGATTATAAGGGGATAGAGAGTATATGGGTCTGACCAAAACCGAAGAGTTTACCAAAACGCAAAACGACCTGGCCTCGCTGGCAAAGGCGTTGGCGCATCCGGCCCGCATCGCGATACTCCAGTTTTTGGCTGGTCGCGAAGCTTGTGTGTGCGGTGATATCGTTGACGAACTTCCCCTCTCGCAATCCACGGTTTCGCAGCACCTGAAGGAATTGAAAAAGGCTGGCCTCATTAAAGGCGAGGTGGAAGGGCCAAGCGTTTGTTATTGTATTGATGCAAAGGCTTTAGCCAAAGCAAAAGAATCATTGGCTGGCTTGTTCACCGCTGTTGAAGGTAATTGTTGTTAAAAAAATTTTACTCCCATAGATCGGGATATTACGATAAACCAAAAGTTATGAACACTTCATCTTCCGAAATCAAAGCACTTGTCAAGGAGAAGTACGGGCAGATTGCAGAACAAAGCTACGAGCAGAACGCCAGCAGCTGTTGTGGTGCTTCCTGCGGATGTTCCACCGTTGATAATGCCTTAATGGCTGAAAACTACACTGACGTAAAGGGTTACCATGCTGAGGCCGATTTGGGACTCGGCTGCGGACTGCCCACACAGTTCGCACACATCAAACCGGGCAACACCGTGATCGATCTGGGGTCCGGAGCCGGCAACGACTGCTTTGTGGCGCGAGCCGCCACCGGAGCCACCGGCAAAGTAATTGGCGTTGACATGACTGAAAAGATGATTTCAAAGGCGCGGGCAAATGCTGAAAAGCTTGGATATAACAACGTTGAGTTTCGGTTGGGTGAAATTGAAAACCTACCCGTCTCAGACAACACGGCCAATGTGGTGGTCAGCAATTGCGTAATGAACCTGGTACCTGACAAAACGCGGGCGTTTGCAGAGACATTTCGGGTGCTGAAACCGGGCGGACACTTCAGTATCTCCGACATTGTGTTGCGGGGCAACCTCCCGGATGGTCTCCGTAAAAGCGCGGAAATGTATGCGGGCTGCGTTTCGGGCGCTATTCAGCATGAGGCTTACCTGGACGCCATTCGGAAGGCCGGATTTGAAAACATTCAGGTACAAAAAGACAAAGTGATTCACATCCCCGATGAGATCCTGAAGGATTACTTGTCGGACGAGGAAATCCTATCGTACCACACTAGCAGCGTGGGCATACACAGTATCACGGTTTACGCTGAAAAGCCAGCCACGGGCAAGGAGGCAACTGCCTGTTGCGAACCGGGCTGTTGCAACTGAATTCAGAATATGAAAAGGGTCGAGATTGAAGATCAGCCGGGGCTGGAGAAGGTGAAACAACTTCTGCGCGATAACGGCCTGCCGTGGCAGGATGTGCAACTTTCGGGTAATTTCTTCATTGGGTATTCGAATGACGAAGGTGAACTCATTGCCTCTGGTGGTTTGGAAATTTATGGCGACTATGTACTGCTGCGATCCGTGGCGGTGAAAGAATCGGCACGCGGGCAGCGACTTGGCCACCGAATTGTAAATGACTTGCTCGGCCAGGCTAGCGGCAAGTCGGTATTCCTGCTCACCGAAACGGCAACCGGATTCTTCACCCGATTTGGGTTCTCGGAAGTTTCGCGCGATCAGGTTCCGGATCCGATACGAAAATCGTCCGAATTCTCCTCAGTTTGCCCGGTATCCGCAATCTGCATGGTCTTGCCCGCTGAACGTTAGCAACAATCAGGAAAAAACAACACCAACCAACAACACTGTAATATGTCCATCCCCCGTATTCTGGTACTTTGCACCGGCAACTCGTGCCGCAGCCAAATCGCCCACGGCTATCTTAATCATTTTGGGCAGGGAAAAGTTGAAGTTCGAAGTGCTGGCATTGAAACGCATGGGGTGAACCCCAGAGCCATTGCCACTATGAAAGAGGACGGTATTGACATCTCCCACCACACGTCCAACAACGTAACTGAATATGCCGATCAGCAATTCGATTATGTCATCACCGTGTGCGACAACGCAAAAGAGCATTGCCCGTATTTTCCGGCACGCGTCAGAATGTTCCATCACAACTTTACTGATCCCGCAAAAGCAAAAGGCAGTGAAGAGGAAGTGATGGCGGAATTCAGAAGGGTGCGCCAGGAAATCAGCGACTACTGCCGGAAGTTCATCCAGAGCCTTCCTCCGAACTAGTCGGGGCCGGCAACACCTGCTGAACCACAAACGCGACCGCGATCACCACAAAACATCCGATGTAGTTGTAGTGTAAAAATGCTACCGCTTCGCGCTGGAAGAAATACAAGTACAGAATGAACAACTCGGCTACTACCGCGCCAACAAACACTGGCGTGGCCTTCAGGTATTTGATGTAAAACGCGGAGAGAAACACACCGAGAATGGTGCCGTAAAACAATGAGCCGATGATGTTCACAAACTGGATCAGGTTCTCGGCCTGGCTGGCCAACGAGGCAAATATCATGGCAAAAACAGCCCAGCCGGCCGTCATCCACCGCGATGCCTTCAGATAATGAAGAGGATTTTCGCTGGGGCGAAGTGAACGCTTGTAGATATCCACCGTTGTGGTTGATGCCAGGGCGTTGAGTTCTCCGGCTGAAGAAGACATGGCGGCTGAGAAAACAACGGCCATTAAAAGCCCGACAATTCCATGCGGCAGGTAGGTCATCACGAAGTTGATAAACACATAATCCTTATCCTGTGTATCTGCTTCGCGTATATTCAATGTTGCGGCCACCTGCTGTTTCACACTCACGCGGAGCGCACGCTCCTGTTCGTGCAGTTGCCGTATTTCCGGACGAACCTCGGCAATTCGTTTAGTATCGTTCGCTTGAATCGCCTCGTTGAGCAGCGTCATTTTCTGCTGACGCGCCACGTAAAGCGAGTCGTACTGCTCCTGGATTCCGGCAAACTGCGCCCCTGCCCGCTCGGCCTTGGCTTTTAGCTGCACGTTATGTAACAAGGGCGCCTGATTGAACTGATAGAACAAGAATACCAGAATGCCGATGTAGAGAATAACGAACTGCATCGGAATCTTCAGAAGGCCATTAAAAATCAACCCCAGGCGGCTTTCGCGCACGGAACTGCCACCCAGATAACGGCCCACTTGCGACTGATCGGCCCCGAAGTAGGATAAGAACAGGAACAATCCACCCAGCAGTCCCGAAATCAAATTGTAACGATCGGCCAACGTAAGCTTCACCTTTTCCCACAAACCCAGGTCAGGTTTTTGCGACACGGCATCCGGAATCACAGTAACCAGGTTTAACTTCCCGGTCTCTCCTGCAAGGCGAAATGTGTCAACCAGGCCAATACCCTCAGGCAGGTTATAGTAGGCAATGCCACCGGTAAGTATCATCCCCGACATGATGATGGTAAGCTGATATTTTTGTGTAAGGCTTACGGCCTTGGTTCCTCCTGATACCGTGTAAATCATAACCAGTATCCCAATCATCAGTGTTGTGGCTGTAATGTTCCACCCGAGGATAGTGGAAAGGATGAGCGAAGGCGCATAAATGGTGATGCCAACGGAAAGTCCGCGCAGCATCAAAAAAAAGAAAGCCGTTAGTGTACGCACTTTGAGATCAAACCGGGTTTCGAGATACTCGTAGGCCGTGAACACCTTCAACTTATGATACAGCGGCACGGCCGTTACCGACAAAATGATCATGGCCAGCGGCAGGCCGAAGTAGAATTGCAAAAAACGCATGCCGTCTTCATAGGCCTGCCCGGGTGTAGAGAGGAAGGTAATGGCACTGGCCTGGGTAGCCATAATGGAAAGGCAGACCATCCACCACGGCAGGGTTTTGTTGCCGAGCAGGAACGCTTCTATGTTTTGGCTGCCCCTGCTCTTCCACGTTCCATAGCCAACGATGAGCGCCAGCGAACCAAACATGACAATCCAGTCGAGCGTGTTCATGCAAACAACCGGGTAAGCCAGTAGTAAAAAATGATTTGCACCAGCAGGACAATAATCAGCGTGAGATACCAGCCACGCCAGGACCGAAACAGGGGCGGCTTTTCTTCGTCAGTCATCAGCGGCTGGCTTTTACTTTTTGATTCTGTGGCTTGGCCTTTTTTCCCAGAGAGACGAGGTTAGCAAAAAGCTTATAGGCACCGGGCACTCCCTCCGGCAGTTCGCGGAAAAAGGACAACCCGGTGTACACATAGTGGCCTGCCCCGTATTGCGCTACCAGCAAGCTTCCGTTTCGGGCCGGCTCGCCCTGATCGTTGCACGAGAGCAGCGGCTGAAATTCAGGAGCCCATTGTGATGGAAAGTACAAGCCCCGCTCCTGAACCCAACCCGTAAAGTCAGCAGCCGAAATCTTATTCGGGTAATTCAACGCAGGATGATCTGATTTTAAAATTCTCACCTCGCTGTTTTCCTCCGTTACACGCTCACGCGACAGGGTCAGCGAATACGGAGCAATTTTGTCTGCATCCAGTTCAAGATCGAAATTGGTATTGTATTGCACCACCAGCGTGCCTCCGGCCTTAACGTACTCCAGAAGGGTTGGCATAAAAAACCGGATACGTTCGTTGGTGTTGAGCGCACGAACGCCCAGCACCACGGCATCAACCCTGGCCAGGTTGGCGCCTGTAACCTCTTCATTCTTC
>JBKCJM010000026.1:0-152618 GCA_046301755.1 Cyclobacteriaceae bacterium
CTCCCACGCAGTTCCTGTTGAAATATGGAAAACTCCACCACCCGCAAAAGGCCAACACAGAATTTTCCACATTCCAACAGGATAACAACTACAACTGGAAATTTATACTTTCGAATGTGACTAACTAGGGGAAGCTTTCACCGGTCGTTCTCATCATTTCTTCCTTTCTCCCAACTTATTACCCAGAGTTTCCTGTCAAAATTTTGTTTATCGACTTTAAGGTCTCCATATGTGATAAACTGTCCTATGGGTGAGACACATGCAACCAAGAATCACAGCGATAACAATCAGTATTGCCCTGTTTTGTAACTTGATTTCATTTGAGTAAACGCGTGGCAGTATCGAATATACACAGCCGACAATGCTTTTTCAACATTCAAATTAAAAAAATGCCAAAGCCTGCCTATTTATCCAATTTGTCCCATCCGGCTGAAGTTTTTTTCACACCCCACCCCGCGTGAGCGACTGAGCGGCATGTTCGAGCCCAGCCTTCGCTGCGCTTCGGCTGGCGGGCCGAAGAAGGCTGGCGAGTAGCGAAGGCGCGACCCGTGCGCATGGGCTCGTGCGGTGGTGAGGGGCACGCCCTGCTACACCTCACTCCCCCGGCTTATACTTTCGCACCCCCAATGGCGCAAGCGTCTTGCTTGTGCCTATTGTGGTAATAGGATAGCGTGTCGCCCGCTGGCGGGAAACAACGCGCAAAAAAAACAGCTTGGGTTACAAACGCGCTAACCGGGCTGTCAGGTGATAACACCTGACAGGGTTAAAGCTTCAGATTAGTGAATGAAGGTAATCAGCCGAATTCACAAGTCCTCTTTTACGAAGAATATCCAGAATTTGATATTCATCTAGACTTGGATTTGTTCTATGAGCAACCATAGTCATAAAAGCTTCTTTTGCCAATACAGTATTCAAGTCGATTGTATCCGTAATAAAGTCATCAGCGCTCTTTGCAAAAAGTCCAAACCTAGATAAGTACTCATTGTCAAAATCCTTCAAATTGTTAGTGACGATCAGATTTGCATCTGATTTAATTGCTGCTGCTAATACATGGCAATCTCTTTTGTCACGAAGGGATAATGTTGTAATAAGTTCTTCGTAATTATTGACCATTGCATCGGGGAACGCGTTATTCATTCTTTCAATCTGTCTATTGGCCTTTTCAATCGGCATTCCTTTCTGAATCATCACGTTATGCAATTCGTCAAATATAGTTTGGCTCCACTTAGGTCTATACAAGTCAAAATGAGCAAACCATAACAACAAGTCTCGAATATCAATAGGGTAAATAACACAGGTATCGAGAACGCAAGTAAAGCGTGCGCTATGAATCATACATATTGTATTCTTCGTCTTGCTTCATCATTTCAACTAATAATCGTTTTTGTGAAGCCTTCATCGCCTTTTTATACTTCTGTAGGTCTTCAAATTTTACTCGTCTGTGCCTGCCAATGCTCGTGTATGGAATGACACCTTCTTCAAGCAGTTTTACTAAATGAGGTCTCGAACAACCAAGAAAATCTGCAGCTGATTGGGTCGTTACCTCCATCGCTAATGGAACAATTGAAATAGGCTGACCTTGTGCAGTCACGCGCAGAATTTTGGACAGGAGTCGAAGCGCTTGAATCGGTATTTTAATTCTCTCCTTGGTTTCTTCTATCTCAATTTCAGGATTCTGAGACGAGATTTGCCTTAGCACAGCATCTAATGCGTTGTATGACTCTAAAGCAATTTGTTGCTCCTCTTTTGAAGGCCTTTTGATTTCATCAATTTGGTTCACGGTGGTTGAGTTGTTCTTAAAACTATCAAAATAAACGAAATAAACGAAAATTAGTTCGCGTTTAGTTTCAATCAAAAAACCATAACTATCTGTTTATCAACAGAATAATTTAAATAAATCATTCGAAATAAACGAAACATTAGTTTATGTAAAAACGCAGTTAAACCGCTCGGATTTATGGTTTAATGTCACCCCGCGTGAGCGATAGAAGCGGATACCCTCCCGAGGCTGCGCTCGGGATAAACTCCGCGCCCCCGCTCGAATAGCCGAGGGAGGTAGCAGCGGATAGCGCGACCCGTGCGCGTGGGCTCGTGCGGTGGCGAGGGGCACGCCCTGCTACGCCAAGGCTTCGCAGGGCAAGCCCAGAAGCCGAGGTGTCCTACACTTTCAAAGTGTAGGACACCTCACTCCCCTGGCATATACTTTCGCTCCACGTGTTTCTCCACATCTTCGCGGTAGAACCACACGTCTTTGAATGTGCCGGTGGCGTACATCTTGCCCTGATCGAAGAAGTGCGGTGAGGCGGGCTGGCCGCTGTTGCCCCCGGCCAGTAAGGATTTTGCTTTGATGCGCTCGCCAAACTCTACGGCACACACAAAGCTGTTGCCGCTTACGCCATAGCGCTTGTGAGTGTTGGCGTAGGCGCGGCTGTTGTAGGAGGGCAGCATGCCCCACGTGGAGGACGCAAACGCCACGGGGTAGCTGGGCCGGCTGTCGTCATACTGGTTATCGAGCTGGTTGGTGAGGCGCTGGAAGCGGTTGACATCGCCCCACGCCATGCCCCAACTGCCAAACTTTTTCCGCAGCTCGCGCACGGTGTGGTGCAGCGGCACGAGCAACTCGCGCGCGGTGGCGGTGCCAGCAAAGCGTTTTGTGGCCTGCACTTGGTCATCTTCGCCTTCTTCGATGTACACTTTGCGCAGCGTGCCCGAAAGTTGCTGCGCCCACTCGATGGCCAGCGTGGTGGCCACGGAGGTTTCGCTTACGTGGTAGTTCCAGCTTTTGAGTACCGCTATGGGCTCGGCCAGTGCAGCCTTCAGCGTGTCGGTGGCGGGCAGTGACTCGTGCGCGTTGATCAGCGCAGGCAGCAACACTTCGAAGGCCGCGAGGTTGCGGTCGTAGCCCGCTGCGATAGTGCTCTCAATAGTATACTGACTGCCGCGAGCCAGCACGCGCGCAGCATTCACGCCACGAAAGTTTTCGCCATCGGGTGCCATGTAGGCGGGGTAACTTTCTTTCTTCGGGCTGCTGCTGCCGGACACGGTGAAGGGCGTGGAGTTGCAATTCTGAATCCACCCTTCGCCAGGGTTGATCACGTGCACGGTTTCGCTCACGGGGTGCAGACCTTTCCACTCCGTGGCGGGCGTGGTGCCGTCTACGGGTTTACTCCAGTCGAACGCGCGGTCGCGCAGCGGCACAAAGTTGCCGTGCCAGTAGGCGATGTTCCCGTGCCGGTCCGCATACACGGTGTTGTTAGACGCGTTACTGCGGTAATCCATTGTCTTCTTGAAATCGTCCAGGCCTTTGGCTTTGGTGCGCAGCCAGCTTTGCAGCAGGCCGTTGAGCGAGCGGTTCACGGCTTTCACGGTGAGGTATTGGCCTTCGCGCACGCCCATTACGGGGCCGTGGTGCGTGGCGTAGGTGGTAAAAGTTTTGGCGGCTCCGTCTTTCTGTCGGACAGTAATGGTTTTCTGCGTCACCAGCTTTTGTGTGCCGTTGTAGGTGTAGGTGAGGCGGCCGTTTTGCTTGGTGACGCGTTCGCGGTACACATCGGCCACATCTACGTTGCAACTGGTATGCATCCAGCCGCAGTGTTCGTTAAAACCTTGGTAGATGAAGAACTGGCCCCACGTAACGGCTCCGTAGGCATTGAGCCCTTCTTCGCTCACCATGTGTACTTCGGGGCGGAAGTAAAATGTAACGTGCGGGTTGATGT
This sequence comes from Cyclobacteriaceae bacterium, assembly GCA_046301755.1. Classification (GTDB taxonomy): domain Bacteria; phylum Bacteroidota; class Bacteroidia; order Cytophagales; family Cyclobacteriaceae; genus ELB16-189. The sequence continues at coordinate 3,717 of JBKCJM010000026.1, forward strand.
AGAGAATGGATTTTCCGGAAGCCGTGCGCGTGGGTGCAATGGCAAAGCCGTTAGAACCAGACGTATGTTCTTCAAACCCCGTGCTGCGTTGCGCAATGGGGTAACTCGTGCCGGTGTAAAAAGCTTTCAGCTCTTCGGGTGTAACATCGGCCGTGTTGATGGCGCCAATACTTCCGTCTGTCCACAGCAGCGGGAACCACGGCTCGAAGCGGGTGAGCAGCGCGGGCTTTACCTGCGGATTTTTGTAGAGATAGAAATTGATGCCATCCGCGAAAGCGACCAAAAGTTTCTTTAACCATGCGGGACTTTTCTGGTAGTCGGCCCGTGCGCCAGCGGAGTCGAGCACGAGGCGAACGTAGAGGTCGTTGTAGAGTTCTTTCTCGCCATACACTTCGGCTTTGCGGCCCAGCTTTTCGATGTAGTTCATTTCCACGCGTGCAAAGTCATCTTCGCACTGCGCGTACATCAGGCCGAACACGGCATCGGCATCGGTCTTCCCGTAGATGTGCGGAATGCCCCACGTGTCGCGCAGGATGGTGACGTTCGCGGCTTGCGCTTGCCAGCGCGCTACTTCCGCGGGCGACTGCGCCCACACCATCCCCGAAAGGGAAATTAAAAACAGGATGCAGGCTTTTATGCGCATGGGGTTGTCGGGTTACACAGCCGATAAGTAGGAATAGGAATTTTTGAGTGTGGTGGCCGGATCGGGCGCGAGGTCGCGCTCGAGGTAAAAATGTTTAGTGCCTTGTGCGCGTGCCGTAGTGATGATGGACTTGAGATCGAACACGCCACTGCCGGGGTCGGCCATTTTGGGGAATAGCGCCATCCACTGATCGGGTGTGCCGCCATCGCCCGTAAAGCGAATAGGTTGCGCGGCATCTTTGACGTGCATCAGCGGAAAGCGGCCGGGGTACTTTGTCAGAAACTCAATGGGCGATCCACCACCGGCCGTGAGCCAGAAGATGTCCATCTCAAACGCCACGTAGCGGGCATCGGTTTGTTGCAGCAGCACGTCCATGGGCACCGCTCCGTCTTTGGGTGCGTGCTCGTAGCCGTGGTTGTGGTACGTAAACACCAGGCCGTATTTCGAGAGCTTTTCGCCAATCTGGTTGAACTCAGCCGCCAGTTTTTTGTAATGATCGAGTGTTTGGCGCTCGGCCGGATCGTTGAGGGCCGGTAACGCAACGTAACGCGTACCTAATTCAGCCAACGCCTCCGCAGCTGCCGGTAGATTCTCGCGCAGGGTGATGAGATCGAGGTGCACGCTGGGTGTGGTAAGCTGAAGGTGTGACAGCAATTTTTTTACTTCTGCAACCGAATGGCCATAGAAAGCATTTTTGGTTATGCCCATGCGCTCGGCCAAAGGCTTCCACCGTTCGATGGTTTTGGGCGAGCTGAACTCGTATGGACCGAAGAATTCAATTTTGCGGTAGCCGATGTCGCTGAGTTGCTTGAGCGTGCCGGGAAAATCATTCGCCACCATCTGCGGGATGGAGAAGAGCTGGATGCCTACGTTGTTTTGAACAGTAGCCCAGGCGGGCAGGGTAATGGCGGCACCACCCAAAGCGATGGCGGATTTCTGGAGAAAGGCTCTGCGTTTCATTCTGGCCTCAATTTAGTGAACCAAGGTAGCCAGTTCAGGCGAAGCCGAACGCAAAATTTGATCAGCGGCTAACGCTGGGCGGGCCTGATCCAGCGTTTGTCAATCCATTGGAAAAGAACAGCCATGAAAATACCCGTTAAAATCAGCCCTTTAACGGGATCGAGGAACGTGAGCTGAAACCGGAAGCCCGTGAGCAGCACGCTAACAAGGGCGGCCAGTACGAAAACGGCTACACCAACTGCAAACCAGGCGCGCTCGGCCCGGTTGTACGCTGCCTGCCGCTGCATGATTCGTTGCATCACCCGATCGGCAAAACCGGGCGGCAACGCGGACTCGGGGCTCTTTTGCAGTGCCCGAAAAATGTGCTGGTAGGCACGTTCATCGGCACTGACGGGTGCCTGGCCCGCTTCCGCGCGCTGCTGGTGTTGGTGGTCAGGTAGGTTCATATCGGTTCGCTGCGTTGCAACAAAATTACTTTCTCTTTTAACAACTGGCGGGCCCGGAACAAGTAGTTTTTCACCGTTCCTTCGGGCATGCCGGTGGCCTCTCCTATTTCGCGGTAGTCGAAATGCTCGAGGTGGTACAGCGTGAGCACCGTGCGGTACTGCACGGGCAGTTGATCGATCAACTGGCGAACGATTTCATCCCACTGCGCCTCCTCCAGTACTTCAGCCGGGGTGTCGGCCACGCCCCAGCGTTCCTGCCAGCGGTCGTCCTCGGGCAGTTCGCTCCACTTCATCTTCTGCTTGCGCAGATGATTGACCGCATGGCGATAGGCGATGGTGGCAATCCAGGTGCTGAGTTTGGATTGAAAGCTGAACTCGCCAAGCTTCCCATACACCCGCACAAAAACATCCTGGCAAAGCTCTTCCCGGTCTTCGGGCTGATCCACCACACGTGCCACCATGTGCATCACCAGCCGTTGATGACGTTCCACCAACAGCCGAAACGCGCTTGCTTCGCCCGCCAAAACTTGCGATACCAGGGCTTTATCGTCCATCGGCAGTTAAAACGGGCGCAGCATGCATGCGGTTAGACACCGGCCGGAGGCCAGATGTTGCAGGGAAGGTAGAATTTTATGTGCTCCTTTTTTGGCTAGAGTCACACGAAGGATTCGGAAATCAAAAAATAATAGCCGCATACTGCAACATCGCGCTACAGGTTGGTGTCCTACGGGCAAACAACAAAACAACACGTATGACTCTGTTTGAAGTACTGATGCCGCTATCCATCTTCGGAGGCCTTGGGGGCTCCATTTATCTGTTCGCCAAAGTAATGACCGATTTCAACCTCAAGAAACGCATGATTGAAAAGGGGTATGTAAATGACGACACGCAGGCGATATTCAAAAACATATCAACCGAGAATAAATACTCCGCCCTTAAGTGGGGACTGATTACGCTCTCGGGTGGCCTTGCCTTGATTGTGATGGAATACACGGGCGTGGACCGCGAGTCTACGCTGCCGTACGGCATCTTTGCGACCTTTATTTCCGTTGGTTTCCTTGCCTATTACTTCATCGTAAAGCGCGAGCAGAAATAATACACGTGTTCGCTGCTGAACAGGCAGTGTACGGTTTAAGGTCTTTTTCTACACCCGAACGCTTAATGGGCGCTAAAATGGCTACTCCGGGCTTCGGAGCGAAGTTTGATTCCAACACGCGACTTAACAACTGATTTGATGTTAACCAACTACCTCAAGACGGCCCTGCGCAACCTGATTCGCAACCGGTTCTTTTCATTCATCAACATATTCGGATTGGCGGTAGCCATGTCCATTTGCATGGTGTTGATCATGCTGGTGGCCGACCAGATGAGCTATGACCGTCATAACTCAAATGGCGATCGCATCTACCGCGTCAATACCATAGGCGTGGATGACAAAGGGGTGGTGATTGAGCAACAGGAAAACAGCTCCGGCCCGATGACGGTGGGGCCCGAACTAGTTGAACATTACACCGGTGTTGAGCAGGCCGTGCGCCTGAGGCGCGGATTCGGAAATGGCTGGCTGGAATTTGAAAATCAGAATGTGAACATCCCGCTGGCGGGCTTCTACGCTGATGCCGGTGCGTTGGAGTTTTTTCAATATGAGCTGGAATTTGGCGATGCCGCCACTGCGCTGGTGGAACCATACTCGGTAGTGCTCACGCGCAAGGCTGCCAACAAGCTCTTCAAAGATGAAAACCCCGTAGGGCAAACCATCAAGGTGGGCGACATCGGCCTGTACACCGTAACGGGCGTGCTTCGCGAAACCACGAACAAATCGCACATCGTATTCGAGGGCCTGGCCAGCATGTCTACGGTGAAATCGCTGGAGGAAGCGGGCAAGATTGAAAAAATATCGGACAGTTGGACGAACTACTGGAACGGCTGGACGTACATCCTGGCCGAGCGCGGCAAGACTGCCGAAGATCTTCAACCCGTGCTGGACGAGGTGTACCAAAAACACATTGGCTCACTCACCACACCCGGTTTATACAAGATGAAGTTCGTTCTTCAGCCCTTGTACAGCATTACTCCGGGCCACCTGATGAACAACCCGATCGGCCCACAGTTGCCGTGGCTGTTCGTGTACTTCCTGGGCGGCCTGGCGCTTGTCATTCTGCTCACGTCCTGTTTCAATTTCACCAACCTCTCCATCGCGCGGTCGCTTACCCGGGCGCGCGAAATTGGCGTGCGCAAGGTAACGGGCGCAGCGCGCTGGCAGATTTTCGGCCAGTTCATTTCAGAATCAATCGTGATTGCCGTGCTGGCGTTGGCCGTAGCGATGTTATTGGTGGTAGCGCTGGAGCCGTTGGTACTGCAACTTAACTTCGCCCGCATCTTCCACTGGGATCTGGCCAGCAACACAGCCGTGTACGTGGTCTTCAGTTTGTTTGCCGTAGTTGTGGGTATCCTGGCGGGCTTTTTCCCGGCCGTAGTGCTATCGGGCTTCCAGCCGGTGCACGTGCTGAAAAACCTCACCAACATGAAGTTATTCTCGCGTATGGGGCTGCGCAAGGCGCTTCTGGTTTCGCAGTTCACGTTGTCGTTGTTTTTCATACTCACGGTGTTGATCGCCCATAATCAACTCCACCTGTTCACGCACATGGATCATGGCTTTAACATGAGCAACAACATCGCCCTAAAGCTGAACAGCACAAGTGCCGCCAATCTCAAAACGGAACTCCAGAAATATCCCAACCTGACCGCCATTACGGCCTCTTCGCATTTGCCGGCAGCCGGCACCTCCTACGGCAATGGCTTCAAGCGCGCGCAGGACGACCCGGAGTTTATCAATACCGATTACTTTTTGGTTGACGAGGATTATGCCACCAACATGAATTTACAGCTTGTGGCCGGGGAGTTTTTTAAAGAAGAGCATGCAGGCTCCAACAAAAATCAGATGGTCATCAATGAAGCTGCCGTTCGCACGTTTGGATTTGCCTCTGCTCGCGAGGCGGTGGGCCAGAGTTTGGTTTACCAGTCCGACTCTACCGAAAAAATCATTATTGGTGTGGTGGCAAACTACAACCACCGCGACCTGACACGTCAGATTGATCCGATGGCGTTACTCTACGATCCGAGCGCGTACCAACTTATACAAGTCGCCTACCTCGGCACGTACGAGCAAGCCCGCCAGACCATTGAGAAGGCCTGGGCTACCGTAAACCCGGGATTGAAAATCGACTACTTCGAAGTGAAATCGGAAATCAACAAGTTTTATGATGTCGTCTTTGGCGACCTGGTAAGCGTGCTGACTTTCGTTTCCTTCCTCGCCATTCTGCTCTCGTGCCTGGGGCTGTTGGGCATGGCGACCTACGCCACTGAAACCCGCATGAAAGAAATCTCCATCCGAAAAGTGCTGGGCTCCAGCGATGGCGCACTTGTCTTGCTGCTGTCGAGGGGCTTCATGTCGATTCTGGCAATCGCCATTGGCATTGGTATTCCGCTGGCCTACTTTGCCAACAACCTGTGGCTGGAGTTGATCGCCTACCACACCACCATGGGCTTGGGCACTATTGCGCTGGGTGTGATTCTGCTCGTGTTGTTTGGCGCCCTTACCATCGGTTCGCAAACCTGGCGGGCAGTGTTCGTTAACCCGGTGGAGAATTTGAAGAGCGAGTGAAGGTGGCCGTCTGGGATTCGCGTGCTACCGTGAGAGCACAACGGTACTTAACGAACGGGGCGGCAAGAGGAGGTTGATGTCGCGAGATAAACGAATGGAAATTTGCCGGGGCTCTGCCCGTTCGTTCTGAACAACCATCACTACCGATTTATCCGGAAGAAGAAAGGCGACATGTGGAATTTCTTCGGCACTCACCGAATTTACGCGCACAGAACCGGGCGGCACAAACCGCGAGGCATGGGCAATTACATAATAGGAAACGTTTCGGGTAATAGAATCTCCGATGGTGAGCGCACCCAGGCATGATGTGCATCCACCGTCATCGGTGTGCGGGTCAAAGGCCTCATCATTTGCCAGGTTCCACTCCAAAACGGCTCGCGCCCAGTTGTGGGTAGCTCCGATGAGGACGTGGCGGGCGTGCCACTGCAAATCTCCGCCAAACTCACCTTCGGCCGAAGTCCACTGCTCGGTGAAATAAATATTTTTATCCGGATGAGCTGCGTGAACCTGCGACATGGCGCTTGCCTCACCTGCATACAAATGAAAGGCGCTGCCATCCACAAACTTCCGTGCCGCTGAGTCATTCAGAATTGAGATCGGGTAATCCGGGTGATCGCAGTTGTGATCAAAAATGACAACGCGTGTGGTGAGGCCATTATCCCGAAACGCTGGGCCGAGATAATCCCTGACAAATGCAGTTTGCTCCTGGGCTGTCATCAGCATGCTGGGGGTGTTGTGCGGATTCTCGGGTTCGTTTTGCAGTGTGATGGCATCCACCATAATACCGTGTTGCTTCATCGCTATCACATAGCGGACAAAGTAATTGGCATAGACGCGGAAATATTCCGGCCGCAGGCTGCCGCTTTTTGGTGAACCATTGGTTTTCATCCAGGCCGGTGCTGACCATGGACTGCCCATTAATTTAATATCCGGATTAAGAGCAATAATTTCCTTCAGCAACGGAATGAGGTGCAGCGTATCGCGGGAGAGGTTAAAGCGGGCCAGAGTCGGATCAGTTTGACCAGCCGGCAGGTCGCAGTAGGAAAACACGGCATCATCCAGGTCGGAAGCCCCGATGCTGATGCGCAGGTAACTGATGGCGATGCCGTTTCCCGCTCTGGTAAACAGTTCACGCAGCAAAGCCGCCCGCGGTGCACTGTCAAGCTCATGAATCAGCCGCGCACTGCCACCGGTAAGGGTGAACCCAAAGCCATCCGTGCTTTGGTAGCGCTTCGTGGTATCAATGATGATCCGATTTGAGTCTGGTGCATCTGAAACCTCCTCCGGCTGCCACTCGTGCAACAACCACTGGCGGTTGGAAGTGGTGGTGTAAACGCGTACATCTGGCGATGAAGGTGAGCAACTGATTACGAAAGTCAGTGCCAACCCCCATACGAACGCGACTCTCATCGGTGCCTTTTTACTGCAAATGCTTCAGCCGAACCACTTCGGAATCTTTGAGCATACGCCACTTGCCCCGCGGAAGATCTTTTTTATCGAGACCTGCGTAAACAACCCGATCGAGTTTTAATACCTCGTACCCCATGGCTTCAAAAATTCTCCGCACGATCCGGTTCCAGCCAATGTGCAACTCTATGCCAAGCGTTTTCTTGTCGTCACTGACGATTGCCAAATCATCGGGGGTTGCCTTGCCTTCTTCCAACTGCACGCCTCCGGCTATGGTTTCAAAGTCGGCTTTTGTGATCGGCTTGTCTAACTCCACTTTGTAAATCTTCTTCACGTTGTAGGACGGATGCGTCAGCTTATCGGCCAGGTCGCCATCGTTGGTGAGCAGCAACAGGCCGGTGGTATTGCGGTCGAGCCGGCCAACGGGATATACACGTTGCTTGCACGCGCCAGCGATCAAACCCATCACCGTATGGCGCTCCTGAGGATCTTCAGTAGTCGTAATAAAGCCCTTGGGCTTGTTGAGGAGAATGTAGACGGGCTTTTCTGCCGTCAGCTTCTTTCCTTCATAGCGAACATCATCGGTGGGCTTCACTTTGTAGCCCATTTCGGTTATGGTGGTGCCATTCACACTCACCAGCCCCATCTTGATCAGCTCATCTGCCTCTCTGCGCGAGCATACTCCGCTGTTTGAAATAAACTTGTTCAACCGAATGAGACCGTCACCCGTCTTGATGCTTTCCTCTTTCGCTTTGCGGTGGCGCTGTAAGTCTTTGCGGTTTTCAACGAACGACTTCTTCCTTGGCGGGGTGCGCGAAAAAGAAGACTTCCTGCCGCGGGGGCTTTCTCCTCCCTCTTCATCGCGCTGGGGACGATCGCCATACGATTTACGGAATCCGCGGGCGGGTGGTCGCCTGCTTTCGTCACGCGAGAAGGATGGCTTTCGGCTGCGGGGAAATTCTCCTCCGTCTTCACGTCTTGTCTCATCGCGCTGGGGCCGGTCTCCATAGGGTTTACGGAAACCTCGCCCGGCCGGACGCGCGTCACCGCGTGCTCGGGGGCGCTTGTCTTCATCTCGCGAAAAAGGAGCCTTACCTCTTCGCGGAAAATCGCTGCCATCGTCTCGCCTTCGGTCCGGCCGCTCGCTTCTTTCACCAAAAGGTTTGCGGAAACCGGGCCGCGATCCTTTTTCACGATCATCGCGATCGCGCGAATATGGCCGCTTATCTCCTTTCCCTCGCGAAAATGAGCCGGACTCTCCGCGGCTGGCAAAACGGCCCGGTCGGGTGTTTTCGGTGCGGGGCTTCCGCGGTTCGTCATCACGCGATTCGCCTTTGCGATCGGATGAAAATCGGCCAGCGGGTCGCTGACGTTGGGGGCGACCAGAATTTCTGCGGTTGCCGGATGAGCGCTCGGGGCGGGTGTTGCGTGCCATAGGTACTAAAGGTAAAATAAAAAGCGCTCTTCGCCTGAGGCCAAGAGCGCTCGCTTTGTGTTAATGCCGATTACTGATTTTCGGGAGCTTCACCAATGGTGTTCACTTCCTGTGAGAAATCCTTCGGGGTGGGCAACTCCTGGATATCGTTGATGCCGAAATACTCCATAAACTTAGGGCTGGTGCCGTACAGCATCGGGCGACCTACGGTTTCCGCTTTGCCCCGGATTTCAATCAATCCCTTGTCCAGCAATTTTTGCATGGCATAGTCGCAATTAACTCCCCGGATGTTTTCCACTTCCGTTTTTGAAATCGGTTGCTTGTAGGCGATGATGGAAAGAGTTTCCATGGCCGATGTCGACAGTCTTTTCTTCGACTGCTGCTTGAGCATAATGCCAATGCTGCTCTGGTATGCCGGCTTGGTCATGAACTGGTAGCCGCCACCTGCCTTAAATATCTGGAAGGCAAAGTCGTCATGCTGGTACTTTTCTTCCAATCGCTGGATAGCGCCTGTAATATCTTCTTCCGGCACTTCTGCGTTGAACATTTCCGAGAGGCACGATTTGATGTCGGCCAGTTTGGTCGGACTGGGCGAGCAAAAGATCAATGCTTCGATGTGGTTTTGAAGAAAATCCATCAGTCTTGCTTCATCATTTTTGCCTCAATCGACTGTGTGGTGTGGGGCACAGCAATAAGGCGCTCTTTGGAAATCAACTTACCCGTAACGGAGCAAATTCCGTAGGTTCCGTTCTTAATACGGATCAGTGCGTTTTCCAGGTTCTGAATATACTTCTGCTGACGGGCAGCCAACTGGCTTAGGTTTTCCTTCTCGGCTGTTTCGGCACCGTCTTCCAATACCTTTGTATTTCCACCCGAAGTAGCATCTGTGCCTTCGTCATTGTTGCGGTTCAGCGTGTCCTTTAGAATGCGAAACTCTTCACGCGCCTTTTCTAATTTTTTGTTGATGAGCGATTCAAACTCTTTCAACTCCTCGTCACTATACCGCGTGCGATCATCAACAGTAGACGGCTTTACGGGTTTGTGCGCCACCGGGCGCTGCGTTAGCTGCGGAAAAATATTCAGTTGGGGCGTGATCTTGGGGGGTGCCATCGCCATTTTGCCTTCCATTTTCTTGGGGGGCGATGGAGCCTCTGCCTTCTTGATAACAGGAGTCTTCACCTCTTCCTTGCGGGCAGCCACTTTCTTTTCCACCTTTTTCGGAGCCACTTTGGCGACCTTGGCTACCTTCTTTGCTACCACTTTCTTGGCCGGTTTTGCTGCCTTTTTTGCGGGCTTAGCTGCCGGCTTCTTTTTTGCCGGTTTGGCGGCTGCCTTGGGTTTGGAAGCTGCCTTTTTAGCCGGTTTTGCAGGTTTTTTATTCGACTTCGCCATAATATCCTCCGTTCGTTAGGGATTAAAAAAGATCGCGCAAAAATACGGGCGCAGGCCCCTAAAACAAACAGAACCGGGTAATTAATTCCCGGGCGGGCGGATAAGTTGACCAATCACAAAAGCGGCCTGGCCGTGTAGGTTAAGCCCAACTGAACCCTTCGTGCGCGATGCCCTGCTGATCGAGGAAGTTTCGGAAGTCGGAGTACGCAGTGTTGGTGGAGAACCGTTTGGCCAGCTGTTGCAGCAACGCAGCGCGATCATCTGCAGGCAAGCCCAACGCCAAAAATAATTTTCCGACTTCGGGCGGCATCACGCGCACGCTGTATTCATAATCGGAATCGCCCCAATACTCTTCAACCCGTTTGCCGATGTCATATCCTTCCACCACCAACACATCACCTTCCCAACGCGCTTCTATACTGATTCGGATGTGTTCATCCTCGTGCCTAAAAAGGGTGATCTCCTCCATTTATCTAAAAAGGGTTTTGCGAAGATATACGACTCACTCCTGAATTTACGCTATTCAGTCCGTAATGAAGGCTACTCAATCCAACTGAATGCGCAAGGCGAAAAACCGGCCGTTGTTCTGACATTAAAAACAAAACTCGTATGAAAACAAATTCAATCTTCCGTCACATCACCGGGCCCATCCTGAGCCTCATGATGGTATTTGCCCTCGTAGCCTTCACCGGATGCAACGATGACGATGATGCCGCTCCGACCGAGAGCATTGTCGCCATCGCGCAAAGCCAGCCGAATCTGAGTTCGCTGGTAACCGCGCTCACCAAGTATCCCGATCTCGTGTCCACACTCAGCGGCCCGGGCCAATTTACCGTATTTGCCCCGACCAACGATGCGTTCAGCGCGCTTCTCGCTGCAGTTGGCCAAACCAGCATCAATGATGTTCCCGAAAACGTATTGAAATCGTTGCTGCAGTACCACGTAGTAACCAGTGGGGCCGTGCTGTCGACACAGCTCACTGCCGGTAACGTTACAACCGCCAACGGGGAGACTATTGCCGTAACTACTGCCGGTGGAATACAATTCAACAGCTCAGCCAGTGTGGTAACAGCCGATGTGCGTGCCTCCAATGGCGTAGTGCACATTGTTAACCAGGTGTTGGTACCTCCGTCCATTGCGAAGTTTGTAAACACCGTGGTCGAGCCCGCTTACTTCAACAAAAACTTTACAACACTTATTGCGGCTGTAACGAACGCGAGCCCGTCTATCCTCACTACGTTACTGAATTCGTCAAAGAAGACGTTGTTTGCCCCTACCAATGATGCTTTCATTGCGGCCGGAATTACCACGCTTCCAAACCAGGCCACCCTCGATGCGGTGCTCACGTACCACGTGATCGGCAGCGAAGTGCGGTCTAACCAACTGCCAACGAACACGGCTCCTGCCAACTCGGCCATCACAACGCTGGGTGGTGTATTCTACCTGAGCAACCGCGGCAGCAATGGTGTATTCATCAACGGGCGCACCCGCGTAACAACAACCGACATCCTGGCCGACAATGGCGTGGTTCACGTGATTGATCGTACGTTGATGCCTCCGTCACAGACCATCGACCAGATCGTCACGAGCCTGTCGGGCGGAAACCCTGCACAGTTTACCCAACTGCGTGCTGCTCTCAATCGCGTGCCTGCCCTGGTGACTGCGGCTAGTGCTACCTCAAGCAATCTGACCGTGTTTGCTCCTACAGACGCAGCCTTCCAGACCTTGTATACGGCACTAAGCGTCACTAACGTGAATCAGATCGACATCAACCTGCTGACGAGTGTGCTGCAACACCACATTGTGTCTTCCCCGACAACCGCCACGGGCCGTGTATTTTCCCGCGACCTGATATCCGGAAGCGTACCTACGCTCAATGGAAACATAACCATCAATGCAACCGCAGCGACCGTAACCTCCGGAAACGGCACCGTAGCAAACATTGAAGTGGGTACCCCTGCGTTGATCAATGTGCTCGGCACCAACGGTGTCATTCACACCATCAATAAGGTTCTCGTGCCCTAAAGAACTCCTATTTCGGGCCGGGGTGGCGTTTGGGTAGAGGTATTGGTGTGGCCACCACCGGTTCGAAATGGGGTTAGTGAGATGCCCGGGGGGAAAATCCTCCGGGCAAATCGCTATAACCGAATCACCGTTTCACTTGTTATCCACTTTGCCATGTTTCAGGTACGCCACCGATACATCTTTATTTTGCTTCTGGGAGCCTACTCCTACTTCAACATTCTGTTCACCGGTGGCGATCAACTGGTAAAACTGCACTTGCCGGAGTGGCTGCTGGCGCTGATTGTCATGGCCCTGGTTGCCCTGGTATGGGAAGCGAACCACGCCATCCAATACCTGTTGCAACGGGTTAAGAACAACGGCAAAAAGTTTCACCCGCTGGTGGTTCATTTCGTGATCAGTCTCGTTGTCTCGGTACTTATTGCCATTGCTCCGCTGATCATCCTTCACTTCACTGCCCCCTTTGCCGGTGATCTCAGCTGGGCTACGCTGAAAATCTCCATCGGCTTCACATCCCGTATTAACCTGTTTCTGCATTGCGTAAATGCCATTGTATTCTACATGAACAAATACAAACAGGCGCAGCTTGAGGCAGAACAACTCAAGATTCAAAGCATTGAAGCACGATTTGACGCTTTGCGCAATCAAATCAATCCCCATTTCCTGTTCAACTCACTCAATGTACTTTCGTCATTGGTCTATAAAGATCCGGACACGTCTGCGCGCTTCATCGAGCAACTCTCGTACGTGTACCGCTACCTGCTCTTTAACCAAGATCAGAAGTTGATTCCGCTGAAAGACGAGCTGGATTTCCTGAACGCCTACATCTTCTTATTGAAAATCCGATTCCAGGAAAACCTGCAGGTAGATGTGCAAGTGGCCGAGCACTACCGCGAACTGTATATCGCGCCCTCTACCCTGCAAATTCTGATCGAGAACGCCATCAAACATAACGTAGTGTCGAAACGCGATCCGTTGACCATCCAGGTATTTGCTGAGAATGGCGTGATGCCCACCCGGCTGGTTGTTCGGAACAACCTGAACCCGAAAACCATGATGGAAAACTCATCGCACCTGGGGCTCCGGAATATTCAATCGCGGTATAGCTTTCTGACCGGTGAAGACTCGGTGGAGATTGAACGCAATGAGCATTTCACCGTAAAAGTGCCCTTGATTGAAATGGCCCCTACAACCCCGGTGCGATGAAGGTATTGATTGTAGAAGACGAGCAACTCGCGGCTGAGCGCCTGGGCCGCATGATTCAGGAGTATGATGCCGGCATTGAGATACTCGGCCCGCTTGATACCGTGCAAGAAGCTGCTGAAGCACTGAGGCGACCTGACTTTGATATGCTGTTTCTGGATATCCAGTTAGCTGACGGCAAGAGCTTCGAAATTTTTGACAAGGTCAACTACACCCGTCCGGTGATTTTTACCACTGCATATGATCAGTACGCCCTCAAAGCCTTTAAGCTTAACAGCATTGACTACCTGCTTAAGCCCATTCGGCCGGATGAGCTGCACGCTGCGCTGGATAAGTTCAAACGACTTACACCGGCTGCGCCAACAGCCACCATCTCGCCCGAGGTGCTGCGCGAATTGATTCGCAGCACTAGGCCGGCATACAAGACCCGCTTTGTGGTGAAGCAGGGAAATAAGTTGCTGGCGAAACCCCTGCAGGAAGTAGCGTACTTTTTTGCAGATGGTAAACTCACCTTCCTGGTGGGTTCCGATGCGCGGCCTTACCTGGTTGATCACACGTTGGAAGAACTGGAAAGCAGTTTGTTGGATCCGCACGAGTTCTTCAGGATCAGCCGCAAACATCTGGTGCGGATTTCCGCAGTGGCCGAAATGAAAATGGCAGAGGGCAAAGCGTTTGTGCGGGTGCAGGGTGCCGAGACTCCGCTGCCGATCAGCCGCGAGCGCGTAAGTGAATTCAAAGCATGGTTAAATCAATAATCGTACAATGAAAAGGTGGTGTTTGTTCGTTTGCTTCGTTTCAACCGGTTTTCTCACACGCGCTCAGCAACCGGTTATGTCTCAAGACTCGCTGAAACTTCAAATCCTGAAAATGGAACAGCGATTGGATAACATAGAAGTTAACCTCGGGCTATCGCAGAAGAAATTCCAGACGGGCATGCTGGTGGCTACCATTGGATACACGGTTACGATAGCCGGAGGGTTGATGCTTGGCCGCGAGCAGGATCAGCTCGGGCAGGTACTGCTGGTGGCCGGAGGCGCGACTGGCATTACCGGCACGTACATGCTGGTGGATTCCTTCAAATACCTGGGCCGCGCTTCGGGGAAGAAGAGCAAGCGAAGGTAAAACCGGGCCTAAAATTCAACAACTGGATTGAATCGATCCAAGGTCAGCGCAAGTGAAAGTGCAAAAAAGCCCAGGCTGGCAAAGGTCATGATGAGGCCAGTCTTGGTTCGGGTCGAGAGAACGAGGGCTAAAATTGCTAATACTGAAGCGGTCGCAGGCAATAAAACTAACCCGCCACGAAAAGGATCAGGAAACCAGGCCCACTCCGCTTTAGATGTGGTAACCTGCACCTCCCGGATTATTTTCAGAATGGGAGTTGCCCTGATTACAAAGAGTTCATCCTGATATTCTTCCGGCAACGACCGAGGCACCAGGAACTCAAATGTCTTGGTGCGTACAATGGCAATCTGACCGACATAGTACGAGTGAGCAAATTGTCTTCCGCGACTCTCATAGATGTCCTTGATCCAGCGATACTCTGCCTGTTCCTGATAAGTTGTGGGCGTCAGGAAATGATCGACACAGATCAGCGCACTACCCATACAGGTTGCCACCAAGGAAATCCGGAATATCCAAAACCACTGATCCATTCGATATCTGCAACGTGTGAAGCTAAAATTAAGAAATACTCGCGACCTTGCCGGGGTTATGAGCCTTCATCTTGAAGCTGCGCCCGGTAATATCGCACCTGTAGTGTTGATCGCGGGAGATCCGTTGCGCGCCAAACACATTGCGGAAACAAACCTGCAGGAGGCTGTCTGCTATAACCAAATCCGACACATGCTGGGCTACACGGGCACCTATCGGGGTCAGCGCATTTCCATTCAGGGAACCGGCATCGGCATTCCCAGCACCGCCCTCTACCTGCACGAACTCATCCACGGCTATGGTGTGAAAGTCGTGATGCGTGTGGGTACGTGTGGCGCCATTCAACCTGACTTGAAACTCGGCTCGGTGGTCGTTGCCACGCATGCTTTTACCGACTCGGCCGCCATTCGTCCGTTTACAAATGCGCTTGCGCCTGCTGCCGATTCTGCGCTGGCCGGGCAGGCGCTCGCAAAAGCTCAGGCATTGAACATCCCGGTGCATGCGGGGCCACTTTTCAGTACCGATTTGTTTTACAGCCCCGACACCACCCGCTATGAGCAACCCACAGCCGAAGGCATGCTGGGTGTGGATATGGAAACTGCCATGCTATACGCCATGGCCTCTTATTTCAAAATCCGGGCACTGGCCCTGCTCACGGTGAGCGACAACATTCTCACGGGGGCCACCGCCCCGGCCGAAACCCGCGAAAAACATAACCAGCACATGATGCACCTGGCGCTCGAATTGGCGGCTGACCTGGCCGGCTGACGTTTGTCATTTTATTAGCGGCTGGCTGTTGCGTCCTTCGGCAACTATTCGCACTCCATGGGCGAGCACACCATTCGTATTGCGGAATACTCGGACGAGCGCAGGGCATTTCTGCAGCACCTGCTGCACGATGTGCAAGCGCTGGACCTGATGGTGGAGCGCGGGCTGATTGAAAAAGGCATCGGCCGCATAGGAGCCGAGCAGGAATTCTTTCTGGTCGATCGCCACTTCAAACCTACCCGCAATGGCCCGGAAATTCTCGCCCAACTTCATGACGCCCATTTCGCCACCGAACTGGCCCGCTACAACCTCGAAATCAACCTCGACCCGGTTGCGCTGGAATCGGATTGCCTGCGAAAAATGGAAAGTCAGTTGCACGGGTTGTTGGAGCAGGCTAACAACGTGGCCGGTCGTTTTGGCGACCGCGTTTTGCTCACCGGCATTTTGCCGTCCATCGACCTGCGCGCAGTTGAACTCGACTACCTGACTCCCAATCCGCGCTACCAGGCTCTGGGCGAAATCGTGAGAAGGCTGCGGGGCCAGGATTTTGAACTCAACATCAAGGGCGTTGACGAATTGATGCTCGCTCATACCAACATTCTGCTTGAGGCCTGCAACACCAGCTTTCAGGCACACCTGCAGGTAAGTGCCGAAGATTTTGTGAGCATGTACAACTGGGCACAGGCCATTTCGGGCCCGGTGCTGGCCATCTGCACCAATTCGCCTCTGCTTTTTGGGCGCGAGCTGTGGAGCGAAACGCGCATCACCTTGTTTCAGCAAAGTGTAGACATGCGCAGCCGCAAATACAACCTGCGCGAGCGTCAGCAGCGGGTGTCGTTTGGCAGCAAGTGGATTCGCTCCGTTACCGAAGTGTATAAAGATGACATCTCGCGTTATCCGCTCATCTTCCTGACACACCTGGAAAATGATTCGCTGGCGCAGCTTCAGCGGGGTGAAGCGCCCGATTTAAAAGCGCTTCGCATTCACAATGGCACCATCTGGAAATGGAATCGTCCGTGTTATGGTGTGCTCAACGGCAAGCCGCACCTTCGCATCGAAAACCGCTACATCCCGGCCGGCCCCACCGTGGCAGATGAGATGGCCAACCTCGCTTTTTGGGTTGGATTGATGAAGGCTATGCCGCCCTCGTATCACGAGATATGGAACGCGATGGATTTTGAAGATGCCAAAGAGAATTTCTACAAGGCGGCACGCATTGGGCTGTTCGGCCAGATGCGGTGGAACAACAAGTTCTGGAAAACAGAGGACCTGGTGCTGGATCTGTTGCTGCCGATGGCGAGAACCGGACTTACCGAAGCAGGCATTCATGGGCCCGATATCGAACATTACCTGTCCATCATTGAAAGCCGCGTGCGTGCCGGCACCACGGGCAGCCGATGGATGGTGGAAAACTTCCGTCACCTGAAACGGCAACTGGGGCGCGAAGAGGCAACTGTAACCCTTACGGCCGCGATGTGCCAGCGAATGGATACGCAAAAGCCGCTGCATGAATGGTCACCCGTAACGCTGGCTGAACGGGATTCGGTGTCGCTCGACTATGGGCATGTCGGCAACGTGATGTCCACCGACCTGGTTACGGCACGTGCCAACGACCCGCTTGAACTGGTGGAAAAAGTGATGGCGTGGCGCCACATCCGCCATTTGCCGGTGGAGGATGACCAGGGAAACATCCGCGGAATCATCACCCGGAGGCGCATCGAAGACTTCTTCAGCAAGCCACAACCAATAATCGCGGCCACAGCTGAAGACATAATGATTCGCGACCCGATTTGCATACCGCCCAGTCTGTCAATTGCAGAGGCAATGCAACTTATGCTGGACCGCAAAGTAAGTTGCCTGCCGGTGATCGATCAGGGTCAACTGGTCGGGATTGTGACTGAGCAGGATATGACCGCCCTGCACGAAAAAATGAGCCGGCAGAATACGCGCCCGCAGCTCCGCTTTCCGGAGCGGCTATGATCAATATCATGGTTTTTTTCAAGTTTACTGCCGTACCTTAAGGGAAACTAAAAAACAGGAGGGTATATGAAAACGCGTGAATTTGTGAAAGCAGCAGAAAACCTGAAAATTGATCAGGAAAAGAGGTATCAACGAAAAGTGAAGCGCATTCAGGAGGAAAAACAAACCACCCTGCGCGATTTTAAAAAGCCCAAGGGCTGGAGCCTGAAAAAAGAAGCGAAGTAGAATTGATCTGGAAACTTTACCCCTACTCAATATGAAAATGAACATCCAAAGCGTGGGCCTCACGCCACGCGAATCGCTGGTTGACTTGCTGCAGGAAAAACTGGATACGCTGGACCGTTTCAGCGACCGGATCTTGGAAGCCAAAGTGACGCTGAAAGTTGACAAGGCAGACGACCGGCAAAACAAGATTCTGGAAGTGAGGCTGGTAGTGCCCGGCAACGACATATTTGTCAAGAAACAAGGTGCAACGTTTGAAGAATTGGTGCCTAAAATAACCGAAACCCTGCAGCGTGAAGTAAAAGAATGGAAAGAACGAAAGAACTAACTTGATCACGTATGAACTACCGAAGAATTTCTCTTGATGAGCTCCGCCAAAGCCACTTCGCGGTACATGACGTAATAACCGACCACCTGGAGAGTCGCCAGCGCGAGCACGACCTCCGGTCGGCCATGGCGTTTACCAATACCGAACATGATGAGGTCGGTATCATAATTGAACTGGCAAATGGTGAACAGGTAGAATACGTATCGGATATGATTGACCTGGAGGATACCCTGGTGGAAGTGAAGGGCGGCTATGCCATACCGATCAAATCAATTGTAAAAGTTGAAATCTAATACCTAACCCGAATAGTTATGTCGCGAAGTCTGATCTCCATCTTAATGGCCGGCCTGCTGGTGTTGGCTGCCAGCATGCTCATGATGTACGCAGCGGCTTTCGCCCTGCCCTCGTTGTCGGAAGAGTACTACAGTACCGTATTCCGCTCTTCCAACTTTGAAGGACAATGGTTGTTCTACATTCACCCGTTCGTACTCAGTGCTGCCCTGTTTTGGTTTTGGCATCACTTGAAAGACCAGCTCAGCGGTGGCCGCAGTACGCAGGCTGTAGAGTTTGGCGCCCGCTACGGAGTGGTGGCCATGTTGCCGGTGTTGTTGTTGACCTTCAGCGCGATTGATATTTCATTTTTGATGGTGATCACCTGGCTGTTTTACGGCATCATTCAAGCCATTGTGGCCGGACTGGTATATGCCGGCCGCCACAGCTAAGTGGCGGGCACATTGCGCAAGGCCTGCACCATGTGCCTGTGCACATGCATCGTGTAAAACTGAAACACATCGCCCAGCTTGAGCCGCACCCACCGGCTTATCGATATGGGTATGCGAATGCGGCTAAGGTCAATATGGTAGGATTGGCCCAATAGCGTGAGCAGCCACTCTTGCTGACGGATAAATTCTGCCACCACAGCCGGGGCGTCCAGTTCCTGCGGAGGCGTGTGATCTTTAAAGGCTTTCATTTTCCTCATGCCCTGGCCCGGCTTCATCATTTTCGTGAAATAGCTCCCCAACCATCCGCTGGAGAAACGGGTAGAAGCCGTTCCGCCCTTTTTTACCTGTGCCTCAATCCGCGGCAGGTAGTAATCTCCATAACTGTTCAGGTGCCACAAGCATTGGGCGATGCTCCAGCCCCCGGTTGCCGAGGGTCGGTTGAGGGCCTCCGGTGACAAATTCTGAAATATTCTGATCGCAGTTTGTAAATCACGCTCTACGCGATCCTCGAGGTCGCTTAACAGTTGGGTTGTGGGTCTTGACGCCATGGCATTTTGTTTACGCAAAGGTGTTGGTAGGATGTCAAATTAAACTTGGTATTTACCAAGATTTCAGATTTTGACTTGGTTCAGCAACTTACTGAAGTTCGTTGCATCCATACCCAGGTAGTTCGCCAGGTATTTGTGGGGAATCAGTTGCAAGATGTGCGGGCTGCGTTTTAACAGCGTTCGAAATCGTTCTTCGGCCGAAAAGCACTCCAGTTCCACCAGGCGCTCCATAATCCCGGACATGGACCACGTTACACCCTTGCGCACAAGCGTTTCCAACGACCTATGCCGATTCATCAGATCAAGCAAGTCTGCCTGTCGGGCTCTCAGGAACTGAGACGGACTGAGCGTTTCGTAGTAGTACCGGGAAGGCTGTTCCATCAACAAGGAATCCAGCACGCCACCAAAGGAATGAGCATAGGTAAAAACGAGTGTCGCCTCTTTTTCTCCATCGGTGAAATACACCCGCTGAATGCCATCGAGTACAAAATAAATATAGCGTTCCGGTTCGCCCGCGCGGGTCAACTGTTCCTTTCGCCTGGCCGAAAAGGTTGACCAGATTGCCGCAAATGACTCCCATTCGGACCCTTGAAGCGGATGAAACCGCTCCGTGAGCTTGCGCAATTCCAGCAGCGACTCATTCACGGCCACTTAATACAAAGGCCACCCGTTGAATGTAACCTTGCCCCGCGGTGAATCAATTTCAAAGGCCAGTGCAGGTGAGTTTGACGAAGTGATCTTGAGACCCAGTTTCAATTGCTGATTCATCTTGTCCATTTTGTCCGGGTCGGGCCGGCCCACCGAAACGCCAACAACGCGGCATCCGGCAGGCGAAGTTTGCGAAGGATGTACACTGGCGGCATCCCACTCAATAAAAAACGGAAACGATTCCGCATTGGTGATTGCAAAAGTAGACCACACCAGCATTTGCCCATCGGGCTTGGCTCGCGACCCCGGCCGGTCATCTGTGCAGGCGAGACCAATAGCGCTAAGTTTCTCACGAGTTCTGCTTCGGTCGATCGTGCGCACCGCCCAACCGATGGCCGTGAGGCTATCCAGTGGCTTAATAAAATCCGGAATACTGTCCACTCCTGGCTGCGGAGCAAGAATCTCGATGTATACACCGCCATCAAGCGCTACGAGTGCATTCTGTGAAAAGGCATTGGGGTGAATACCGCCAAAAACCGGTTCAACTCCCGTGAGCGCCTCGAACTGCTCAATGCCTTTTTGCAGGTCATTGATTCCAAGAATGATATGGTCTATGCTTTCCTCGGCCTGGCGCTGCGCGGGTGTACACGCAGCAAGAGTAAAGGCTAGGATAAAAAAGGTACTCTTCATATTGCCGGTTCTTTTTGTTCCGCTAAAGATTGCATTTTTTCCTCAAGCGTATGCGCACAATGGCCGGGCTTCACGGGCACGTGATCCATGGCGTACTCCGCCAACGCGGTAATCGTGAGCGAAGGATTCACCCCGAGATTGGCCGGCATAATGCTGCCATCCAGGATGAAAAAATTCGCATAGCCGTGTACGCGAAATTTATCATCCACTACTCCTTCGGCCGCGGTTTGTCCCATTGGGCACCCACCTAAAATGTGTGCAGTTGATGCCAGCCCGAACATCACTTCACTAAAGGCATTGTGCGCTACTCCATTCACTTTCTTCGAATAGCGGTGGAGGGCTTCCTGGCCTACCGGAATGTAGCTGGGCACCGGTTGACCGCTTGAGTTTTTCATCGAGAGGCTGGTGCCAAACCATGACCGCTTTAGCCGGATTTGCATGGCGTTAGGCAGGGATTGCATGATCAGAAATATCACTCCATGGCGCGCAAGATTCACGGAGAAGAATGACCGCAGGAAATCCCACGGACGAGTGAGTACGTTGCCGATCATCCGGGCGGTGCGCACAAAAGGATTGCCCGGCCCGGCCGCCATTACCGCCAGTTTCATCATGGCACCGGACCCATCCGGGAATTTACATACCTCGATAGTCGTATCGTCATCAGGCTGAAACACGGTGCTGATGGCAAGGCCATGATTCAACTTGCGGTCAGCCGCCAGCACACCCGAAAGCATCTCTGAATTGGTGAGAATATTTTGCCCGAGTTGATCGGATAATGCCGGCAAGGTGCGCGTAACATACTTCTGCCGCAGTAACAACTCAAGCGTACCGAGTACACCTCCGCTCACGACCAGCCCTTTCGACAGGTAAACGGATTTTTTCCTGCTCCACCATCGGGTGCTGCTTTCTGTGTGTACGGCATAGCCGTCATCCCGTTGTTCAATGCGCGTTACTTCCGTTTCGGCCAACACGCGAGCACCAAATGTGTGCTCAGCCAGCCAGAGGTAATTTTTATCCAGCGTATTTTTTGAATTGTGGCGGCACCCCACCATGCAACCGGCACATTCAATGCAGCCCTTCCGCGGGGGACCAAGTCCTTTGAAGTACGGATCCACTTCCGTTTTCGGGTCACCCAGATACACACCGACATAATCGACAGAACGATAGGAGTCGCCATGCCCCATCTCCTCCGCTACCTGCCGCAATACGCGATCCTCCTCGTACTCGCGCGTGTAACGCGCGCTGCCGAGCATGAACTTAGCTTTTTCAAAATAGGGTGCGAGCATCGTCTTCCAGTGCTTAAAGTGTGCCCACCCCGGGTGTTCATAGAAAGAGTCGCGGGGCATCATGTGGGTGTTGGCATACACCAACGAGCCACCTCCTACGCCCACACCCGAGATCACAAATACATCGCGAAAGAAGCTGAGCTTCTGAAACCCAAACAGGCGCAGTGCTGGCAACCAGAGGTATTTGCGCACATTCCAATTTGACTTCGGAAAATCGTGTGATCTCCAGCGCTTGCCTTTCTCAATAACTAAAACGGAATAGCCTTTCTCGGCCAGCCGCATGGCTGATACGGATCCACCAAAACCAGATCCAACAACGATGTAATCAACGACAGTCGACATGATGCGGTCGACCCAAGGTAGGGATTTATGAGGTAGGTTTTTCTACTCGTCCATCGGGGTATCGGGCAAACCGGCCTTCGGCTGCCGCGTGCACATGCTCGTATGTTGGCCAGGGCCAGCCGCCAAACTCGGTGCGCTGGTAGTCGTGCATGATCTGTTGAATATCGGATGCGGAGTTGCCGACAAAAGGACCATGCTGCACCACAGATTCGCCAATGGGAACACCCTGGAGCAGCAGGAACGAACCGGGCATACTTCCGTTAACAATCTCAACTTCGCGATCTGGCGACAACTCAATTGCACGGGCTGCGGAAACCGGTTGATTGTCAATTTGCGCCTTTGTGCCGCCATAAAAAAACAGCGTGCGATTTGCCCGCGCGGTTGCTGCGGGCAGCGTCCAGCGGGCGCCTGGTTCCATTGAAATTGTCCAGATGGCTACATCGTGCTGCTCATCATCCGCCCAGGAATCCGGTGCCGGAGAAGGCGCACGATGCTGCTGATAACGGCCTGCCACAATTTTTACCGTGGTGTTCTTCCCGGCTGCATCCGGGTTGTCGATTACCGGTATGTTGTTGTTCCACAACATCGCGAAGTAAGGCGCTGCCCTTTTCTTTGCCTTTGGCAGGTTGAGCCAAATCTGAAAGAGTTCCAGCGGATTGTCGGCTTGCCCGTTGAGCAGGGGAAACATTTCGCAATGCTGCACACCGTTGCCCGCGGTCATCCACTGCACATCTCCGAATCCGAAGCGGCCGGCTGCTCCCAGCGAGTCTGAATGATCGACTAGCCCACGCGTAACTATCGTCACGGTTTCAAAACCGCTGTGCGGGTGGGCGGGAAATCCGGGCACGGTTTCGCCATGATACATGCGCCACTGAGCTTTCGGGTCGAAATCCTGACCGATGGCCCGGCCAGCCAGCGAAGCCGCAGGTCCCAGCTGCGCGTTGCCGGCCGGATAATGGTCAACGTGATGAACACAAAAGAGAAATGGATCCTGGGTGGGCCACGGAAACCCCAATGGTCTTTGACTTTTGATAGCGCTCATGGGCAATTTTGTAAACAAATACGTTGAGAAAACCGCGGTTTTCGGCAAAATGTTTCACCGCCAACACGCACACACTTGTAATTACTCTCCAAAATTCATACATTTTGCCTTGGTGCCCCTCATGATTTTTCCCATTTTTCAACCCGATCTATGAAAAAGCTCCAGCTTTTGTTGCTCTCATGCCTCATCGCATTTTCGTGCGAAACGAAAAAGAACGAGCCGGCAAAAACAGAACCCATCACGATTGGTGACATTAGCCGAAGTGAAATTTGCCGTAAGAGCCTCGAGGGTTTGTCGAAGGGAGACATCGATAGTTTTGTTGAGGCCATGGCTACTAACGCGGTTTACGTGTTCAACAATGGCGATAGCCTGGTGGGCAAAGAATCGATTACGAATTACTGGCGCGATCGCAGGGAAAATGTAATTGACAAAATCACCTTCTCGAGTGATGTGTGGTTGGTGGTCAATGTCAACGAGTCGCCCTCAAGCCGGGTGTTGACGGGCCCATGGGTGATGGGGTGGTTCCTGGCCAAGGCGACTTATAAAACCGGCAAATCCATGGAGCAGTGGATTCATACCGACTACCACCTGAACGAGGAGGGCAAAATTGATCGGGTGATCCAATACCTTGATCGACAAGCGATCAACCAGGCACTTGAAGCTGAGTAGGCAGTTTTTATTCCAATGGAATTTGCTGCTCCTAATGACTTTTTGCGAGTGAGCTAACCGGACCGATGCTGCCGCAAGAGCCGGCCAATACCGTAGCCAACCAGCAGTAACCAGGGCAGGCCATGCACTGCGGTGTCAACCCAGTCAATGGGCTGCATACCATGGGCACCACCGGCAATCCATTTCAGTTTGCCCCAGATATGTGGCTCGGGAAAAAATGGTGCAAGGCCTAACGACAGACAAGCAATAATCAACAGCCACGGATGAAAGAGCTTTTTCATTAGGCCATAACTTCGCTTGCCGTTCGCGGGTTAGTCAGGTACTGCGGATCCAAAAGCGTAGTGGCGCACGCAGCGGCATGGGGCAACTCGTAGCGGAAGAAAAACTTCATGGTGTGAATGATCTCCTCGTAATACTTGGCAGATAAATCTGCTGACTGCGGCTGCTGAAGTTTTTCTGCTGCAGCCAACCCCTGTTTCAACCACTGCCAGCCTATGACGATGTAGCTCATCATTTCCATAAACACAGTGGCATCGGCTGCATAGCGATCGACATCGCCTTCGGCCGCATATTTTCCCAAATGTGTCAACACCTGCTGCACCCGCATAAGTTCACTGCCCAGTTGTTGGGCGCATGGCCTCAATTCGGCATGGCCCGAGGCTCTTTGTATAGTCTCGGTAATTCGGGTTGCCAGAAGCTGCAGTGCCTTGCCTTTCTCCATGGTCACCTTGCGGCCAAGCAAGTCCAGCGACTGAATGCCGGTAGTCCCTTCGTACAGGGTCGAAATTTTCAGATCACGGTAATACTGCTGAACCGGAAAGTCCATGGTGTAGCCATACCCACCAAACACCTGGATGGCCAATGACGCAGCGCGGTTGGCGCCTTCCGAACCATAAGCTTTTATGATGGGCGTGAGTATTTCCAACAGTAACCAGGCATTTTGTTTCTCTTCGCCTTCGGCAGAGTGGGCCAGGTCGAACTGACGGTTGCACTCCATGGCCAGCGAAAGGCCTCCTTCAATGATGGCACGCTGCGTGAGTAACATCCGCTTCACATCCGGGTGGTTGATGATAAGGGTCGGTGGCTTTAGCGGATCTTTCTCGCTCAGCAACCGCCCCTGCGGCCGCTCATTCGCGTACTGCCAAGCCGCCTGGTAAGCCGCCATCGCCACGGACAGGGCACCCATGCCCACACTGATGCGCGCTTCGTTCATCATCTGAAACATATAGGAAAGCCCCTTGTTTGCTTCGCCCACCAGCCACCCACGGCACTCTCCGCGATCGCCAAAAACCAGATGAGTAGTAACGTAAGCGCGCTGGCCCATTTTCTGAAAATCGCCTGCGCAAAAAACATCGTTGGGAATCAGCTCACCTTTTTCATTCGGCCAATATTTCGGTATGATGAACAGTGAAATGCCCTTGGTGCCGGCCGGAGCACCTTCGATACGGGCAAGTGTCAGGTGAACAAAATTGTCGCAGGCCTTGTGCTGGCCTCCACTGATAAAAATTTTCTGACCCTTGACGTGATAAAAACCGTTGCCGATGGGCTTCGCTGATGTTGTGATATCGCTTAGGGAACTTCCGGCTTGTGGTTCGGTGAGCGCCATGGTGCCCTGCCACTCACCATTATACATACGAGGCACAAACATCTGCTGTTGTTCGCGCGTACCAAAGCTGTTAATCAAGGCAGCAGACCCTGCGGTGAGTTCAAGGTAACCTACGCCACCATTGTTGGCTGAATTGAATATGGAGTGGGCGGCATTGAATACCATCATGGGCAATTGCATGCCGCCATGCTCTTCGCTGGCGCCCCCGCCAATCCAGCCCTGCTCAGCCCCGTTGCGAATGATGGTGCGCAACTGCGGGTGAGTGGTTACACCTCCCTGGCCATCGTACACTGCGGGCCTTTCGTCCATTGTTTTAAAGTAGGGCGCCATGTCGCGGTCAGCCAGTTGTCGGGCTGATTCAACCATCATCCAGCACTGCTCCCAGCTCAAATGCCGAAAGCGGGGAAGGGAAAACAAATGATTCAGGTCATGGACTTCCTGCAGCAGAAATCGGATGTGTTCAAGATCGGTATAGCGATTCATACGGAAAAGATAGAGTTGCCGAAGATAAGAAATCAATTGCGGAATCTGCGATCATGCCTTCCGGAAAAAATTTGACCAGATACTGCCGGCTGCCGCAACGGCAAAACCGATTGCCGTACCGATATCAACGGTAAGCGGATCGGCATAATAGCCCGTGAGATTCAGAATCAGAAAATGAATATACGAGTCGGATTGATCGAAGAGTCCCATCGCTTCGCGCACCTGCCAATGCCACTCGGTGCAGACGCAATAGCCCCAGCCGTACCAGATGCCCAGCACCAGCCAGGAAAAGGCCGTGAGCCCCATCGTTACCAGGTGTGCTCTTCTCGCTTTCATCCACAGCCAGCCAAACAAATTAAACAAGGTAAACGCGGTGTGAAAAACGAAGAAGAAAATGTTCAATAAAGGCCACATGAATTACAGATCGCGCAGCCATACCAACCTGCCGTCTTGCAGGGATACAGACCCGAGGTAATCTCCATTGCTGAAATACAAAGCATCGGACGACAGGCGGACCAATATCCCTTTATCATTATCCGCAAAGGGCTCGCCCGCAAGTTCACCGGAGATCTCGGAATCGCGTTTAGTCCATTTGATCAAGCCATCCGGGCTAAGTGCAGACAGGATGAAATGTTTGCGTTCCAGATCATCATAGCTCAGCACCACCAAACGTTCTGCCACGGCACCCAGTAACACTGGCTGAAAAAGGTTGGTTTGCGGAAGGGGCAAATTGGGTGCCTGGTCAGACTGCCCGAACGGTACGTAACCTCCGGAGGCGTTCACTTCATCCGCCAGCAAGTCGTAGGTAAACGACTTGTCCATTACCGTGCGCACCCGAAAGAACGGTTCGCCCGGGGTAATCGAAAGTTCAAAAATATTCTCCGGTGTAACGCGCGCCAGTTTTTCCTTAAGCTGAGCTTCGCTTACAATCTCAAGGACCTTGCCTGTGTTGATATCGATAACATGGTAGCCCAGCGCACCGCTGGTCAGCAGCCGGTCGCCCTGAATGTAAAGCGGAGTCATCGAGGAAAACGTAACCCGCTCCGTACCCGTTTGCCGGTCGAACAAAATGAGCTTATCGGTGCGGATTTCTTCCTCAATCCCATCGGGTACACGTTCGCGATACGTGATGTCGTAACCGCGGACGAGCACCGCATTTCCCACCACGTCAAGGCTGTCAACATTCGTTACCCCGCCTCCGTTTTGCTCGTACATAAGCGCAGCAAAAATGATGAGCGGAATGCCGCACAACAGGTAGTAATAGGGCTTCACCGGCTTCGGGAATCCCAGTTTCTCCGGGTTTTTCCTCAAAATAAACGCGAGTACCACACTGGCCCCACCCAGCAATACAAAAAAGATAATGTCAATGGCGTGGAGCTTAAGGAAGAAGATAACCTGATCCATCCGAGCGAGAATTGAACAACCAAGATAGCAAAATTGAGCACGCAAGAATATGGCTGGCCCCGCATCAACTATCGGTCGATCAATAACACCTCGATCGAATCTGCTTCTTCTACTTCGGCAAATGCGCCACCAATTCTACCTCGAGTTTGGCCTCGGGCATGTAGAGCCGGGATATCTGCGTCCATGTAGCAGCCGGATAGTCTCCTTTATAAAAAGCCTTGCGCACATGGTTATAGCGCTGCATAGCTTCCATGTCCGTGGTGTAGAGATTTTCTTTAACTACATGCTGAAACGTGGCGCCAAAACTGTTCAGCGATTTTTCCAGCGCTTTGTACACCTGCTCAATGCCCTCGGGTGTCACCTCCAGGGCCACTGCCCCGGAGATGTACAACACGTTATCCACCTTCACCACCTGTACATAGCCGGCCGTGGTGTCCTGCTTCAGCGGGTGGCCCCAATGCCATTTCTCTTTCTTAATGGTGTTCGCCTGCGACCAGCCCAACGTGCCGGCCAGCACCAGCGCAGCAATCATTAAAACTCCTTTCATGCTTACAGCGGTTTTCCGGACTCCAACGTCTTTATGGCTTGTTCCAGCGATTGCTTGTTCACATCATTGGGCGCCTGCGCGTAGGCCAGCCTCGCGTGCTCAAGGGCTTTCTTCAGGTCGCCCGTGGCGGAGTATCCGCGCATCATACCCACGTGCGTGGGCCACGCACCTTTATGTTTCTTAAAGTTCTTTTCAAAGACTGCAAAGGCCTCCTTTGTCTTCTTTTCGTTTAGCAACTGGCGGCCGTACTGATGCATCTCCTGGGCTGAAGCGTTCTCCAGCGCCATCTTCATTGCCTCATCAGCCTCTGCCTGCCGGTTGAGTTTCGTGAGCAGGCCGGCTTTGGTGGACAGCGCATTAAAGCTGTTGCGCCCACCGAGGTTGGGGTCGGTGGCGGAAACAATCCAGTTGAAGGCTTCGTCATAGTTCACTTCGTTGCGAAGGCACCAGGCAGCCGCAGCTTCCAGGCTGGGCGGATCGAAACCCATCGCTCCGCTCATCTGCGTGCGAATGGACGCAAGTGTAGTGGCGGTAAGGTCCACGCCCACAATAAAAGGTATTCGCCAGCGCTCCCACTCCAACGCCACCTCCACACTCTTGTCGGTGTGGTTGGCGAATACATAATCCAGTCGCTCGCGGCTCGCAGGCTGGTCTTTCTGTTGGCGCGTGGGTACGCGAAGTACATCGAGGTTGCTGTTATAAAAATAACTCCCCCAACCTTCGGTATTGCGATTGAAAATCAACGTGCACGAATCGGGGTACAGCGCGATGTGAAAACCGTAGGTGCCGGCCGGCAGTTTTTTGCCGTTGATGGTCACATCTGTAGAAAAACGCATGGTAGTATTCTCATTAGCGCCCGCCCGCCAGGGCGAGGGCGCGTTAGAACCAAAGCCCAATACCGTAAATCCATACGGAGCCACACCGGTGCCCCAGATTTTGCCCTCGCGCCCTTTCACTCCCGGAGCGTTCCAGTTGATTTCAATATCGGTAACACCCACGCGGGTGCCGGTAGACCGCTTGAGGTTAACGCCACCATCGGGCAATTGCAGAAGCTGGCCATTCGCCAAGGCTGGCGCCAGGAGCAGCGCGACCATAAAGAAGCGGTAGATTTTATTCATAATGAATGGGGTTTGCGGTGATGTGCTGGGTGTTTAACGGGGGCCGATTTTGAAAGGTTGGCGAAAAGGAGGGTGCGAATAGTTAACCCCGGGCAACAAGCTCCTTTTTTCCATTGATTTTATGAATTTTTATTCCGAAACTAGATGTTTTTACCACTACCTGACACCAGCCTATGCCCTCAATCTTGCCCGGTTTTGAGTACGATATTTTCGTCAGCTATCGGCACAACGATAACAAGTATGACGAATGGGTGACTGAATTCGTTGCCAAACTCAATCAGGAACTGGACGCCACTCTGAAAGACAAACTATCGATCTTCTTTGATCGGAACCCAAACGAAGGACTGCAGGAAATGCACCATGTTGATCAATCGATCAACAACAAAATCAAGTCCCTGATTTTTATTCCCATCATTTCACAAACCTATTGCGATACAAAAGCCTTCGCCTGGAAGTATGAGTTTAAAGTGTTTAAAGCGGAGTCGGAACAGGATGTCATTGGCCGGATGGTGAAATTGCCGAGCGGCAATGTAGGCTCGCGCATACTACCGGTGAAAATTCACGAGATTGATCAGGAGGATACCCGGCTGCTGGAGGACGAACTCAGCGGGGCTTTGCGCTCCATCGACTTCATTTACCGCGATGCTGGCGTAAACCGGCCGTTGCGCCCGGTCGATGATGAAATTGGCAGTGGCCGCGTGCTTTACCGCAACCAGATCAACAAGCTGGCCAATGCCATAAAAGAAATCATCCAGGGAATTAAACTGAAAAACCGGGGCGAAACCGCGCGCGTGCCGGAACATGACTTAACAGCCCGCCAGATAATACCCAACACGTTCACTACATCACTGCCTTCGGCTATCAAGGTGCAGGTGATCGACCGGCAGCGACCCACGGTGTACCTGGCGTGGACATCCAGCGACCTGAAGGAGCAACGCGAAGAGCTGGCCATAATCCTGCAAAAGGCCGGCTTTAATGTTTTGCCGTCCACAGATTGCCCGGCAGATGACGCAGAGTTCAAACGCAGGGTAGCCGAAGATCTGGCCAAAAGCACCTGCTCACTTCATATGCTTGGGACAGAGTTTGGGCGAAGGTTTGAAGTGGAAAGCGATGTTTCGTTTCCGCAACATCAGCTGGAGCTTGTAAAAAGAAATCTGGATAGCGGTGCCGCAGACTTTCAATGTTTCATCTGGAATGTAGCACCCGAAGGCAAAGCCGTTAATCCATCGCAGGCGGAATTTGTGCGGCACATCCGCAACAATATTACCCGGAACATGATGTTCAGCAACAGTGCGGGGGCTATGCAGTTGGTAGACGACATCCGGGTGGTAATGATGAAAGAAGAAGTGAAACTGTTTGATTCAAAAGACACTGACATCTTCTTCATCTTCAACCAGCAAGATGAGAGCGATGCCGGGCGAATAACCGACCTGATTGGTGAGCAATACCCTATTGAAATCCTGAATATCATGCCCGATGGTGAGGAGTCCTACCGCGAAAAGTCAGCCCAGCAAATACCCCGTAGCAAATTGGCAGTCGTTTACTTCAAGTATGCAGCGGACTGGGCAATTCCTTTTGTCAAACAAATTTGGAAAGAAATAGGTGGCGCCTCATCCCCAACGCAAATCATGTTGGTAGGCGAAAACGACCCGGCAAGCAATGCCGCGCGTGTGTTCAAAGCACCCAAAGTCGTGAGTACGATTGTGCCAAAAGAAGAGGTGCCGGAAGAGGTGAAGAAGGTTTACATAAAGGTGGTTCAACTCTAATTCAGTAATCTATGGAGGAGAGAGCCATTTGCCCTTACACCGGACTTCGCCCTTTTACCGAAGATGAATCGCTTTACTTTAAAGGACGCGATGAACATATTGACCAGGCCACACGGCAACTGGCGAAAAACAAATTCATCATGCTCACGGGAGCATCTGGTGATGGCAAGTCCTCACTGGTGTATGCGGGCATCATCCCCAATGCAAAAGCGGGATTTTTAAAATCACAGTTTTCTAATTGGGCGGTAGCCGACTTCCGCCCTGAGCGCAATCCGCTAGGAAATCTATCTCACGCATTGGCCAGGCAGTTGGGCATTGCCAACGAGGGCACCGTGCGCACTGAGCTAAGTCACGGCTTTTCCGCACTGGTGGATGTCTACAAAGCGTCATCTCTTTATCTGGATACCACCGAGGATGATTTCTCTACCCTCGATGACCAGCAAAGATCAAAACGAAAGCGAAACGCGGCCAATCTTATCATCATTGCTGATCAGTTTGAAGAATTTTTCACCAATCCCGAAAATTTTCATAAGGGCGTTCCCTCTCAAGAGGCCAACTTGGTCACGAATCTTCTGTTAGAAACCGCGCGTATTGCACTTGAGGAAAACCTGCCCATCTACGTCATCATCACCATGCGCTCCGACTTTATCGGGCAATGTGCGTCATTTCGTGGGTTACCCGAAGCCATTGGCTTCTCGCAGTTTTTCGTGCCGCGACTCAACCGCACGCAGTTGCAGGAAGTGATCGAGGAGCCAGCCATGCTGAGCGGAAACAAAATCAGCCGCAGACTTACGGAGCGTTTGATTTTCGATATGGTGGAAGGCACCGATCAGCTGCCGATTTTGCAGCACGCCCTCAACCAGATATGGAAAATGGCGGACGAAGGGCGCACGGAGATGGATCTGTTGCACTACGCCATGGTGGGTGGAATGAAAGGCAGTGAATTACCGACTCAAGAATCAAAACAGTTTGAGTATTGGTTTAGCAAGCTTCCTGCTAAGATTCAGGATTGTTACCAACAGCCTGGTTTGCAAAATGTGCTGAACACCCACGCCAACAAGTTATATTTTACCTCGCCCATTTCTGTCACTGAAGACGAAGCGCACCAGATTATTGAAACGACCTTTAAGTGTCTGACGAAAATTGATAATAGCCGCGCGGTGCGCAATCGCATGACATTGGGCGAAATAACCGCCATCATCAATCAGCCTGCGCTCGATTATAAAAAGGTAGGACAGGTGCTCACCATTTTTCGCGAGCCGGGAAATACGTTGCTGCGGCCATTTCAGGAGGAGGCGCCTGAGTTGACTGAAAACGCGGTGCTCGACATCACACACGAAAGCCTGATCCGCAATTGGGAGAACCTGGCACAGTGGGCGAAAGACGAATTTGCCAGCTACACTACCTATTTGGATTTCAGCCAGCAGATGAATCGCTGGGTGGAGAGCGGAAAGTCAAGTTCGTTTTTACTATACATCGGGCCGCTCACCTTTTTTGAAAACTGGTTTGAGAAAGTAAAACCGAATACAGAGTGGATTGCCCGCTACCTGGGCGAAGAACTTGACCATGAACAACGGCAGACAAAGGCGGGTACCATCTTACAAAATGCAAATGAGTTCTTACAGCAAAGTGCCAGCAAACACCGCGTTACGCGTGCGGTGATGAAGTACGGGCCACGCAAGATTGCTGCCGCGCTGGCAGTGGTAGCATTGGTGGGCCTGAGTTCGTTTGCGTTTAAGACCTATCTGGACAGGCGCAATGTGGCAGTGTTGGAGAAATTAAAGGAACAATCGATCACGTTAATCAATAACCCCAAGTTGAGTTTTGCTACTCGAGCCATGGTAGTAAACGAACAACTGCGTACAGAAATCACGACCATACCGGAAGTTATTAACAATGTAAATGACCCGCTCGAAAAAGTGGTGATGGCAAACGGTATTACAGCATCACTCATTTTTGAAGGGCGCACGGAACCTGCGCATGAAATTGCCATTGCCATTTCCACCACGGACAGTTTGTTAAAGAGTTTTCAACCTGACTTTGGCGATGGCAAAAAAGCGTCTAAGTACCTCAAGGAAGTAAATGAGTGGCGCATCACGCTGGGGCTGGCTTATTTTTACAATTCGACAGAGGCGCTTATGGGGTTGCAGCAAGAAAATGCCCAGCGCTCTGCACAAGCCGTACTTGCACTACTTGAAAAAACTCCGGCTAACTACGATGATATCTTGAATTTAACTTTCTCATTGGAAACTGTGCTCAATTTTAACGCATTTTCAAAAGTTGAATTGGCGAGCGTCATCAACGCACTCTCACCGTTTGAACCGGGCACCAAGTCTGCGTGGGTGGCCGATCACTTCAAGCGCGACAAGTTGTTGATCCGCGGGTATCAGGGTTATGGATTTAATTTTAATGGATTATATCAGGATCTCGCCCTGCTTTATGCGGCTGATGGTAATGTGGCCAAAAGTTTGCAAGCCATTGATACATTGTTAAAGTACAATGAACCTTACTACCAGCGCGATTATACCAATATGCTGGACAATGCAGCCAACGTGGCTTCGGTACTCTACCGCACACAGCATGCTGATTTGTTGGATGAATTTGTCAGGGGCTACTGCCAGAATAAGAAGATCACCGAAATAGAATTCTATCAGCGCCTGTTGGGCCGTGCGCAGCCGTACAACCTTACCAGAATTTCAAATTATCAAGGTATTTGGAATGAGGCGCATAACCCAAATTTGAATTATGGTGAGGAAAAGGAGATAAGTTTCTTCTATCAGAAATTTCGCGAGGCCGCAACCAAAAGTACTAATGCCAACGAACGTAATTTCATGCTGGCCTTATCCTACAAAAACGAAGGCATTACAATTGCGCACAAGGCTGAACTGGTTGGTAGAAAGTATGATCGCGAAACCGTTAGGGCCCTGTTCGACAAGAGCATTTTGCATTATAACCAAGTTAATGATGCTTACCTGAACGAATCAATTGAACAGACCATCACGGCTGCCGCTGATTTGATCTCAGCCCCTCGCAGTCGGTTATTTTTATTCCCTGATGTGATTTTCCCTTTTGCACCACAGGGAGCTCGCGACTTCCATTGGAACTATATGTCAGTCAGTTTTATAGATTTCCTGATTGACAAGAACTTATTCTCTGATTTTTACAAAGAAACGGCAACACTAAAATTATTTGAAACGTGGCTCACAGATTATCACTACCACATGATTTTCAATCATCTATTTATGCGCTCACACGCTGATTTCAGTTTACTCGTTAAGTTAGAAAGTGAATTGGCTAAGTTGGACGCAAGCAACCGCGTAGACTTGAATTTCCTCTATCTTTATCTCGGCTACTACGCTGTAGAGAAGGGCGACCAATCCCTGGCCTTACAATACTATTCAAAGCTACAGGTAGAGAACTTTGGGAACCTGTTACGGTTTAAAATATCTCCGGGCTTAAGTAACAACACATCTTTTGCATTAATGGTAAAGGTATTTATTTTTTACCTTCAAAATGAGAAGCAGACAGAGGCCAAGCGCATTCTTGACTTTTTTAACAAGCCCGTTAATCGGTCAACGCTGTATGCCACTGCAGCACGCGAGTTTTCAGTGCAGCAAGCAAAAGCACCCTTGGTGACGGCATTACTTGATTCAGCGAAGTTAGAGATGAACCGTTTGGAAAACCTGAACTCCGAGCAGCCGAACCGGTTTAGAATTGTAGTGGCTATGCTCGTCCATTCGCCAACCGAAGGCTCTATTACTCAGGCAAACGGTATCATCAAAAATCAGGCGCTGAAGCTTACCATTCAGCAGCGTATGGCACAACAGCTCGCTTATCGGGGTGAACTTTTCAAGGCTACTGAGATAATACCATCCAATTTATCAGACGCAGATCAATTGGACTTTTTATGGTACATACTGCACGGCCATGCCGACAGCAAGCCAATCACGCCTGAGTGGAAAGAATACGAAAATATATATGAAGTATGGAAAACAATGAAGTGGGTTCCGTATGTGGATGAAACGAATTAGAGAAATTGAAGGGATGTTTGACGTGTGAAGGTTGAATAGCAAAGTGAACAGATGAACAACGAAGCACATTTAAAATGATTGAGAATAGTAACATTTGTCCCTACACAGGACTTCGTTCGTTTACGGAAGAAGAGTCGCTTTACTTTAAAGGGCGCGATGAGCAGATTGACCAGGTGGCGCGACTGCTGGAGCAAAACAAGTTTCTCATGCTTACAGGTGCTTCAGGCGAAGGCAAGTCTTCATTGATTTATGCCGGACTTATTCCCAATGCACGGGCAGGTTTCTTCAAAGCTAAGTACACCAACTGGGTAGTCACGGATTTTCGTCCGGAGCGTAGCCCGGTAAAAAATATGGCCAATGCGGTAGCCCATACGTTTGGTGCACAGCCAGCCACCATTGAAACCGAATTACGCAGGGGTTTCTCTTCGTTGATTGACCTGTATGTAAACTCTTCGTTTTACACGGATGAAAATGACGACCATTGGAAATCGCTTGATGAGACGTCAAAGAAAAATAAAACCCGAAGTGCTGCCAATCTGCTAATTATTGTAGATCAGTTTGAAGAGTTCTTTACCAATCCGGAAAACTACCTGAACGAGACACCCTCGCAGGATTCGCAAGTGGTGGTGAACCTTGCCTTGGAAACAGCCCGCATCGCGCTGCAGCGCAACCTGCCCGTGTACGTGGTGTGTACCATGCGTTCCGATTACATAGGGCAGTGCTCGGCCTTTCGTGGATTGCCCGAGTACATTGGTTTCTCTCAATTTTTTGTGCCGCGACTGAAGCGCAAAGAAATCAAACAAGTAATTGAA
Source organism: Cyclobacteriaceae bacterium (assembly GCA_046301755.1). Taxonomy (GTDB): domain Bacteria; phylum Bacteroidota; class Bacteroidia; order Cytophagales; family Cyclobacteriaceae; genus ELB16-189. Next base: position 39,548 of record JBKCJM010000026.1, read on the forward strand.
GAGCCCGCAGTGCTAAGCGGTAACCGCATCACCCGCAGATTAGTTGAACGGTTAGTGTATGATTTGGCCGATGGTATTGACCAACTACCTATTCTGCAACACGCGTTGCGGCAAGTATGGCTCGCGGCTAATCATGGTTCGGAGGAAATGGATTTGATCCACTACGCCATGGTGGGCGGCATGCCAGCGAACGAATTGCCGGATGCAGATCAAGCCCGCTACCAACAATGGTTTGTGCAAGTGCCAGAAACGCAAAAGAAGTTCTATGCAGATCCTGGCCTAAACAAAATTATTGAAATTCATGCCAGCCGGTTGTACGAAGGTGCCTGGGCCTATTACAATGAAACACACAGCCATCAGCCCATCACACAAAAGGATGCCAAGCGCATTGTGGCGCTTACCTTTTCGTGCTTAACGAAAATTGACGATAGCCGTGCCGTGCGCAACCGCATGTCGTTGGGCGAGATCACGAACATCATCAATCAAACCAACCTGACCACCGAAGTGGTGGGAGCTGTGCTCAACCTTTTCCGCGAAAGCAACAACAGTTTTATTCGCCCTTACAAAACAGAAGAAGCAAATACGCACGTACTTTCTCCAGACAGTGTGCTGGACATCACCCACGAAGCGCTGATCCGCAACTGGGGATTATTAAACAAGTGGGCGAACCAGGAGTTTGAATTTTATACTACTTTCCTCGATTTCAAAAAACAATTGTTGCGTTGGAAAGACAGTGGCAAAAGTTCAGGATTCTTGCTGCCCCTTGGACCACTCACGTATTTCGAAAATTGGTACAATCAATGCAAGCCCAATCGGTATTGGATTGATCGGTATTCTGAAATCAAGACCGATTCGCAACAATCGTTACAGCACTCAGAAACATTGCTGGCCGATACCAAAGAGTTTATTAAACGCAGCGCCAGCAAAGTAATGGTGACACGCGCATTTATGAAGTATGGCGCGCGCAGAATAGCCGTGGGCGTGGCCTTATTGGCGATGGTGTTGATGACGGGTTTCTACTGGTATGATTCGCAGCGCAAAACCAATAGTCGTGTAGAAAGTTTGGTGATGGAGAAGGCGCATCAGTTGCTTCAATCCAAAGAAGTAAGCGACTTTAACAAAGCCACGTACTTGCTGATAGAAGAACGGCTAAAGAACGGAAGTTTGCTCAATTACCTTTCCGGGCTCACCAGCGCCAAACAACGGGTAGAACAATCCATTGCGTCCTACCGCGTTCTTTTGTACTTCGATAAGCATAGCACCCTGCCGTTGAAAACGGAATTGATGGATCGGATCCTAAGTGAATTGAAAAGCTATGAAGACAGCGGACAAGAGGGCGCTACTTTTTTAATAGAACAACAGAATCAGTTTTTGTTGCTGCTGGCGTACGATGAATACTACAATCCATCAGCCCGCGTGGCAGATGAAGTAATCCCAACAGTGGCTCAACTTCAATTTAAGCTGGTCGAGTATTTCTTTACCACGAACGCTGCGTACAAACAATTTGTACCTACTGAACTTAACCTCGCGCTGCAGTTGTGGCTCACATTTGGTAACGCTACATCCTCGCACATTAAACAAGTATTGACGAAGGTTTCGCCTTTCACAGATTCTGCATCCAGGAGAGTCTTTGATCACTATTATATAAAAGGTAATTATGAAGCCAACGGGCGCATCCCAAGCGATTATAATGGTGGCTATCATACAATGGCTTCACTCTATGCAGCCGCGGGCGATGCCGCGGGCATTATCCAATGCTTTGAGCAATTGCCGGAGTCTTACTTCAGGAGCAGCTTGTTCAACAATTACAATAATGTGCTGGGTTATCTGTATCAATACAATCATGTGGATGCTACTGTGCCCATCTCCAAATGGTTGGTGGATCATTATCCTTCAGATGATCCTCTAACCGTGTATCGTAATACCGTTATCCGCTCCGGTTATATCCCGGGTTTATTTGGTATTAATCTGATCAAAAACTATGCACGCTCAAACTCGGGCTATTTTCACGTGAATCTGGGACTAGGATCTCGTGAACAGTTCTTTGCCATCGCAAATAAATACGAGCTCCTGGCGAAAGAAGTGAAAGACCCCAATGAGCGCAATTATTTGTTGGCCATGCACCACAAACGTATGGCGATTTTATATAGCAAGTATTTGTATGATCGAGGACTGCCCGTGGATCAGAAACAAATGGACGAGTGGTTGGACAAGGCCTGGACCTATTTCAAGCAAGTGAGTGAGGAGCACCTGGCTGGAAAAGTGGCGGTCAACTATCGATACCTGAGTGATGGTGTTCGTACCATTCAATCTCCGCGCAAATTGGTTTTTCTGTATCCCGATTACCGCGATGGATTTTTTGCAGACCGATACAATACCGATGTGTTTGTCGACCACGCCTTGCGTCAAGGTTGGCTGAAAGAATTTTATAATGCTCCAGAAACTATTGAACTATTGCACGAGTGGATTTCAACATCCACCGAAATTTATTTCTACAGGCGCAACGGTGAAGCCACAGGCTACTTTAGAAATGATTTTGTAATCAGCGATACATTACTGACTCAAATCATCGATTTCGTTGACTCGTCTCCGGCCGGAAAAAGCTTTGATAAAAATTTACCTTATCTCTTGCTGGCAAACCGAAATTTTGAGACCGGGAATATTGAGAAGGGTTTTGCTTACGCGGAAAAACTAAACAAAGAAAAGCTGCTGAACTCCGGAAATAAATACGAATATGTAAGTCAAACCTACTTTATCAATGCGATGATTGACTTGAGTACGCATTTGGCAGTGGCCGGACGAACACATGAATCGATGGAGATGATTGAGAAGTATGAACCCTACCAAAAAGCATTTTTCTATTCGGCTGCAGCAAACGGTTTGTATGATCAATACAATCCCAATGCTTTTGTTTTTTTGGATTCAGCTTTCAAAACCATCGAGCGAGTCGATTACAATCTGTATAATGGAGGGCTGTATGACGAATTAGACGCCAGACGCTATACGATTTACGTATTGGGCAAAGTGGGAGGCGATCGGGTGAATAAGTTATCTAATAATTACATTAAAGAATTGATTGAGCTATCTCGCGTTCGAGGCATCAGAGGAATGATTTTAGGCACAGCCACAGATGGAAACTATTATACAGCCCTCACCACCATGCCCACTACGCTCACCGAAGATCAGGAAATGCAGTGTTACTTTTCCATCCTGAGCCAAATTGCACGCTCTCAAAACAGAACTGCCGGCTGGGCCGGTATGGACGAATCACTGCTGTGGGAATTCAATTACTTTTTAGCTCCGCGATAATGAGAAAGAATACTATTTTATACTACATATTGTTGTTGTTGGTGGTGATGGGAGCCTTTGCCGCCATGGCATTGAACAGCTATGGCATTGTACTGATGAGCTATGTGGCCCTTGGCTTTACGCTTGTGTTTTTGTTTGAACTGATTTTGTTGTTGCCCAAAGAACAAGAAATGTCAGGTACCTATAAGATAAGTTTAGGTATTGAGTTAATCATGTTGAGCGGGCTTTGTTTGTTGTATTTTTTTCGGGGTATCGGTTTTGAAATTCCATTCATTTTACTGGCGAAATTTATCATGTTCATGGTCTTGTTGGCTGTAAATGGCTATCATCTCGTTCGCGCCTGGCTTTATGCGCGTGAAACACCAATGAAGGTGAAAGGCAGTATCGCGTTGTATTTTGTGGCTTTGCTGCTGTTCATGGCCGCCAACTATTTGCCATCAACGGTATGGTGGGTGTGTATCGGATTGGCCTTTGTTAGCCTGGTCCTTTTTGTCGTATTCGGCTGGTGGAAAGGCAAAGTGATTCTAAATGGTGAAGAAACCAGTGCCTGGAAGAAGGTCATCCAATTCCGGAACAAGTCAGGCATTCAGCTGATCTTTTTTACCGTAGCCTCGCTTTACTTTGTGCTTAACTCGGTTCATTTGTTGCCACCCCTGTACAACGGCTCGCTGCCCAACGGATACAGTAAGGTTGTCACCCGTTGGCAGGAGGATAAAACCCAAACCGATCCCTCTGAATTCGAACGTGCATACAAGGATTTCCTACGACATAAGTAGGCTCTCCATGGTGTTCCTGTTCAGCGTCTCGATGTTGAAAAGTAGGAAATAGTCATTTCATTGCGGAATCCGGCAGGTGTTGCCAAATCGGCTTCTGGCAGACTCATCCAAAATGCCGGCTGGCCTGCGGCAATTCCTGCAGAATACGCCACGCAGCCTGAGACGGATCGAAGTACTGTGCCGCCTCAAATCCCAAAAACAACTTGTAGTTCATCTTAGTGTCGCCCTCCACTACATACCCCGGGTAGTAGTACTGCACTTCGGTGGTGCGCAGGTAATCGAGCGTCAGCAGCATGAGGTAGCGGCCTGGACTATGGCGCGCGTAGACGGGATCAAAATAATGAAGGATAGAAGCTGCTGCTTGCCGCCCAATGTCAAAACAGCCGCCCGCAATCAGTTGCTCACGATCGTAAACAGACAGGAGCCACGTGCGGTAGACGGAATGCCGGGCCGGCTCATCGTCCCACAGCCATGACGTTACACTCGCAGCACCATCAAATTCGATCGAAGCCCGGTAGCGCGCAAAAAGAAGTTCGTGATCAACCGGCACATTCTGTAATTCTTCTACCTCCACGCGAAAACCTTTGTTGCGTGCCCGCAGCCTTTGGTGCGAGCGATGGGGGCGCAGATCATGAATGGGGTACCGCAGCCAGTGTACGGGCAGCAGGTTGTCTTCGCGCTGTACATGCGAGGTGGTGAAGATGGCCTGGTGCATGCGAAACCAGCCAAGCGCCAGTAGTTCATCCAGTTCCGCGCCACTCAGTGTGGCCGGGTAGCGTATCTCAAAGTACGGTTCCACATGCCAAGAAAAGAAAAATGCAGCATATCGCAGCCTACTCGCTGCGGAGCGACTTTACCGGGTTTGCCCGCGCGGCCACTACCGCCTGGTAGCTGACCGTGAGCGTCACAATCGTACCAATAACCAGCAGCGATACCGTGTACGTTAGCCAATCCGGTGTGGCGCGGTAAACAAAATTCTCCAACCAGCGGTTGATGAAATAGTAAGAAACCGGCAGGGCTAAGATGAAACCCAGAAGCAGGAGCCAGGCAAAATCGCGATAGATAAGCGCCAGAATACTCTCAACCCGGGCGCCCAGGACCTTGCGTACCCCAATCTCCTTAACCTTGCGCTGTACCGTGAAGAGAACGAGCCCATAGACACCCAGGCAGGCGATAAGGATGGCGATGATCGCAAACATCTGAATGGTTCGTCCAAAATTCTGATAGGTGGTGTACTGGCTGTTCAATTGTTCGTCAAGGAACGTGAACTCAAAAGCCTTTTCCGGAAAAATGCTGTTCCACTGACGTTGCAATTTATCAAGAGTCGACTGCACATTTTCATTGTCGAACCGGACGGAAAGCGTATTGAATTGCTGTGGCCCGTAGTCCATCACGAGGGCCGAGACGGGTGTCGTGAGGGAGACAAAATTAAAGTCGCGCACCACGCCAATCACCTCACCTTTTTTGCCTTCGCGGTCAATCGCTTTTCCGAGGGCGTCTGCCGGGTTGCCCCAGTTGAACTCCTTCACGGCTGTTTCGTTCACCAAAAAACCTGAAGTAGCATCTGAAGGATAGTCGGCACTGAGCGCACGGCCGGCCACCATCTCAATTTCATATGTGTTGAAAAAGTCGTAATCCACAGGCATGTTAGCGACAAACAGGTTGTCTTCTCGGGTAAATCCCTCGGGCACAATGCCCCGATATACGCCTCCCAAACCGGGGGGGCCGGCCGAAAGCGTAGTCGCCTGTACGCCTGCTTCGCCTTCCACCGCATCGCGAAACGCCTGCAACCGCGACTGAAAAGTTGTATCGCGCTGGCGTAAATATCCGTTAATGTTCTGGCTGAATAACGGGATGGTGATCACGTGCTCCTTTTGGAATCCCAGCGGCCGATCCTGCAGGTAATGCAGCTGCTTGACAATGAGTAGCGAGCCTGACAACAACATGCACGCAATAGTCAATTGAAACACCACCAGCGCCTTGCGCAACCACTGACGGCTGCCGAGGCCCGTGCCATCGCCCTTGATGGCCGTGATCGACTCAAACTGCGACACAAAATAGGCAGGGTAGCCACCGGCCATCAGCGTGATGATGACCAACAGCACGCCCGCACTCAGGATCAGGGGCGCGTCCACCACGTTTTGAAAAACCAGCTCTTTGTTGGTCAACTCATTCAGCATGGGCAGCGTGAAGTAAAAGAGCAGAAATGCCAGCAACAACGACACCAGCGCGAACAGAAAACTCTCGGTAAGAAACTGCGTCACCAGTTGAATGCGCTGCGAGCCGAGCACTTTTCGGATGCCGATTTCCCGGACACGCGACATCGACTGGGCTGTGCTCAGATTAACGTAATTGATGCAGGCGATCAGAAGTGTAAGCAAGCCGATGCTGGCAAAAATCATCAAGGTGGAAATCGAATTAGTAGGCGAAGGCTCAGCCTGTTGATTGCTTTTCAGATGAATATCGGCAACCGGCATAAGCGCAAACTTCTGTCCAACCTGGAAAACCGGTTCGGAATACTTCTTAACAAATTCCTCCAGGCGGGCATTAACCGTTTCGGGGGATGCTCCTGGCTTCAGCAGCACGTAGCTGTAACTATGGCTAATGATAAAGTTGCGTGACAGGTTATTGCGCAACACGTCTTCGGTTCGGCTGTCTTCCAGATCGAACATGTCATCGTACGGCACCAGCATATTGAAGCGGAGGTGCGAGTTCTCAGGAAAATCCCTGACAACCCCGACCACCTGAAATGGGTGATTGCCCGAAAGCAGCAGCGTTTCCCCAATCGGGTCATCAGAACCAAAATACTTTGTGGCCATCTCCTCGTTGATGAGCACGGTAAATTTCTGCCCGAGCATGTTGGCCGGATTGCCCCTCACCCATTCGAATGTCATCATGTCGCGGATGGCCGAGTCCGCAAAAAGAATCCGGCTCTCTTCAAACACATCGGCCGTGTTGGGCCGGCCGATGGTTACACTGCGAAGATACAGGCGTGCCGCGGTTTCAACCTCGGGGAAGAACTCGGTCAGGCGTGGCACAATCGGAGGTGGTGTTGAGGCCAGCAAAAGACCGTTTGGCACCGTGTAGTTGATTCGGTAAAGGCGATCCAGCAGGGTGTGGAAGCGGTCGTAACTGACTTCGCTTCTGATGTAGGTGAAAATGAGCAGCGCAAGCGCGAGCCCGCAGGTGAGCCCGACAAAATTAATCGTAGAGTAGGCCTTGTGCTTGCGGATGTTGCGCAGCGCGGTGGTAAAGAAATTACGGATCATGGCAAACGGGTTAGTGTGGTTACGTAATTCGTCCGCCCGAAGTTGTACTTACGTGAGCAGCGGTTACCGCTCCAGTTCCAGAATTACCATCCGGTTGCCCGGCACAGTAAAGTTCTGGGATAGCGCGGTGCGCCCGCCTGTGTGCACGTTTCGGCCCTGGCTAAACCCGCCAAGCCGCTCGGCATAGCGGGCAACGTCAATGGTTTTTTCGCTTGCGTTCGTGTTCATAATACACATTACGGTTTGCTGGTCATCGTACCGGAAATACACATAAAGCGCATCATCAGGCTGAAACTGCATGAGTTTGCCGGTGGTGAGGGCCGATGACGACTTTCGGAAATTGGCCAGCGTGCGGGTGTATTGGTAAACCTCCTCCTCCTGCGGAGTGCGGCCCGAGGCCACGAACTTGTTTTGGGCATCGCCCGGCCAGCCGCCCTTAAAATCCAGCCGCACCCAGCCGTCCGGGTTAGTAAACCCCTTCATCAGGATTTCTGTGCCATAATACAACTGCGGAATACCGCGGCAGGTGAGGAGCCACCCGATGGCTGCTTTCTGCTTTTCAATATCTTCTCCAACAATCGAATAAATCCGACTGAGATCGTGGTTGTCCAAAAAGATAACAAGCCGCGTGGGATCATCATACCCGACATCTTGCGCGAGTGTCTGGTACAACCGGTTTACGCCCTCCGTCCACCCGTACGGCTGCGTAAGGGCCGGCACAATGCCGTACAAGTTGGTTTGAAAATCAGTGACGCCCGGCAGGTTGCTCTTAAACGGAACGTTCAGTTTGTTCTTGGTAAAATACGTTTGCCCCGTGATGCCGTGAATCCAGGTTTCGCCAAACAAGTGCAGCGATGGATATTCATTCAGCAGCGCCTGGTTGCATCGGTTCATAAACTCCAGGTCGTTGTACAAATAGGTGTCGATTCGCCACGCATCAACACCGAACTCCTCTACACTCCAAATAGCATTCTGGATCAGGAAATTGGCCACATGCGGATTACTCTGATTCAGGTCGGGCATTTTGGGTGTAAACCAACCATCGCTCATCTTCCTTTTGTCGCTCTCGGCTCCATAGGGGTCATACAATACATTGTCTTTATATGTGGTGTTGGTGTAGCGGGGCCAGTTATGCACCCACTCCGCATCGGGCTTGTCGGTGATAAAGAAGTGCGTGCTGCCTACGTGGTTGTACACAGCATCCTGAATCAGCTTCATGCCGCGCTGGTGCAGGGCATCGCTTAATTTTTTGTAAGCAACTTCGCCACCGAGGCGCGAATCTACCCGGTAGTGGTTGGTGATGTTATAGCCATGCTCGCTGCGCTCGGCCACATCGTTCTCCAGCACGGGCATCAGCCACAGGGCCGTAACGCCCAACTCCTGAAGGTAATCCAGGTGATTGATAATGCCCTGAATGTCGCCTCCGTGGCGGTGAAAAAGCGAATCGCGATGCAACGACTGATCGCGCATCCCGGCCACGCGGTCGTTAGCCGCATCACCATTGCTGAACCGGTCTGGCATGATCAGGTAAATGAAATCGGAGGATGAAACCCCTTGCGCGAAGGCAGTGCCCCGATCAGGTCTTCGGGCTTTAATCTCGAAGTCCAACGGGCGCGGGCCCTTCTTCATGTTCCAAACAATTTGCGCCTTGCCCGGCTTCACCTCCTCGGCCAAACGAAGGGTGAGGTAGAGGTAGTTGGCGTTTTGTGCGCGCTCCACTTTTTCCAGCACAACACCCGGGTAGTTGATCACAGGATCTACCGGAAGGCTGCCAATTCCTTTGCCATGAAGCATCACTTCAATGCGGTTGGTTTTCATGCCCGCCCACCAGTGCGGGGGATAACTCTGCAGGGTTTGGGCAACAGCGGTCAGGCTCGCCAGTACGAGCAGGGAAAAAAAGAAGCTTCGGATCATACCGGAAAAATTCAAGGCTAGAAAGGTAAGAAGAAATCAGGGGCGGAAAACGATCCTACTCATACTCGCCCGCCTGGCGCAGCAGCAAATCCTGGTGCTGTTTCAGCAGCCGTTTGTACAGGCCGGGCTCGCTGCGATAACCGGTAATGCGAATGCTTTCCCGGCTGGCCTGTTGATTAGTAACCGGCAGCAACACGTAGCTCACATTCAGCCCATCGCGCTGCATGGCATACACCTTATTGGTAAATGCATTTTCGGTCATGGGTGTCGCCACAGCTTCAAATGTGCGCGCGCTGTCATCTTTAACCACCAGCCAACTGTGTGTATACATGCTGTAAAGGTACAGAACTAGGAATAGGTTAATGACGCAATCAATTCCTCGTATTGAGGAAAGTCGCGAATCAGATATGCGCGGCTGGCAAGTTCAAAATCATCAAAATCAAACCCCGGTTAGGTCAACCTGGGCAATTAACATTCGGTTGAAAAAACGGCTCACTACCAAATCCGGGCGTGTGCTTCGCAAAAGTCGGCCGGGCGGTTGCTGTAAAGTTCGCGCACGCGGTAATTGAACTCCAGTGACTGCGCAAAAACGGTAGCCACACCTTCAATTTCGTACCCATTGGTTACTTGTCGGTGAATGTAAAGCTTGTCGCCCTGGAGCTCGCCAAAGACTACGAGATTCGCGTTGTAGAAATTCTCGATGCGTACTTCATGGCGATATCCGGAGCGATAGATATAGATAGAGTACTGAAAAAAGTCATTGTACGTTTGGCTGTATTCCTCAAGCCGGTAGGTTCCGGTAATGCGGTCGCGGTTATCAAAAACAGGATCGATCAGCGTTAACTCACAGGAGGAGAGCAGCAGGCCCAACACAAGGACACTTATCGTTTTCATACGTATTCCTTTCGGGACGATCTGGCAAGAGGCGGGCCAGAAGGCCCCAGGGTGTTATGGCAGTTATGCCAGTTTCAAAGCAGGGCTGATTATCAGTCATTTGCTACAACGTGCAGTATTGTGGCGCCCGGTTGGTACCTTGCTGCAACCAACCGGTCAATCATGGAAATCAATCAGGAACCTCTTGTAGAGCGCGTGCTGAGCGCAGAAGAACAGAAACGACTGACGCCCGATGAAGTGCTGCGCGGCCTGCGCGAGGGCAACCAGCGATTCGCCTCCGGGAACCTGACGCTGCGCGACCACTCGAAACAAATTCGCGATGCTGTTAACGGACAATTTCCCAAGGCTGTGATCCTCTCGTGTATTGACTCACGCGTGCCGGTAGAAGATGTGTTCGACAAAGGAATTGGCGATTTGTTTGTAGCTCGCGTAGCGGGCAACATCGTGAATGACGACATCCTGGGTTCGATGGAATTCAGTTGCCGGGTGGCGGGTGCCAAACTGGTGCTGGTGATTGGGCACGAATACTGTGGAGCGGTGAAAGGCGCTATCGATCAGGTCTCGCTCGGCCACCTCACCGGCTTGCTGCAAAAAATCCAACCTGCGGTAAACGCCTGTCGGAGTTACCCGGGGGACCGGTCAACCAAAAATGCGGAGTTCGTTGACCTGGTGATTCGCAAAAACGTGGCATTAACCGTGGATGACATTCGCAAACGGAGTACGATTTTGAGCGAAATGGAAAATGCCGGTGAAATCAAAATTGCAGGCGCCTACTATGATATGGACAATGGAGTGGTGACTTTTTTTGAGTGATCCTTTTCAGCTTACCCCAGCATCATCTGCACGCGCTTCATCGTCTCGCCCACGGATTGACCATTCTGAATAGTGCCCCGAATGGTGTTAACGAGTTCACCCACAATCTCGCGCTTGTAGCCGAACTTGATTGCAAAAAGATTGCACAACTTGAGCTCTTCGGCATGCACCGATTGGTCAACGCTCATCATGTGCACGAGATCGAACAATTGCTGAAACTTGACTTTGGGGTCGGCCGGCACTTCAAACTCAATGCCGCCCGGGTTGCTTTTTATCTCCTTCAACTTCCCTTCCGAAATGCCATTTCGCTTGGCGATGCTTTTGAGCAGGTCGTACTCCAGTTCCAGAAACTGGCCATCGACAGCAGCCATTTCTATCAGGTTTTTCATGTGGCTTTTGGCCGAGGCAGAGCCCTGGTTGAACAGGCCCAGTAAATCCGTCATCTTCATGGCACAGGTGGTTTGGTACTAGGAAATTAGGTAAAAAAACAACACGCAAGACACCGGCAGGCCTGACTTTTTTCGATTCGGGGTAGCCTTTCCAAATTGGTTGATTTATGCCCCCGCATTCCCTCCAACGGGCTTTTGTCCCGCAGCCATTCTATCGAACACCGGAGCCGGGCACATGAACCCGCACCAGGAAAACCGGAGTGGGTTGACTTTGCAGGCGGTTGGCCATTAACTGTTCGTTCAACTGGAATTTGTACCTTCACCCTGCGAACCCCACCTTTTATGCATTTTTTCCGTTGGCTGCAAACCACCTCTCTTATTTTGCTGAGCGTCCATTTGCTGTGGGCACAGGCACCCCGGGGCGGTGAGTATACCCCGGCCGGCACCACAGCTGGAAAAGTGTATGCTCTTGTAGTCGGCATTTCGGACTACAAAAAAATTCCTGATTTGGATTATGCGGCTGCTGATGCCAAATCGATGGTCGATTTTCTGAGGACAGCCGAGTATTCAGCCGGGCTCAAAATCGGGAAGATTATTCACCTGAGTGACTCCGGTGCAGAGCGGAGCGACATCTTTGAGCGGGGCATTTATACAATTGAGAAACTGTGTTCTGGAAAGGTGATAACGAGTCGTGATTTGATTTTGATTTACCTGGCCGGGCATGGCGGAGCATTCAATCCCCACGACAGCTTTTTTTTTACTTACGATTCCGAAAATATGCAGGATGCAGGGTCTAGCTTAAGCCTCGCTGTTCTTAAGAATTATATCAACAACTGGCGAAGAACAACTGGTGCCGAAGTATTGCTGATTTTTGACGCCTGTCGCAGCAATACGGAGTCGAAGGTGTCTTCGGCTAGCATAGGAATGGGTGAAGAGGGAATAAAATTGGCTACTTCAAAACTTACGAGCCGGGACGCTACCTACCCCGACATAGTTATCACAGCGAGCTCGGCTGGCCAAACCGCTTTGGAGACAGGTTCGATTAAACACGGCATCCTCACTTATTATCTGCTGCAAGGCCTTTATGGCCTGGCAGATGATCCTGCAGATGGGAAAATTGCGATTGACGAAATTGAGTTATATGTCAAGGCTGCAGTGAAAAAGCAAAGCGATCAGAAACAGCAGGTCCAGTTTTTTTATGATGGCGTTTTAAAACCGCCAGTTTTTGTAACGAATACCAAGCTGAAAGACCAAGCGGTAGTCAGGCTGAAGAATCCCGGAACCACAGGGATAGTTGGAACCGACCGGGGTAATATTGCAAACAGTAGTGACAAAAGGAGTCGGGAATTAAATCAGCTCATCGACAAATTCAATGAGGCATTGGCGTTAAGACATTTGGTAGTGCCGGAGGGCAGTTCGGCAGTCTCTTACTTTAAGGCAATGAAAAAGCATGCCAACGCAGCCGTTCTAGATTCGTACGAAATTGAATTGGCAATTGATTTGTATGACGAGGCGCAAACCGTTCTGGCCAATGATCTGGGAGGCGGCCGGTACTACCTGCGCCCTCCCGCCCGGTCGGACGCTCCCGGTAAAAGTTCCCGAAAGGGTTATAACCTGAGTTACTATGGCGATGCCGTGAAGAAAATGAACGCGTACCTCGATCTGCGCCAGGGCCACCATGAGCAGGACTGGCTGGCAGTTCGCGATTACTTGTTGGGCCGCCAACTCACAGTTGAGTACCTGGAAGAACGTGAGCCGGAGAAAATGGAGCAGGCGCTCAGCATGTTTCGAAATTCGGTGAAACAGCACCCGCACCAGGCCTATTTGTGGCAGGGCCTGGGCATGGCCCTGATTGAAGCTGGCCGTTATGATGAGGCATTGGAATCCATCGAGAAGGCACAGGAATTGGCCCCCAACTGGACCTATCCGCTTGCTTCGCTCTGCCAGGTCTATCTGAAAAAAGGATCTGAAAAAGCCTGGGACTATGAAGAAAAGGCAAAGGCACTTAACCCAAAAGATATTGGCCTTTACCTTGTGTTGGGCAACCATTACCTGGAAGACGAAAACCAGGCTTCTCGCCAGCAGGCCGTGCGCTATTTCAAGCAGGCCTACTCGCGCGACAGCCTCTCCTCCATTGTAAACTTTAGTCTTGGCATGGCATACCATGAACTTCAACAGTACGAACAAAGTATCACCTACTTCAACAACGTAGTACGCCTTGACCCCAACTTTAAAGATTCATACTTCTACCTGGCCTACGACAACGAACAACTGGGCAACAAGGAAGAAGCCTTGCGCCAATATCGCCATGCGATTTTCATGGACCCCGAATGTGCCCCCTGCGCACACGTCAACATTGGCAACATTTTGTCTGCCTTTGGCCGGCAGGCCGAAGCGCTGGCGGAGTACCAGCAGGCTGTTAAACTGAGCCCCACGCTGATCAATGCGCATTACAACATCGGATTGATTTACAAAGAAACCAATCAGACCAGCGAAGCCTTGAAAAGTTTCCTGCGCGTAGTGGAGTTGGACGATGACGCGGCCGATGCCCATTATCATATTGGCACATGTTACCTGGCACTGGGCCAGCCCGACAGTGCTTTGCACCACCTCGAAACGTCTATCCGGTTGTCGCCATCCGCTCGCGCCTACTTGGCCCTGGGTATCCTGTATCTTGAGGTGGATGAATACCAGCCTGCTATTGAGAATTTTTTGAACGCACGCAAACTCGATGAAGACCTGGACATGTACGAGGAACTCGGTGACGCCCTGTACGGAAACAATAATTACGAAGAGGCCGTGAAAAGCTATACCCTTGCGCTTGAGATGCATCCGGAGTCGGCCGCTTTGCATTTTAAGAAGGGCAATGCTTTGCATGCTGCTGAAAAACACCCGGAAGCACTAAGCAGTTACCGGCAAGCCATTTCACTTGAGCCGGGCCAGGCACGGTACTTGAATCAGATGGGGCATATGTATGACGAGCACTTCGATGACACCGGCAAAGCAAGTGACTATTACCGCCAGGCCATTCGGCAGGATGCCGCGTATGCGGTTCCGTATTACAACCTGGCGGGGCTTGACCTCAAGCAGGGCAAAGCCGATGAGGCGGAAAAAAAGCTGCTGAAGGCAGTCGAGCTAAATCCCAATTATGTAAGCGCGTTGAAAAAGCTGGCTGATCTTTACGAAAGCCAGGGAAAAACCGACCTGGCGATCAAAGCGTTGGAGCAAATACTTTCCGCAAACCCCGATTCGCCTGATGCAAACGTGCTGTACGACCTGGGCGTGAACTACAAAGCACGTAACCAGACCGATCGGGCCAGGCAGTACTTTGAGCGTGCACTGGCGCAAGCCGGAGATGATCTTACGTTCAAAGCCTATTGCTACCAGCAGTTGGGTAAATCCGACATGGCTCGTGGTCTTTTTCTGGATGCCATCGAAAGACGGCCCGATCGGCAGGAGCCCTATTACAACTACGCGTGTTTTTTGGCTATGACGGGGCAAGCATCAGCTGCGCTTGAATACCTTGAAAAAGCCCTTGCCAAAGGGTTTGATTCCTGGAGCCATTTGGAGCAGGACAAAGACCTGGACACCATCAAGGCGTTGCCCGAATACAAGAGCCTCATAAATCGTTACAAAAAATAGTCACCAACAAAACCCCGAACCCGTTATGAAAACCCTGAAACTAGCGGTAATCCTTGCTTTTCTTTCCGCCTATGCCCATGCCGAAGGCATTGAGTTCTTCCACGGAACATGGAGTGAAGCCCTGGCAAAAGCAAAAACCGAGAACAAAGGCATCTTTGTTGATGTCTATGCCGTGTGGTGCGGTCCGTGTAAATACATGACGCGCGAGATTTTCACGGTAGCCGAAGTGGGCGATTATTTCAACCAGCATTTCATCAGCTTTAAGGTGGATGGTGAAAATGAAGAGCCCGAGTTGATCAAATCAATTGACCTTGAAGCTTTTCCTACGTTGCTATTCTATGACCCCGCAGGCACGCTGGTGACTAAGAACATTGGCGCCCTGGATGATGCCGGGCTGCTTACCCTGGCCAAACGCGCGGCCAGCTTTCCGGCAAGCCAGAAGAAAGTTCAAAGTGGCTCTGCCTCGCGCGAAGAACTGGTCGACTACCTGATGCTGATTAAGGATTCCAAGCCGGATGAATTCAAAAGATTGGCGTCACCCCTCGTGACGAAGATGACCGGGCAAGACCTGGCCAACCCCGCCAATTGGGAACTCTTTACCGGTGCCGTCACCGATCTCCTGTCGCCCGATTTTAAGAAGGTAATTGAAAATGCAAGTATGCTCAGCGAAACGCACGAGGGTTTTTCTGACTATGTCAATGGCGTGTTGCAGCGTGAGTTCGAAGCGGCTGCCTCAAAAGGTGATCTGGCCGGTCTCAAACCCTATAAGCAAATACTAGGCGATATTTATAACAGCCTGGGCGATAAAAAAGACCCCGCCTACCTCGACCAGAAAATAAATGCTGACTATTACCTCTACCGCGAAGAGTACCCGCAATATGCAGCCGCGTTGATCAAGTGGGTGGATACTTTCGGCAAAGACGATTGGAATCTGATGGCCAACAGCGCAGTGAAACTGAGCGAAAACGTGCCGGGCGATTCTAATTTTCAAACAGCTTTACGCTGGGCTAACGAGGCGGTGAAACTGGATCGCAACAAGAACTCCCTGTTCCTGCTTGGCGTGGTGTACGAGAATTGCAAACAGAATGCCAAAGCGCTAAGCACCTTTCAAACCTTATTGCAGATGGATCTGGATGAGGATGAATTGGAGGTGGTCAATTCAAGAATTGAAGCGCTGAAAGAGAACTAACCGTTGCTTGACCCGGCAATTCCGGATTTGCCCAGCAACGTAAACTCAACCACAACCTGGCGCGTGTTGAAATTGGAGTAGAGTAGCTTCACCAGGTTGCGGTTTTCCATTTCAAGAGCAATATCAAAGGCCAATTGGAACCGATCCGCCTCCAGGCCTAACACGTCCATCACGTTCAGCATGTCGGAGGATGACCTGCGGGAGATGAGAACTTGCCGGACGTATTCCTCCATCATCATAAGTTAATCACTAGTAGAATAACTGAAGGCGGTGAACTCCGCACTTCGGGCAATAGGCCACGCCATTGGGTTCGCGAAACAACCGTTGATGCCATCCGGATTTTGGACCCGGCACATGCGCACGCGGTACAGAACAGGTTGGGCCGAATGGGTTGGCTGACCGCACGTGGTGCACGTGTGCTCAGTCGCGGCTGATGGTGTGCCCTCCTGCGCATCGTGCGATCGTGACAACAGCGGCACCACAAAGAAAACTCCGCAGGAATAGCAATTCCGCTCGTCAAAGCCGGCCAACTCCTCTTCCCAGGGTACAACTTCCTGCCACCGAAAACCACAAGCACAAGAGGCACTGATTTTCTTCACCATAACCCGAAGGTAGGCATCCGGCATTTGCGGCCAAAACCTGCAACGAAATTGAAATGCGTTGCCAGCCTACCCAAAAACGGAGCAGGCGCGCCTAATGCTGATCCTTTACCTTCACACGCGGAGGAATCAACTTGTATACCACCGGTGTTACCATGCGGCTGAGTAAGGTGGAGCTGATCAATCCACCGATAAGCACGATTGCCAGGGGAGAAATCAAGGGGTTGGATGACCAGGCAATCGGCAACAACCCGCCAATTGCAGTAAGTGACGTAAGGATAATCGGCAGGAAACGAACCTCACCTGCTTCGCGGATGGCCTCCTCCAAACTCTTGCCCTGCTCGCGCAACTGGTTGGTAAAGTCCACCAGCAAAATGGTATTCTTTACTTCAATGCCCGCCAGCGCAATGAGCCCAACCACCGCTACAAACGACAGCGAGTTACCCGTAACAAGCAGTGCCAGCACAGCCCCTACGATGCCCAGCGGAATCACGGACAACACAATGAGCGTGCTTTTGAATGTGCCGAACTCAAGAATGAGCACGGCAATGAACAGAAAGACAGTAACAATGATCACACTTTCAAACCCGCCAAACGACTCTTGTCTGCTCTCTACTTCGCCACCCATGCCGTAACTGTACCCGTCCGGCAAAGGCATCTTCTCCATGCGGCCGACCACGTCATTGATAACATTGCTCACCAGGAAATTCTTGTCGACATAGGCGGTGACGGCCACCATCCGGATTTTGTCGAAGTGGTTGATGTTAAGAGGTGAGGCCTCAAGTTTGAAGTCGGCCACCTGGCGAAGCGGTATGGCACGACCTTGCTGGTTATTCACAAACAAATTTTCCAGTGCATCAAGAGTTGGGGTGCCCGCATTGCCCTTGGTGAGTAATATACCCACGTCTTCACCTTTCTCATTCGAGAACTTACCTACGCTTAATCCGGCCACCGCCAGGCGAACGGTGCGGTCAATGTTCACCGTTGGGATGCCCAGCATTTGCGCTTTCTCTTTGTTGATGTCTACTTTGATGTCTGACTTCAGGTGCTCAACCGGGTTACTAATGTAAATGGTGCCCTCTGTTTCGGCCAGCATCTCTTCAACACGAGCGGCCAGCGAGCGAAGCGTATCCAGGTTATCACCAAACAAGCGAACTTCTACCGGTGCGTTGATGGGCGGGCCCTGCTCAAAGTTCTTTACCTCAACTTTAGCGCCCGCGTAGGGTGTCCACATTTTTCGCAGCGTATCAATCAATTCCAGTTTTGCCTCGGCCGGGGTGTTTTCCCGGAGCTGAACAAAGATTTGTGAAAAGTCGGTGCGCTCATTTTCGGGTATCACATTGTAGTAGATACGCGGATTGCCCTTGCCCACGTTGGTGGCATAAAACTGAACTTCCTTGTGGCGCGCCAGTTCGCCCTCCACCTGGCGGGTGATGCTGTCCGTGTAGTCGAGGTTGGATTGCAGGGGTGTGGTGATCTCCACCAGGAACTGCGGCTTCTCGCTGGCCGGAAACAAGCTAAAGCCAATGACCGGAAACAACTGAAGCGAGCCCACAAAAATCACCACGGCCACGCCCACTGTCCACCACGGCTTATCCAATGCCTTGTCCAGCAACCGTGCATAACTTCCGTGAATCAACTTCTTTAGGCCGCGCATAAACAGGTTGCCATCCGGATGCCCATGCGTTTCCTTCAGCAATCGGCTGGAAAGGAATGGGATAATCGTAAGCGACACCACCATGGAGGCCAGCACAGAAGTGATAACACCCATCGGCAGGGACCGGATAAACTCACCTGCTCCTTCCGGGAGAAACACCAGCGGCAGAAAGGCAATGACGAGCGTGGCGGTACATCCGATAACCGCGATGCCGATTTGCTGCGTGGCCTTCAGCGTAGCCTCCAGTCGCGAATGTCCTTCGCGAAGCCAGCGCTCAATATTCTCAACCACTACAATGCTGTCATCGACCAGCAAGCCGAGCGCCACCACCAATCCGACAATGCTCAACTGGTTCAGGCTGTAGCCCATGGCGTTCATCAGCACAATGCCAATGGCCAGCGACAGCGGAATGGAAATCATGACGATGATGGCCGCACGCTGGCCAAGTGGCAGCAGCGTGATGGCGACCAGCAAAATGGCAATCGCAAAATCGACCCCGAGGCCACCCAATCGCTTGTTCACATTATCGGCCTGGTCAAAGTGATGCACCAGATCAATGTTGGCAGGAAGCGAGCTTTTGAATTTTTCAATAACGGGCCCATACAACTTCTGTGTTTTCGTGATGTTTTCGCCCGACTTCTGGGCTGCCGTTATAAACACGCTGCGGTAGCCGTTGAGCCGCGTGATGTGCGCTTCGTCCTCAAAACTGACGTACACCTCGGCTATGTCACCAAGCGAAATATTGCGGCCATTGGCCGAGTACACAATGGTTTGGCGTACTTCGTCTTCGTTGCGGTAGTTGCCGCTGGTCTTAATGTTGAACGACTTAGTGCCTGCGTTGAGGTTGCCTCCGGGAATGTTGGCAATTTCACTTTGCAAACTGCCCACCACAGCTTCAAGTGGTATGCGCGACTGCGCCATCTTATCCAGCTTCAGGTCAACGCGTACCACCGGGTCGGGCAGTCCATGGATTTTTACTTTCTTCAGTTGCGTGATTTGCTCCAGTTTATCCTGCAGATCTTCCGCATATTTTTTCAGTGCCTCCCGCGAGGCGTTCTCAGAGACAAGCGCAATCTGAATCACATTGACATCCGAGGGCGTAACCTTGCGCACCTCCAGGCTGGCAATGTTGGCCGGCAATTCACTGCGCAGGGCATTTACCTCCCGCACCAGCTCGCTGTACTTTTCATCCACATCGCTTTCGTACTTGTACTCCACAAAAATCACCGCCACGCCATCGCTTATCGTGGTCTTGATGCGCTTGAGATCCTCCAGTTCTGAAATCTCCCGCTCCAGCGGTTCGGCAATCAACTCTTCCATGTCCTTTGGACTGGTGCCGGGGTACACCACAACGATGGGAAACTGTGGCGCATGCAGCTCGGGGTCTTCCGAGCGAGGCATATTGAGAACGGTGGTTACCCCCAGGGCAATCACCATGAGAAAGATCACCAGGGTAAACTGGTAATTCTTCACCGCATAATCTGAAATCTTCATACCGGGATGTTGACGGGTGAATGAATGGTGTTGTTACGGTTGAACTGCGATCAACGATCCGTCCTTCAGGTAGGCACTGCCACTGATGATCAGCGTGCTGAACGACTCAAGGCCGGCTACAATAATGACGCGGTTTCGCTCAACGCGCCCGATCGCAACCGGTACCTTCTTTGCCGTTTGGTTATCTTCGGTTACAAAAACGTAGCCCGATTGCGCGTCTCCATCAAGCAACGCCTCGTAGGGAATTTGCCAGGCCACCTGCTGGCGCGATGCTGTGATGCGCGCCCGGCCAAACAAACCGGCCGCAAGACCTTTCGGATTTTCAATGGACAGCTCCAGAACAAAGGCTCCGCTGCCGGCATCGGTGCCCTCTGACTTGCGTGTGACCCTCGCCTCAAAGGATTGATCGGGCAGCGCGTCCGTTGACACCACAGCCTTGTCACCTACCTGCACAGCAGCCCACTCGCGGTCGCTTACACCTGCCTTCAGCAACCAGTTGTCGCGGCCCGCCCCGTTGGTGAGTAGCACCGGTGTGCCGGGCGAAATCACCTGACCTTCGCTGGCCATCTTGCGAAGTACAAATCCGTTGCTCACCGCCCGGATCTCCGAGTACGACCGGTTAAAATTGGCTGCCTCAAATTGCCGGGCAGCTACGTCCATACCGGTGCGGGCGTTCTGATATTGTTCCAGCGTGGCCACACTGTCGCGGTAAAGATTCTCAACACGGGCAAAGTCGCGTTTGGCTTTGTCGAAGGCCAGACTGGCCTGGGCAACCTGCGACTCAATCTCCGTGAGGTTGAGCCGGGCCAGTACCTGACCGCTGCGGATGGCATCGCCCTCCTTTACCAGAATCTGGTCGATAACACCACCGGTTTTGAATGCGAGATAGGTCTCGTCATCGGTGGTGAACTGGCCGGAGGTTTGGATAATCGTTTCCTGGTTTTCCTTCACCAGCGGTTGCACGCGCACGGGTATGCGCTCAGTTACGCGCGGTGTACGCGCCTGCTTGCCATTGCTGTGGCTGCAGCCCTGCAGCACCACTACGGCCAACGAGAAGTATAGAAGTATGCTTTTCATGCGTCAGAATTTTTTCGGTTAGTGTAACGGATACGAAGCTGTCTCGCGCTCAAGGCTCGCCTCGGCTACCAGCACCCTGTAGAGATTTACGCGCACCAGCAGTTCGGCACTGGTGAGTTGGTTGCGCGCATCCACGGCTTCAATGAAGGTGTTAACGCCTTCCTTGTAGCCCTTCTCAATCAGTCGTTGATAGCTCTGGGCCGCTTCCAACTGCTGCCGGGCCGACTGATGATTCTGGTACGCACTGACGAGTGCATTGCGCGATACTTCGGTGCTCAGGTGCAGTTGCCGGTTGACCTGGTCAACGTTCAGCTCCGAGTTCTTCACCTCCAGCCGCGATTGGGAAATCTTGTGGCGATTGTTGAAACCCGCGAACAGCGGGACCTCCAGTTGAAACCCATAGAGGAAGTAATTTGCCTGGCTGTTGTACTCCAGATTTTCGGACTGTGCACCCAGATCGACAAAGCCGCTGATTCTCGGGGTCCAAAACAAGCGGTTCATCTTCAGCACCTGCTCATTCAGTTCGCGGGCGGTTTTCACCTGAAGCAGCTCCTCGCGTTGTTCGGGTGTGCCGCCTTCAGCCAGCGCAGCCGTGGCGGTAGTTAAATCAGGAACAAAATCGGTGGCGATTTCCTCATTCCCATCGCGGTTTAAGAGAAAGTTGAAGTAGAGTCTTACATTTTCTACCTGCCGCTCGGCATCCACGAGTTGCGCCTTGATGTTTTCAATTTCACTTTGCGACCGAAGCACATAGGCGGCCAGGCCTTTGCCATTGGCCAACAGCGACTCGTTTACGCGCTTGCCTTCCTGCGCCCGCGACAGCGCGCTCTGAAAGATCACGACACCCTCGCGCGCACTTAGAAAATTGAAGTAGGCGACTTTGATGTTACGAACCAACTCGCGCTGGTAGATCTGCACTTCATACTCCTGCAACAACACCTGCTGACCGCGGATTTTCTTGTTGTAAATCAAATCCGTGTTCACCAGGGGCATGGACGTGCGGGCACGCACATCGTAGAAGTTGCGGGGGAAAAAGTTGGTGTTGATATTTTCCAATTGCGGAAAGCGGTCGGAAGCGGTGAGCTGATTCAGCGTGGCATATACCGGATTCATGATATCACCAATTGGGAAGTTGATGCTGCGGCCGCCATCGCCACTGGTGAAATTGCCGAGCATGGACACGGAAGGGGCGAACATGCCGTTGGCGATTTTCAGGGATAGCATTGCCTTCTCGAGGCTGATGTTCTTCTGCTGCACAACAATGTTGTGCTCCAGCCCGTGCCGCACATAGGTATCCAGCACACTGGGGGTCTGAGCGCTGGCCGTAACCGCGAGGCAGGCCAAAATCACCCCGAAAGCGATTCTATTAAATGCTGTTTTCATTATAAACACTGTTAAGTAATCGTTAAATTTTTTTTAGCGCTTTAACTGTTCCATCATCTTCACAAATTCTTCGTAGGCACTGGTCAACAGTTGATCAATATCAATGCCGCTGTTGCGCACAAGCCCCACATGCCCCAGATGGCCGCTCGTCCGCAACGTGCAAAGGCCGTGCATGGTGCTCCAAATCACAAATGAAATGTTAGCCGTGTGGAGGTTTTGGAAATACCCGGCCTTCTGGCACTCCGACACGGTGCTCATCAGGATGTCGAACGCCCGGTCGCCTTCGTCCCAGTCCTGCGTTACACAGCTTTCCACATGCCTCAGCGGCTCCTCCATCACAAACATCAGTTTGTAGGTATCCTGATTTTCAAGCGCAAAGCGGATGTACGCCCTGCCCATCGCCTTCAACCGCTCAAACGGGTCGTTGACCCCATTGAGCACCTGGAAGTAACTTACCAGCAACCGGAATCCCTCCCGGTGCAGATCAAATATGATCTCGTTCTTGTCTTTATAATAGAGATAGATCGTGGCCGGAGAGTATTCAATCTTCTCCGCGATGTTCCGGATAGACGTTGACTCCCAGCCCCGCTCGGTAAATAACTCTCGGGCAGCCGTTAGGATGTCCTTTTTCAGCTCTTCCCGATGTCTTTGCTTTCGCTCAACCACGCCCATGGCTTTGTGTTTGATATACGCAAACATACTGAACAGTGTTTAGTAAATCGACAAATTTTATTCTCAATTTCTGAAAACGCTGTTTTCAGCCCGATTTTGCGGTTTGCCAGTAGGCGACTGTGCCAGATTCCCTTACCTTGGGGCATGACCTACGATTTCATCATCATCGGGGCCGGGTCAGCAGGCTGCGTTCTTGCCAATCGCCTTTCGGCCGATCCCGGACGGACGGTTCTCCTCCTGGAAGCGGGCGGTAAAGACAAACATCCGCTCATTCACATTCCGGGTGGCTACATGAACCTGCACCACTCTTCGGTAGATTGGGACTGCTACTATACGGTGCCGCAGCCACATCTGAACAACCGGAAGATCTATCACCCGCGCGGGAAAGTGCTGGGGGGCAGCAGCTCCACCAATGCGATGGCCTACATTCGAGGTCAGCGTGACGATTATGATCAATGGGCTGCCCGGGGTTGCGAAGGGTGGAGCTATTCCGATGTACTGCCTTACTTCCGCAAGTCGGAACACAATGAGCAGTTCGATAATCTCTACCATGCCCGCGGAGGCGAGATGAACGTGACCCAGGCGTACTGGCACCACACCCCGCTGGGCGCTGCCTTCATCGAAGCGTGCGCGGAGGCGGGCATTCCGCACAACAACGATGTGAATGGCGAACGGCAGGAGGGCGCGGGATGGTTTCAATACACCATGAAGCAGGCGAAACGCCAAAGTGCTGCACGAGCTTTTCTTGTACCGGTGCTAGAGCGAAAAAACCTGACCGTGATAACCGGAGCTCAGTGCAAGCGCATCGTGATCGAAAATGACCGGGCAACAGGCGTGGAGTTCAAGACGCGCACGAGCAGTACCCTGATGGCACGCGCGCAGCGCGAAGTCATTTTGTGCGCGGGTGCATTTGAGTCGCCCAAACTGCTGATGCTGTCCGGCATTGGTGAACGAGCCGAACTCGCGCGTCACGGCATTGCCTTGAAAAAAGAACTTCCGGGCGTAGGCCAAAACCTGCACGATCATTTGTTTTTTCCCGTGAGCAGCCTGTGCAGTCAACCGATCAGCAACAATCATTACCTGCCCGCTTACCATCAGGTGTTTCAGCTCGTCAACTACCTCATCAATAAGAAAGGGCCGCTCTCCATCGGACCGCTGGAGGCCGTTGCTTTTTTGAAATCTTCGGCAGCCCTGCCCTCGCCTGATTTACAATTTCAGTTCACGCCCACCAATGCCGGCATCGATCACGTGGTGGATATCTACAACCTCAACTCCTTTCCCCACACGGACGGCTATACCATCCTGCCCACACAGGTTCGGCCGGCCAGTCGGGGCAGCATAACCTTAGCCAGCGCAAACGAGAACGACCCGCCTGTCATCGACCCGCGCTACCTCAGCGAAGACGAAGACAAAAAGGTGATGATTGCGGGTGGGCGCAAAGCCCGGGAGGTGCTGGAGGGCCGCGCATTTGAAAAATTTCGGGTGCGCACTCATCTGCCGGCCAGGCATGCATCTGATGACGATTGGCTGCAGTACATCGCGCAATCGGCCGAGTGCGTGTATCACCCGGTAGGCACCTGCAAAATGGGGGTTGATGAAGCGGCCGTGGTTGACCCGCAGCTACGGGTGCGCGGCATTGAAAAGCTGCGGGTGGCCGATGCCAGTGTGATGCCGCAGATCAGCAGCGGCAACACGAACGCGCCCGTAATCATGATAGCCGAAAAAGCCGCGGATATGATCCAACAAACATTAACTTTGAGCTGACATGGCACAGGTGGTCATCAACAGTTTTCAGGAGTTTGAGCAGTACATCGGTCGCGAGATCGGTGTGTCGGAATATCTCACCATTACGCAGGAGCAGATCAACGAGTTCGCTCATGCCACTCACGATCATCAGTGGATTCACACCGACCCGCAACGTGCCCAGGTGGAGAGCCAGTTCAAGAGCACCATTGCGCACGGTTACCTCACGCTGTCGCTCGTACCGCATTTCTGGTATGAAGTGGCTGAGGTGAACAATGTGAAGATGCTGGTGAACTACGGCATTGAAGACCTGCGCTTCAATCAGCCCGTGCTGGTCAACCAGTCGGTGCGCATGCGGGTGAAGTTAAAGGGCCTTACCAATCTCCGTGGCATCGCCAAAGCCGAAATGGAAGTTGTGCTGGAAATTCGTGAAAATCCCAAGCCGGCCTTTACGGCCACGATTGTGTTTTTGTATCACTTTAACTGAGCATCCTGCGCTAGCAGGTCACGAACAGCCGTGGCCAAGTCCGGAAAGCGGAACGTGAATCCGTTATCAACCAATCGCTTCGGATAGACATTCCGGCTTTTTAATATCAATTCAGGTTCTGTCCGGATTATTCGGGCACCGATGTCCAGTGCCAATGCGGGTAGGGGAATGCCAAATGGTACACCAAGGTTTTTACGGAGAATGCTCATCAACTCTGCGTTTGACACAGGCGAGGGGGAGCAGATGTTGAAGATGCCTTCCAGGTGAGGGCGTTCAACGATCCATTCCATCGAACGGCAGAAGTCGGTGATGTGAATCCAACTCACCCGCTGACGACCGCTTCCTTGTGGACCCCCCATTCCACAAAGGGCCAAACGCTCCAGTGGCACAAACGCCCCGCCATTATTACTTAACGTTATGGCTATTCGTGCCACCACTGATCGGGTCTCCGGAAATGAAAACCTGGCAAACTCTTTTTCCCAGGCTTGACAAACAGACATTGAGAAGTCACTCCCAATGTCCTGTGAATACTCTGTTTGCAGCTGGTCGAACGATGAGTTGTAAATTGTAGCTGAACTGGCATTTATCCAGACTTTGGGTTTGTGTGCAAGCGAGCTAACCGCGCCCCCCAGCACGCTGGTCGATTCTATCCGCGATTGAAGAATGGCGTGCTTGTTTGTCTGGGTATAGCGACAGTCCACCGACTTGCCGGCCAGGTTGATTAAGGCATCACAACCTTCGAGCTCAGCTTTCCACGGACCAATGGTTGTGGCATCCCAACATACAGTTCGAAAAGTTGCATTTTTCCGGAGCGCACGCGACAAAACAACAATATCATGCCCTTTGCGTTCAAAATGATTCGCCAAATGCGTTCCTAAAAATCCGCTGCCGCCTGCTAATACAATCTTCATGACCCTCTATTCGATTTCGAGCTGCTCCTGAATCAGAGGTTGCTGCTGGGCTTTCCTTCTCAGGTTAAATAACACGAAGAGATTAAAGAAGTGCATAGCGCCCAGTACGAGAATGATCCATCCAATCTTTATGCTCAGTTCTTCAATCACGGCTTGCTGACTTCCCAACGTTTCATCGATCCGCAGAGAGTAAACGGCATAACCAACATTAATTAGGTAGAAACCGACCAATAGAAGTTTGTTAACGCTGTCGGCCAGTTCAGCATTTTGATGGAAGATTTCGAGCAGGAAAATCCGGCCGTTGCTAAATAGTGTGCGCGCTACCCAAACGGTAAGTATTATCGTAATGGGCAGATAGATTAGGTAAGAAGCGACATTGTAGTTCATGGGAAATTGATTGTTGTTTAGAATTGAAGATGACGAAGGAATTTTCCGGAAGATTGGTGCGTCCGTATCAGCGGCAATAACCGCAGTCGGAAGAAATAAACAGCCAGCATCCAGGGTACCAGAATACCGTAAAGAATCATCACGGACTTATCCACCTCGAATCGGTTTGGCAACTGAGACCAGCCCAGCGATATTCCAAAGTACACGAGCACGGCTAGCAGGTAGTGTCCTACTTTTCGTTGGTCGCCACTACCAAAGAAAAACCAGGCCAGCGCACTGATAACCTGAACGGGCCCCAGTAGTAATTGAACGTACAGTAACAGCGCGATCCAACCGGGGGAAACCAAGGCTACCACGACAACCACCAGACCCGTGGCGATGAGCAGCGCCTGCAGCCCCACATCAAAGAGTTTTAAATATTTCATATTTTCAATAATTAGTGAAAGTTATGCTTAAAAAAATATCGATCCCTTATTTCATCATTTTCAACACGGTATTCCAAAACCAGCTTTCCTCAGACCGAATAAAAGTCTCAAGTAATCCGTCCGACTTCTCGGCAAAGTTTTTCAGGTCTTTGGTCACCTTTCGGAACTCCCGCGCTTCTTCGCTGCCATCATTTTGCACATCGTTAACCTTGCGTAGTACCTTCAAAATGGGCTCCAGTTCACGTTGCCTCCGCTCGCGGGCCACCTGGCGAGCCAGTGCCCAAATGTCCTTCTCGGATTTGAAGTATTCTCTCCGCTCACCCGGAACCGAAATACGGTCCACAATGCCCCAGTCGAGTAAGGCGCGGATATTCATGTTCGCGTTTCCGCGGGAAATATTCAGCTCCTGCATGATTTCTTCGGTGGAGAGGGGTCGCGTTGAAATCATCAACAAAGCATGAATTTGCGCCATCGTTTTATTCAAGCCCCAACTGTAGCCCAGATTTCCCCAAGCTTGAATCAGTTCTTCTTTAGCTTCGCTGTACTTCATACTCTAGTCGTTCAACGGCTCAAACGTATTTAATGTTTCCTAATTTTCAATACTTTTTGAAAGTTAAATATGGAACAATCGATTATCTTGCCGAAAATCGCTCATTATGCGCACCTTGACTGCTTTTCTGGCTTTGTTTATTTCCCTGGCAGCCCACGCCCAAACCATCGATTACGACAAGAAGCTGAAGGATCTTGGCATTGAACTTATTCCCGCCACCAAACCCATCGCCAACTACGTGAAGGCCGTGCGCACGGGCAATCTTCTGTTTCTGGCGGGCCATGGCCCCAGCCTGACCGATGGCAGCGTGATGACGGGCAAACTGGGCCAGAACTACACCGTAGAGCAGGGCTATCAGGCCGCGCGCCAAACCGCCATCTCCCTGATCTCGACCTTGAAAAATGAATTGGGCGATCTCAACCGCGTGAAGCGCGTGGTGAAAGTGCTGGGCATGGTCAACTGTACCCCGGAGTTTACGGATCAACCCAAAGTCATGAATGGCTGCAGCGATCTGCTCGTTCAGGTGTTTGGCGAGAAAGGCAAACACGCTCGCTCAGCCGTGGGCATGAATGCGCTGCCACTCGGCATGGCCGTAGAGGTGGAGATCATTGTGGAAATCGAATAACCTGTAACTCTAATACGAACCCTTCATCCACTCATAGGTGGCATAGTGTTCTCCATTCATGCCCAGGCGCTCGTATACCTTTTGAGCACCGGTGTTGGTCTTGTCTACGTAGAGCCGAATGCCCCGCAGGGTTGGATCTTCCTCCACCATCTTTTTGATGTAGCTGTAAAGGGCCGAATACACTCCGCGACCCCGGTGGCTCTCATCGATGTAAACCGACTGAATCCACAACACCGTGCCACACCGCCAGTCACTCCACTCATACGTGGTCATCAGGCAGCCGAGGACGGCTCCGCCCGCTTCAGCCACATAGTATTTCCCGCGCTCGGGGTGATAAAATAACTCCATCACTCCGCGCGTAAGCACATCCTCGGGTAACCGGATCTTTTCCGTTTCCCACGCCATCTTTTTTTGAAACTCAATGATGGCAGCTATGTCCGATTCAAGGGCTGGTCGAATAGCCATACATAAGAATTAAAAAGATTGAATTCACGCACCACATCACCAGCATTTAAAGCGCCTGGCGAATATCTGCGAGCAAATCCCGGGCATCTTCAATACCCACGGAAAACCGGATCAACTGGCGGCTAATGCCCTGCCGCTTGCGCTCCGCCTCACTCATCTTGGCGTGCGATGTTTTCACCGGCTCGGTCATCGTACTCTCGACACCGCCCAGGCTGATCGCCTTTTTGATGATCTTTAACCGGCTCAGAAACTTGCCTGTGTCTCCCTTAATGTCAAACGACATCATGCCGCCAAAGCCACTCATCTGTTTCTTCGCAATGGCATGACCCGGATGTGCTTTCAATCCGGGGTAATAAACCGCTGAAACTTTGGCCTCCCGGCTGAGGGCCCGCGCTAACATCAGCGCATTTTCATTTTGTTGCCGCACGCGCAGCACAATGGTTTTAAGACTGCGCTCCACGAGCCAACAGGTTTGGGCATCGAGGCTGCCGCCAAAATGCAGCGCGCTGGCGCGAATGGACTCCATAAGGGCATGCGAGGTTACCACCACACCACAACACAAGTCCGAGTGTCCGCCAATATATTTTGTGCCGCTGTGCGCGACTATATCAACACCCAGGTCAATCGGGTTTTGATTGATGGGTGAAGCAAACGTATTGTCGATCATGGAAACGATCTTGTGCTGGCGGGCGATGCGTGCCACGGCTTTGATATCGGTAATGCGCAGCAGCGGATTCGATGGCGTCTCGATATAGATAAGCTTGGTGTTGGGTTGAATGGCGCGCTGAAAATTGCGGGGATCAGCCGCTTCTACCATGGTGTAGGAGATACCGTAACGCTCCAGTTCGTTCAGCACTGCGTGATACGTGCCCCCGTACAGTTCATTTTGAAACACGATATGATCGCCCGCTTTCACCATGGCCATCATGGCCGTCATGATGGCGGCCATGCCGCTGCTGAACACCATACCCTCTTCTCCATTCTCCAGGGCAGCCATTTTTTCGGCTACGGATTTATGATTGGGCGTATTGAAATACCGTGGGTAGCGCACCTCGGCCGAGTAGTCGTAAGCCGCAGACGGGTAGATGGGGTTTACCACACCGCCCCACTGGGGGTCGCCCACCGAGCCTACATGCACACTCTGCGTGAGTTTGGAAACAGACTTTTTCATACTGCAAGTAATGGAAAATTTCAACAGCCGGGATGGCATTTTGTAATCATCCCGCTTTAAAAAAGTGGGCAGGTCCGAGGAGCCCATGCGCTGGTGGAAACTCCCGTTGAAAAGTAAGACGCGCGTTCGGGTCATGCACTGAAACGCAACCTGCGCCAGTTGGTGGCCATACCGTTTGCGTATGGGCTGGAGAGCCCGCTGCAGATTTGGGATCGCATTTGTCTGGGCACTGGCTTTGATCAATTCACCGCTCCGTTGGATCGCTACCCGGGCGTTCAACATCTGGCCACGCTGGAGGAGGACCTCGTACAAATACTTACCGTCCTTTACCACGAAGACCCGCTGTGGTTTGGCAGCTACCGCCCCGAACGCCTGGCCCGTAAAATTTGCTATGAAAACCTGGTCGAGTTATTAAAGAAGAATTATTAGCGGCAAGCCGCACACCATCGGCATTTGAATTTTCCCTGATTTTGAGGGCACCAAAACGGCTATTCTGGTCAGTATGGCGCAAAGGACCAGCAATGGCAACATTCTTCGTCTTTAAGCCCCAGTTGATTTCCGATATTCAACACGGCAATACTGTTGCCGGGCTATGTGAACAAATTGTTATCTGCCGGATACAAAACCGGACGAATAACATCGAAACCCTACGCGTGTACCATTTTCTTCCCTGTGCCCGGTAGGGCCAAGGCAGATTGGCGACATTCGGCAACAGTAAACCAAAAGTGCAGAAGGAGGCCAGGTGGCGGGCAGAGGCGTAGCGAAGGGCTGACGAGGGGTTGAGTGTTTTTTGCAACAGAACCAAACGCAGTGCTATGCTACCCAACCGGGCCCTAACCAAAAATTTTTGGCTGCACGAAATGATCGCCAGCCAAACCGCCACACGCTACGGCTTCACCGAGCAGTTCAATCCCCCCGACACGGTCGTTAAAAACCTCGAGGCGCTCTGCAAACACATCCTCCAACCGCTGCGCGATGCCATCAAGTCGCCCATTACGGTGAGCAGCTGCTACCGCTGCCAGAGGGCGAACGCCCTCATTGGCGGTGCGCTGCGCAGCCAGCACCTCACCGGGCACGCGGCCGATATTCAGGATTTCAAACACGGCAACGAATTTCTCTTCCGAAAAATCATCGAGCTCAAGCTGCCGTTCGATCAGATCATCAACGAATTCAATTTCGACTGGGTGCATGTGAGCTACGACCCCGCGCGCCACCGCAGAAAAGTTACCGAAGCGTATCGCGATGAGCATGGCATCACCCGGTACCGGCCCTTCACCTTACCCCGCTGAGTATGGCCCCCATCTTTGAATTTCTCATCGCCCTGCTGCTCGTCTTTTTACTGCTCAGCACCATCGTCTCCAGCCTCGCTGAGTTTTACAGCTCGCGCATCGGCAGGAATTCGCGCGCAGTGTTGTTGTACCAGGCGCTGCTCAAAGTGTTCAACGACCGGCACAACCGCAACTACACGGACGATCTTTACCGCCACCCACTCATCGAGAACAGCAAGCCCGATGAAGACAAACTGCCCGCTTACCTCGAGGCCTCCGTGGTGGCCCGCACACTCACCGATGTCCTGGTGCGCGAAGCACGCCCGCTCACCGT
Source organism: Cyclobacteriaceae bacterium (assembly GCA_046301755.1). GTDB lineage: Bacteria > Bacteroidota > Bacteroidia > Cytophagales > Cyclobacteriaceae > ELB16-189. The sequence goes on from JBKCJM010000026.1 coordinate 70,991, forward strand.
CACCTACACCGATGCCGGCCGCCCCCAAATTCAGGAGCCCGACATTCAGCCGCACGAAGCGTTCCAGCTCGTTCGCCAGTCCGTACAAAGCATGCAGCCCAGCGAGGTAAAAAAATTGCTGCAGTCGTTTCTGCACACCAGCACCTCCCTGCCCGAAGTGCATCAGCAGATCGAGGTGTGGTACAACGCCTACATGGATCGCGTAACCGGCTGGTACAAACGCCAGATGCGCAAGCGCCTGCTGTGGGTTTCCTTTGTCGTGGTGCTCGCGCTCAATGCCGACCTCTACCGCATCAGCGCAGCCCTGTGTAACTATGAAAAACTCCGCAAACCGCTGGTGGAGCTGGCGGTGGCCATCACCAGCGACTCCACGTGGCTCGCGCAACAAAAACAACTCACCCTCGACCAGCGCAAACAACAGGCCGACAGCCTCTACCAATCGCTGAAGCTCAGCGGCCTGCCCGTGGGCTGGATAAGCGAACTGTCCCCGGACGCCACGAAAAAACTGCGCGACAAACACCGGCCGCAGCATTCGTGGTGGGCAAACGTCAAATTCAAGTTCGCCTGCTTCCGCCAACTGATCAATCTCAATGCCGACCGCTATCTCTCCATCAGCACCTTGATCGGCTGGCTGCTCATGGCCTTTGCCGTCCATCTGGGGGCACCGTTCTGGTTCGAAACACTGAACAAGCTGGTGAACCTGCGGGGGGCCGGCACCCGCCCGCAACCGGCACCCGCTAACCCGCCTGCCAAATGATCAACGTGCACACCCATATCTTCAACGTGAAGTGTGCGCCCGACCGCTTCTACGGTTTTCCCGTGGCGCGTTTCTTCTCGCACGTGCCCGGTGCCGCGCGCAGGCTCGCCCGCTGGCTTCGCTTCATCAACCCGTTCAGCAACCAGGACATGCTCGAACGCTACGCCAAAATGATTGAGGTGGGAGCCGAAAAAACCCAGCGTAACATCTTCACGCGCCTGCTCGACTACTACCCGCCCGAAACCAAAATCGTGGCCCTCACGCTCGACATGGACTACATGGGTGCAGGCGCAGCCGTAAACAACTACGTCACCCAACTTAACGAAGTGGCTGCACTCAAGGCCCAGTTTCCCGAACAGCTAATCGCCTTCTTCTGCGTGGACCCGCGCAGACCCGATGTGCTGCCGCTGTTGAAAGAATATGTCGGGCACCGCGGCTTCACCGGCATCAAACTCTACCCAGCCCTCGGCTTTTATCCGTTCGATGAGCGCCTGCGGCCCGTGTACGAATATGCCGTGGAGAAAAGGCTGCCGTTGCTCACGCATTGCGACATTGGCGGCATCTACTACCGCGGCCCGCTCGATGGCGACCAATTGGCGCCTGCCAGCCTCAACCGAACAGTGCCCCGCAGAAGTTTTTCCAAACATGCCGAAGCCAAACGAACCGCGTTCAAAGACTTCTTCACCGATCCGCTGAACTTCGTGGACGTGCTCACCCTGCCGGAATTCCGCGAGCTGAAAATCTGCCTGGCCCATTATGGCGGCAGCGAAATGATCGAAGGCAAAGCCAGGTCGCTCACCGGCAACAACTGGTACGCCTCCATCCGCGACATGATGCTGACGTATGACAACGTGTACACCGACATCTCCTACACGCTGCACCACACCCACGAAAAAGTGCGACAGCCCGTCATGGCCGACATCCGTGATGCCGGGCTGGGCAAAAAAATTCTCTTCGGCACCGATTACTACATGACCGTGCGCGAGAAAGATGAGGCTACGCTGGTCAGCGACTTCAAGAACCGCTATGGCCTCACGGCAGCAGAATTTCATCAACTGGCTGTTACCAATAACCGCGCCTTCCTCACCACCACCTTCTTCGCTCCCTGATGGAACACCTGGCGCGCTTTATTGATCTCCACAGCCACCCGCACGGCAAGGCCTTCAACTTCCTGCGCAACTCGAACCAGTTTGGCGGCAAACACTACCACCCGTGGACGGTGATCCTCTCCAACTTCCGCGCACAGAAAAAAGGCAAACGCGCCTTCAGCTACGCCCAGTGCGACCTCGCCAAGCTGTGGAACGGCCACGCGGCCGTCATCTTCGCTTCGCTGTATCCGTTCGAGAAAGGGTTCTTCCGGGGCGGTGGCCGCCTCGACCAGGACGGCATCAACAACATTCTGGACGTGCTCGACCGCATTCCCGTTCTTGACGGGCTAACGATGGCACTCTTCAGGCGCTCGGTGCACCCGCTCGTATCAAGCGAAGATGGTGTAACCAGTGCCAAAGATCACTTCCAGTCGCTGCTCATGCGCCTGCCCCGGCAGCGCATCAACTTCATCCAAAGCAACCGGTACGACTACTACGAGGAACTTCAGGAAGAATACCGCTTTCTGCAAACCCGAAACGGAACAACCACGCGCACCCACGTGCACGGCACCCCGCTGCAACGCCTTCGCTGGAAACTGTTTCCAAAAAAGAGCGCGAAAGATTCCACCGAAGCCACCGGCACCTACGTGCTAGCCCGCAACGCCACCGAAGTGCAGCAGGCAGTGGCCGAACGCCAGGTGGTGTTCGTGCTCACCATTGAAGGAATGCATGCGCTGGGCACGGACACGCACCTTGAAAACATTATGGAGCGCATTGCCGCCATCAAGCAATGGCCGCACCCCATATTCTTCATCACCTTCGCCCACCACTTCAACAACTTCCTCTGCGGCCATGCCCACAGCATGCCGCGCGAAGCCACCCTGTTTGTGAACCAGCGCGATGGTCTGCAGGCACCCTTCACCGAAATAGGGTGGGCAGCCCTCCGCTACCTGCTCAGCCTCACACCGGCCAACGTAAAAAACACAGCCTCCCTCGGCAGACGCATCTTTATCGATGTGAAGCACATGGGCGCCACGGCCCGCAGGCAATTCTACGAACAGGTGGTGCGGCCCTGCCGTGCGCAGGGCGACACCATTCCGGTTATCGCCAGCCACGTAGGCTACACGGGCATCAGCCGCCTCCGCGACCTGGAAAAAAATTTTGCAGATGGCCGCGAGACCGATGACGAATGGCAGCACATGCCGGGCCTCAACCCGTGGAACATCAACGCCTGCCTCGAAGATGTGGAGGAAGTCATCCTCTCGGGCGGCCTGCTTGGCCTCTGCCTCGACCAGCGCATCCTCGGCCTGCGCAAGAAAGAAGAAACGCCCAGCCTGGAGTTGCTGTGGAACAACGTGCAGCGCCTGGTAGACGATGTGCGGCAATCAGCCAATATTCCGGCTACAGACAAATCCCGTGTGTGGGAGGTGCTGTGCCTCGGCACCGACTTTGAAGGCTACATCGACCCGGCCGATGACTACCCCACCGTGCTGCAGTTTGACAAGCTGGAGCAGGACATCACCGCGCGCCTGCAGGCGTGGGAGCAGCAGGGGCAGCAGGCCACCTGGCTGATGACCAAACCCGCAGCCGACATTGCCCGCGACCTGTGCATGAACAACGTGATGCGGTTCTTACAGATCCACTTTATCTAACTTGATCCCCGCACCAACCCCCTAAACCCCTCATGGACGACAACGTAAAAAATACAGGCGAGGCAGCCGCGCAACCACCCGCGAAAGAAGCGGGCACCACACCCCCGCAGCCCGCGAAGAAGAACGTTAAGTATTACCTGCGTAAAACCATTGACGTGCTGGGCAGCATTAATCTGAAATTTGCAGCCTACGTCTCCATATTTTTCTTCACCATCATCTACGTGCAAATGAAGCGGCAACGCTGCCTCTTCGAATACACGCAACTGCCCAAGGCGTGGAAAGACCAGGGCATGTCGGAGGAGAGCATCGTCAACGCCATCAACGACATCATGGTTCGCATTGCCAACCACGAAGCCGATCTGCGAAACCTCACCACCAACGCACGCGAAGCCGGCCAGGTCAAGAAGGAGTCATCCATCTCCGGCCACGAGTACGCCAGCCTCAGCACCATGAGCCTGCAGGGCATTCCGCTAAAAACATTCATTCGCATTGCCGACCGCGTGGTGGGCATGGTGGGGTTTGATACCGACAACTATGCGTCACTGGAATTCTCTCTGAAAGACGACAAGGCCCAGGTGGCCGTGAACTTTAAAGGGCACCGCGAAACGTTTACCGCACCGCTTACCGAAAACCTCGATAACACCGTGCTGCTGCTCTGCTACCGCGCATCTGTATTTCTGCTGCACGAAACCGACCCGATTCACCTGGTGGAGTACTACTACGACATTGGTCAGTACGAGGACTGCGCCCGCGAATGCCTCACGGCCATCAACCGCGCCACTACCAACCAGGAAAAAAGCCGCGCTTACCTGCTGTGGGGATTGTCCACCAGCTATTCGTTCTCCGAAGAGACACAGTCCAAAATCAAAATGGCGTTGCAGCTCGACAGCCGCAACCACGTGGCCGAGTTTATGTCGGTGGACACCGACTATACCGACAGCGTCTTTCTGCCCCGCATCAAAGAGCTGGTGCTCGCCCAGCCGCAGGATGCGCTCTACTGGCTCAACTGGCTGTACGCCCTCGACCCCGAGTTTGCCGCGCCCGACAGCAGTTTTATTGCCAACGTCATGCCCCGGTTTCGCGAAGTTCAGCAGCAACTGGCCCGCACACCCGAGGCGCCACCCGTGGTGTACTGGTCGCTCGGCAAAAAGCTGGAGCGGCTGGGCAACTCACAGCCCGCCTATCTCGACTCGGCCATACAATTGTACCGGCAGGCTGTGAGCCGCGAAGTGGAATCGCGAAACATGAGTGCGAAGAAAATCTCGGAGTACAACAACGCCATTGCCTACGTGTACCAGCAAAAGGCGCTGGTGGCGGCCGGCTTGCCGCGCGATACCTGCCTGCCTTCGATGACGCCCGGGGGCGCGTTCTTCTCCAACCTGGACATGAGCTACCAGTATGTGCGCGAGGCACTGGCCATTGATTCGCTCAACCCCTGGGCATGGAGTACGCTGGGTGAAAATGACGGGCTGATGTACCGGATGAACAACGACCGTGACGGGGATTTGCGCAGAAGCCTGTTTGCGCTCGAGCGGGCCCACCGCTACGGTCTTACGCTGGAGTTCTACATCGATGCAGCCGAGCCGTATTGCTTTCTGAGTCGCAACGAGCCGGAGTTATTCAATACGATTTTAGCAACGCCCCGCTACTTCGAAGGCCCGCTGCGCGAGCTGCGGCTGCTGCGGGTAGCCAAGCCCGATTTTGGCAGGCGTGCCGGTACTGAGCAAAAAACGAACTGAATGAATAAAAACGGAGGAAGCCGAAAATCCGATGAAGAGTAGGCGAGAAAAGAATTACATGAAAACTAGTTGGCTATTTTCTCTACTTCTTTGTGCATCGATACCACTCAGCTGTGGAATGTTCCGCGATGAGTACAGCGTTAAGTCTCCTGACCCGGTTGTTACAACTTTTCGATACCCCGGTATTGCCGAGCTGAAGCTGGTTACCCAATCACAAGCGAATGATGTTAAAAATTTTTTGGTTTTCTCCAATGTGGGGAATATAGATGTAAACCGTGCAGACATTGTCATAAAAACCTTTAAGCTTCAAGATCGAAACTTCGAGAATCTCATTCGACTTGATAAACTGGAAGCCAAGAATGTTTTAAAACCAGGGGACGCTGACACATTGTTGCTACCAACGACTACGGACTATTTTCGCTTTAGGGAAAACATCACCGCTGCGTTGGTGGCCGCTGACAGCCTTAATAAATCTCCGATCGCAGGGCACTACCGCGGCTCCTATATAACTTATAAAAATGGAGTTTCGGTCTTTGGCGGAAATGTAGACCTGATTATTGATATCGAAGGACGCTTACTTGGCCAAGTCCAGGCACCAAACGAATTTACTACCATGGAGGGCACAGTAACGCCAGATAGCCTTGCTTTTCTGACATTACAGCTCGATCGTTCCGTTATCAAAAGACTTCAAACAAGCATTTCACCGGGCGTAAATAACACGCTAAAACTTAGCAATCTTATATCCACAAACGGGGCCGACTCTACTTGCATCACGCTGAAAAGACAAAACGGAAATTGACCATGAAAAAACCAATACTGTTTATAACTCTGTTGACCATTGGTTACGCCACATTTGCTCAGATAAGTTCTAACTCTGGCTATCCAAAAATTAACCTATTCCACAACCCGGGCGTAACGATTACACTAGATGTTGTTCAGAAGACGAAATACAAGTATATTATTGACCTCGAGGCAACGGAACAGGCTAATGATACTGTTTTCGTTGCCATAAACAACGATTACGAAACCTTTAAAACCGGGTTTGGACTTGCCATCAAGAGCAGGACCCTTAAGCGGGTACTTACCCCCAGCGAGTCTGACATTAATCGAGAAGCTGACAGGGTGTATTATTTCTTCCGAGCAGCCGAAATACTGGCACCTGATCTTGACTATCGGCCCGTAGCTGGCCATCTGCAGCTTAGCAAGGAAATTTTTATTGAGCGAAACACACCACCGGATTACATGATCCGTTTCCTGGCGCGAGACAGTGTACAAGCTTTGAAAAAGAAACTGAAATCAGCCTCTCGAAACAAGAACTCAGCAAGCGCCCAAGACACAATGCTATTCAGACACGGAGTCCTGCACGAAAAGATTTTTAAAATCGGGGATGATCTTTTTACAAAACAAGAGCTAAAACGTAAGCTGCAAAAGGAAATCACTGAAAAAGCCGCTGACCGTGAGCGGGTTAAAGTTATGGAGACAGAGTGGGCCGCCTTTAATAATGAGACTGTAGAGATAGAGAATTACAATAAATCCCGCGCAAAGCTGGCTAAGCAAACTAGATTACTGGATAGCAAGATGGACAGTCTTCGAAACTATTATGAGGCCGCGAAAAGCAGTGCTGAAAGAAAAGAACAAGACTATCAAAATGCGGAAATCGAAATTAGGCAAATGCTATCGTCAGCAGGAATGCAACCGAGGTCCCTGGATTTGTTAAATGCGCCCACCTACTTCGCGCTTTACCTTGAGCTTCGCGTGGATGTACGTGAGCAGCTGCGGGAAGAAGAATTGAATCAAACGCGCAGTGACCGCGAACTTAGGCGATTAAGGCAAGCTCTAAACCGTGAATCCAATCCGGGTCGAAAAGATTCGATCAGTGACCGCCTTGAACTAGAACTTGATATTTCTAAACGAGTTAGAGAACGGGTGGAAATCTATAGACAGGTGCACGATCAGAAACTCCCAAAGTTAAAAGAACTTGCTGAGTTCGCGGCTGACGCTCGCAAAGGCTTCATCCCAACAAAAAACGAATGGGATAAGTTGGAAAGCTCGCGGGATCAATTGATCAAACAAGCCGAAGAATGTTATGTTGAAGCTGAGAAAAGAACTAAAGAACAACCCAAAAAATTTGGTGAATTGGTTAATGCTTTCAGAAAAGTGAGGAAGGTAAAGTATAAAGTAAATCAGGTTGAAATTGAATTCAATGCTGGCTTTATTGAAAACGTATTGGTGACCGGTGAGGTCAACGATAAGGTTCGCTATTACCTGACCCCCGACCAATGGGTGGACAGCGCCCTCGTTAATAGCCGGGCATTTGTAAAATTTGAGAATCGATACCCCATTGGTTTTTCCAGAAAGCGTGATTACGAAAACCTAAACCAAAAAAGTCTCTTTACAATTGAACGCAACACTCCTGCCTATCGGCTAAGGCTGGAAAATCTCATTCGTGCCTATGTGCAACAACATGCAGTCAACAGGCGCGACTTTAGCCCAGCGGATACACTGTTAAAGGTCACTTTTGATACCCCCGTAACAAGCCAGTACATTCACCCGCTGTACAAGGATGCCACCTACCGCTTGTTTGAAGCACGAATCTTCAGTGATTTTGTCGGGCTTAATCAGAATAACCCCAATGGACTTATCCAAACCGAAATTGATAAAAACATTGCGCTGATCACCAGTCGTTTCCCGCGCAAGGTTTTCAAATACGAAATGTGGAATTTTGGTTTCTTAAGTTCAATCACGCCCACGCTTACGCTTTCCAAAATCGAAGACAATAACCGGCAAATTCCAATCCTTTACCGCGATGAAGTCATCAATGGCGTTTATAGCCCGACACGTTATGCCTCTACACTGGAATTAAAACGCCACGAGAATTTTAGTGTTGGGTTCGATGTCAACCTTGTGCTCCTCGATATCCCAACCTTCAAGTCAACGTTCTTTCTCGACTACGGGTTTCGGTATGGGCGCGTTGCTGTTATCGATTCTCTTAGAGACTATGATTTTACCACACAAGAGGCCACACCAAACAAGCAGGTACGGGAATACGGAGTAAACACCATGCAGTTTTATCCGCGCATCAATTGGCTCATCAAAACGGACGAGCGTTACTCCTTCAACTTCTCAGGAAGTGTTAATTGGTATTTTCTACGCTCAAACGAATTCGAACAGGTTGCGAACGAGGAAGTATTTGCAGACTCCCAGCAAGATGGGGGTGCCACCAGGCGCGTTTTCGCCAACGTCAGCATGCTGGCTACCCTAAAGCCATCTCCCCAAAGCAAGGGTAAACTGTTCTTCCGCTACCAGTATAACTGGCAATGGAACTACGCCAACACCGGCTTTCACCAAGCCCAGGTTGGCTACTCGTTCTATCTACTCTCAAACAGAAAATAAACGCAGATACCATGAAAAAAATCATCATCATTCTTTGTCTTGTTAGCCTATGGGCATGCAAAACAAAACAAAAAGCAACCGAAGCTAAATTTGATGGTAGCGCAACCGTCAGGGGCAAACTCGGCTCAACACTCGTGCCCGATAGCACCGGCCTCTCCATGCTCTTTGATGACGTCAATCACACGCTGATCGACAAAGGCGCGTTTGAGCGGGACTACGTTTTTGAAATCGGATTAACAGCCGGAACCACCGACTCTCTCGACATCCAAAATGATTGGCGATATTACATCAAGAAGGATACCGGATCACTGGTTGAGGTTACCATTCGCCACGGATCATGGTCGCAGCAATGGAAGTATGGCCGCGAAGTAGCACTCGATAGCAATTTTAACGCCCGGTTTGTTGAACATGGTCCATTTCCGGCCGGAGCCTTACAATACGATGTAAAAATCACGCTGACGAATCTTCATGCTCAGGGGCTATCCAAATTTGTGCTCGACTCCTGGGATATGACCCGGATTCGATAGCACCAGCGCCTTCGGTTCATTCCCCCACCTGGCGTACCCGCAACTCTGGAAAATTGCCGACACCCTTCGCGTTGGTTGGAGTGCTCCAACAAAAGGCGGCTTGCCCAGGTTGTGCTAACACCTTTATTGCCAAATCCCGCCTCCTTGCCTATCTTAACGTGCGTTTGACAATTCAACATCTGTCTGCACGGTGAGCCAGGAAATCCCAAACAAAAAAGACCACTCCGAGATCGACATCTGCGATCTGTACATCACTCCGGCCATCAAAAATGCCGGCTGGGATCAGCACACCCAAATTCGCAGAGAGGTAACACTCACGCCCGGCCCGGTGATCGTGCGGGGCGAAATGTCTTCGCGTAACAAAAAGAAAAAGAAGTTTGCCGATTACGTTCTTCACAAAGAACCGGGAATACCCATAGCCGTTGTAGAAGCCAAAGACAATAACAAAACGATCAGTCACGGCCTGCAGCAGGCGATCGGCTATGCCTCCATTCTGGAAGTGCCCAGCGCTTTCAGTTCCAATGGCGATGGCTTTGCCTCCCATAACGCCACCCCGGAAAGCGGAGAGGACATTGAGACGGAATTTCCGCTGAACCAATTTCCTTCACCCGATGTGTTGTGGAAACGCTACAAAAAGAAACACGGCATTGTGGAAGAGGAACTCGTGCTTCAGCCCTACCACGATGACGGCTCCGGCAAAGAACCACGTTACTACCAAACGGATGCCATCAACCGAACGATAGAAGCCGTTGCGCGCGGCCAAAACAGAATACTACTGGTGATGGCCACAGGTACTGGAAAGACCTACACAACATTTCAAATTATCTGGCGACTTTGGAAAGCGAGAAGAGCAAAGCGAATTCTGTTTTTGGTTGACAGGAACATTCTGGCTGATCAAACGCTGGTGAATGACTTCAAGCCTTTTGGATCAGTGATGACTAAGATTAAGAATCGTAAGATTGATCCCTCTTATGAAATTCAACTGGGACTGTATCAGGCGATTACGGGACCAGATGAAGCCGACAAAATCTTCAAAAACGTTTCGCGCGATTTCTTTGACCTGATCATCATTGATGAGTGCCACCGCGGCAGTGCCGAGGAAGACGCCTCGTGGCGCGAAATTCTCGAATACTTCTCCAGCGCCATTCAAATCGGCATGACGGCCACCCCCAAGGAAACGAAGTACGCCTCCAACATCACCTACTTTGGCGAGCCCGTCTATACCTACAGCCTCAAGCAAGGTATTGAAGATGGTTTTCTGGCGCCTTACAAGGTGGTGAAGATTGACATCGACAAGGACCTCTATGGGTGGACACCCCCGCCCGGCACATTAGATGATTTGGGCAATCCGATAGAAGAGCGCACTTACAACCAAAAGGACATGGAACGCATTTTGGTGCTTAACCAGCGCACCAAACTGGTGGCCAACCGGGTGATGAAGTTCCTGAAAGCGACCGATCCCTACTCCAAAACCATCATCTTTTGTGAAGACATTGACCATGCCGAGCGCATGCGCAAAGCGATTGTCAATGCGGCCGGGCCACTGGCCTTGGAAAATTCAAGGTATGTGATGCGCATTACGGGCGACAGCGTGGAAGGCAAGGCCGAACTGGATAACTTCATCGACCCCGAAAGCCGCTACCCGGTTATTGCCACTACCTCCGAACTGATGAGCACGGGCGTAGACGCCAAAACCTGCCGCCTGATCGTGATCGACAAAACCATCAACTCGATGACTACCTTCAAGCAGATCATCGGGCGGGGCACACGCATCCATGAGGAGATGAACAAGTACTACTTCACCATCATGGATTTTAAAAAGGCCACGGAGCTTTTTAAAGACCCTGCGTTTGATGGCGATCCGGTGGTAATCTATGAACCTGACGGTGACGACCCGATTGTTCCGCCTGATCCGCCCGATAGCGGTGGGGAAAGTGATGATACCGACCGGCCCGAAGAAAAGAAATATGTATTCAATAACGTGCCGGTTAGCATCATTGCGGAGCGCGTGGAGTATCTGGGGCCCGATGGTAAACTGGTGACGGAATCGTACCGCGATTTCTCGAAGAAACAAATCAGAGAAGAGTTTGCATCACTCGATGAGTTCCTGCTGACCTGGAATTCGGCCGAGAAGAAAAAAGTTATCATCGACTTGCTGGAAGAAAACGGTGTGATTGTCGACAATCTGGCTGAGGCCGTTGGAAAAGACTTCAGCGAATTTGACTTGATCTGCCACGTGGCCTACGACCAGCCCCCGCTTACGCGGAAGGAACGCGCCAATAATGTGAAGAAGCGCAACTACTTTGCCAAATATGGCGACCAGGCCCGGAAAGTGCTGGAAGCATTGCTGGATAAGTATGCCGATAAAGGTGTGGTATCGATTGAGAATCCTAGAGTACTTCAACTCGATCCATTCACCGAGATAGGTACACCGGTGGAAATCATCAATGGTGTGTTTGGCGGAAAGGAAAAGTACGAGAAAGCGTTGAAAGAACTGGAAAGCGAACTGTATAACACGGAAAAGTCGGCATGAGCGGAGAGATTGTATTATACCAAAATTCAGAGGGCAATATAAGGCTGGATGTGCGCCTGGAGGAAGAAACCGTGTGGCTTACCCAGGCGCAGATGGCGCAGCTTTTTGGCAAAGATAAACGAACCATTTCTGAGCACATCGGGAACATCTTTAAAGAAGGCGAATTGACCGAAGGATCAACTGTCCGGAAATTCCGGACAGTTCAAAATGAGGGTAGCCGCTCGGTAGAACGTGAACTTGAGCACTACAACCTCGATGTCATCATCTCCGTAGGCTATCGCGTAAAATCCCCCCAGGGCACACAGTTCCGCATCTGGGCAACGCAGCGGTTGAAAGAATACATCATCAAAGGCTTTGCACTGAACGATGATCGCTTCAAGTCGGGGAGTTCCATGAACTACTTCACCGAACTGCAGGAGCGTATTCGCGAGATACGTCTTTCAGAACGGTTCTTCTACCAGAAGGTGAAAGATATTTATGCTACCAGCATCGACTACGATCCCAACGATCAAAAGACGGTTGAGTTCTTTAAGATTGTGCAGAACAAATTGCTCTGGGCCATTAGCCAGCAAACTGCGGCTGAGTTAGTTTATCGCAGGGTAGATGCTGAGCTGCCACTTATGGGCATGCAATCCCTCGACAAGAAAAGCCCGACAAGCATTCGCAAGAGCGATGTAGGTATTGCGAAAAACTATCTGGCAGAAGATGAAATAAAGCTGCTGGGCCTGCTGGTAGAACAATACCTGGCCTTTGCCGAAACCATGGCGCAGCAACGCACACCTATGTACATGAAAGACTGGATCAGCCGACTGGATTCTATATTGCAACTCAACGGCCGCGAACTGCTCACCCATGCCGGCAGGATCAGCCACGACATGGCCTTGCAGAAATCCGAAGCGGAATACGAGAAGTATAAGCAAACGCAAAAACAGTTGGAAAAAGAGCAAAGCCTGAAGGAAATTGAAGAAGACATAAAAAAGCTAAGTAAGCAAACCAAATCAGATTAAATCTTGAGGTCGCAATTTGTGACCTCAAGTTGGATGGATTAATGGCGCCAAGTTGGCTCCTGTAGTAAACTGACTTCGATGCCACAATTTGTGATATCAAAGGCTTGAGGTGTAAAATTGTCACCTCAAGATGGTTTTCTAAGGTCACAGATTGTGATCTTAAAAAAATGAAACATGAAAGAACTATCTGTACTAACTACACCCGATTTCATCGCCACCAAAATTCTTTTTCTACGGGGCGAAAAAGTGCTGTTGGATGCTGATCTGGCCTTGCTTTATGGGGTTGAAACAAAGCGCCTCAAAGAGGCTGTCAAGAGAAACATTGATCGGTTCCCTGACGATTTCATGTTTCAGTTAACGAAGGATGAGTGGCAAAACTTGAGGTCGCAATTTGCGTCCTCAAGTTTATCTGCCGGTAAGGCAGGTTGGGGTGGCTCGCGCTACCCACCCTTCGCCTTCACCGAACAAGGCGTGGCCATGCTTTCCGGAATTCTCAACAGCCCTCGTGCAGTAGAAACCAATATTGCCATCATGCGCACCTTCGTAGCGTTGCGCAAACTGATGGAAACCAATAAAGACCTGGCCGCAAAAATCCGCCAGTTAGAAAGAAAGTACGATCAACGTTTTAAACTCGTGTTTGATGCCATTCAAAAATTAATCAAACAAGAAAAAGAAGAGCAACCCATCGGGTTCAAAATTGGAAAGACGAAATAGTGGAAAACTAAATTCAAAGATGTGTCAGGTTGAGCCCGATGGCTATCGGGTTGTCGAAACCGGGTACCGGGCAGATAGCCTTCGACAAGCTCAGGCTGACATTCAAAAAGGTTCAGGCTGACAATCAAAAGGAATCAGAGTAACATCAGTGAAAGCAAATAAGTAGAACACACAATTTCAAATGAGCAACGTTTCAGGAGTAATCAAATCCATACAGGATTTAATGCGCAAAGATGTAGGTGTAGATGGCGATGCCCAGCGCTTAAGTCAATTGGTGTGGATGTTCTTTTTAAAAATCTATGACGACCGCGAAACCGAATTAGAAATACTCGAAGACGATTACAAATCACCCATCCCTAAACATTTAAGGTGGCGTAACTGGGCTGCCGATAAAGAAGGCATGACGGGCGATGAATTAGCAGACTTTATCAACTTACAGCTCTTCCCCACGCTGAAAGACAAACTAAAAACCTCGGGCGCTCAGGCCGAGCGCGTGAAAGTAATCCGTAGTGTGTTTGAAGATGCCTACAACTACATGAAGTCGGGCACGCTCATGCGGCAGGTGATCAACAAGATCAATGAAATCGACTTCAACGCCAGTGCCGACCGCCAAACCTTTGGCAGCATTTACGAGCAATTGCTCAAAGACTTACAAAGCGCAGGCAATGCCGGTGAGTTCTACACGCCACGAGCCGTAACCGAGTTTATGGTGGACCGCATCGCACCTCAATTGAAAGAAAGCGTGCTCGATCCCGCCTGTGGCACGGGTGGATTCCTCAGCAACGTGATTGACTACAAGCGCAAGAACTTTGTGAAATCCACCCGCGATGAAGAAGCGCTGAAAAAATCCATCCATGGAGTAGAGAAGAAAACCCTGCCGCACATGCTGTGCATCACCAACATGATTTTGCACGGCATTGACATACCTGTCAACATTAAACACGACAACACGTTAAGCAGGCCGCTGCGCGACTACACCGCCAGCGACCGTGTAGACGTAATCATCACCAACCCGCCCTTTGGCGGCATGGAAGAAGATGGCATTGAAAACAACTTTCCCACGGCCTTCCGCACGCGCGAAACAGCCGACTTGTTTTTGCTGCTCATCACGCACCTACTGCGCAACGAAGGGCGCGCGGGCGTAGTGCTGCCCGATGGCTTTCTGTTTGGCGAAGGCATGAAAACGCGCCTGAAGGAAAAGCTGCTCACCGAGTGCAACCTGCATACCATTGTGCGCCTGCCCAACGGTGTGTTTAATCCCTACACCGGCATTAAAACCAATTTGTTGTTTTTCACCAAGGGCAAGCCCACCAAACACATCTGGTACTACGAGCACCCGTACCCCGAAGGCGTGAAGAGCTACAACAAAACGCGGCCCATGCGCTTTGAAGAGTTTGCAGCGGAGATAGCGTGGTGGGGAAACGAGAAAGATAATTTTAAGACCCGCAAGGAAAATGAATACGCGTGGAAGGTGAGCGTGGAAGAAATTGTTAGCCGCAACTACAACCTCGACATCAGCAACCCGCACGTGGGCGAACAGATAAGCCACGACCCCGAAGTGCTGCTGGCCAACTACAAAAGCGAGCAACAGAAAATTGGTGACTTACGAAACCAACTGAGAGCCATACTGGCCGAAGCATTAACCAACAAGGGTAAGTGATATGGCCGATAAGATTCTAAAAAGTTTTGAGGTGTGGATTGCTGCGCAAGGAGTAAAATCCCGAACGCGGTTGCGGAGTGTGGATAACATTAGTTTGGAAGGAATTGCACGACTGCGTGAATTGATTTTGGATTTTGCTATTCGAGGTAAACTCGGTAGTCAAAACCCCAGTGAAGTTGGCGCTAGCTTTTTGTTGGATGAAATCATTAGAACTTCGGAACAGTCACCAAACACGAAACGAAAATCAAGGAACCTAAGAATACCAATTGATGATTCCGAAAAAGCATTCGATTTGCCCATCAGTTGGGAATGGGCACGGCTATCTGTTGTATGCTCAATTGAAAGAGGAATCACATTTCCTTCAAGCGAAAAGTCAAAGATAGCTGAGTCTGGAAGGATTGCGTGTCTTAGAACCTCTAATGTGCAAGACACAGTTGAATGGGATGATTTACTGTATATCCGAGAAGAATTTGTAAGGAATGAGAATCAGTTTGTTCAGAAAGACGATATAATTATCTCAATGGCAAATAGCCGAGAACTTGTTGGAAAAGTTGCTTTAGTCGATTCTCAGCCTGAGTTTCGGGCAACAATTGGAGGGTTCTTGAGTATTATCAGACCAAAGCAAATTAGTTCAAGATTTCTTCTAACAGTATTACGAGCGCCACTCAATCGAAATACTTTAATTAACAGTGCAAGCCAAACCACCAATATTGCCAATATTTCATTGGCCAAACTAGAGCCACTTGTTATTGCAATTCCACCCCTCGCAGAACAACACCGCATTGTAGCCAAAGTAGAAGAGTTGATGGCCTTGTGCGATGAACTGGAAAAACAGGAAACGCATCACCTCAAGTCGCACGCGTTGTTGGTGGAAACGTTGCTGGGTGCCCTCACGCAAGCCAAAGACGCCAGGGAGTTTCAGCAAGCCTGGTCCTTATTAGCTCAACACTTCGATGACCTCTTCACCACCGAAGACAGCATCGACCAACTCAAACAAACCATTTTACAACTGGCCGTCATGGGCAAACTCGTTCCCCAAGACCCAAAGGAAGTAGTTAGCGAGGTTTTTGAAAAAAATGAGATCCACTTTGATTCAAAATCAGATCAATTAGCGCTAGACATACCAAGAAATTGGAAGGCGGTCTTTGTAGAACAATGCTTCGAGATAAAAAGTGGATCAACAGTTGATGTGTCAAAAGAGCTTGGAACAGGTAATTACATGTACTTGAAAGTAGGAGACCTGAACTTACCAGGAAACGAGAAAGAGATAACTGTTTCATCAAGATACATAAATCCAAATGATAAAGAGTTAAGGGCAGTTATACCTTCAGGGAGTATAGTCTTTCCAAAACGGGGCGGAGCTATAGCGACAAACAAAAAGAAGATAGTTCGAAGTGATATTTTTGTTGACCTAAATATAATGGCGATCTCGCCAAGGAATGGCATAGATTTGCATTACGCGTTTTATTGGTTGCAGGGGATTGACCTGGCGATGCTTAATTCAGGAACTAGTGTTCCACAGATAAATCACAAGGATATTGGACCTTTAGTTTTCCCACTTCCTCCACTAAATGAACAGCAACGTATTGTTTCAAAAGTCAACGAGTTGTTTGCCTTGTGCGATGATTTGAAGGCGCGGCTGGCAGCCGCCCAAACGCTGGCCAACCAAATGGCGGAGGGGATGGTGGGATAGGTTTAAATTGATTTAGGAGATAATTATAGTAACATGATTTTTTAAAACAATGATTGTCTATGAAAGCAACTAAAAAGAAAGTTCCTGTAAGTTCAGGAGGGTATGTTAATTACAGAGATGTTAATCTGCGAAAGTTTAATGGTAAAGCAAA
Organism: Cyclobacteriaceae bacterium; assembly: GCA_046301755.1. Taxonomy (GTDB): domain Bacteria; phylum Bacteroidota; class Bacteroidia; order Cytophagales; family Cyclobacteriaceae; genus ELB16-189. The sequence continues at coordinate 87,905 of JBKCJM010000026.1, forward strand.
GATTGCCCATTGCGAGGCAGTCTTAGCAAGGTTTATTGGTGTGCCTGCCGAAGCCGTGCAAATTTATTTACCAAGCGGACGAAGAGCTCCACGTGCAAGTAATTTGACTCGGTTAAGGAAAAACTGGTTGAGTTGAAGAACACGCCCCTTCTCGTCATTGTCAGGAGTCCCGCGTTAGCGGGAGACGAAGCAATCCCTACAGACTTCATCAACCCTCTGCCTATGGTAACACAACAGCCGCAGAGATTGCTTCGTCCTCCATCCTCGTACCTCGGATGTCGAGCCTCGCAATGACGAAACCAGCCATGACGAAAACGCCCTTCCCGTCATTGCGAGGAGTCCCGCGTTAGCGGGAGACGAAGCAATCCCTAAAGACTCAGCCAACCCTTAGCCTTTGTGAAAACCAGGGAACCAGAGATTGCTTCGTCCTCCATCCTCGTGCCTCGGATGTCGAGCCTCGCAATGACGAAAGCATCTCACGTCATTGCGAGGAGTCCCGCGAATGCGGGAGACGAAGCAATCCCTACAGCCTCTATCAACCCTCTGCATTAGGTAATACTACAGCCGCAGAGATTGCTTCGTCCTCCATCCTCGTGCCTCCGGATGTCGATCCTCGCAATGACGAAAACAGCAATGACGTAGCAATCCCTACAGACTTATCCCAGCCCGCTGGCCAACGGCTACTGCCTTACCGGAACGGACGGTGCAGAATTTCGAATTCAACAGGCAAGCTCTTTTTGAATTTTCTATTACATTGGGCAAGTAAAAACAATTCAACTTGTGATAGAAGGAGATCTGGGACTTGATTCACCCGCACGAAATAGGGAAATGCGCATCGCGTATTTCATTGCATTCTTTGCTGCTACGCTTTCTTTTATTGACATCGGAGCCAATAATTTTCGCGATCGGGAAATCGTGGGCGTAAACAAAAAAATGACCGAGTATTCGCTCTATCACAGCAAGATCTTGAAAGAAACGTTGATTCAGGCCGAACGCGACTTATTGTTTGACCTGATGCGCGCGGGTGCTGTAGTTGCTCACGATACCCTGATTGTGCATGAGCGGCTCAGAAAATTCGACCAGGATTTAGCCGTAATCAGAAGCCAACAAACTGAACTGATGAATGGCTCGCTGCCGGATGCACCGGCTCAATGGACCATGCCCAGTATTAATGGTGAGTTGGGAAAAATCAGGGGATTGAAAAATTGGGAACATGAGGTTGAAGTACTCGATCTGGCCGGTGATAAATTTGATCTGGCTTCTTTATTACTGGAACTAAGTTTGGTGATGGGCGCCATGGGGTTCATTGTCAGTCTTCCCAAAGCAAAAAATCTGTTTCGCTGGCTCATGATCGCATTTGGCTTCGGGGGTATCTTTTTTGGACTAATCGGGTACTACCATGCCCTTAGTTTGTAAACTGTAGCACCCTGATTTTAGTGGTTCTGCGTTTCCCCGTTAACCACGAGAGATTTCAATACCCGGATTACTCCTGTTCAAAGACTCCACAAAATCATCTTCTTTTTGCGGGGCAGATCGCCTGAATTTTTTCTCCGTTTCCTTGCAGCCGCACGTGGGAGTCTGCTTCATCGCGACCGCATGGTTGTATACGATCAGAACCATGGTATATTTGACTACTCTTACCTTTCATCTAAACCTATGAAAAGAAATGTTTTTTTGGTTGGATTGCTCCTGTCGGTTACCGCTGGACTCTCAACGCTGCATGGACAAAGTGCACGTGATTATTTTCAAGATGGCAAAACGCTCATCTGGAAAACCACTCAGCAAGGGGCCATCATGGGCAGTGGCGAACTTCAGATTTCAAATGTTGCCAATCACACCTTTGATGCAGGTCAGAGCAACCTGAATAATCCGGGTGCTGGGGTGCAGCAATTATATGGAGGAATTTTCAACAACGGCCAGCAGGTTGTGCTGTTGAATATTGGGGAGTTTCGTGAAGTATGGATCGGTAAGGTGTCGGGCGATCGCATCACAGGTCGGATTGAAGGCGCAAACGTGGATTTCGAAATACAAGTCAAGCGCGCACAACCGTTGCAGTGGGTTGCCTACAAGGGAACAATACCTGCCAATGCGGTGGCTGGGGGTTTCGAAAATGGATCAGACCTGATCGTGTGCCGTTCGTTTTATAATGGAGCAAACCACCCCGGCAAAGTGGTGGGAACAGGCTGTAACATAGGATGGGGCGGAAATGAAGTTGTTAGCCCGACATTTGAGGTACTCATTAACGATGGACAGATCCCCCTGCAATGGGTTCCGTACGCAGGAACAATACCCAAAAATGCCGTGTTGGCCGGGACAGGTGGCGGTAAAGATTATTACGTGGGTCAATTCACACGGGCCGATGGAAGCATTCATGCTGGGAAAGTTTTTGGCCCCCCCGGAAAGCACATATTCAACTATGGCTATGGTGGCAAAGAGATTACGGAACTGAGAGGCTTCCGCATTCTGGTGCAAGAGGGCCGGTAATACGCACCTTCCGGGTTAGATTCCTGCGGTATCAATTCCCCGCGATTGCCGTTGTGCTTCACTGGCCATTGGGCTTCCCGCAGGTCGCCTGAATTTTGGTCGCCTGCGGTTGCTCGTTGTGGCGCTGGCTCGTGCAGCTCAAGGTCTCACTTCAACGCCTCCCATTCCGCTTGCGTGGCGCGCGCTTTTTGGTACTCCATCAGCGACAGCCACACTCCGTTGCGCTTCGTCAGCAGACCTTCGAAATGCACGGCACCGCTGGAGAGCACCTTGCCGTTGGCATCCACGGACGTGAAATAGAAAATGCCGGTTTCGTGCGCACTGGTGGCATCGCCCACGCGTTGCGAGAAACGGAATTCCACGTTGTTCTTCACCTTGCCCGCTTTCGTATCCGTAAAGCCGGCCTTCCATTGCTCAAGTTGCTCGCGAATGGGCGCGGTGCGTTTGTTCTTTCCCGTGGTAAACACACACACGGCATCGGGGTGATAGCTGGCGGCATAGCCATCGTAGTCGCCCTCGCGCACGGTGCGCGCTACCTCTGCCCAATAGCGGTCGAGCTCCGCGAGGCGGGCGGAGTCGGCCAGGGTTCTCGATGAGTTGGTTTGTGCGACTGCCAGCGTGGCCGCCAGGCAGAAAAACAATACGGGTACGCGGTAAGCAATTCGGTTCATGGCGTGAGTGGGTAATGAATTTACCGGCTCTAAGCTAACACGTATCAGGGGTAATCCTAGTGCGACAGCTGAAACGGGGAAAACGGCACCGCCACGCCAGTGCCATCGATGATACCCGCCTGCAGAAACTGCGAACCGCGCACTTCCATGTATTCGATGCGAACGGTATGCTTGCCGGGTGCCAGAATAATCTGCCCTGTTTTCTTAATCGCGCTGTGATCTCCATCGTGATCGACCACCAATTGATTGTCGATGTACAACTTTGATCCATCATCGGAGTTGAGGTAGAACGTCTGCACGCCTGAGGTGGCAATGTCGACAAATCCTTCCAGCACCAGCGCGAACTCATCCGGGCGGTGCCCCGTGTCCGCCAGGCTGACTTGCTTCACCACCCCGGTTTTCACGGGCTTCAGCCGGGTGAAATCAGGCAGCTTCGTCCAGCTCCCTTCGAAATACTGCATTACCAGGCCTGGCTCCGTCTTCTTTGTTTTTACGGGCGGCAGGGGCGCCATTTTGCGGAAGGATAAACTCTTCACGCGGCTGGCCCGCCCATCGGCCGTGTAGCTGCGCGCACGAACAGTGGCCGTGTTTGAGAGCGAAAACGGTTTGGTGTACCGCGCGCTGGAGCGCGTAGGTTCACTGCCATCGGTGGTGTAGTGAATGGCGATGTCCTCAAACGGGGCCTCAAGCGTAACTACGGTTTCTTTCTCAAACAGCGTAGCTGCGGCTACCACATGCGGTGCGGGCGGTTGCAAAACCGATGCCGAAGAGGTGCGATCTTTTTCCTTTTGCATCTGAAAGGCATCAAGCATTCGCCCCTCGTGATCAATAGACTTGAATATTACGTTGTCGGCAAAAATGGCAAACGTGCAGTAATGATGCACCGACTGCAGTTCGGCCGTAAACCAGCTGCGCGTAGGAGCAAATGCCTCGAGCCCGCCACCGGCTCCACCGGAGTTGATGTACACCACACCGTTTTTCATATTGATCTGGTTGTCTTTGATGGGCCAGCTTCGTTCGTACAAATGGGTATGGCCAAACAGACAAAAATCCAGGCCGTAGCGCTCGTAAAGCGGAACCAGGTTGCGGGCATCGGTGCCCAGTGTAGAAAGCGACTGATAGGTGTCGCCATGGTCATCGCTGTCAGACGAGTAGGGCGGATGATGATGCACCGCAATCTTCCACGTGGCGGTGGACCTGGCCAACGCCCACTCCAGCCAGTCGTATTGTTCCGATCCTTCCGAAACATCGCGGTTGGTATCGATCATGAAAAACTGGGCGTTGCCATAGGTGAACGTATAGTAGTACTCCGGTGGGGGCGCCACCACATATTGATAATAATAACTGGCATCTTGTTCGTGGTTGCCCAGCACCGGGTAAACGGGAACCCGCGAAAGCAGCGGCCTTCCCTTCGGAAAGAAATTTTCAAGCCAGTCGTTTTTATCGAGCCCCTGGTCCACGAGGTCGCCCGCCAGCACCACAAAGTTGGGGCGGTCCTCCCACACCAGGTCAGCAATTTTCTCCCACGCCCAGGGAGTGCGGCTGTTGCGCTGCGTATCTCCGATCAGCGCGAACATGTACGCACTGCTATCCCGCACGGCCGTTTTGAATGTGTACAGGGCTGACCGAAGGGTGTCTCCCGTAGTTGTCACCGAAGTAGCGCGCCAGAAATAATTGGTCTCGGGTTTCAGCTCTGCCAGCAGCACCTCATGCATTTGCCGGTTACCCGGCAGCGAAGCCGAGCGATCGAGCACAGCGCGGGTTACCTGGGCGCGCGCTTCTCCAAAATCCACGCGGGTAGATGCGAGATCGCGCGTTTCCCATAACACATACATGCCCGTTTGGGTGGAGAATTGCAGGTAAGGCGCCACAAGAAAGGCTTCTTCGTTTACCCGCTGTGCCGAACCGGGCACCGCCAGGAGCAAACAGCAAATGAGTGAAATCAGGATGCGCATAGGTGAAGGGTATTAGCTTGGTGAGAATCCGACTTCGCCCCCCGGGTTTGGATAATCGGTCATGATGTCGGGGAAACACTACAACAGTAACACGGTTATATGACACCCGCATTACCGGTGTATGAAGGATTTGCACGATGGGCCATGAGGGCAGAGTCCGATTCCAGTGGTCAAATCAACACAAGGATCGACTGGCAGGAGGTAAATTCATATCTTTACTTAACCTCTAACAATCCTCCTATGAACACGTTGCTCTGGAACGAGGTAGTGGCGTATGACCTCGATCGGCCCTTAAGCGAATACGGTTTCTCCATCCGACTTGCCAAAGAAAACTTCTGGACGCAGGCTTTCACCCAAAAAGCCATTCTCGAATACAAAAAGTTCATGTATCTGGCCGCCACCCACGATGCGATGGTGTCGCCCTCCGAAATTGTAGATATCGTGTGGCATCAGCATCTCGTGTTCACGCAATCATATGCTGATTTTGGTCTGGTGTTGGGCAAAACGGTGCAACATATTCCGTCCACCCATAACCGGCAGGATGCCGTTCGGTTCAAGCAGGCGAAAGAACGCACTACCAAATTGTATAAATCTGTTTTTGGCGAGCCTCCGGCCGATGTGTGGGAATACGGCACCATGCATGGCGCACTGCACTTGCCAAAGGCAGCCTACAAGTTGCGATCTGGAATCCTGATAGGTCTTTTCATTTTTGCGTTATGGCTGATACCTGCTTACTTTCTTCTGCGGCCCGTGTACATCACGATCAATAGCGAAATCTTTTTGCCGGGCTATATTGGCCTGTGTGTGTTCTTGCTGTTGGCGCTTGCACTTTACAGCCGGGCGCGATTGAAAAAACTGGTAAATGGATTTCGCAAGAGCTTCATTCATGAGCTGCACCCAGCCGAACTAATCTATTTGAAGTCGAGGCAACTGAGTGATGTGATCCACGCATCGCTCGACCGGCTTATAAAGGGCAACAAACTGGTGGTGAACGGAACCACACTCGCTGCGGCCGAAGGAGCACAACCGGCAACCCCGGAAGAATTTACGGTTTTAGATACACTGGAGCAGCGTGGTTCGCTATCCCATGAAGCACTGCTGCGTACCCTCATCCCGAAGCCGGTGTTCGCGAATGTGGCCGTTGCCATGGATGCCCTTCAGAAATACCTCAATAAATCAGCGGTGTTCACAAAATTGTTTTACCTCAATTTTGGCGTACTGGCATTTGCCTTGTCGCTGGGCCTGGTGCGGCTGGCCATGGGCATACTGCGCGGCAAACCAATCGAGTGGCTGGTGATTGTGCTGGTGATAGCCAGTCTGGTGATGATGATTGCGCTCTGGCGATTGTCGTATGCGATCACGCAGCAGGTGATTCCGAAATTTTATCGCGCTCATGTGCTACCGACACAGCACCAAAACACCAACCCCGACTGGCAGTATTTTCTTCTTGGCACAGCTGCTCTCGCTCCTTCGTTGTTACCAATAGTAAGACAACGCAATTCAGGCGGTGACAGCGGCACATCAGATTCTGGTTCGTCTGATAGTTCGGGTTGCGGTAGCTCCTGCAGCAGTTGTGGTGGATGTGGTGGTGATTAACTGCATGGTGATTTCACAGGGATACCAAATTAACTTTTTTCCTACATTCGCTCAACAAACCCCACCACCATGCCCGCCTTCACCGTCACCAAAACCATCACCATTCAGGCATCGCCTGAAAAAGTCTATTCGATCATCAGCGATTATCACCACTGGCCCGCGTGGTCGCCCTGGTTGATTACCGAACCGGGTGTAACCGTGGAAGTAAAACCGGGCGGCAAAGAATACAACTGGCAGGGCAAACGCACCGGCAGCGGAGAAATGAAAGTGCTGAAAGAAAACGCGCCCAGCCGGCTCGACATGGTGGTGCATTTCCTGAAACCCTGGAAATCGACTTCACCGGTGTGGTTCGATCTGAAGCCGCAAGGCCAGGGCACCGAAGTAACGTGGGGCATGACGGGCAGCCTGCCGTTCTTCATGTTCTTCATGACCAAAATGATGACGGCCTACCTCGGCATGGATTACGAGCGCGGGTTATTGATGTTGAAAGACTATGTAGAGACAGGCAGCGTGCCCTCCAAACTTACATTCAAGGGCATTCAACCGTATGCCGGTTGCACCTATGTGGGCATCAAAACCACCTGCACGATGGATGAGCAATCCGGAAAAATGTCGAAGGATTTTGAGCGACTGTCGGCCTGGGCCACAGCGCATCCGAACGAAATCGCGGGGCAGGGGTTCTCCATCTACCACACGTGGGATGTGGTGAAAAACAAGGTGGCGTACACGTCTGCCTTCCCCGTGAAGCAGGTACCCGGTCAACTGCCCGAGGGTTTTATCGGTGGATCAATTCCGACTACAAACGTCAACACCATTGCGCACACCGGCTCGTACCCGCATTTGGGCAATGCATGGACTACGCAGTACATGATGCAGCGCAACAAAGAATACAAATACCGAAAAGGGATTGATCCGTTTGAAGTGTACCTGAATATGCCCGGCCAGGTACCCAATGATCAGTTGGTGACGGAGGTGCATTTTCCGGTGAAAGCGTAGGGGTAGGATTTTGAAGCTCTGTCACCCTGAACTTGTCGAGGGGAGCTTGTGCCTGCCGAAGCGAAAGCCGGGAAGGGTGACTCCCTTCATTGCGGGGAATGCCGCGAAACTTCTCCCGTCATTGCGAGGAGTCCCGGACGTCCGGGATGACGAAGCAATCCCTACAGACTCAATCAACCCTCTACATTAGGTAACACACCAGCACCAGAGATTGCCGCGTCACCCCTTCGCACAAATCCCAACCCTTCGTTCCTCGCAATGACGAACACGCCCCCTTACGTCATTGCGATCCCGCGAATGCGGGAGAAGCAATCCCTACAGACTCAATCAACCCTCTAAATTAGGTAACACACCAGCACCAGAGATTGCTTCGTCCTCCATCCTCGTGCCTCGGATGTCGTTCCTCGCAATGACGAAAACAGCAATGACGGGGGTAAATTACCACGTACTCACCTCCTCATCGAACAGGTCCTTCCAGTCGGCATTCAGTTGTTTGATAAGCCGCAATTTATCCTCACGTGAGCCTCCCTTGATTTGCTTCTCTCGTGCAATGGCTTCTTCAATGGAGTGGAAGCACTCGTAGTAGACGAGGTGAACACAATTGTAACGGGCTGTAAAGCTTGCTGGATATGCCCGCTGACGGTGCTCCATTACACGGGCTGGCAAATCCGATGTCACACCCGTATACAACGTAGTTCGATTACGGTTCGTCATGATGTACACGCAGCCTCCGCGTTCCATGCAGGAAGTTAGGAAATCTCCGCTGTTAACGCCAGCCCCGCGCGAACCCCTTCACGTCATGGCGCGGAGTGCCGCAAAGCCGCTCCCGTCATTGCGAGGAGTCCCGGACGTCCGGGATGACGAAGCAATCTCTACAGCCTCAATCAACCCTAAGCCTTTGGTAATACGACAGCCGCAGAGATTGCTTCGTCCTCCATCCTCGTACCTCGGATGTCGATTCTCGCAATGACGTTCAATAATGGTCAGCGCTGATACTCAATCTTCGTAATCCGCCAGGTAAACGAGCGCGTAGGTGTTTTCACCACCACTTCATCGCCCACTTCCTTTTTCAGCAATGCCTGCGCCATGGGCGAGTCCATCGAGATGTAATCCTTCGCCCCAATCAGTTCTTCACCACCCACAATGCGGAAGCGGTTCTTTAACACCTTGCCTCCCGATATCGATTGGGATTCAATTTCCACCCACGCGCCAAACATCACTTTGCCCTCCTGGTAGGGCGAGTACGATACTACCTTCAGGTTGTCGATACACTTGCGCAGGTACAAAATGCGTTTGTCAATTTCGCGCAGCCGCTTTTTGTTGTAATGGTAATCCGCATTCTCCGATCGGTCGCCCAGGCTGGCGGCCCACGCTACCTTTTGCGTAGTATCGGGTCGCTCCACGCGCCAGAGCTGATCCAACTCGGCCTTCAGCTTTTCCAGACCTTCGGGTGTAATCAGCATTGTCTTCATGGGCGCGGGGCTGCAAAAATAGAAATAAGTACTAGGTCAGGCTGAGCTCTGCCCGAATCTCCTGCCCGGCTGCGTTCGCAAGGTCTTCGATTTTTATCTTCTCACCGGCTACTGCCTCTTTAAACGCCTCGAGCGCCTTCTTCTTCTCCCCGGCCTGCAGGTAACGGTTAGCTTCGGCAATAGCAGTGTTATAATTCATCGGCTCCAGCACCTGCGGCACATTCGTGTTTACCTGCCGGGTCGTCAGCAGTTTGCTGATGGTATAGGCCCGCATCGCGGCATCCTGTGACGGGCGGCAAAGTTCCTGTACATCTTTTGACGCAAGATCGCGGTTGAGCCAGGCCTGCTCATCCTCTTTGGCAATAAACACGGGCATCCGCTGCTTGTGGTTGTGCACGTATTCGAGAATACTGTTGGCGCGGGTGGTGAGCACCGTGTAGCTGTAGTAGTATTCGCCCGTGTGCGGATTCTTCCAGCGGCTGTAAAGCCCCGCCATCGAGCGGATGTTCTGGTCGCGGAACGTAATGTAGTAGGGGATCTTCACCGTGCCCTGCTCATCGAGCCACCGCCATTCGAAAAAGCCCGTGACGGGGATGAGGCAACGCTGCCCGTTCTTGACGGCATCGCGGTACGAAGGCTTCTCGTTCATTTCCTCGGAGATGCAATTCAGCGTTTGCGCGCGCAGTGCCAAGGCTTTGTCGTGGTCGGTCATAAAGAAAGGAATCAATCCCCACCGAAAGAACTTGAACTGCCCGGGATCACCCGCAGTAATCACCGGTGTGGGCAGGTAGTCGAAGCCATTTTCGTAGTAGCGGTGGAGACCGCCCTGTGCAAAAGCCGAAAGGGTTTTCAGGTAGTACTTCAGTTCGGCCAGCTCGGGCTTTGTGTAACAGGCAGGCAGCGCATCTTTCTGCGAGTATTGCACCAGCAAGCTGTGCAGTGCGTCCGGTTGCTGCCGGGCCAGGGCGAGCCGATCATCCTTGGCCAGCAGCACGGAGAACTTCTCCTCCATCAGCTGCAGTTCATCGCGGATGCTTTGAAAGGAAGCCTGGTAGTGGTCGAGCAGCGCCTGCTCACTTTTGGCAAAGGACTTATGAAAACACATGCGGAGTTCAAAATTACAAGAAATCGCGAGGCCCTTGGAGCGGGAGTTTCGCCTCCTCATGACTGCCTGTTCCAGTCACTGCGATCCCGCAACGCCTATCACGTCATTGCGAGGAGTCCCGCGTTAGCGGGAGACGAAGCAATCCCTACAGACTCCATCAACCCTCTGCATTAAGCAACACGCTGGCACCCGAAATTGCCGCGTCACCCAACCAGACAATTCCAACCCTTTGTTCCTAGCAATGACGAAGACAGGCGTCATGGCCACTCACGTGAGCATCACGGGGGCCTTGTCCGGCATTTGCCCCTGGTGCAGCAACGAAATGCTTTTCAGGGTAACCTGCGAAATCTCGGTCAGCGCCTCTTCCGTAAAGAAAGCCTGATGCGCTGTAATCAGCACATTGGGAAAACTCATTAGCCGCTGAATGTTGTCATCGTCAATGATGTTGGACGAAAGATCGCGGAAGAACAACTTTTCCTCTTGCTCATACACATCGATGCAAAGAGCACCCACTTTACGAGCCTTGAGCGCACCGATGATGTCTACCGTATTGATCAATCCCCCACGACTGGTGTTGATGATGGTCACCCCCGGTTTCATGATGGCAAGCGTGTCGCGATTGATGAGGTAATGGTTTTCTTTCGTCAGCGGGCAATGCAGCGAGATGATGTCGGAGATGCGCATAAGTTCGTCAAGGGAGCAATAACGAATACCCGTCAACGCTGCATCCGGGTAAACGTCATGGGCTAAAATGCGGCAGCCGAAACCCTGCATGATCCGGATAAAGGCCTTCCCGATTTTTCCGGTGCCGATGATGCCTACGGTTTTGTTGTTCAGATTATACCCCAGCAGTCCGTTTAGCGAAAAGTTTTGCTCGCGCACGCGGTTATACGCCTTGTGCGTTTTCCGATTCATGGTGAGGAGCATGGCGGCAGCGTGTTCGGCCACGGCTTCGGGAGAATAGGCCGGCACGCGGCATACCGCCAGGTTATGTTGCCGCGCAGCATCGAGGTCCACATTGTTAAACCCGGCACACCGCAGAGCGATGACTTTTACACCGCTCCTGGCGAGCACGTGTATCACCTCGGCTGTGAGCCTGTCATTTACAAAGACACAAACTGCCTCTGCACCCTCTACGATGTTTACAATGTGAGGGCCCAGATGGGTTTCATGGTACTCGATGTCGAAACCGTAGTTTTGATTCTCCCGGTCAAAGAAGGACTTATCGTACGGCTTGGCTGAAAAGAAGCAGATTTTCATGGCAATTGTTTTTCAATCAGTGATAGGTGAGCGCAAGGTGCAAAAGTACCTATTGGATGAACAAGTCTTGCCGGGTTCACAAAACCATCGGCTGAACAGAGTCATGTAAGAATGAGGTAATATCCGACACATGAGTTGATTAATTTTCTGACAACCCAGCGGTGTTAATGATTTGGTAACAGTTTTTCAGACATCAGCCGCAAGGCATGTGGCTATTTTTGTGCTTTCGCTGGGTGTGATCAAGACGTTCTTTGAGCAAAATTCAATTCGCCACCGGATGTTATCCGGTTTCCTTTTTCTCACGGCACTCATTGCAGTGGTGGGGGCGGTTTCGGTGTATCAGTTCACAAACGTCAAACGCATTTCCGATGTACATCGGGCCATTAATCAGTTGCAGGTGCTGACGCTGAAATTGATCAAGGCCGATAATGATTTTTTCGACTACGAATCGACCAATGAGCAGTACTTTCGGTCGGGAACGAGCACCTACTTGCGAAGACGCGACAGTCTGAGAAGCCGGCTGGCGCAAGAATTACAACGGGCAGCAGCCGAAAGCGACAAACACCAATACCCTTTTAACACATATCTGAAGCAAATCGAGCAGTCGTTGGTCGCATATGACGATCAATTCAAGCTGCTTGAGCGATTGGTCTTCACACGGGGATTTCGGGATTTTGGACTTGAGGGAGAAATGCGTGAGCATGCCCATGCGCTGGAGTCGCCCCAATTGGGAATTCCGCTTGCCGAGGTGCTTTCGCTTCGCAGACATGAAAAAGATTTTCTGCTGCGCCATGACACCACGTACATCAGTCAGTTCAATACCGGGATCCGTAATCTTCTTCAGCTATTGCAGCAGCAACGAGGCGGATCGGAAGAGGCTGTGCAACACTTGTTAAAATATCAGGCCTATTTCCGGGAGCGGGCCGAGGTAGAACGGCAGATCGGGCTAACAAGCTATGCCGGGGTGCGGCACGAGCTCAACACACTTTCCTCCCGGCTGAGCCTGCAATATGAGGAGCTGACCAAAATGGCCAATAACCTCAATGCCGCTATTCAGCAGCGCGCAATGGTCTTCTACGGAGCGGTAACAATAGCCGCAGTACTATTCTCCATTCTATCGTCCATGTGGCTATCCAGGCGATTATCCGAGCCCATCGCGCGGTTGTCAAAACTGGTCAACTCCGCCACCTTCGACCGAAATCGGGTGGCCGGGCTTAAACTCAAGAATGCTGCGATTGAAGTAACGCAGCTCACCGAATCATTTGTCTCACTCATCGGCCAGATCAACGGTCAGCTGGCGGAGATTGAAAGCAAAACCACTTTGCTTAAAACACAAAATGAAGCGCTCAACAAGGTAAACCACGAACTCGATAACTTTTTATACAGCGCAGCTCACGATTTGCGAGCACCACTGGCTTCGTTACAAGGAATTGTCAATTTAATGAAGCGCGACAGTCAACAACCTCAGCTTTTGCCTTACTTCGAACTGATTCAGAGCAGTATCAAACGGCAGCAAGATTTTATCATTCAGATTGTAAGCTACGCGATGAATAAAAACCAGGGCACCCGCGCGGAACTCCTGGACCTGCGGACAGTTTTGAACGAAGTTTTTCAAAATCACGATTACGTGCCCGGGGCTGCGGAGGTAAAGAAGATCATTCATGTGAAGGACGAGGCAGCCTTTTATTCGGATCGCGCGCGGGTTCTCGTTATCTTCAATAACCTGGTTTCTAATTCCATCCGGTACTCGGATCCCAAAAAAGACGAGCGCTTTGTGCAATGCCGCATCCACACGCACAGTGAAGGGGCCTCCATTGAGTTTACCGATAACGGGGTTGGCATCTCAGCCGAGCACCTCGATAAAATCTTCGACATGTTTTATCGGGCCAACTATGACTCAAAAGGATCTGGGCTTGGACTTTTTATCTTCCGGGAAGCCATTACCAAGCTCGGTGGATTTGTTACCGTTGAATCGGAGCCCGGTGTTGGAACCAAGTTTTTTATTCGTCTTCCCAACTTGTCAAAGCAGGTTACCCTTCCGTGGGCCGACAGGCAGCAGTATGAGTCGGCCGCTCCGGTAGCCGCCTCGTAAAATGCAGGTATTAGGTAAACGGGGGTTAAGTTCACTAAAGATAAGCTATTCCCGGCATCGGCTGGTGGCAAGTGCCTGGTCGGGAGACTGGTTACTGCCAGGAATGTCAAATCTGATCACGCAGGGTACAATGCCAAAAGAATTTTATCTATTTTTCGTTTTACTCGCATGGCTTTTGTCTCCGACATCCGGCAACGCATAGCAACTCGGGCACCGCTGCTGGTGGTGCGCTGGGCCTTGTTGCTGGCGCTGGGTGTGTTTGGCCTCGCGCTGACCTGGCTCCGCAGCGAATACGCCCAACCCGACTCCAACCTGTGGCTGGTGATGGCCTTCTTCCTGCAGTTGCTGCTCTGGTCGGCCGTGGGGCTGGTGGCCATCACGCTCATCAGTTCTTTACTCTGCTGGCTACTGTTTCGCTACCAGTATGCACGGGGCCATGTAACTGTTCACCTGCAGTTGGGCGATGGCCGTGTGGCCGAAGCCGGTCGCGTGCCGCTGGTCATCCAGGTGAAAGGCCCCGTCTGGCGCCCGCTGCTCGGACTGGTACGCGCCACAGTAGCATTCCGCAACGAACGTGTAGCGCACGAGTTGCTGCTGGACCGCAACCTTCGCGCACCACGCCAGTGGAGACGACAGGGCATTGCCGGGCAGGGCAGCGTAGTGCTGCACAACCGCGGCATTCACGATGCCGAAGGAATCTGGCTTTTTTTTCAGGATATCTTCGGCCTGGTGTCATGGCCAGGCCGCGTTACCCATGTGCAACAACTGGTGACGCTGCCGGTGGCAACGCCAACCGTGCGCGTGCACACACAACCGCTCGCCACCGAAGAACAGAAATACCGCATTGAGGTGCCGAAACGCGTGGAAGGAGAACTGGTCAACTACAAGGAATTTGAAACTGGCGACAACATTCAGCGCATCGTGTGGAAGATTTATGCCAAGAGCGGAGAGCTGGTAGTTCGGATTCCCGAAATCAAAGATCCGTACGCTTCGCACGTATATTTATATGTCAGCTTCTTCCGCGGCTTGGGAGACGATGGCGCACATGAGGCAGAGTTACTCAACGTGTACAAAGACCGCTGCCGCCAGTTGTGGGAATCGATGCGCAAAAGCGGGCATGAAATACGGCTGCCACACGATCAGGAAATTCCGCACCTGGCCGGCATTGGCGACCGCCACACCGAACTGGTGCAGCTGGCAGCGCAAGGCTGGCAAACGCAGGTAACACCCGTTGATTTTGTTAACGTGCAGAAAGCAGCGATGATCTGCCTGAGTTCGCTGGTGCCGGCAGAAGATGTTCAGGCAATGTTGAAGAAAGTGCCCGAGCACGTGCCGGTGGTTGTGGTGAAACTTTCCACGGCCATACCCTCGCCTTTCGGTTTCGCCTGGCGCGATGTACTTTTCAAGCCCGAAGAACAGCCCGTTGATCGGCTCCGCCAGTCGTGGTGGCTGTCGTCATTGCGCAGAAAGGTGATGAAAAACGAAGAAGCCATCGACAACATCCTCCGCACACGCGCCAATGCCTGGCTAACCGATACGCTTGACCTGCCTGCATGAGCTCAAACCTGCGCCACCGGTTCTCGCAACTGCTCTTCCGCCTCCTGCTGGTAGTGGTGCCAACAGCTGTGATCGGCTACATCACCCTGCGCTGGCTTAATCTCAGCTTTACTTCGCTCAACACCAACCTGCTTGGGCAAACCGCGTACTTCGCGGCCGGCCTCGCGATTGCCTACGGGCTCTACTTCTTTCGCGCCCGCGCTCTCGTAACGTTGCTCCTGCTGGGCATCGCCTACTATTTTGTTGATCAGGCCGTGAGCCGGCTGCCGGGCGAATTTGATGTCTTCTACGCCACTACCCGCTTTCAGCTCTTTTCTACTTTGTTTCTGGTCGGCTGGTTGTTTGGCTTTTTGCTGTCGCGTTTTACGTGGGGCTATATCGTGGTCAGTGCGCTGCTGGTGGTGGTCACGCTGGTCACCATTTCCGACACCACCGATCTTTCTTACACCTACCTGCTCACGCGACTTCTGCCATTGCTGCTCTACGCCCTGTACCTGTTCTTCCTCACACCGCAACTGAGCAGCTCGGTGGAGTGGACGCTGAAGAAGGCCGGTCGCCTGAGTTTGCGGTTGCTGGTGTTCGTGCTATTGGTACTGCTCTCCTTTTTGCTCACCGAACGCCTGCTGCGCGGGCAGTTGCAGGCAGTTGAAAAAGAACTGGCTGCCCGCGGGGCACAAAATGAAAAAGACAATAGTCAGGGTGGGCACGACAATCGCCATGGCCTCATGGAAAACACCGATGACGGCCTGCGCCTGAAGGACACCATCCGCGTTACCTCGCGCATGAGCCAGTCGGACAAGCTGATGTTTTGTGCGCGCCTGAATAACTACGAAGGCGAAGAGCCCATACCGCTCTACTTTGTATTTCATTACCTGACGCGCTACGATCCTGTCAAAGAAACATTTACGCGCGATGTAAACGTGCCCTCGCTCGATGAAATCGATGTAGACCCAGCCGATGTACCGCTGTATTACAGCTTCACCGATACCTCCATCTTCCGCAAAGCGATGGGCGACCGGTACCGCAAGGTGGTAGAAGCCAATGTCTACCTCTCGGAAAATACGTGGAAACATTCCGTGCTCGGTCCTTCCAGCGTGTTTGCCATCCAGACCATACCGGTGGAAAAAGATTTTCAAAAGACATTTCTCTCGGCCTACAAGATCTACACCTATACTTCCGAGCTGAACAATGCGTACTTCGTATACAACGTGTCGGCTAATCCATTTCTGGAAACCGTGCAGGAACAACGACACGAAGAGCTGCGCACCGTGCGCAACTACGCGCGCGTCAACCGGGAATTTCTGAACTACTACACCCAGGTCCCCAGCGGAGGCATTTACGACTCCATCGCTCAACTGGCCAAAAGCCTGGTGCCGGCCAACGCGCGGCCGCTGGATAAAGTGCTGGCGGTGCGCGACTTCTTCCTGCAACGCGATGAGTTCGGCAAACGCATCTTCCGCTACACGCTGAAGCCCGGAGCAGTGGATGATCCCAACATCCCCAGCTCGCGCATGCTGTACGATTTTATCTTCAAGACGAAGGCGGGCTACTGTACCTACTACGCAGGCGCCTCACACTTCATGCTTCGCTCGCTGGGTATTCCCACGCGCTTTACCACCGGCTTTGCCACCATCGACCGCAGTGATAAAAACAAAGGATGGTACTGGTTCTACGCCAGCCAGGCCCATGCCTGGACGCAGGTGTATTTTCCTGAATACGGCTGGATGGATTTCGACATGACCATCGGCAACGAAGAACAACAGGAAGCACCCAAGCCCGATGGCACACCTCCGCTGCCTCCGCCCGAGCCGTGGCTGGTGCTGAATGCCGTGGCCGGTGACGTAAACAGTGCCCGCAAAAATCTCAGCGCCACCTTCCGTCAGGTGATCTTCCACAATACACCCCACGAATTGGAGGACGCCCTCACGCTTAACATCGATGCCTCGCTTTGCCGCATCGTTTTCAACGAACGCGACACCACATTCGCAGCGGTACAGCCGGGTGATTCTGTTATTGTGGTGTCGTACAAAGACGAAGCCAAGAAGATCCCCGCACCGCGTGCGGGTGTGCCCATCGATGAGCAAATCAAAAAATTTGCTCAGCCTGTGCCGGCCGATGAGATTCACATCCACCGGAAAGAAGAAAAGAAAGACAACACCGCTGCCGGCTCCGGCAAGAAACCTGCGCGCTCCATCGACTGGTGGGCCGTGGCGCGGGTTGCCGCTTATATCGCGTTAGCCGTAGTCGTACTGCTGGTGTTGAGCCCGGCCTTGTACCTGGTGTACCTGCTGCTGCGCGTACGGCTTTCGCACGGCACCGCGCAAACCGATTGGATTTACCGCGCCACGCTCTATCGGCTGCACATGGCGGGCATCTTCCGCGAGAACGAAACTCCGCTCCACTATGCGCAACACAAAGTAGATCCCGTTCTCCGGATTTCGTTTGCCGCCTTCATGAACACCTACCTGCGCATGAAATACAGCGCCCGGCCGGTGGATGCGCAGGAACTGGCCGAGCAAAAGATTTTCCACCGGCAGGTGGGCCCGGCCGTGCGCCAGCATGCTGGCGTGGTCCGCGCACTGCTCAACTACTTCCGCCTGTGGCGGGCCTACCTGTACGTTCAACAACCTACCGAATCTGAAACAACATCATTATGAGTAAATCGAATGCATCCCTCCACGCTCTGGTCAAAAACATGGAGACCATCATCCGGGGCAAGAGCCAGGAGATCAAATACGTAGTTACGGCCCTGCTCGCCCGCGGCCATATTCTGCTGGAGGACAACCCCGGAGCCGGCAAAACCGTGCTCGCCAAAACGCTGGCCCAATCCATCAGCGAGGCCGTTGCCGACCTGCACCAGCCCGGTGGTGGCGTTGCCTTCAAGCGCATTCAGTTTACGCCCGATCTGCTGCCCATGGATCTCATCGGCTCGCACATCTTCGATGAAGCCCGCAAAGATTTCGTTTTCAAAAAGGGCCCGCTGTTCACACACGTGTTGCTGGCCGATGAAATCAACCGCGCATCACCCAAAGTGCAAAGCGCACTGCTCGAGTGTATGGCCGAAAATCAGATTTCAGTGGGTGATACCACCATGACGCTGGATAAATTCTTCTTCACCATCGCCACGCAAAACCCGATTGAAATGGAGGGTACCTATCCGTTGCCGGCCGCCCAGCTCGATCGCTTCTTCATGAAGATTTCCATGGGCTATGTGAGTGAGGAGGTGGAGTTCGACATTTATACCAACTACCTCGCCATCGGCAACGTGCGCGACTCGGTGAAACAGGTGCTGCGCTACCAGGACGTGATTGACTTACAACAGGAAGCAGAGAACGTGTTCATTCATCCGGAAATTGTGCGCGGCATTGTGCGCCTGGTGAGTGCCACGCGCCATCACCCGGAGATCGCACTCGGCTGCTCCACCCGCGGAGGCATCACCTTCATCAAGTGCCTGAAAGCGTGGGCAATCGTCAATGGCCGCGACTTCGTGATTGAAGATGACGTGCAGGCTCTCGCACAACCGGTGATTCACCACCGCCTCATCTTCCGCAACCGCGATGCGGCCCGCACCGTGCTCACGCAACTCACCGAGCAGGAAGTGAACAAGCTGGCGAAAATGGGAATTCAACCGAAGCGGTGATTGCGCCATGAAGGTGGAAAGAGAATTATGTTTTGGCGGCCTGGCGCGAAGCGCGCCAACGGGCTTTCGCTACTCGCCATCCACGCACATTCCACGCAGGCTCAAACAGGCCGCTCAATCCCTGGCCGGGTTTGCGTTCTTGATACTCGCGCTACTGACATTCTCAGCACCCGTATTTTGCCAAAATGCCATCCGCGATCAGATCAACCGCGAGCGTCAGGAATCAGTCGGCTCCTTCTTCGAGGAGAAGACGCGCGAGAAGGCGCGCAAATTCATCCGGCAGGACAGCACGTACTATGTCGGTCACATGCTCGAAGGTGCCTTCCTCTTTTTCCGCGCCAATGATGAGCTGGGTTTTAACCGCGCTATTGCCCCGTTGCAAAAAGCGATGGATCTCATCGAGAAAGATTTTAACCGCGACCTGCGCACACGCTCCAGCAACTTCAACACCTATGCGCGCGTGTATCCCATTCACTTCGACTACGGGTTGATCACGTACTTTCTCAACCGCTGCTACCAGAATGTTGAGCAGCAGGAAGAAGCCATGCGCGTGCTCATGCACGTGCGCGACCGCAACCTGCAAATGGAGACGGCCACTGACAGCTACAACACGATGGCGTGGATCTACCACCGCAACCGCATGTACACGTCAAGCCGGTTTTCGTTTCTGAAGAACTCGGTAAGCGAAAATGTGGCCATGGCCAACAAGCTGCTCGACTCGGCCATCCGCAAACTAAAAATTGACCTGCCCCTCGTCAACGGCATGTTCGACCCCTCGTTTCTAAACCGGCAGTACCTGAGCACCTTCCACTACAAAGCCATGATCCACGATTACCTGCTGGATATCGACTCGGCTACGTTGTATTACAACATTCTGCTGGAGAATAACGCCCACAGCAGCAACAACTACGCGCACTTCAAAATGGCCATGGGTGAGTTTGAAGAGGCCGAAAAGTTTTTTGTTGATGCCGAAGAGCGCGACCAGCAGTTGGAGAAAACCACGAAAGAGTATTTCTACATGCGGGGCACGCTGGAAACCTACCGCGGCCAGCCGCAGTTGGCCGATACGCTGCTCAACAACGTGCTGCGCGAGCAGGGCAGCACACCCGGCTACGGGTGGCACTGCATTGGGCTGGCGCGGGCCCAGCATTATGAAGGGCTCACGGCCGAAAGTCAGGAGCGGATCACCAAGGCCGCACGCTTCCAGGAGCTGCACATCGGCACCACGTGGGGGCAGGAGCAGTACAACCTGGCAGTAGCTTCGCTGCAATACCTCAACCGCGTGCGGTTCCGGCAGGAGTTTATGTTCGAGCACGATGAGTGGTACTTCTGGCTCAACCCGCTCAACTGGTTCCGCTGGCTCAAGCATACGCTTACCATCCGCCACCACAAAACGGTATTGGCCAACCTGGTAGCCGAAAACCCCGAGCGCGAGCAGGTGCTCTACTCCATCTTCTCGCCCGAAAACCTGATCAACTTCGATGAAGTGTATTCCGTGATTGATGGCTTTGGCACGCGCTACTTCATCAACCTGTACGAAAAACGCATGGCCACCGACAAGCGGCCCAACGTGAAAAAGTATTACCGTTACTACCTGGGTAAACTTCATCTGGCCGATGGCGATGAGGAAAAAGCGCGCAGTTACTTTCAGCAGGTGCTGAACGATGAGAACAGCAAGGCGCCCTTTGAAACACTGCTGCTGGCGCGCACCTATGAAGGCCTGGCGTTGGCCAGTACGGGCGATGACCGGCAGACCTACCTGCTGAAGTTGTACAAGCTGTATCCGCAGTTGGTGCCCTACTCCGGCCTCACCATGTCGTTTGGGTTGACGGTAAATGGAGCGGCAGACGAGCGCGGGCAACTCGAAGACCAGTTGCGCAGCACCGGGCTTGACATTTCAGATGCTTCCGGCTGGCCGCATGCCACCCTTGATGTTACCGCTCATCCTTCGGGCGGGTGGGCCATGCGTTACCGGGTTGAATTAGAAGGTGACGTGCAACAGCAAGGCGAGTGGATTGTACCGGCAGCCGAGAAGGAACAAGCCGGCCGGCTGCTGGCCTACCGGTTATTTGGCATTGTGAAAACCACCCTGGGCACCGAGCTGCCCCCGCTGAAGCCCCTGAAAGAAACGGAGAAGGCGAAGGAATCGGTTTAGCAACCGCTATTCTCTTCTCAAGCACCAATCCTGAGCCCGTAGGCGGGCAATCCGCAAACCAACAGGGCAAAGCCGGCCAACTGCCCAAAAGCCAAGAATCCGCTCGGTCTCAAACTCCCATTGCCGGGGCCAAATAAAAAATGGGGCCTCCTGCGTCACGCGTATTGACGTGCGCAGTAAATTAGTAACACGATAATTGAAATATGTGCAATTGCATGTAGCTAATTGTTGGTAGCAATAGGGCCCGGACAAATTTGTGTTTCAAAAAAACGGACGACAATTTTCTAACAAAGATTTCCCACGGGGACAAGTGAACGGCTACGCAGACAACTTGGACTCTGAAAAAATTAAAACCTGGGACAGACTAAAAATTAATACAGCCGACCCTTCGCATTTTTAAGAAGATTGTGCTTCGACTTGCCCCACGCATTTGGCACATGCCATAGCCCCGCAAACCACCGCGATACCAAGGCTATGGCAAGAGCCAAATACCTGACACGTGAACAGGAAACGCACTAAATTGGAGTTAGATTTACAAATAATTAGTCCCTAACTTGTATCAATATGAGTACCGATAGAAAGCTAAAAATAAAATTTGCTGGAAGACTGATTGACTTGCTTGGTCATCAAATGTATGGTGGAGCTGTTCCTTCAGTTGCAGAATTGATTGCAAATGCTTGGGATGCAGATGCAGAGAAAGTTGAAATTACTTTGCCGGATGATGTTAAGAAGAAGGATGCCGAGATTATTATAAGAGACTATGGAACTGGAATGTCATTTGAAGAATTGAATCGCTATTATTTACACGTTGGGTATGAGCGGAGAAAGCGGGGAGAAACAACTGGAAAAGGTAGACGCGTTATGGGAAGGAAGGGCATTGGTAAACTGGCCGGTTTTGGGATTGCGGAAAAGATTATTGTTACTTCCATTCAAAATAAACAACTCGTTGAGCTTGAATTAAATTACTCTGAATTAAGGGAACTTGAGACAACAACTGACTTTGAGTTCCCACCTCTAAGAGATGAACCTACCGACCAACTCGATGGAGTAATAGTAACCTTTAAGGAATTAAAACTACAACGCCAAATTAATGCTGACAGCTTTAGAACAAGTATGGCAAGACGTTTTGCTCTTGGTTCTGAAGAAATGCAAATACTAATTAACAATACACCAATAACTAAAGAAGACCTAAGTTTAGAAATAAGATATCCAGAAGAGGGCTGGCAAGAAGAAGAAGTTCATGGTTTTGGTAAAATTCAATATTGGTTTGGTTTTTTGAAAAACACAATTCAAGACACGGAATTAAGAGGTGTTTCAATTTTTGCACGTAACCGAGTAGCACAGTTTACTCCATTTATATTCAATCTAACGGGTGGTATAAACGGACAAGTGGCTTTAGAGTACTTAACTGGTCAGGTAAAGGCTGATATATTAGATGATGATACTGACTACATAGCTACCGACCGACAAACAGTAAATTGGCAGTTCGACAAAGCACCATTTTTAGAAGAATGGGGAAAGGCTAAAATCAAAGAGTTATGCGCAGACTGGAAGAAAAAACACGAGCAGAGAAATGTAGCCAGATTTCAACATAAGTTAGGAGACTTTTTTACGCGCATTGATAACCTATCCTCTGAACAAGAGAAGAAAGACTTAACCTCAGCACTAACAAAAGTGGCTTCAATAGAAAGGATGACTGAGGAAGACTTCAAGGTAATCGCGAATTCAATGGTTTCGGGAGTTGAAAGAGAGAGTGTTAAAAAGGTAATCCAACGGATTAACGCTGTGAGTGATGAGGCATTGCCAGAACTATATGAAGCAATTAAAGAATGGGATATCATAAGTGCTGTAGCAACTGCTGAGGTCGTATTTGGCCGAATAAAAATAATTGAACAATTCAAAAAACATATTGATGATAGATTACCAGAAAAAGGCAAGAAGGGCGAAATGGACATGCAGACCTTTGTAAAAGAATACCCATGGCTTTTAGGGCATCGATATGAACAACTTAATCCCGCTGATTTTCACCACGAAAAAGGTGTAGATAAATGGATTGAAGAAATCTTATTAACAACCAATAAGGAATACTCTGTAGCTGATGAAAAAGATGGTAGAAGATTTGATTTGCTATGCATTAAAAATGAGTGGCTTATTGTTATATTAGAATTAATGAGGCCAGAAGTACCGGAGGACTATGACCATGTTATGCGACTAAATAGATATGTCACTAGAATTCAGGCTCATATAAATGAAAACAAAGCTGCTGAACATTTTAAAGGAAAAAGTGTATTTGGGTTGCTTATCGCAGATTTGCCATCCAAAGACTCTTCATTAGGTGAGACAAAGCTTGCGTTAAAAAATAACATCGAATCCATAACTTGGAATGGCCTATTCGAGAATGTTAAGGCTAACTACAGAGAATATTATGATTTACTAAAAAACAAAGCGCCAGAAGACCCAAGATTAAAAGGTCTTGTTAATCTAGATGGATAAACTGACTGTAGAGCAGAGAAAGAAAAATATGCAATCGGTTAAATCAACCGGTTCCAAAATTGAAGTTAAGCTTTCAAAAGCTTTGTATGCAAAAGGATATAGATACCGAAAAAATGATAAATCTGTATTTGGTAAGCCTGATATCACGTTTAAAGGTTTAAAAGTTGCGATATTTGTCGATAGTGAATTTTGGCACGGTAAGAATTGGAAGGTTCGCAAAAATGACCATAAAACGAACAAAGACTTTTGGCTTAATAAGATTGAAGGGAATATTGCAAGGGACAGATTAGTTAACAGGACTCTAAAAAGGCAGGGTTGGACAGTACTTAGGTTTTGGGGAAAGCAAATAGTAGAAAATATTGATTTATGCATCACAGAGATTGAAACTGTTCTAAAAAAATACAAGAAGAATTAAATGGCTTTCATAGCAGACAATAACGGTAGACCTCAAATTCAAAGCGACTTAGCTTTTTGCGAATTGTTAGAAAATCATTTGCCAGAATTAGATAGAAATTTTGACGAATTGTTTTCCGAAATGAATGACGGTGTGCGAGCTGTAGCCAACGTTACAGATAACGCTTTAAGCAACGTTGGTGGAGATTGGTACGAGTGGTTAATTGCTTTACAGGCTTGGAATGACTTTGCGAATAATGTAATTACACACTTGGCAATTCCGCTACCAAATGTTACTGGTTTAGATATTGCGTCTCTCTATGTTCCAGAGCTACATGAGTTGATAACCGATTTAAGGACCAAAGTTCAGCAAACTAATGTGGAACTTATTACATCAAATCCAGATTTTGTTATAATTGACGGAGCACGCGCAAGAGAAATATTAAACCCACTGACTGCAATTGATGAAATTACACCAGTGTCATTGACCGAAGTAAATAATAAGTATACTAACTTTTTAAATTCTTGCACATTTGACCAAATCTTGGGCTTCCTATCCGTTAAAAAGTCTCTTCGTCCGGATAGACGTCTACAAATGTCTCATGAAGGAAGCTTAATTAAAGCACTGTATAAACATATTCAGACAAGAAGGTGGATTATCAATCCTAACGGAATAAAATACTATGGTATATCCACAAATCTAACTCAAGCAGATATTACTGGTCTTAGGACGGTAGCTACACATTCAATAATTAGCGTGGAGACACTTCCTCAACGAGCAGTTGATGATGTTTTTATCGTTAATTCACTACAACAAGCTCGGAATGTTTTTCAACAGATTTTGTCCGCTTAGCCCAAATTTGCTTTTTTATAGCTGCTCCTAAAGCTTGAGCTAAAACAGGAGGTACGGCATTTCCGATTTGTCTTCCCCCACTAACCAAAGTTATTTTCTCACGTCCTTTACTCTTGAAAAACCAAGAGAATGGAAAAGACTGAAGTGCAGCCATTTCAACAGTACTCAATCCCCTGTTTTCAAATGGATGAATGTATTGGCCCTTTGCAGGGTTATAGGCTGCTGTTCTAATTGTAACAGACGGAAGGTCTGCTATTAATCTACCAAAAGTATCATTGCCTTGATGCTTGCCACTTTTCCAACAATCAGGTCTGAGCTTCATTGGTAAAACTTTGAAATTCTCACCTTGATTTATATAGGTCATCCTTTTTACAACAGGCTCCGAAATATTCATAAGTGCAAAATCACTTCTCCTTTCTGGATTCTTCGGAATTCTTTTAAATGCATCCTTTACACTTACCCACTTCTTAAACTTCTTCACAGGAAAGACTTCCAAATCCTTAATAAAATTTTCGTAACTCTTATCATCCTTAAAATGAGTCGGGAAAGGAAAGGCCGGATTTTCCACACCTTTGATACCTATTAAAAAGAATCTCTCTCTTCTTTGAGGGACACCATAGTTAGCTGCATTCAGCACTGTATACGAAATACCATATCCCAAGCCCTTGAACTTCGAAACCATGTATTCAATAACATCCGAATGTTTTTGTTGTGTAATTCCAACAACGTTTTCGAAAATAAAAGCTTCAGGCTCAACACCTTTTACTATGCGAACAAATTCCAAGAACAAGTCCCCATTCTTCTCATCATTCTTTCCCAACTTTTTTCCTATATTACTAAACGGCTGACAAGGTGCACCACCAACAACCAATGAGGCTTGTCCCTTTTTCAAGTTTGAAAACTTTAACAACTCATCTACACCAATATCACGAATGTCGCCAGGTATTCTTGGTTTCATTTTGCCTTTTTCAACCTTCAAACCATTCTCAAACAATTTCCATTCAGGTCTATTAAATCTAAGTGTCTCTCGACAATCAGCATCATACTCGACACAAACAGCAGTATGAAAACCAGCTTCTTCTAATCCAATATCCAGTCCCCCAGCACCTGAGAAGAGACTAACAACAGGGAACTGCATTCCGTTTTTACCAAATGGAAAATCTGAGATATCAATAAAATTCGTCCCTGAATTTGAATTACTGTATATCATTTTACCGAACGTTTAGATTTTGGTTTAATGGATTTGTAAATGGACTTAGGTTCTTCAACTAACTCAAGAGCCATGACAGCAGGGTCAAAGTTTTTACAACCGATAGCATTAAGGCACTGAAGTAAAAATGCAGCACTAAATGTTCCCCTACTTATCTTGCTATCGATACTTGTTTTAGTTTCTTCTACACCAATATTTTGTAGATGGTGTACAAGCTCTTCATTTGTAATACCACGTCTGACCAATTCTGACTTGAGGAGACGTTTTGCATATTCGTTCCAGTCGACATCTTGCATGGTCAAATTTGTATTAATATTTGCATATATGCAAAAATATTTAGCACATATGCAGGTAACAATAAGTTAAATTCCTGATTTTCAACATTAAAACCCCATTGACCTAAATAATGTGATACCTACTAAAACCGCACACACATTGTCTGGCCACACATGCAGCCCGCCTCCAAAGCCAGTCAATAAGTGTGCTCAGCTTCGTGTAATTGGACAAAGTAGTAATGAAAAATGCCCCACCGCACGACTGATGATAAAGAGACCTGTAACATTAACGGGTGACGAAAGACAAGGCCACGAATGAAGTGTGGACAAGGGCCCTACAGCTACCAACAAAATGCTTATGCAATGGCGGGGTTCGGTGTAAAATTGTAGCTTTAGTTTTCAAACAACGTTTCGTCACGGTTGACAGTGACGTGTAGGTCGCGCTAAACATTCCGCTTCGCTCCATTTTTTAGCGCTCCTATTCCCGCCACTGCATAAGCACAAACGTTGCCAGCCATAGGGTCAGGACATATTGGTTTTCAAGCAAAACGGCTGACTACATTCTAACAAAGATTTCCCATGGGGATAAGTACGCGACCAACGAGACTGTTGACAATGAAGTTAAAGGCCGACCCTTCGCTTTTTTAAAAAGATTCTCCTCCAGAATTGCCCCGCTTCATTTGGCACATGCCATAGCCGCGCAAACCCACCGCGACACCAAAGCCATGGCACGAGCCAAATCCCCATCACACCAAAGAGTGGGCAAATTCTAATTCAATCCCTTCAAAAACTCCAACAGCTTCATCTCCTTTTTCAAAATCCGCACCATAAACAAAGCAAAGAGTGTTAAGAAACCATAGCCGCTTATCATACAATAAAGATACATGCCACGCGATAGGTTCTCTTTGAAAGCGGGAAGCAAAAGGGTAAACCCAATCACATATAGAATGTAAATAATAGGAATAAATACGGTGTGAATCCTTTTTCTCCACGCATAGTACCCCTGCATCCCCGCACTAAACTCTGTCAACGAGTTTTCTGCCTTGATGCTTCTAAATCGATTGACGCTCATCCATTCCAAAACCACTCGCACTATCATCACCACAATCATCAGGGTCAGGCCAGTTGTTAAACCGTTCATCCGATAGGACTTCATTCCAACAAAATACCCAATCAAAACGATAATCAAAACGGAGATAATCGTGATAGTGCCCCAATGACCTGTCCTTACTTTTTTAATATGGGCTTTTCCTCTTTCCATCAACTCTGCTGCCGAAGTATTGACAATACTATTGGGTTGCTTACTCCAAATGGTTTGTAGTTCATCAAATGTTTCCATGTTGCACACAGTGAGTTAGGTTCTTTTTAATTCTATGAATCCGCACACGAAGAGTCTCTTCCGTGATGCCAACTACTTCAGAAATTTCTTGGTAGACAATTCCCTCCAACATCATCAACGTTATCATTTTATCTTTTTCTTCCAACTTTTGAATACATCCATACATTTTGTGTAGTTTTTCTTCCTCTTCAAATGAATACTGCTCTGCTGCAATAGATGGAAAAATAGTAGTCGCTTTTTCATTTTTGGTGGACTGCTTGCGTAGATAGAGCAAGCATGTATTTACCGAAATCCGATATATCCAAGTGCTGATATTAGATTCCCCTCGAAATGAATCCAGCGACTCCCATATTTTTACAAAAACTTCTTGAGTCGAATCAGAGGCCAATTCTTCGTTTCCATTGAAGTATCCTTTACACAGTCGAAATACTTTTGCGTAATGCTTATCAAACAATTCGTTGAACTTCGCTTCCCTATCCACTTTACTGAATATTTTACTTTAGGTTTTCTTTTAGCTTCTCCATAAACCACTTCGGTTGGTCGAACATCACAAAGTGAGCAGAATTTTCCGCATACTGTATCACTGTCGTTGGTAATTTTGCATATTGAGCTTTGTAGGTTTTTTCCACCGTTGTTTTATCAGGGTTGGCCGCACCCAGTACAATCACCGGGATTTTGATTTTCGCTACCGCTTCGCGCAAATCTAAGTTAAGCATATCAACATACCCATGCACATACGTTTTTCTATCGGCCCTATTCATCCAACCGATCAACACTTTTTGTTTCTCCACATTTTTGCACATGTAGGGAACAGTCTGCGCATTCATTGCTGCGAAGGAGGCACTGTCCATTGCCAGCATCATCTTGCTTTGCGGATTGTCGTACGCAATAAGGTCTCCTTTGTAATTGGGTATCATCAACGCAGCCGAAGAGGGAAGTGCATCTACTGCAATTATTTTTGCAAACATGTCAGGCTCAACAGAAGCCAGCCACAAGCTCAACGTGCCACCGAGGCTGTGCCCAAGCAATGTTGGCTTTTTCAATTTCTTCTCTTTTACATACGCAATCACACCGTCTTTTATTTGAGATAGCCACGGTCCTTCCACGGGAGGCACATTACCAAATCCGGCAAACGTAAAGATGTGGCACTGGTATGTATTAGAAAGTTCTACCACTGCTTCATCCCACACTTCGCCCGTACAACCAAATCCAGGAAACAACAAAATAGGTTGCCCTTTCCCCCTCACCACAACCTGAAAGGCCGATTGCGATTGTGCGGTCAGGACAGATACTAATAAAAAGGAAAGGATAAATACTTTTGTTTTCATACCATTAGATTTAAAATTTCCATTTAGATACAATCTCTCGAAAATTGTTACAGGATTTTCGAATTATTACTGCGTACTAAATTTTAAGCCGTTGGTTGCCATGAAGGACATCCTGAAATCAAACTCAATGATTGAGTCCTTGAACAAAATAATCAAATACGACTATCTATACCCGAGAAACATTCACGACCAAGAAGAGCTTATAAAAATTCTGAGAAAAATTTGTAGTTCCCGACTACAACGACAAAAGACCACACGGACAACTATTCGGACTCACACCAGCAGAGGCTTACGGGAGAAAGACCGTGAACTTTAAAAAGATAAGAGAAAAAATGATTGACGCCCACTATAAAGAGAATATCGTACAACCAGACTCATGCATGTCAGGGTTGCCCATTCGGTTGCAAACAAAACTACAAGGACAAGGACAACCTAAAATCTTCGGGACAATTTTCAAATCATTGACTATTTGACTAAGAAGTTTCTTATAAGAAACCGAAAGGACCTTGTGAAATGACATCACCTAAGTCGCACACACTTTGCCTGACCGCACATGCAACCCACATCCAAAGTAAGTCAAAGAGTGTACTCAGTGCAGTGTAAGTGGAGAAAGTAGTTAATGAAAAAAGCCCCACCGCACCTCTACTAATAAAGATTAGTGTAAATTAACGGGTGACAGGAGTGCAGGCTACGAATGAAGTGAGGAGAATGACCCTACGTCTGGCAACAAAATGTTTATGCAATGCGGGGGGTTCAGTGTAGCTATTAAGAGTAATTTCTTAATTTCGTTCAGTAACGTTGGACAGTTCGGAGCAGGTCGGGCTTAACATTTCGCTGCGCTACATTTTTAAGCCCTCCTATTCCCCACACTGCATAAACTCAAACGTTGGCGGCAATGTGGCCGGAAAAAAATTTCCTACTAACGACTGACACTTTACTAACAAAGATTTCCCACGTGGACAAGTGAACGGCTTCGGGACAACTTGGACTTTGAAAGAATCAAAAACGTTGGACAGGTTAAAAAATAATACAGCCGACCCGGAGTTTACCCCGCAAGCAGCGGGGCATTTTTAAAAAAGATTGTGCTCCGAATTGCCCCGCGCATTTATTCGCAATTGCTTTAAATTTTTATGGAGCTCATGAATCTTCGATTTGGTACATGCCATAGCCGCACATCCCGATATATCGGGACCACCGCGAGACCAAAGCTATGGCAAGAGCCAAATCCCCACCGCACCAGAGAAAACCGATAAATGGAACCAAATTTTGCGTATTTTGACCATTAAAATTTTGGACTGAAAATAAGGAGTGAAAAACGAAAAGCTGACACGGAAAGAAATCATCGACCAGCGACTAAAACAGGCTGGATGGAATATTACTGACCGGACTCAGGTAATCGAGGAGTTTGACATTCACTTGACCGTTGTTGAAGAGCCTACCACTCCCTATGCAGGACATCAATTCAGCGACTATGTCTTACTTGGCAAAGATGGAAAACCACTCGCAGTAGTTGAAGCCAAGAAGACTGCTGTTGATGCTGCCATCGGACGTGAGCAAGCCAAGCAATATTGTTACAACATTCAGACAACACAAGGCGGAGAATTACCATTCTGTTTCTACACAAACGGACACGACATCTTTTTCTGGGATTTAGATAACTACCCGCCCAAAAAAGTTTACGGATTCCCAACCCGTGACGACCTTGAACGATACGCTTACATTCGCAGAGCAAGAAAGACTTTAGCGGGTGAACTTATCAACACCAAAATTGCCGGAAGGAATTATCAGATAGCATCTATCCGTGCCGTGATGGAAGCCGTAGAAAAACGAAAGCGTAAGTTTTTGTTGGTGATGGCAACCGGAACTGGCAAGACCAGAACGTGTATTGCCTTAGTAGATGCTCTCATGCGAGCAGGTTGGGCAGAAAGAGTTTTATTTCTTGTTGACAGAATTGCATTGCGTGACCAAACGCTGGAAGCTTTCAAAGAACATTTGCCAAACGAACCGCGTTGGCCAAAGCAGGGAGAAAAAGAAATTGCAACAGACAGACGAATTTATGTTTCAACATATCCAACAATGTTAAACGTAATCCGTCATGACGAAAAATCATTAAGTCCTCACTTCTTTGACTTGATTGTTGTAGATGAAAGTCATCGGAGCATTTATAACACTTATCAGGAAATTCTCGATTACTTCAATACCATAACGCTTGGATTGACAGCTACACCAACGGATGTAATTGACCATAATACTTTTCAGCTATTCGAAACGGAAGATGGCGTTCCCACGTTTGCTTATTCGTATGAAGAAGCTGTAAATCACATCCCTCCATTCTTGTGCAATTTTCAGGTAATGAAAATCAAGACCAAGTTTCAGGAGGAAGGAATTAGCAAGCGCACAATCTCATTGGAAGACCAACAAAAGTTAATGTTGGAAGGGAAAGAGATTGAAGAAATCAACTATGAAGGAACCGACATTGAAAAAAAAGTAATCAATAAAGGAACCAATGCGCTGATAGTTCGGGAGTTCATGGAAGAATGCATCAAAGATGCCAACGGAGTGTTGCCCGGAAAAACCATTTTCTTTTGCGCGACAAAAGCACACGCAAGACGAATGGAAGAAATCTTCGATTCGCTTTATCCTGAATACAAAGGTGAACTAGCAAAAGTCTTGGTCAGTGAAGACCCGCGTGTTTATGGGAAAGGTGGATTGCTCGACCAGTTCACCAACAACGACATGCCAAGAGTGGCTATTAGTGTTGACATGCTGGACACCGGAATTGATGTTCGTGAATTGGTTAATCTCGTTTTCGCAAAACCTGTGTACAGCTACACCAAGTTTTGGCAGATGATTGGCCGCGGAACTCGCTTGCTCGAAAAAGAAAAGATAAAACCCTGGTGCACGGAGAAAGACACGTTCCTGATTCTCGAGTGCTGGGACAACTTTGAATACGTCAAACTCAATCCGAGAGGTAAGGAATTAAAAGCCCAAATTCCTTTACCCGTTCGGTTGTTTGGTGTTCGGTTAGAGAAAATTCAGGAAGCACAGAATCAAGGCAAGAGTGAAATAGCACAAAAGGAAATTCAGAAAATCAGAAAGCAAGTTGAAGGACTTCCAAAAAACTCAGTGGTCATCCTTGATTCCAAGCATGAATTACAGCGATTGGAAGATGCTAATTTCTGGAACAACCTGACTTCAGATAAAATAGAATTTCTGGAAGGTGTAGTAAAGCCACTTTTCAGAACGGTTGCCGATGCGGATTTCAAAGCCATGCATTTTGAAAAGGATATTGTAGAAGCCTCTCTTGCGCATTTAGCTGAGGAGAAAGAAAAATTCGAAACACTAAAGGAAAGTATCGTTGAGGAAATTGGAGAGTTGCCCCTAAGTGTAAACATTGTAGCCAAGGAAGAGCAACTTGTCAAGCAAGCGCAATCAAACCACTTCTGGTCAACCGTTACCGATGAAAAACTGGATGAGTTGATTAACAAACTTTCTCCGCTCATGAAATTCCGCGAAGCGGTTATTCCATTAGCGCCAGCTAAGTTCAATTTCAAAGATTTGGTAAGTGAAAAGGAGTTTGTTGAGTTTGGCCCACAACATGAGGCGTTAAGTGTTGCCAAGTATCGCGAGTTAGTTGAGCAAAAGGTAAACGAATTGGTTTCCAGCAGTCCGATTCTACAAAAGGTAAAGCAAGGTTTGGACATAACACCCGATGAAGCCGAACAACTGGCAGAAGAACTTCATAACGAACATCCACACATTACCATTGGCCTACTACGAAAGGTTTACAACCATCGCAAAGCCGAGTTGGTGCAATTCATCAAACACATTTTGGGTATTCAAACTTTAGAGACGTTTTCTGAGACCGTTACGAAAGCCTTTGACGATTTTGTAAACAAACACAGCTACCTCACCAGCCGACAACTTCAATTTCTGGATTTGCTCAAAAACTTTGTGTTGGAGAAAGGTGAGATAAGTAAACGCAACCTGATTGAATCTCCCTTCACGATGATTCATCCGGAAGGCATAAGAGGAATTTTTAATACGAAGGAGATTGATGAAATTATTGAACTGACCAATAAAGTATTAGCAGCATGAGTTGTCCCACAAAGGCGGACAACTGAAATAGAAATTGAACCCGTGACGGATTGTCACGGGTTGAAAAGAAAACCAGCAAAATAGATGGAAAAACAGAATGAAATAAAAGTCTTCGAAGACAAGAAGGTTAGAACCCTTTGGGACGAGGAACAGGAAAAATGGTATTTCTCCATTGTTGATGTTATTGCTGTTTTAACCGACAGTCCCAATCCCAGAAAGTACTGGAGCGTGCTAAAAACAAGGTTAAAGGCTGAAGGAAGTCAGTTGACTACAAATTGTAGTCAACTGAAAATGCCATCCGCTGACGGCAAATATTACCTCACCGATGTTGCCGATACGGAACAACTTTTCCGCCTTATCCAATCCATTCCATCACCAAAGGCAGAACCCTTCAAACTTTGGTTGGCTCAAGTGGCTTCCGAAAGACTGGATGAAATGCAAGACCCTGAATTGTCTATTGACAGAGCGTTACAGCAATATCTAAACTTAGCCTACTCCGAAAACTGGATTAACCAACGATTGAAAAGTATTGAGATAAGAAAAGAACTTACCAACGAATGGAGGAAACGCGGACTGAAAGAAGGCGTTCAGTTTGCAACACTTACGGACATCAACACAAAAGCATGGTCGGATAAAACCACGAAAGAATGCAAAATTCCGAAAGGTTAAAAAAAGGAAAACCTTCGAGACAACATGACCAACACCGACCTGATTTTGAATATGCTGGCAGAAGCATCGGCTAAAGAAATTTCAGAAGCGGTTAAGCCGGAAACTTTTGAGGGCAGTAAACAAGTAGCGAAACAGGGTGGCAATATTGCCAGGAACGCAAGGAGGGAATTAGAGGAGCGAACAGGCAAAAAGGTAGTTACTTCGCTGAATGCTAAATCAGCTTTGCAACTGAAAGAAGGTGACAAAAAGAAAAAGAAGAAAAAGTAATGCTACAGAATAACGCAACCTTAAAATCTCTCATTGATAAACTCTGGCAGAATTTCTGGGAAGGCGGTATTGCCAATCCGCTAACAGCCATTGAACAAATCACATATCTCATTTTTATGAAACGTTTGGACGACTTGGAAGCCAAACGCGAACGCGATGCTGAGTTTACCGGAGAAAAATACACGTCACGTTTTAAAGGCAAGTTCACTGTGCCGGGAAGCAATGAGAAAATTGACAAGAATGAATTGCGCTGGAGTGTGTTCAAACACAAACCGGCTGATGAAATGTTGCTGCACGTGCAAAACAAAGTGTTTCCATTTCTAAAAGACTTGAATGGTGAAACCTCTCCGTTCACCAAGCACATGGCCAATGCCGTTTTCATTATGCCCAAAGCAAGTTTGTTGGTTTCGGCCATCAACATTGTGGAAGACATTTTTAAAGAAATTGAAAAAGATGCTACCGAAGGCGGCCACGCTTTTCAGGACATACAAGGTGATGTGTATGAAATGCTGTTGAGTGAAATTGCCACGGCTGGAAAAAACGGACAGTTTAGAACACCGCGCCACATTATTAAACTAATGGCCGAGTTAGTGGCCCCGCAATTAGGCCAACGCATTGCCGACCCCGCTTGCGGAACAGGCGGTTTCTTGTTGGGAGCCTATCAATATATTCTCACCGATTTGGTAAGGCAGAAGGACAAGAAGAAATTAGAGAAAGACGAAGATGGTTTTGAACGTGCCGCCATTAGTGCCGTGCTTACGCAGAAAGTAAAATCCATTCTCGACCAGAGTTTTGTGGGTTACGACATTGACACTACGATGGTGCGGTTGGGGTTGATGAACATGATGATGCACGGCATTGACGAACCGAAGATTGATTACAAAGACACGCTCAGCAAAACCTACAACGAGAATAGCCAGTTCGACATCATTATGGCGAACCCACCCTTTACCGGAAACATAGACAAAGGCGACATTAACGAAAGCCTGCAACTACCTACTACGAAAACCGAATTGCTTTTTGTAGAACGCATTTACAACATGCTTAAGATGGGTGGCACCGCTGCCGTGATTGTGCCCAGCGGAGTAATACAAAACAGCGGAAAAGCATTTGAAGCTCTGCGCAAACTGATTATTGAAAAGGCAGAATTGAAAGCCGTGATTGCCGTGCCCAGCGGAGTGTTTAAACCCTATGCCG
Organism: Cyclobacteriaceae bacterium; assembly: GCA_046301755.1. Classification (GTDB taxonomy): domain Bacteria; phylum Bacteroidota; class Bacteroidia; order Cytophagales; family Cyclobacteriaceae; genus ELB16-189. The sequence goes on from JBKCJM010000026.1 coordinate 123,010, forward strand.
GAGTAAGCACCGCGATTTTAATTTTCACCAAAGGCGGAGAAACCAACCACGTGTGGTTTTACGATATGCAAGCAGACGGCTACACACTGGATGACAAAAGAAACAAAATTGCTGAAAGTGATTTAGCTGATATTGTGTCGCATTACAAAAAAAGAGATGCTAAAAAAGATAGCGATCGAAAGTTGAAATACTATATGGTGCCGAAAAAAGAAATTGTGGAGAATAGTTATGATTTGAATTTGAGCACTTATAAAGAAGAAGTGTACGAAGAAGTAAAGTATGAAAAGCCGGAGGCGATTTTTAAAAAACTCGAAAAGCTGGAGCAAAGCATTCAAACAGGGTTAAACGAGTTAAAAGAATTTGTGTGATGAAGTTTGAGCCATTTGAAAATATTTTTAGAGATTCTACTTCCAATTTTACTAAGGTGAAAAAGGAAGACTATAAAATAGCAGGCAATTATCCTATCGTTGACCAAGGCCAAGCCTTCATTGGCGGATATACTGATGATGAAAAACTTGTTGTCAAAGAAAACCTACCTGTTATTATTTTTGGAGACCACACCAAGATATTCAAATATGTTGACTTTCCTTTTACAATTGGTGCCGATGGGGTAAAGGTATTAACATTGAAAAATGAGCAGCACAATGCTCTTTATTATTACTATTTCCTAAAATCAATTAAAATAGTTGATAAAGGATATAGTAGACATTTCAAATATTTAAAAGAAAAAAAACTACCTGTTACAGATAGAGTTTCCGACCAACTCCACATTGCCAATCTATTAAGCAAAGCCGAGAACCTGATAACCCAACGCAAAGAAAGCATTGCCCTGTTGGATGAATTTTTGAAAAGCACTTTTGTGGAAATGTTCATTGATAAAGGATTTCCATATCATAAACTTGGTGATTTATCAACTAAAATTACGGACGGAGAACACAAAAAACCAGAGTACAAAGATGAAGGTATGCCTTTCATTTCGGTAAAGAACATCACAAATGGTTTTTTAGATTTTACTGAATGTAAATATGTTTCGGTTGAAGATTTTAATAAGTTCACAAAAAGATGTAAGCCAGAATTAGGAGATATTGTTTATACTAAAGTAGGTGCAACGTACGGAAGAGCTTGTGTCGTTGACACAGAAAAACCATTTTGTCTATATGTAAGTGTGGCGTTAATTAAACCTAAAAAGGAACTTATTCTTCCCAAGTTCCTCCAATATGCTATTAATCACCCATTCGTAAAAAGACAAGCTGATAAGTCAATTAAAGGGTCAGGTGTTCCCGACCTACATTTGATAGAAATCAAATCATTTGAAATTCCACTTCCTACTGTAGAACTCCAAACCGTATTTGCCCAAATCGTAGAAAAAACAGAAGCCCTCAAAACCCAATACCAACAAAGCTTGCAGGAGTTGGAGAATTTGTATGGGAGTTTGAGCCAGCGGGCGTTTAAGGGTGAGTTGAAGGTGAGAGAAGAAATATTATTGAGTGGAGAAAGTAGTCAATGAAAAAAGCCCCACCGCACCTCTACTAATAAAGATTGGTGTAACTTAACGAGTGACAGGAATAAAGGCTACGAATGAAGTGTGGACAAGGGCCCTACAGCTACCAACAAAATGTTTGCGGAATGGTGGCGTGACATCAAGGTATCAAGTTATATTTATTTTATAAAGTTTGCCCACGTGGACAGGACGCGGCTTCGAAAGCCCACCACTGCACAAATACTCACGTTACCCACAAGACGCAGAAAAATACAGCTACAATGAAAATTACTTCCAAATATTTTGAGAATAATTTACCTTTGTGTACAAAAAACATTTATCGTTTACAAACGCATTTAATTTATTTGACAAAACTAAATTCCATAAAAACATCCAAAAACTTCGTCTCCGTAGAGAGAGAGTTAAATAAGACCTTTTTAAGACTTGCATTTGTAGTAATAAATCTTTTTGGTTTAAGTGCTCTTTTAAATGCTCAGGTTCAGTACGGTGCGGCAGCTAATTTCGGTCTACGCAAGGTGGTCCCAACGTACACTGGTAATGCCATCCAGGTGCGCAGAGATTGCGATAATGCAACCACAAACATAGGTTTCACTTCCTGCGGAACCCTCGACACCACAGCGCTAAGAAATTTTGTTTTATCTGGCAATCCTTTAAGTGCTATTACCCCCACTCCAGAAGGCGCCTACAGTTTAAGAAAATTAAGATGTACCTATGCCGGTAGTGCTATTAATGTTAGGAGGTCTTGTGATAACGCCACCCGAGATATAGGATTTACTTCTAATGGAGATTTGGATACAATTGCACTGAAAGCATTCGTTATGGCTTCTAATCCAATTAGTGCCCTATCGGTAAATGCCAATGTAGCCTATAGTTTAAGAAGATTACGTTGTGCCTATGCCGGTTCGGCCATTCAAGTGAGGCGAAGCAGTGATAACGCCATCAGTAACATTGGTTTTACTTCCGCTGGCGACCTGGATACCACTGCGTTAAAAACATTTGTTGGAGTCGGTAACAGTGGCTTTGTAACAATATGGTATGACCAGAGCGGAAACGGTATCAATGTTTCGCCTCCTGCAGTAGCCAACCAGCCCAGGATTATTAACGCTGGTGTTGTTGAGCGCAGAAATGGAGTACCTACCCTGTTTTTTGATGGAGCAAATGATTACTTCACTACAAATTCTTTTTCAACAACTGGCTATACTGGTTTTAGCGCCAGCGTATTGGCTTCCTGGAACACTGTTGGGACGTCTATATCCAATATCCAAGCCTTAATAGACAACAACCACTCCTGCGGGGGAGCTTCCCCTGGATTCGTAATACAAGACAGACCAGATTTGCCAAATAGGCCAATAACTGCTGGTCTCACAAATCCAACTATGTGTAGTAGTTGTCCTGGTGCTTCGTGCCAGGATATAATTACTACCGGAAACGGTTCACTTCGCCTAATTACGTGGGTTAATACCACTACCAATGAATTTTTATACAGGGATGGAATCAATGTATCATCCGGTAATTATTGTGGTGCTTACACCATTCAAAGTCGCTTTTTAATAGGTGCTTGGAATTCAGGTCCAAGCCGTTTTTTTTCTGGACGAATGTCTGAGGTGATTTTATTTAAAAGTGCGCTATCAAATACTGATCGCCAGTACTTAGAATGGGGACAGTCTCAATACTATAATATAAGTGTACCGTTATTGCCATCTGTTTTGCCAGCAGGAGCACCCAGCGCCTTTGTTACAACATGGTATGATCAAAGTGGAAACAACAGGCACGCCACACAAGCAACAGCTGGGTTACAACCGAGAATTATTAATGCAGGTTTGATAGAAAAAAATGCTTCAAACCGCCCTACAATATTCTTTAATGGTACCTATCTTAAAAATGCTTTCTTTTTAACTACTCAGCCCGTGAGCACTTCATGTGTTTGGCGAGCACGAGGTCTTGCTAACCCCGGTGGCGAATTATTTGGCTGGGGCAATAATAGCGTAGGCGGCAGAAGGTATGGCGCATGGTTTGCCTTTAACAGCGCCACGCAAGGTAGGTATGGTGTGGAAAACCAAGGTGCCGGTACGGTTGGAAGCTCTTTGCTAAACACCAATACGTGGTATATTTCATCCCAAATTTTACCGGGAACATCTTTACCGGCCCTAACACAGTGGATAAATGGTACCGCACAAGCAATGACCAATATTGGTACACCAGCCACCATGAATATCACTGCCGGTGAGTTTGCAATAGGTACCATACCTACTGCCAATGTTCAAGGACATAATGGAGATATTCAGGAACTCATTTACTTTAGCACAGCTCTGTCAGTAACTGAAAGGCAATACATAGAATATGGTCAATCCGTATATTATGGAATAAGTGGGCCAACTGTTCCGTCTACACTTCCTGTAACACCTCCGAGTGCCTACGTTTCTATTTGGTATGATCAAAGTGGCAATGGAATAAATTTATCGCAAACAGGGGCTATTACCCGCCAGCCTCAAATTGTAAGTGGGGGTAGTATTATTCGTCTTAATGGCTCTACTACCTGGCCAGGTATGCAAGCAACAAATGCATTGCAAACTAATTTGACGGCAACATTTGCATCTACCTACACTGGCAATTTGCTTACGGTAAATTCTGTTCTGCGTTCTGATATAAGCTCTACTGCCAACCTAAGGGTTTGGTCGTTAGGTAATACGGCTCTTACAAGTGCCGATTGGAGTAATGTTAATTTTGCAAACATCAACCAACGAAGCGGTAATCAGTTTGTTTTTGAGCGTTCAGGTGTTTCTCCGTCCACAGTTTTTACAGTAGGAGCGCCTATGATTTTATCCGGTAGATTTAACGGAACTAACCGCCAGTTGTTCAATAACGGAACCGTATCCGCAACACAGGCAGATGCGAACGTGTTTAATTTTAATTCAATCCGATTATTACAGAGTATTAATCCCGGCTTTGAAGCCGGTGAGGCTTTAACCGGAAAAATGGCTGAGTTCAGTCAGTTTTACTCAGCACTTTCAATAACCAGGCGAACACTAATTGAAACTAACCAGAGTGCCTTTTATTCAATTACAGTATCGAATAGTAAGTATACTCCTCCAACTTCTTCAAGTTATACTTATTATGTAAATGGTATAGGAAGAGAATCAGCAACAGACAGTATAGCTGCCACACGACAAAGTTCAGGCATGGGTTTTAGGGTAGGTACCGGAGCGGGTGATTTCCTGAAAGACAATGGCGACTATCTAACATGTGGAATTGACTGCCCAATTACACCGGCCATTTCAACTTCCAATCTCCCGGCAACTGTTATTCAACGATGGATTAACGACTGGTATATCAATAAAACTGATATTGGTTCAAACAATGGTTTGGTTACAATATACTTTGACTTCGGTGATTATGGAATTGGTAATACACCTGGTGTACCGTCTAACTATGTTTTACTCTACAGAAATTCTCCTTCTGCCACTTTTACCATTGTACCGGGAACGACCCCAAGTGCTTCAGGTGACCAGGTAAGATTTGCGGTTGACGCCTCTAATATCACCACAAATTTTTATTATACCATTGGAACTTTAGATCCAGCAACAAGTCCGCTTCCAATTGAGTTGTTGGAGTTTAAAGCCAAGCTAGGTAAAGAAGGAGTTGAAATTTCATGGATAACCGCCACCGAAATTAACAATGATTTCTTTACCGTTGAAAAAAGTAACACTGGATTTGACTTCTATTCATTAACGAAAATTGCAGGCGCTGGAAACAGCACGCAACAATTGAGGTATTCGGTAACAGACATTTCACCATTTCAAGGCATAAATTATTACAGGTTAAAACAGACAGATTATGATGGGAAATTTGATTACTCAAGGGTTATTTCCACAGACGTGGAATCTCCCTTGCCCACAAATTCAATTTACCCTAATCCCAATGAAGGAAAAAGTTTTTATATCAACCTCCCTAACTCTGGCTACAGAAATATCTTAATTAATATTCAAGGTTTAGATGGCAAAATAATTCTTAGTGAACCAGTTTATGAATCGGGTACGTTCGAATTTATCCCATCAGTTAAACTTGCATCAGGAGTCTACATTATTTTCATTTTCGATAATGGAAACTTCAGTAACGTAAAGTTGGTTGTAAAATAATCTTGCATGGTTTATTAGTTCAAACTATTGATAAAAGTGTTCAAGTTGCCGTAGGTAAAGGCAATAAGGATGCAGGGCTACTTACAGCTGACAAAAATAACGTTGTCAACTAATGAGAGGCAAGAGATTGCACCACGAATGAAGTTAGGAGATGCCCAACTACTGCCAACAAAATGCTTATGCAATGGCGGGGTTCGGTGTTAAATTAAAGTTTATGTTTCAAAATGTAGTTTGGTCACGGGGGACAGTTCAGAGCAAGTCGGGCTTAACATTCCGCTGCGCTTCATTTTTAAGCCCTCCTATTCCCCACACTGCATAAAGACAAACGTTGGCTGTAACACTCCCCGAGTATTACATTTCGCCATGACGAAGGCCAGACGTCATTGCGATCCCGCCCTCCCTCGTCATTGCGATCCCGCGAATGCGGGAGAAGCAATCTCTACAGACCACGTCAAACCATTGCCATTAGTCAAGTATGAAACAGCAGGGATTGCTTCGTCCGCCATCCTCGTCCCTCGGATGTCGTCCTCGCAATGACGAAAGCCACCCGCGCGCGGCACTCCTCGCCATGGCGAACCTCCCGTGGCGAGAAAATCCAGACGGCTGCAACACCGCGCGGCAGGGACGCGGAGTGGCGAACGCAGTGAGGCCCGCAGGGCGGCCACCCCGGAGCGGCCCGTGGCCGCCCTCAAAAAACAACTGTACTGTCAGGCTGATTCCGAAGTTTCAGGATGTGGAAGGCTAATGGATAAACGAAACCGGTCTCGACAAGCCTGTCTGCCGAAGCCAGGATTAGCTTAGATTATTTCTACATCCTACATTAAACCTGATGCAACAAACGGTGTCTAAGGCGGCATAATGAAACTCGTCAAATGAAAGTCATTCAAACAGTCGCTTTTGCAACGTGTACTCTACTTGCCGCTTGCAGCAAGCAAGATGATCCCCAGCCAACGGCCCCGTCCAAAGAAAAAGACTTTTCACCACTCACATCGATCATGCAAGCTAACCTCAGTGCCTTTGGCGGCAATGCGGGACTACTGGTGATGGACAAAGACGGGAAGCAATTGTATAAGCAATACTTCGGTTCGTATACAGATGACACGTATATCCCTATTGCGTCCGGCTCCAAACTGCCGTCTATGGTTGCCGTTATGACACTGGTGGATCAAGGGCTGATAAAGTTAGACGATAAAGTAAGCCTTTTTTACCCCAGCGAGTTTTCTGCCAGCGACAGACGAGACATCACCTTACGGCAACTGATGTCGCACACGGCCGGGTTTTCAGGCGGTAGTCAATGGATTAGTACCGACCTGGTCAATCTACAAGATGCGGTAAAGGGCATTGGTCAGGGCGGAATGATCGGAACCACGAGCGCTGCGAGAGCGTCCATGCCGTACGGACCCAATGGATCTCAATTTGGGTACGGTGGCGTGAGTATGCACGTGGCCGGAGGCATAGCGGAGAAAGTTACCGGGAAAACGTGGGACGTCCTTTTTAGAGAACAAGTGGCAGATAAATGCCTCATGCCCAACACCAACTACATTGCATTGGGCAATACCACCAACTACCGCATAGCCGGGGGTGCGGGCACCCGCATGATGGAGTTTGCAAACTTACTGCTGATGCTCGTGAACGAGGGACGGTTTAAGGGTGTGCAGGTGCTTACAAAAAATGCTGTTGATGAAATACTAAAGGACCAGACGAACGGAGTGCCCATTGCATTTACGCCCTACGAAGGTGATCCGTTGAGGCAGAATTTCCGCTATGGCCTAGGGTGTTGGGTGGAGGAACTTACAAATGGTTTACCCACGGCATTTGGCTCGCAGGGAGCGTTCGGTTTTAGTCCCTGGGTTGATAAAAAGAGAAATGTAATTGGCATTCTGTTCGTGCAAAGAAGCCTGGGCGCTGTCAATACACAACCAACCGCGGAAACCGCTCCGTATACGCTTATCCGAAGAAAAGTGAACGAAATTCTGGACGCACCATAAGATGCGAGTTTTCCTGTCTTGTGGCTTCTTTGCATGCTGCCTGTTAGCCTGCCAAAACGAAATGAGTGCGCCTTTGCCCGACTTGCCTGCTTCTGCGGAATTTGCATGGCTCAGATCGGTGGGCGGGCCAAATGATGACGTGATCAGAGGGGTATTTCTGGATGCTCAAAGTAATTCTTATCTGGTGGGTACGTTCAGAGGCACTATGAGTGCGGGAGACATAACACTGATAAGCAACGGATTTTTAGACATGTTTATAATCAAGTTAGATCAACATGGCAATTTCATCTGGCAAAAATCCTTCGGAAGTAGCACTGGAAGCGATCTGGCGGTAGATGTCGATGGCGATGCATTAGGGAATGTTTACGTAACAGGCATGTTTAGCCAAAGCATCAATTTTGGGAATGGCGTTTCGCTTGATTCCGGAACTAGCGATGACGATGTTTTTGTTGCAAAATTCGATGCCAATGGCGCATGTCTATGGGCTAAAATGGGCACCGGAAATTCAACTGACTACGGCAACGAAATCAACGTAACGCCTGATAATGCGGTGCTGACAATTGGCTTTGCCAACAAGGGCATCGCGTTTGAAAATACAACTCTTAGCAACGCTACAACGCATGGAATGTTTGTATGCCGGCACGCCAGCAATGGTTTGCTGCAATGGGCCAGGTTGTTTTCGGCCACAGGCGATGCTGCCGGCAGAGGCATTAGTTCGGATGCAAACGGAAACACGCTCATAACAGGCACATTCAGCGGAGTGCTTACAGTCGGTACCATATCGTTGACAGCAACTTCTGCCAATGGAGATGTTTTCATCGCAAAACTGGATGCCAAGGGCGATGCATTGTGGGCGAAAAGATTTGGGCATAAAGGGGAAAACTATGCGCGAGGAATTGACACCGATGGGGAAGGCAATATTTATGTTTCGGGCGTTTATGATACGCAGATTGGGTTGGGATCCACAAACTTAACGAGTAACGGACAACGTGATATTTTTCTTACCAAATTGGATAGAAACGGAAATACACTTTGGGCCAAAACCATCGGGGGCATGGACAATGACGAGGGTTGTGAAATTGAAGTTAACGCTAACGGAAACATTTTTATAACAGGCAGCTATGCATACACCATCACATTAAATGACGAGACGTTTTCGGCAAACGGGTTGAGAGATGTCTTTGTTGCGAAGCTTGATAAACAGGGCAATTTCATCTGGCAAAAAACAATGGGGAGCATGCAAGATGATGTCAATTATGCAATCGGATTAAACCGTGTTAACGAAAACATAGTTACGGTTGGCACCTTTGCAGGTACCTTTAAACAATCCACCCAATCTGTTACCAGTTTGGGTAACGTTGATAGTTTTATCTCGTTGTTAAGATAACCCGCGACCAGTGGAGGGACGTTATGCCTTTAAAGTCTCTCATTTTTGTTGGTGTTCTTCACCAACAAACGAGGTTTAACCGGCAGTTCACGATTCTATAACTTGACCACGTTCTCCTCGTCATTGCGATCCCGCGAATGCGTCCCGCAGAGCGGGAGAAGCAATCTCTACCAACTAAGTCAACCCATTGCTATTGGTAAACATTGAGCAGCAGGGATTGCTTCGTCCGCCATCCTCGTCCCTCGGATGTCGTTCCTCGCCATGACGAAAGCCGCACGTGCGGCACTCCTCACCATGACGAACCCCCCGTGGCGAGGAAATCCAGACGGCTGCAACACCGCGCGGCAGGGACGCGGAGTGGCGAACGAAGTGAGGCCCGCAGGGCGGCCACCCCGGAGCGGCCCGTGGCCGCCCTCAAAAAAAAATCCCGGCACGAAGCCGGGATCGGTAGAAGCCATCTCAAAAAAATGCTGTCGTCCGTTACTTCATCTGCCCGTACTTCTTCGCGTAGCGCTCGTACAGCTCGTTTTGGTGGTTGCGCAGTGCAATGGTTTTGCCGCGGATGAAGGCGTGCGATAAGATGTTGGTGCGGTAGTCCAGCGCATCGCCCTGGCTCACAAACAGCGTGGCATCCTTGCCGACCTCCAGCGTGCCCACGCGCGCCTCCACGCCCAGTGCCTTAGCCGTGTTGGAGGTAATCATCTTCAGTGCCTCTTCCTTGTCTACGCCATATGCCACAGCCGTGCCGGCAAAGAAGCCGAGGTTGCGCGCACCGTGCAAGGCACCATCCTGCGAAAGCGATACCTGAACCCCCGCCTGCTGCAACAGGTACGGCAACTTGTACGGCAGGTCGATGTCTTCATCGACCCGGTTGGGCAGGTTGTGGGTGCTGGCCAGTATTACAGGTATGTTGTTGTCTTTGAGAAACTGTGCCACGGCCGGGGCGCCATAGCCACCCACTACGGTAATTTTCTTTACGCCATACTTCTGCCCGAAGCGCACAGCCTCCACAATTTCCTTGGGCTCATCGGCATGCACCATGAGCACGCGCTGCCCGCTGAAGAGCGACTGAACGGCCTCCAGTTTCAGATTGCTTTCGCGTTGCGATTGCTGGGCGTAGGCCTGCGCATCGGCCATCAACTGGTGAAGCGCCCCCACCTGCTTGTCGTAATCGCGGTTGGGTGCATCGCTGACAGTAAACGTATTGAAGTCGAACTGCCTGCGGATTTGCGGAGGCCAGTTGAGGTGAATGGCATTATCGGGCGTGTGCACGGCATCTTCCCAGTTCCAGCCGTCCATTTCCATTACGCTGCTGCTGCCGCTGACGAGTCCGCCTGTGGGTGTGGTTTCGGCCAGCAGCACTCCGTTGTAGCGGAAGGTGGGCCCATACTCCGAGTCGGTGTTATACGAGATCAACGCGCGCACGTTGGGGTTGATGTCGCCCCGCTCGTTGGCATCATTCATGGCGCGAATGGAGCTCACCTCGGCCAACCCGATTTGGGAGTTGGGCAGAATGAAGCCGGGGTAGATGTGTTTGCCCTGCACGTTCACCTGCTCGTAGCCACTGAGGTCGGCACGGGTGGTGGTGGCATCGGCCACGATGGTGAGCTTGCCTTTGTCAAACGCCACGATGGAGTTCTGAATCACCTGGCCATTGCCAAGGTGAGCCACGCCACCGATCAACGCAATCGGTTTTTCCTGCGGCTTAGCAGGCGTGGGAGTCTGTGCGATACCAACGGATACGGCACTGATGAGGGTAAGGAGGAATACTAGCTTTTTCATATCTGTGTGAGTTATCCGTTAGTCTTCTTCAGTATGTTCTACGCCCAGCACATCATCGCAGTGGAAGTTGACGCGCTGCCGCGGCTCGGGCCGCTGGGTGGGCGCTCCGCCCTTCTTCACTCCAATCATCTTCTGGATCAGGCGTGCGCGCTCCATTTCAATTTCGCGGTTGCGCTGCTTGTCGGCTTCGATGTCGAAGTACACTTTGCCATCGATGATGGTTTTCTCCGCTTTGGCATACACACTCAGCGGGTGGTCGTTCCACAGCACCACATCGGCTGACTTGCCCACTTTGATGCTTCCCATCTGGCCATCGAGGTGCAGCATTTTGGCGGGGTTGAGCGTCACCATCTTCAACGCATCTTCCTCGCTCATGCCGCCATACTTCACGGACTTGGCGGCTTCCTGATTCAACCGTCTGCCCATTTCGGCATCATCGGAGTTGATGGCGGTAACCACGCCTGCATTATGTAGAATGGCCGCGTTGTAGGGAATGGCATAACGCACTTCCCACTTGTAGTTCCACCAGTCGGAGAACGAAGAGGCGGCCACGCCATGTTGCTTCATTTTGTCGGCCACTTTGTAGCCTTCCAGAATGTGCGTAAACGTGTTGACGCGGAAATTAAATTGCTCCGCTACTTTCATCAACATGTTGATTTCCGACTGCACATAGCTGTGGCAGCTGATGAAGCGCTTTTTGTTCAGAATCTCCAGTATCGCTTCTTCGGCCAGATCTCTGCGCGGCTTGCTGGCTGCGGTTTTCTGCGCGGCCGACAGGGCGTTCCAGGCAGCCCATTTCTTCTCATACTCGCGGGCACTGGTGAACGCGTCTACGTAGACTTGTTCCACGCCCATGCGGGTTTGCGGAAAGCGTATGGATTGTGGGTTGCTACTCTTCTTTACGTTTTCAACCAGCGCAAACTTGATGAATCCATCGGCCCCGGCAATCTTATAGTTCTCCGGACTTTCGCCCCACCTGAGTTTAATCAATCCCGACTGACCTCCGATGGGGTTGGCCGAGCCGTGCAATACCTGAACCGCCACTACGCCACCACCCAGCGCCTGGTAAATGTTGATGTCTTCCGCATCGATGTTGTCGCCAATGCGCACCATGCCCGAGTTGGTGGCCACATCGTTGATGCTAAGTGCGCCAATGTGCGAGTGCTCGTCAATGATGCCGGCTGTGAGGTGCTTGCCGGTGCCATCGACTACTTTTGCTCCGGGCTCCGAAAGGTTCTTGCCGATGCGCGCAATCTTGCCATCCTTCAACAGCACATCGGTGTTTTGTAAAATGCCATCCTGCTCGTTTGTCCATACGGTCGCATTTTTAATCAGCAACGTTTCGGTCGCGGGCAGCGAGGGGCTGCCGTGGGCCATGAACGGATAGTACACTTTGCCCAACTCATCTTTCTTCGCAGCGGCATCTCTCTTGTCGGGCGCCTTGGTTGTGAGATCGCCCGTGCGCGCAGCGCTCCAGTTGATCCACGTGCCATCGGTCAGTTGACCTTTTCCTTTGAATCCTTTGTCATCGCTCCAGCCCGAGAGGCGCACGCTGGCGGAGTTATTCTTCTGCGGTTTGAACGAAAGAGTGACCAGGTTGTTGGTAAAGGTGGCGGTGGCATCTACGGTAGTGCTGTCGTTCACTTTTACTTTGGCTTTGTGGCTACCGGCCTCTCCGCTCACTTCCAGTTTGTAGTTCTGGTTGTTCACGGACAGATCATAATTGCCGCTGAAGTTGCGCAGGTCGAGGGATTTCAGCGCGAAGGGCTGGCCCACAATCCAGTTCTGATGAATGATAGTTTTGTCATCGAAGATTTTCCCGGACGTCACCAAAAAGCTGGCCAGCATGCCTTTCTTCAGGCTGCCTACCTGGCCATCGATCTGCAGCAGTTGTGCAGGCGTGGTGGTGAGGGCTTTCAATGCGGCCGTTTCGCTCAGGCCGTTTTCAATGGCCTTGCGCACGTTGGGCATAAAGTCGGTCACTTTCTTCAGGCCATTGGCCGTGATGGCGAACGTAATGCCTGCTTTTTCCAATGCGCCCAGATTGGTGGGTGCCAGCTCCCAGTGTTTCATGTCTTGCAGACTGGTGCGGGCGGCATCGTAAGGATCCTCCACATCGTAAGCTTCGGGGAAGTCGATCGGAACAATCAGGGCTGCACCGGTTGCTTTCATATCGGTAATGCGCTTGTACTCATCGCCACCGCCTTTGATGATGTAGCGGACGCCAAACTCATCGGCAATTTTGTCGGCACGCAGCACACCCATCCAATTGGCTGCGTCAAAGACTTGTGGAAGTTTCTGATTTTGAATCCACGCTTCTAATGACTGATCGGTAAACGGGCGCGGACTTTGGGCTACGAACCATTCGGCATCCAGGTACGTCTGACGCATCAGGGCCACGTAGCCCATCATGGAGCCGGGGTAGTTTTGGCTGGAAGAACCTTTGTTGAATGAGTAGTGAGCGGCAGCCTTTGATTTGAGAACGACTTTGTTCTCCGAGCCTTCGCCTAACGCTACCACCGCTGACGTACCGCGCGCAATGCCATCGGCCTTAAAGGTGAGCACAGAACCAAAGCCCAGCTTTCGCCACTCTTCGGCAGTTTTGGTGTTGATCGTGAACTCATCGGCAGCATTATAATGTGCACGCACGGCCTGGTTGGCGTTGTACGGGCCCTTATTCTTGGGTTCAATTTGTTCGGGGCCACCAAACCCGCCACCGCGTGGACGCTCCACGTCAGGCAAGCCATAGCTCGTGTACATGTCGATAAGAGACGGATAAATGTACTTGCCCTTGCAGTCGATGATGGTGTAGCCTTTGGGCACCGCCAGGTTGGCGCCCACCTGCTCAATGCGTTCGCCCTTGATCAGCAGCGTGGCATTAGTTAAGGTGGTTTGCGGGTCGACCACAATAGTGGCGTTCGTAAACGCGTACTGGGCAGCGCGGCTGTCTTTTACATCATTGCGCGGAAAGGTTTCCTGGGCCCATGCGGCCAGGCCCGCCAACGACAGCACAAGCGTCAGTGTCAGTGTCAGAATTCGTTTGATCATAAGCATCAATAGTTGAATGAGTTCGGAAAGGAAAATTAAGCAAACGCAGGTAGCCGTTATGGAAATAGTGATAGTCGGTTGAATGCGTGTAGCAGCGCGGTTTCCCGGGCTAGAAAACGAAGCCCAAATTGAAAAAGGCGCGCAACTGTTTGGTTTGCGCATTGTGTGAAACACCGATTTGAATGGGCCCCAACAGCGAGAAGTAGGACGCCATGGCTCCGTAGCCGACCTGGTAAAAAGCTCCGTCCAGATCTGCTTCGCGGAAATTAAAATCACCCAGGCCGTTCCAGAACTCAGATGATCCATATCCGGCCGCCAGCACGTTGATGCCCGGAGTGATATAGACATTTTTGGCCAGCGTGTACTGCAGATTTGCCCCAACTGCTAGCAACTGAGGTACAGATAACTCGCCCTCACGCAAACCCAAAAAAAGATGGTCGGACGAGCGCGAACGGTAAAGCCAGCCACCCACTGAATTGAAATCCCCGGCCGCCAACCGGTACGCGGATAAATCATCATACGATGAAAACGTCTCCTGCATTAAGCCCGCCTGTTGCCAGATTTGAAGTGAAAGTCGCCTGCTGAGCGGCACCGCCTGAAGCGCTTTCAAGTTAAGCCGGAAATAGGTAGGCAGGTTTCCTTCCAAAACGAAGTTGAAGGATGTATCTGGCAAGGTTACCAGCAAATCCGCTTTGAATTCCGGATTCAGATTCCAGTTCTACTCTGCCCTCAGCCAACGACCGCGCGTGGGGAAAAATACTTTATTCAACGTATTGTGTACTACGTGCAGGCGGGCGCCCACGGTGCTGAACCGATAGTCCGAAATTTCGAGCGGATCGGGATTGCTCTCGGTTGCCGGATCAACCTTGGCGCGCAACCGACTTCGCTGAGCGATAATGCCCACACCCCAGTACCGGTTGCGGTTTACGGAATAGTTGAGCATGGTTGTGCCGCCAAGATGGTTGCTGAAAACATCGGCCACGGGTGTGCCTTCAATGAAGGAGTTGATCAATAGTCGTTCGCCATACACTTCGCTGAAATGCCACCAGCGCATGCGCTTGCCGAAGTAGTAAAAATAATTGGTGCGAAGCCGGGGGCTCTCCGCCAGGTCAAGCGTAGTGACGAGGCGTGAGGCGGGCAGCAGGAGATTGCGTTGCGTGAAATTCAAAATCACGCCTGCCCCGCGTTCGGTATCGTAATGCATGGCGAATTTCACTGCGCTGGCCGGGCGTTCAGCGGCCTGCAGCGTCAGCGTACTCGTTACACTATCTCCCTCAATCCGATAGTTGATTTTGTCAAACAAGCGTGTACCCATCAGCCGGTGAACGCGCGATCCGATCGGGCTTGGTCCCAACAACTCACCGGGCTGCGCTTCAAAACGGGCTCTCACCAATCTGGTGTTGGCATCCCCGATTCCTTCCGTGGCAATTTCCTGAATGCGGTAGCGGGTGCTTTCGCGTGGAATTTTGCGGGACTGCCGCAGCGGGAACGCACGCTGGCGGGCAGCAATGTCAACCAGTTCCGGGATAACCTCAGATACCGCCTCGCGGCCCGCGCGCATCATATCTGCCCGTTGTTCGAAATCCATCGTGCCGTATCGCAAATGTGGAAAAACATCGATGTGCAAATCCACGTCTTGTAATTCCTTGCGATAGGTGATGTTGCCGGCCAGCAGCGCAGTCTGCATGAGCAACTGGGCGGCCGAGGTTAACTCCGATTCTTTGTACAACCCGCCATCAACATCAGATGCGATGATAAAGGTGGCGCCCATCTGTCGGCAGTAGCTTACCGGCATGTTGTTGAACACACCTCCATCCACCAGCAAACGATTATCAATGCGCACAGGCGCAAATACGGAGGGAATTGACATGCTGGCGCGGATAGCCTGCGGCAGGCTACCGCGGTTCAACACCACCGGCTCACCTTTCACGATATCGGAAGCCACGCAGAGAAATGGCGTGGGCAGTTGCTGAAAATTAGAAATGCCGTTGACGTGGAAGAAGAGGCGCGAGAGCAGTTCTTCAATGTGCTGGCCTTCAATCAGGCCGAGCGGCAACTTGGGTTTGAAGCCGCTCATCGGCAGTTCGTAGATGTACCGGCCAAACTCGTCTTTCTCTTCAATGTTGATTTCATCGAGGGACACGCTGTTTGACATAAGCTGTTGCCAGTCCAGCGTTTTGGCGATGGAATCAATTTCATTGCCGGTGTAGCCGGCCGCATACAAACCGCCCACTACCGAGCCCATGCTGGTGCCCGCGATAAAATCCGGCACGATGCCGAGCGAATCCAGGGCTTGCAATACCCGGATGTGCGCAATGCCTTTGGCGCCTCCGCCACTTAACACCAGCCCGATTTTCGGGCGCGACTGGGCCGATGTGTTCAGCGAAATGCCAACCAGTGTGATTACGAAAAAGAATGTTCGTATCATCAGTGGGCTTCAAGCCAGTTTTTGCCTATTCCAACCTCCACCTCCATGGGCACTTCCAGCGTAACAGCGTGCTTCATCAACTCCATTATTTTGGGCTTCACCAAATCGACCTCCTCCTGGTGTACATCAAAAATCAATTCATCGTGTACCTGCAGGATCATCCGGCTCCGAAGTTTTTCCTGCTTGATCCACCGATGGATATTCACCATGGCAATTTTGATGATGTCGGCTGCGCTTCCCTGAATGGGGGCGTTGATGGCGTTACGCTCGGCAAACCCGCGGGTGGTCATGTTGCGCGAATTGATGTCGCGCAGGTAGCGCCTTCGGCCGAGTACTGTCTCTACGTATTCTTTCTCTCGCGCAAAGTTGATGCTGTCGTCCATGTAGCGCTTGATGCCGGGAAACTCGCGGAAGTAGGAGTCAATGATTTCGGTGGCTTCCGTTTTTGAAATGCCCAGGTTCTGCGAAAGACCAAAGGCCGTGCTGCCGTACAGGATGCCGAAGTTTACTTCCTTCGCTTTGCGCCTTTGGTCGGGCGTTACTTTCTCCAGTGCAACTTTGAAAACTTTAGCAGCCGTAGTGGCATGAATGTCGCGCTTGTTGCGAAAGGCCTCAATCATGGTGGCATCTTTGGCGAAGGAGGCGGCAATGCGCAACTCAATCTGCGAGTAATCGGCAGACATAAAGAGAAAATCACCTCCGCGGGCAACAAAGGCGCTTCGGATTTGTCGTCCCTTTTCGGTACGGATCGGAATGTTCTGGAGATTAGGATTATTGGAACTCAGGCGGCCCGTGGCCGCTACGGCCTGCCGAAAGTCGGAGTGGATTCGCCCGTCAAAGCGACTGATCATCCGCGGCAGCGCATCTACGTACGTGGAGCGCAACTTCTCATACTCGCGGAACTCCAGAATCTTTTTGGCGATCTCATGCTCATCGGCCAGCTTGATGAGCACCTCTTCCCCCGTGGCATATTGGCCGGTTTTCGTTTTTTTCGCTTTGTCCAGCAGCTTGAGTTTGTCAAACAGAATTTCGCCCAGTTGCTTGGGCGACCCGATGTTGAACTCCGTGCCGGCCACCAGGAAAATTTCTTTCTGCACTTTATCGCTGTCTTTTTTCAGCGCTTCCGACATCCATTTGAGTGTGCCTTCGTCCACCTTCACGCCCTCGTATTCCATATCCGCCAGTACGCTCACCAGCGGCATCTCTACATCACGCATCAAGAGGCTGTGCCTGCGCACTTCCAGTTCAGCTTTTAGTTTCGATTTGAGTTGCAGCACCAGGTCGGCACGCTCACAAGCCTTTTTTTGCTCATCGCCTTCGGCCATCAGCGTGTGGCCGACATATTGTGCACAGAGTATGCCCAGATCGTGAGAAGCCTCCGGTTCGATGAGGTAGTGCGCAATGAGCGTATCAAACAAATTGCCCGCAACCGTGATGTTGAGTTTGCGAAGTGCCAGCAACGTGGCCTTCAGGTTGTGGCCAACCTTGCCGATGCGCGGATCAGCCAGCAGGGAAGCAAAATCTTTGAAATTATCGTTAGCCGATGCCGGAAAATACCAGGCCATGGCCGGAGATGCACTAATCACCAATGCCATGGAGGCAAAATCGAAATGCTCCTCTTCGTTGGTGATTATCTGAAGGGAAATCTCAGAAGCACTTCGAAGTTTTTCCAATACCGGCAGACGTTCTTCGGGCGTGGTGATGATGCGGTAGTCGACATCCGTTGCCGAATACATCCGCTGCTCGCCTGGCGGGGGTGCGCTTTCCTCACCACCAAACATGGAAAGTTGCGCGGGCCGCGCCACCGCTGGGGCAGCCATTGGAGCTGCACCCGGTGCCAGGCTGAAAATCCGCGGCATCATGGTTTTGAACTCGAGTTCCTCCAGAATCGGTTTCAGCATTTCGGTATCGGGCCCGGTGAACCTCAACGCCTCTTCATCAAACGACACGGGCACATCGGTGATGATGGTCGCCAGCTTCTTGGATAAAATTGCCTGCTGCCCGAACTGCTCTACCCGCTCTTTCAGCTTCCCTTTCAGTTTGTCGGCATTGGCTATTACATTTTCCACCGTTCCGAATTGCCGGATCAGGTCAGCAGCCGTTTTGGGCCCCACACCCGGAATGCCGGGGATGTTGTCCGAAGAATCGCCCTGCAGGCCCAGAATATCCACCACCTGCGATACGCTTTCAATTTCCCATTTCTCACAAACTTCCTTCGGGCCCAGTATGTCGACAGAATTGCCCATGTAAGCCGGCTTGTACAGCAGCACATGTTCTTGGACGATTTGGCCATAGTCTTTATCGGGCGTCATCATGTACACTTCGAATCCGGCCGATGCCGCACGGGTAGCGAGTGTTCCAATTACGTCATCGGCTTCATAGCCATCGAACTCAAAAATGGGAATGTTAAATCCGCGAATGATGTCCTTGACAATTGGCAAGCCATAGCGGATGTCTTCGGGGGTTTCCTGGCGGGTAGCCTTGTACTCTTCGTAAAGTTCATCGCGGAAGGTGGGTGCTGCCGTATCGAATGCCACGCCAATGTGCGTGGGCTTTTGCTTGGTGAGCACCTCCATGAGCGTGTTGGTAAAACCAAACGGAACGGAGGTGTTCCGCCCCTTGGAGTTGATGCGCGGGTTTTTGGTAAAGGCGAAATGCGCGCGGTAAATCAGCGCATAGGCATCGAGGAGGAAAAGTTTTTTGTCGGCTGGCATTTCGTTAGTTAGGCCTCCTGTTTTTTTGGTTGTTTCGATAAGATGTCTCTAGATGTTGCATAAGATCGGTCAGATATCTATAAAAACGAGTGCCGTGCTTCTCCACTTGTTTTTCGGGGCTTTTCAGAAAACCCGGGCTGCTCAGTAAAGGTTCTGCGACCTCCATCCCCCCATTGATATCATCAGAAAGTTTGACCTCCATTGCGGATGCAGCCCGCGGGAAGTACCAAAAAAACAAGACAAACTCGGCCCCCGCAGCCGCCATGATAAAGGGCAACGATAGGCCCGCCAGACTCACCAAAACTCCGGCTGTTTGCTGGTTGGAGGAAACCAATCGTGTTGCCAGAAATCGAATGGCCAGCGTTGATGCACCGAATTTTTCGGTTTGCCGCAGCTTAAACGCATGGGACTCAGAGTTGAAATCCGCAACGAAGTCTGTAAACTCAGCCCTTAATTCACGTGCTACAAACTCGCTTATAGCCGGAGAAATCTCCAGCATAACAAACAAGGTATCAATTCGTGCACTGTTGTTGAAGGCTAGTTGAGGAGCGCACCCAGAGGCCGAGACTAGAATGGCTGCAAGAAGGACAGGAATACACTTTTTCATGTGCCAGCGTTTAGCACCAAGGTACACTTACGGCTGCTTAGAAAGCAATGGGTCATATCTCTTTTTTGGATTGGCCCTCCCGGAAGTTTTTTCGTTGACGGGGAAAATCCGTGCCACCAAACCCGATGATATTTATCAGTTCCCCCGTTGATGTTCCTCATGGTGCGCTCTTGTTGCGCTGCCAAACTTTGGTACAACATCAACCAAAACACATCAACATGAAAAAGCATGAACCCGTAAGCACGATCATGACGCATCATGTGTATGTGGTCGACATCAAGGACTCTTTGGAAAGCGCCCGTGAAGTTGTTCGCAAACACAACGTGCGTCACGTGCCGGTAGTCCAAAAAGGCAAGCTGGTGGGCATCATCAGCAAAACAGACCTGAACCGCCTCACCTTCAGCGGCATGTTTGAAGGCGAAGGCGATACTGATGAGGCCGTTCTTGACATGCTTAACCTGGGCCAGATAATGTCGCACAAGCCCCGGGTGGTGAAAGCCGGTGACGATATACGGGCAGTGGCAAAAATTCTGTCGGAAGAGGAGTTTCATGCCTTGCCGGTGGTCGATGACGAAGATCCATCGAAACTGGTGGGCATCGTTACCACCACAGACGTGATCCGCTACCTGCTCGACCGGTTCCTGTAAAGAGCGTTGCAAACTCAACCCGGGTTTCGTTTCTTGTTCGGGTGATTACGGAATTTTTCAGCCGGTGGGAGCAGGAAGCCCCTAACCGGATTTTCCTTCGCCAACCGGTGGCCCGTCAATGGCGTGAATTCTCATATGCCAATGCCGGCCGAGAAATCCGCAGCATGGCCGCAGCCCTGCAGGCTATGGGTCTTCCCAAAGGTGCACGCGTTGCCATTCTGTCAAAAAACTGCGCGCATTGGATCATGGCCGACCTGGCCATTCTCATGGCGGGGTTCGTGTCCGTTCCATTGTATGCTACGCTCAGTGCCCATGGCATCAGGCAAATTCTGGAACACAGCGGTTCCGAGGTAATCTTTTTGGGTAAGCTGGATGACTACGCGCAGCAAAAAGAAGGGATACCGGCTACCATAAAAAAGATATCATTTCCCTGGTACGGGCCCGATGACGGTGAATCGTGGACGCAACTCGTTGAGCGCTATCCGCCCCTGCTTAATTCATCCGTCAATCCCGATGATCTTGCCACGCTGATGTATACCTCTGGCACCACAGGCGTGCCCAAGGGTGTGATGTTCAACCAGGGGGTTTTCGGTGAAGTAGCCAAAACGGAAGACCTGGTGATGAAACGGTTTGGTCTGACGCAGCCGATGCACCTGTTTTCATTCTTGCCCCTGTCGCACATTGCCGAGCGCAATGTGATTGAAGTGCTCTCGGTATGGACGGGCAGCACCGTTTCATTCGTGGAGTCGCTTGATACCTTTGCCGCAGATCTCTCTTCGGTGCAGCCGCACGTCTTTTTTGCCGTGCCCCGCATCTGGGCGAAGTTTCAGGAAAAAATATTCGAAAAGCTGCCACCCCAACGTCTGAATACCTTACTGAAAATTCCGGTGGTCGGAACTTTGCTGAAGAATAAAATCAGGAAAGGACTCGGGTTGTCTCGTGCCATACTCACCATATCGGGTGCAGCCCCCATGCCGATCGCTCTTTTACGATGGTATCAACAACTCGGCATCACCATTCGCGAGGTATATGGCATGACGGAAAACGGTGCCATCTCCCATGGCAATCTGGGCGAGGTAAAGTTTGGCACCGTTGGTCAGGCGTGGCCGGGGGTGGAGGTGCGCCTGAGCGCGGAAGGTGAAGTGCAAACGAGACACGGAGGCACCATGCAGGGGTATTATCACGAACCGCAACTGACCCGCGAGGTTTTCACCGAGGACGGGTTTTTGAAAACCGGAGACCAGGGCAGCGTGGATGCGCAAGGCTATCTAACCATCACCGGACGAATCAAAGATTTGTTCAAGACCGATAAAGGCAAATACGTTGCGCCCGCTCCGATCGAAATGAGGTTACTGACTAACCCCGACATTGAAAAAGTGTGCGTAGTAGGTATGGGCATCCCTCAACCCATTGCGCTCACCATTCTGTCGGCACTAGGGAAGGCAAAATCAAAGGCCGATATCGAAAGCAGCCTGAGTGCCAGTCTGCAAGGCGTTAATGCCACGCTGGAGAGCTACGAAAAGCTCGAGACGGCCGTGATTTTACAAAACGACTGGACCGTTGAAAATGGGCTGATGACACCCACGCTGAAAAACAAACGGAACGAAATTGAAAAACTCTACCTGGCGCGCTACCCACAGTGGTACCACGAACCCGGCCTGGTGGTGTGGGAGTAATCAGCGCTTGAGTGAAATGAATCCCTCTGCCTTTGGCCGGCCCGAATCAAATTCCAGTACATAGAAATACGTACCTACCGGTAACTGCTCACCTTTGCGGCTCACACCGGTAAACCGGTTGCTCACGTTGTCGTAATTGCGGGCCTCAAAAACCAGGTCGCCCCAGCGATTGAAAATTTTCAACCGGTTCGCGCGTGTCTCAGGTGAGAGGTCAATGCTTTCAATGCGGAAGTAACTGTTCAGTGGATCTTCATTGGCGGATACTGCATTGTAGAAAATCAGCTCAGTACAATTCTCGGCAGCATTCACGACTACCGCTTCGGAAATCTCGCTCAAGCAGCCCGAGGCGTTGACTACCTGCACAGCAAATGAGCCTGGATCGCGCACGACAATTTCGCGGGTAGTGGCTGAGTTCGTCCAGACATAATTGACAAAAGATGCCGGAGCCTGAAGTCGAACACTGTCCTGTTTAGCCAAACACAGCGTTGTGCTGCCCACAACATTGATGATCGGTTTCGCAGGAATGGAATTGACGGTAGCTATTACCTCGGTGCGCGGACTTTCGATGGCAGCTGAACGAATCGCAACATAATAACTCGTGGTGGCCGGGAGTGAGGGAGACGCGAAGTCCGGATCGGGATCATCCTGGATAGCCGTGCCCCCGGTAGCCTGTGCATACCAGGCATAGGTTTGAGCACCAACGGCACCTGTAGCCGTCAGCGTCACACTGCCGGGGCCACAGCGCGCACCGGCCACACCGGCCGGAGTTGCCACTGACTCTATAAACAACGCTTCAATGTTTTTATCACTATTCAAATTCACCGTAAGCGGATTGACTGCCCCTGTCGCATCGCCCTGCCAGCCGGAAAAAATCCAACCGGCAGCCGGTACCGCTGTGATTTCCACCACCTGCGCGCCTTCAAACCGGTTTTGATTGGGAGTGCGTTGCACCAATCCCTGTCCAACGGCCTCCACGAGCAGGTTGTAATAGGGGCCCGCACAAAAGTCAGTGCGAATGAAATTGTCGGATTCATCAAACTCCACCGGATCGCTTTTTCGTATCTCCGCATATAACGCGTAGTCCTTGTTGACCACCAGCCACTCGGTTTGAACTGATGCGGTTTGATTTCCGGCCACCGTGATCGGCTTGATATCAATCGGAATGGTATCCGTTGGTGTCAGGTAGAAGAAATGAATTTCTGCGCTGGCCTGAATATCGCCAGCGTTCTGCACGACAGCCGTCACGGTTATATTATCACCATTGTTCGGACAAACCACACCCGGCTGGAGGTTCGTGAACAACAAGTTGGGGGCCTGGCCCACGACCAGTGCACGCGAAGCCTCGTTGTTTGTTCGGGTGGTTTCATTCAGCAAGTCGTTCGGATCAAGCAAAGCCCGAATCACGCGAATGCCGGCCAATGACGGCCGATACGGAGTTGTGATTTGAACAGTCCCATCGTCACCTGGAGAAACAGACGGAATATCAACATCTGGCCCAAGCGGTACATCATCTACCAACACGCGTGCTTTGAACGGCCCGGAAGCACCAACCCCCGCATTGTCGTACGAAATGAAAATGGTGATTGGTTCATCTACATCCGGATTGATCTTACTTGGTGAAATGTACTCAGAGAAAATGCGCAGATCCGGAGCCGGTACGAGCACCTGAATCATTTGCTTGAATTCGTTATTGTCCTCCCGGCATTCGGTGTAAGCGCCAAGTTCATCCACCACCACTTTTAACTCAAATGTGCCCGCAGTAGCAAACAGGTAAGGCAAGGACACAAAGTAACTACCGGCCTGAAGACCCGGCCCCACCGTGGGCAGGGTGGTAGACGCGACCTTCACATTATCTATAAAGAAGGATACCGGCACATTGGTTGCAGTGAACAAGCCATTGTTGTAGATGCTGGCGGTCAGGTTCTGCACCGTTCCCTGATAGAAGCCTCCACCCCAAACACCTCCGACAGGGCTTGCAAGGAAGTCAACACACAGCGGCATCTGCGCCACGTTATCGCCTTCACTGCCCTCG
Organism: Cyclobacteriaceae bacterium; assembly: GCA_046301755.1. Taxonomy (GTDB): domain Bacteria; phylum Bacteroidota; class Bacteroidia; order Cytophagales; family Cyclobacteriaceae; genus ELB16-189. Next base: position 146,956 of record JBKCJM010000026.1, read on the forward strand.
GTAATCAATCCGGTATGGTCGAGCCGGATTCGAAAGGCATGGTCGCCATCCGTAGCCAGACTGGTGGTAAGTGTTACGCTTGATGAAGCGCCCGCATTAAGCGCGGTGTTGATGGTGCGGGTTTCAATACGGGGTATTCCGCCTTCGATCACGGTCAGTTCAAGTTCGAAAGGCGGGCTGATTGCCACAGGCCCAGTATTCCGATAGGCTACATTGATGTTAAAGTTCGTCCCTGCTGGTGGCAGCACCGGTACTACGCTGATATCGGTATTGCTAACATTCAGGTTTGGAAATACCGGTGGTGGCGGTATGTGGCGGATGGTGCGGCTGTACTCATTGTTGTTCTCACGGTATTCATCCACCGCTCCGGAGCCAATCGGCTCATCCACGCGAATGTCAAGTACGTGATCTAGCGTGGTGGCGAATGTGTAATTCACAGGAAAGGTGTGGCCCGTACACGTAGCAAGAGAAGTCAGGGGCTCGGTATGAATGAGAGTGCCATTCATATACACCCGTACATCAAATGCCGTGGTGGCATTCACACCGCCAATGTTGTCTACCCGAATAAAAAACGTCTGCGGGGTAAGCATATTGACCAAGCCGGGTATGACAGCGTTGGTGTTGTTGACCGGAGTGAGATCAGGTTTATCGGGTAAAACGGTCAGGAGGGTAACCGCCTGGTTGTTCGCCTCCGATCGCTCTGACACCACACCGGTGACATCCGCTTCACCGCGGAATGCGCAGTTGTTGCGATTGAAGCAATCACCAATAACGTTAGTGGTTGTGGTAAAGTTGAAACTCAGGGATTCCCCCGGGTTGAGCAAGGGAATCGTTTGAGTGCCGAGTATCGCATCGCAGTTCAGGTATTGGAAAACAAAATTGGCGGCCGGTGCATCGCCAATGTTTTGAACAGTAGCCGTGCCGCTTGCCGGCTGCCCCGGCAGCAAAGTAGATTGATTGAGCACAATGGAAGATACAAGATCCGGGCGCGGTGGCGATGGCAGCACGGTGATGGTGAACGGCCCTTGTGTGCCGGTGAGTGTGAAGTCCGTTACTTCCACCGTTACCGTGTAGGTGCCAGGCGTGGATGGCGCTGACAAGGATAGTTGGTACGTTCCATCTGCACGGGTGGTGGTGCCGGCCTGCCCTCCTCCGGTTATGCTTGCAGTAACTGTTGCACCGGCTACATCCGGATCAACACCCGGCAGGATTCCGAAGTACTGAGCCGTGCCCGAGATGGTAATGCCTCCGAGCGGAAGTACACTGGTGGGGCTCACTGCGGCTCCGCAGTCTATTCCACCGGGCAATTGATAGTCACCCGCAATCACGGGTCGGATGGCAAAGTTGTTGAGTTCATTGTCTTCCACCAGCACATTCGATTCATCGATGACAACTTTTACCGGATAGAATCCGGCAGCAGCAAAAGCCTGATCCCACTGCAGATTGATAGAACCTTGCGGGCCAAGCACCGATACTGTTTGCGTGAAAACCCGGTTGCCCTCGATGTAGGCAGATACCACGAAGTTTTCGGCCAGGTAATCGGAGGTGTTCCGAATGCGTGCGTAAATCTTTATCGACTCGTTAATGGCTGGATTTGATTTGCTGAACGAAATGTCGTTGGCAAAAATCGCCACGTCCAGCAGATCGTTGGAAACAAACGGACTTGTGACAAAGGATGTCTGCGACTGGCAGCCATCGGTATTGCGGGCTACGATACGTGAGCGCCACCGGATGAGATCGGATAGATTAGTAATCACAACCCGATACTCTTTTCCATCCGTAACATTGGTGTCCGTAGCGTCCGCTTCCGTCATTACCCGGATGATATCCAGAGGATCGGTTGCCTGACCATTTGCGTTCGCGTCCAGTTCTACACGGGGGTAACCCGCTGCCGGCAGCCTTCCACCCGCATCGGTGTACACCATTCGGAATTCGAATAACTCAGCGGTGCCGCCTTGCGTAGGCGATACATACGAAGTCGTAAACCCGCCAGAACCGGTGAAGCTGAAGACCGGGCTTTCGCGCACCGTTACGGTTGTCGACTTTGTCTCCGAGCAGCCATTCGCATTTGTGATCTGCACCGAATACAACGTAGTCGCAGTTGGTGAAACGGTAATGCTGGCGGACGTTGCCGATGTATTCCATAAATACTGGGTGCCTCCCGTGGCCGTCAGCGTAATCGACTCGCCCCGGCAGATTGTGCTGTTGCCGGTGAGCGTGGTGACCAGGTCAGGAAAGTGCGTAATGGTAGCATCTAACTGATTATTGCCAGCATCTTCATCGCCTGAAAGGATGATGGTGCCGCGAACCGTGTACACTTGCTTGGCCGAAAGATCAGCTCGCTGGGTGAACGTATACTCGTATTTGCCAGCCGGGAGAATCGTGACCGCCACCGGTATTGCTTCTGTAACCACCGGCCCGCCATTGATTTGATAGGACACCTGAAAGCCGGAGATTGGTGTTGCTCCGAGATTGCTGATTTCAAGTGTTACGGGCGTGGTAGCAGTCAACGAACAGGAGTTAACCGGGGCCACGATGCGGGTAATGGCACCATCGCGGGTCACGGCTGGCAAGAACTGCGTGGCTCCGATACTCACCGGCACTACGCGCACCACGCCATTAATATCGGTGGGCACGATAGCCGTAAGGTCAAATCCGGCACCTGCCAGTGAAGGTGCGACCGCAGCCAGATCGGTAGCTGATGGGTATTGCGGATCAACCGAAAGTGAATTTACATTCTGGCCCGTTGCCGTCTGCAGCGCGGCCAGGTTGGACTGATCTGAACCTCCCCAGCGGGCGAGCGTTGCCCCACTTGAAAAATAGTTATTGTAATTGATCTGGCCGATGGCTGTTGTACTTCCGCCCGTTACTTCCAGCGCAAAGCCGTTCGACTTGATGATGTTATTGATCAGGTTAACGTTTGTACCAGAGCCTGACGTGTAATACAGGGCGGTGCCGGTACCTGTGGCATTTATGTTATTGTGATAGAAGTTTACGTGACGCAGGAAGTTCAGGCTCACCGTTTGAAAGGATGCTGCATTGTTCGTCTGGAAAAAATTATTGGCGATCAGACCAGGGGCTCCGGCTGTTGCCTGGGCCGTTACGAGATCCAGAGCCGTGGCATTGCCTCCCGTTACGCGGTTAGCCGTAATGCGAAAGGCCCCTTCCACATTGGTGATCAGCAGGCCTTCGAAACTCGTGGATGAGGGGTTGTTTGTTACCACGTTTTGATCCAACACAAACGCGGTGTGATAATTCAGGATGATGCCCCGGTGAAAACTCTGAAAAATGGTGTTGCCCCGTACAACCGTACCGGTAGCGCCAGAGAACGGCCCTTGAAAATCAATACCAATAGCGCCCTGGCGGATAGTGTTGTTCAGCAGCCGCACATCCTGCGCCACGGAGGCATTGATTACTACCCCGCTGCGATCGGATGACGTAAGCGTAGTGACCGTGCTTTCGATCACGTTCCCCTCCAGCAAAATATCCAATGCGCGGTTGTTGATGAATACTGCTCGCGCAAAGGTCGCGCCCTCGGCCCGAATGGTCATGTTGCGGATGCGATGGTGGTCGGCATTGCTGAGGCGAACCGTGAAGTTGGCAGCGCTGGTGGAAGAGGTAAACCGAAGTACTGCATCGGCCGGGTTGCCGCTGGCAGATTCAAACGTGACCGTGTTCGTGGGTGACGAGCCGCCCACGCTCAACAGTGTGATTTGCTCGTTGAAGTTACCGCTGACGCGGAAAACCACGGGCGCGCTGACACCTGCATTCTTCAATGCATCCAACGCAGCGGTGAACGAAATAAAATTGTTGGGGCCGCTGCCGGCTGCATCAATGGTGTACGTGCCGGCCAGCGGTGTGCCGATGGCGCCAAACTGAGTCGCCCCGATGCTCGGGGATGACGGACGTGCCACACCATTGATGTCATCGGGCACCACGGCATTCACGTTTTTGCCCGCGGCTGACAACGCGGCAACGGTGGTGGATAAATTGGTGGCCGATTGGAATTGAGGATCAATTGACAAGCTGTTGGCATCGAGGCCGGATGCCGTACGCCAAGCAGCAAGTGTTGCCGTATTGGTTGAGCCAAACTGGGCCAGTACAGCTCCCGAACTGAACAAATCGTTGTGGTCGCTCTCCAACACCGAGTTCACCGCAGTCGGGTTGCGGTGCTCTACCGCCAGACCCGTGTTCGCCCGAAAAATGTTGTTCACAATCCGATTACCTGCCGAAGCTGCTCGATCGAAATGAAAGGCCGTGCTGTTCGTACTCGTACCTGTGGCGTTCACACTGTTGTGGTAGATGTTCGTGTTATGCAGCCCTTGCTGGATGTAGAATGTGTAGTACGAACTGTTTGAGTTCGTTGAGCCAATAAAATTATTGGCGATCAACCCACTGCCTCCCACGTTCGGGTATGACAAGTATAGCCCATAACCCGCTCCGCCCGTTATCCGGTTGCGCTGCATCTCCAAATTCCCCGAACCGTTCCAGATCGTGGTGCCATTATAATCGCTGTAGCTGGTACCCGTGATCACGTTGTCGTTGAACAAAACTCCGTTTTGGTACTGCAAATGCATCGGCCGGGCGTACACGTTGCTGATCGTATTGCCCGTGATTACCGTGCCGGCCGAATAGTTCGATACCGTGCTGTTGCCAACGTGGATGAACCCGTGAGACCCTCCCGTGACCACGCTGTTCAGTAACCGGATGTTCGTGGATACCGTGGGCCTCAACAATACCGCTGTCCGATCTTCTGTCACGCTGGTGGTCGCGGGCAACGTGATCCGCAAGTTCTCGAAGGTGAGGTTGGTGAGCCGGTTAACACCCCAGATCGCACGGCTGAAATTCGTGCCCGTAGGCTGGAAGGTCAGGTTGCGGAACGTGACAAACGCTGCATTGCTGAGTTGGGCTATGTAGTTGTTGGCCGAGGATGTGGCGCTGAACGTTAACGTAACATCGGCCGGGTTGCCTGTTTGAGACTGGAAGGTTACCGTGTTCGTGGCCGAAGAACCCGAGATGGAAGGCAACACAAACTGCTCGTTGAAGGTCTGGCTGGCTAGCAAAAACGTCACCGGCCCGCTGATGCCGTTGGTGCGCATCGCACTGATCGCCTGGTTGATCGTGGTGTACGTCTGCCCGGTACCTACCGTGTACGTGCCATTGAGCGGGGTGAGTGCAGCTGCGCTGTATTGAACCGCGCCCAAACTCGGGGTCGTAGTGCGGGGGGCATTGTTGATGTCGGTGGCGATCGTGCCCAGCAAGTTCTTGCCCGCACTCGCAATGCCCGGAGCTGCTGGCGTCAGGTTCGTGTCACTCGTATACTGCGGATCAAAAAACACCGAGTTCGCATCCAGCCCGGATGCCGCGCGCCATTCCTCCAGTGTGCCGGCATTGGTCGATCCAAATTGCCCCAGCAGCGGACCCGAACTGAACAAATCATTGTGGTCGCTCTCCAACACTGAGTTCACCGTGGTTGTGTTGCGGTGCTCTACCGCCAGCCCCGCATTGGCCCGGAAAATATTATTCACCACCCGGTTGCCAACCGATGCCACACGGTCGAAATAACAGGCCGTGCTGTTCGTGCTCGTGCCCGTGGCGTTCACACTGTTGTGGTAAATGTTCGTGTTCACCAATCCCTGCCGGATGTAAAATGTGATATAACT
>JBKCJM010000027.1:0-14693 GCA_046301755.1 Cyclobacteriaceae bacterium
ACCCAATGGGGGCCTGGCGAGTTCAACAAACGCTCGCTTCAGCTTTCGCAAGCCGAGTTGTACATTCGCCCCGATTTGTCCAACACGGACAGCATCAGTTTGATGGTCCATGTCAAACCGACCGTTGATTTGGATGAAAAAACTGTACTATACGTGGGAGTCCTTGAACAACTGGTACCTAAGGTGAGCCTTGGCGCCCGACAGGATATGATAAAATCGGGTGAGGACGATTTTGAGTTCGTGGTAAAGAAAATGCTCCCCTCGGTGCTAGGCACAAAAACATCAACTCACCCAAGAGCAACCAGTAGTGGTATACTTGAGGTGCCTCCCGATTCGCCACCCGTTGCAGCAGACACGACTTATGTTTTTGGTCCCTTCATTTGGGTACCTGAACCTAGTCTTTTCTATTCGCCAAATACGAATGATTTGGCCATCGGAGTGTTTCTGCAAAACGAAGACACGAAAGAGATATTCCAGTCCGAGATTGTTTTCAATCTGAATGACCCAATTGTGACGGTCACGGGACTTGAGAACCTCCTGCCGGAAGATGTCCTCACCTACCCCAACCCGGCTAACGAGCAGTTGACGGTGGAGTTACCGGGCGAGTTTGACCAGCCGCTGCAGATACGCCTCGTGGACCAGACCGGCCGCGCAACGGATGGAGGCACCATACCCTCGGGCCACACCCGCAAGACCATCGATACGGGTAACCTGGCCGCGGGCATGTATATCCTGCAACTGGAAGGCACCGGGGCTAACCCCATTCGTAAAAAAGTAATGATTGTGCATTAACCGAACTGCCCAGCACCGGCCGCGACACCCAACCCGATTTGGGCGGTACGGCCGGTGCGGGCAAAACGGTACCCGACACACCTTGTGCTATGGAAATCTTTCTGACGGCCGATGCCTGGTTAGCCTTTCTCACGCTCTGTTTCCTGGAGATCGTACTCGGCATCGACAATATTATTTTCATTTCGATTGTCTCGAACAAGTTGCCGGTTCACCAGCGCAAAAAGGCCCGTAACCTCGGCCTGATGTTGGCCATGGGCATTCGGATCGTGTTTCTGCTGTTCATCACCTGGATCATCGGCTTCACTGAACCACTCTTCACCATCCCGGCCAACTTCCTGATGGACCAGGCCCAGCAGGTAAGTGGGCGCGACCTTATTCTCGGCTTTGGGGGACTCTTCCTTATCGCCAAATCCACTCTGGAGATCAATCACGAAATGGAGGGCGAGCAAGAAGGCGACCAAAAGAGACTCGTGAAGGTAACTCTGGCAGGCACAATTGCCCAGATCATCCTGTTGGACATCATCTTCTCGTTTGACTCCATCCTGACGGCTGTGGGTACAGCGGATAGGGTCGAGATCATGATCCTTGCGGTCATTGTCTCAATTATCCTGATGATGTTCTTTAGCGGTGCCATAAGCCGGTTCATTCAGCGCCACCCCAGTATGGAAGTGCTGGCCCTTGGTTTTCTGATCCTCATCGGTTTTATGCTGTTTCTGGAAGCGCTCCATTACGAAATTCCCAAGGGGTACATCTACTTCGCGGTGGTATTTTCGCTAATCATTGAACTTACCAACATCCGCGTTCGGAATAAGCGGCAAAGAAAACAGAAACCGGTGAAGCTGCATAAAGGCTATACAGACGAAGAACTGAAACAAGCTACCGGAACTCCCAGCGTGTAGCTTGACGCATGTAGTGTGCAGCTAAAAAAACGAGTATGAATAAGCAATACCCCATCGGAAAGTTTCAGGCAAAAGATGCCTATACCGAATCAGAGATCCAGTCATCACTTGAACGGATAGAGTCGCTACCCGCGCGGCTTGCCAAAGAAATAACCAAGCTCACCGCTGCCCAGCTCGATACGCCTTACCGCGAAGGCGGCTGGACGGTGCGGCAGGTGGTACACCACGCGGCCGATAGTCACACGCACGCCTATATCCGCACCAAGTGGGCGCTGACGGAAGACGCCCCGACTATCAAAGCCTACCTGGAAAAACCCTGGGCCGAAACAGCCGACACCAAACTGGACGTCCACATATCATTAACCCTGCTGGCTGCCTTGCACACCAAATGGGTCGCGCTCCTGAAATCGCTCTCCACTGCCGACAGGAAAAGAACATTCACACACCCGCAAACGGGCAAAGTGGTATCAATTGAAACCCTGATCGGCATGTATGCCTGGCATGGCGACCATCACCTGGCTCATATCAAGTTAGTTTCGGATTTATGAAATAAGTATCAAGTATCCAGTATCCAGTATCAAGTATCAAGTATCCAGAATCCAATTGTGCTTGCATAAGATTCTAAAATCTTAAATCAAAATTCTCAACTCAACCTTGTCCTACCGTCCTCCTTCCCTGCTGTTTCATCATCACCTGGAGACGATTTATCCGGCCTTGCTGAGGCGGGTGCCAGCCCTGCCGTACAGACGCGAGCGGCTCACCACTCCCGATGACGACTTTCTCGACCTGGACTGGTATGAACAACATAATCACCGCCTGGTCGTGATCTCGCATGGACTGGAAGGCAACTCGCAGCGGCCCTACATACTGGGCATGGTGCGCCAGGCGCTGGCCAACGGATTTGACGTGCTCGCGTGGAACTTCCGCGGATGTAGCGTAGAGATCAACCGCCAACTGCGTTTCTATCATAGCGGTGCCACGGACGACCTTCGGCTGGTAGTTGCCCACGCGGCAGCCCGGTATACCCAAATCAACCTGGTTGGATTTAGTCTTGGTGGGAACCTTACGCTCAAGTTTTTAGGCGAACCGGATTTATTGTCCGCGGTAAAAAAGGCTGTAGCGTTTTCGGTGCCCCTTCACCTATCGAGCAGTTGCGATGCCATCAGTCAGCCGGGTAACTGGCTTTACGCCCAGCGGTTTCTGCGCCACCTGAAAGCGAAGGTAATGGCCAAGGCAAAGCAGTTTCCTCAACTCGACACGGCTAAACTCAACACCATTCGAACACTACGCGATTTTGATGATCACTATACCGGCCCGGTACACGGATTTGCTGGCGCGGAGGACTACTACACGCGCTGCAGTGCAATCGGATTTCTTGCGAACATACCCGTGCCCACGTTGCTCGTCAATGCCCGCAACGACTCGTTCCTCAGCCCTCAATGTTTCCCTGACGTTGCAAACCCCGGCATTACGACCGAGTATCCGCTACGCGGGGGCCACTGTGGATTCGTGCAGTTTAACCGCAATGGCGTATATTGGTCCGAAGAGCGCGCCCTGCAGTTTCTGTCGACATGATTGATCGTTATTCTGTTGCTGCCCCCGTTACCGACTGGAACACGAAATCCGACCTGGCCGGCTATGCGCCAGTGTACAACGCAGGGCCGGGTTGCCTGCTGCCGGTGATTACCCATCACAGCCCGCGTGGACTTTCCTTTTTTTACTGGGGTATGCCGCCCGCATGGGTGAAGAACGAACACTTTGCCGAGCGTTCCATCAATATCCAGGCAGAGTCGATTGCACAGAAGCCTGTATTGCGGAGAAACCTCATGAACGCACGCTGCCTGGCGTTGGCCGATGGATTCTATGCCTGGAAAAAAGTGAGCAAGAAAGGTCAGATACCATACCGGTTTACACTGAAGTCGCGCCAGCCGTTTTTCATGGCAGCGTTGTGGGAGGAGTTTGAAGATGGAGGTGAGATGCAGCACACCTTTCGTCTGATCACTACGGCTGCGAACGAGGAGGTGGCGAAGGTAACCGACCGGATGCCGGCCATACTTCAGCCGGGCGATGAACAAGTGTGGCTAAACCCGGCAGCCAGCACCGATGATCTGGTGTCGCGGTTAGTGCCCTATCCGGCTGCGCTGATGGATCATTACCCGGTTACCCCGCAAATACAGCAATTGACTTACAACAGCCCGCTGGCCATACGTCCATCCGCCCCGGCCGATCAGTTCGGGAATTTGAGGTTGTTCGATTAATGCGATACAATAAACTTCAGGTACGATTTACGGTCGGCAAACTGCAAAAAGTATACTCCAGACGGCCAGCTTCTCGTATCGATGCCTATGCGCCTTTGTGAAAGTTCAACCGTTCGTTTCTCGGCAACACGCCCCAGCGCGTCAAAAACTACAAGCGGTGCAACCCCTGTCTCCTCACTGCCCCATTCAAACGTTACGTTTTCGTTAGCAGGTGAAGGGAATACGACAAGAAATGATTCTTCCGGCTCAGCCACCTTTAATGCCATCGCACAGGGTAATCCCCAAGGATCCTGATACCGTGTAACTTGGGTCTCAGCGTAAACGTAGCAGCCGTCACCATTGTTGTAATTCACCGAATAAACACCAGGTTCATATACAATAATGAAGTTGTTATAACCCCAGCTGTAATTGTATCCCGGACCAGCCGTCAATGTGACATATCCATTCTGACAGAGGTCCCCGCTCTGAGTGATATACCCATTATTTGATGACACCACCATAGTCTGCTGCACCGAAACAGCCGGGTTGTAATTGATGTTACCTGGCTGTGAGGCAGTAATGATCGTTGATCCAGGTCCGGTAACATTGGCCGTATTGCCAAAAATGGTAGCCACCCATTGATTGGAACTGGCGTAGCTAATCGGCAATCCGGAGCTTGCCGAGGCAAGCAACGTTGCTGAGCCCCAACCGCAGGTCACTGGGATGGCGGGAAACGAAATGGTCTGATTCGCTTTTGAAATGGTAAGGGTACCATTGACAAGGCTCAGGTTGTAATTGTTATCACTGCCCCCGCTCAGCGTAATGGGGTAGGTGCCCACATCGCTGTTAGTGACGGCTGTTGTGTTAATGGTTGGAGGGCTATCAATGCCAGCGGCATTATCGCCAGAACAGACAAAACCCGAGTATGAGAAGGTAAGGGATGGGTTTGAGGTATTATACGTCTTGCTCTTAGCATCAGCTGTTACTGTCAGGTTGGCTTTGGTCACTGTAAGCGTACCGTTAACTGGTGCTATCGAATAGTTGTTATCGGTGCCACCAGTTAGCGTGATTGGATATGTGCCAGCATTACTACAGGTGGTGGCGGATGTAGTAATACTGGGAGCAGTATCAATAGAACTTGCGTTGTCTGTGCAAACAAATCCTGAATACGTAAAGGTTAAAGTAGGGTTGGCCGATCCGTAAGTCTTGCTTGAATTACTAACCGTTGCCGTAAGGATAGTTTTGGTCACCGTAAGTGTACCGTTTACCGTTGATATTATGTAGTTGTTATCTGTGCCCCCCGATACTGCAATTGGATATGTACCCACATTACTACAGGTAGTCGCTATTGTACTTATTGTAGGCGGAGAGTCGATTACTGAAGCGTTGTCTCCATTAACGAAACCAGAGTACGAAAGCGTAAATGCCGGATTAAGCAGACCGTATGCGCGTGATGAGTTATCGGCTCTAGCCGTCAAGAGCGCTTTCTTCACAACCAAAGTTTGCGGTACGGGTATGGCTGACGCCCACGTGGTATTACCCGGCTGGCTGGCTGTAATTACGGTTGAGCCAGCTCCGACAATAGTCACATTATTACCACTGATTACTGCTACTGACGGGTTACTGCTGGTATAAGTAATAGGTAAGCCAGAAGATGAGAAGGCTGCAAGCGAAAAAGGCGAATCTCCAATAGTTTTATCCAGTAGTTGATTAAAAGTAATGGCCTGGCCTGACCTTGGCTCATGTAGTAAAATGGATATTGAACTATTATTTGTAATCACTAGGTCAGACTTTCCATCACCATCCAAATCACCAATAGCAACAGAAGTAGGACTCATACCTGTTGATAAGTTCGTCTTGGAATCATAACTCATGACACCAGAAAGCCCTGTGCCGCGAAATATAGAAACACTATTAGAGCCCTCATTTGTCATTCCAAGGTCTGGCTTTCCGTTTCCATCTAGATCACCTATGGCGACAACAGATCTCGGTAATTGCCCAAAAAGAAATGTCTGATCATCTGTAAAACTAATTAAACCAGGGATGCTGGTATTTTTTACCAGAATTATAAGACTAGTGAATAAATTGCTTGTTGATGCAATATCAAGCTTTCCGTCCATATCCAAATCACCTAGAACAACCGATGTTGGTCGATTGCCAACCTGTTTTCCAGTAAAGCTCGTCCAATCAAAATTCAATGTTCCGGGGCTCCCTAAATTACGAAAAACAGAAAGATACCCGGGGTTAGATCCAACAGGCCAAGACGCCACCAAATCAACTTTTCCATCATTATCAATATCACCAATTGCGACTGATGTATAGAATGTAAAATTACTAGTGTGAATCATTTGACCATTAAAACTTAAACTTCCTATTCCTCCTGTATTTCGAAGTAAAGTCAAGCCACCCATTTCAGGGGTAATCCGGTTATTAGCCACCACTATATCTAACCTTCCATCCCCGTCCAAGTCGCCAATGGCAACCGACACTGGATTGTTTGCAGTTATGAAATCCTTTCTAGTGTCAAGACTTAACAAACCCAAATTCGAAGAATTCCGAAAAACCGATACAGTATTGCTGGAGGAATTAGCCACAACTACGTCTAATTTTCCATCCCCATCTAAGTCCCCAACGGCAACTGAAACTGGCCAACTATCAGTCTGAAAACTTGATTTCGGCTTAAACCTCAGCACACCAGGAGATCCATCGTTAACTAGAATTGATATAGAGTTTCCGGTACGATTCGCTACAATAACATCTACCTTGCCATCCCCATTTAAGTCCCCAAGACAACTTGCATAGGGACTAAATCCCGCATCAAAATCTTGTTTAGGGAGAAAGCTATTTGAGTTAATTATTCCCCACCCAGGGTAAGTTGTTGAGAACGGGTATTTCGAGTAAGCCATCAGTCCATTAACCAGAACCATAATGGGCTGATACGTTGCCCCTGTTGGCACCGTTACGGTCAGTTGCGTATTTGTGGCTGCGGTAACCGTTGCCCGCGTGGCGCCAAAAATGACTACGTTATTCGCGGGTGTGGTATTAAACCCGGTGCCGGTTATGGTAACGGTACTGCCCACCACGCCTGCCTGGGGGCTAAAGGATGTTATAACAGGTTGAGCACTTGCAAAATTTACCAGCAGGGCTGAAAAAGCGGCCAAAACAAGGTTCCGTAGCATAGCATTGCAGTTTAGGTTCAGGAAACAATCTGATGAATGTAATAGATTGCCGGCTGTTAGTCAATACCCTGGTTGAATTAAAACAGCCCGCTGGCCATTCGGCCATCCGCCCGTGCCGATCAGTTCGGGAATTTGAGGTTGTTCGATTAACACAAAAAGTTACTCGTCATTCTGAGCGGACACCACAGGAAATCAACTCGAAGACTACGCCCTCATCACAAAACAATGGTCCGGTAAACTACGCAGAAGCGAAGAATCTCCATTGGAAAGCACCACTGTGCGTTTGGGGGGATTCTTCGCTCATTAATCCAAAGAAAAAGTCTCGCTAGCAGAAGATGCTGGCAAGCAACGTTCACTGCTCTTAACTTCGGCTCAGAATTTGGCAATATTGAATCAAAACCCATCACCCTCTTCCTCCTTCTTGGCGGGTTGCTGAGGCTTGGGTGTTGTAGCCGGATCTACCTTACTTTTTTTCTTAAACGGATTCAGCTTAAAACCACTCTTCTTTTTAGACGGCTTCTGCGCGGTGCTGTCCATCGGGTAGTCGGTGGATTGCAAATCAGTCACATAGGTAGAGTCACTGGCCGATTTCTTTTTCTTCTTGCCAAACAGATTTTTAAAGAACCCGCCTTTCTTACCCTTACCTGAACCCGCTGCATTACTACCCCCGTCCTTGTTTGCTGTCATGGCCAGCCGCACATCGGGCAGCACCAACATGTCGCGGAAGTACCACAAGTAATTATCCTGTTCTACGTTGAATTTCTCCTTTGCTTTTGAAATCACATACACGCTATCGCCTTTTGCTTCCGGGCGCGTGCCAAGGGTCGAGTCATTTTCATCGCGAATGATATTCGCGAGTTGTTGCGCGGCCATGGCCGAGTCGTCCTCCACCTTTTTCGGATATACCGGCTTCATCTCCACGGTCATCAGGCTGCGCAATGCTTTTTGATAAGTCTTCCGCGGCATGAGTAAATACCGGTCGCGCTTCACGGTTTTGGCCTTGGGTAGAGCCGGGCCCTGCATCACCTCATACCGGGCTTCCACGCTGTCGCCCATTACGACCATCGACTTCGTGCCGGGTAGCGGCTTGGGCGGTAGCGTGATGGAATTACCGGCACTCGCCAGCACATCGCGTGTGTTGACCGTGTCGGCATTGTAATAGACAAACTGCTCGCGCGCAGTGGGCTTATCGAAAATAAAAGCGCTCTGATAGGCCGGGCATATCATTTTCTGGGTGCACGAAGTGAGCACCAGCAAGCCAGCTATAACACCTAACGCCCTGAGCATGAATAGGAAACGTACAATCGTCAAAAATAAGGATTTCAGACGGATGAATATCGACCCGGGTAATAAAAGTAACCAATTTGTAAGAATTTGATTATCAGGTTATTTAATCCCAAGCCTTAATTTTTCACTTTTAGGCAATTTGGCGGCAACCAGGGCATAGGAAGCGTCAATTTCGCCCTGAAGAAAGGAATCGGGAACCGCACCTGTGATCAGAATCGTGTTCCAGTGCTTCTTGTTCATGTGGTACCCCGGTTGAACAAAATCGTAGCGCTCGCGCAATTCCACCGCACGCTCGGGATCGCACTTCAGGTTTATGCTTTCAAAGGTGTCTACGTCCGTCAGCGCAAAGATTTTGCCGCCAACCTTAAACACCAGCACGGTCTCGTCAAACGGGAACTCCTCCGTAACACCGGGCTTTTTCAGGCAGTATCTTCGAAAAGCCTCGATGTTCATCAACCGGGCTTACAAAAATCTGCGAACCACAATAACCACAACTGCGATCAGGAACATGATGATCGAAAGCTTATTGATGCCATGCATCATCCGGATATTGAAGTTCCGGGGCCGACTCGGATCTTTGCCCCGAAAAAAGTAACCCCCCACCTCACCGAGCGACAAAAACTCCCGCACCGAAAGTTTCTTCTGCTCCTTATTTACTGATTCGTTATTCATACCGGTTGTGTTTCAAGTTGAGGTTCAATCCAGAGGTTATCCTCGCGAATCAAACCGATTAGTTCATCTACTGCATTGACGGTCGGCACATTCTTCTTTACCACCTCCTTGCCGCGATAGAGCGTAATGCGCCCGGGGCCGGAACCTACATATCCATAATCGGCATCAGCCATTTCACCGGGGCCATTCACGATGCAACCCATGATACCAATTTTAATGCCCTTAAGGTGACTGGTGCGCGACCGGATCTTGGCCGTGGTCTCCTGCAAATCAAAAAGCGTTCGTCCGCACGAGGGGCACGAGATATACTCAGTTTTGGAGATGCGCGTGCGCGAGGCTTGCAGAATGTTAAATGCAGTGGCATTCAGGAGTCGTGGGTTTTGATCAGCCGAGAGCATCACGCCATCGCCCAGGCCATCTACCAACAGGCCGCCCACGTCAGTTCCCGCATACAATTGAAGTTGTTCTTCACTCAACCCGTCATACCTGCGGGCGACAACCACCGGAACCTGACAATCGGCCTCTATCAATTCAACAAACAGCCTGCGCAGCTCAGCATATCCATGATCATTCTGCGTTTCAATCACCAGCACAGCCGTGTCATCCGACCTTAGCTTGCCGATGGCTTCCTTCGTTAATTGGAGTAGATCTGTGCGAACGAAGTTGAGAGTAGCTGACCGATCGCCTGAACCGATATAATCCTGTAAGTTGAACAGGGGAAACGCGCGAGGCTGTTCCCTGTGTTGCTTCCAGGTGGCCACGTCATACAGAATACCGAGCGTGCCGGGAATCTCAAAGTTTACCGTATTGTTTCCGACATACACATAATCGCATGCGATGTCGGTGATATTCCACTTATCCAGCGGCACCGAGTACTGATAGCCCAGGGCAAAAAACGAAGCGGGCGTGAGCGCCTGCCGGCCGGAGAGATCAGCGATCACACGCGGAACTTCGTGCCCACCGAGGTTGCCGGTTTGCCGCGTGACCCTGCGCGTGTAACTGAAAGGATCGATGGGGTAATGCTCAATCGGCCTGATGTGACTTCCCTTTCGCATCGTGTAGCGGTCGGCCAGCGCTTTAGCCACCGGCACTTCCGCTTCCGGCTCTTCGGTAAGAGAAACCCGGATAGTATCACCCAGGCCATCTTCCAGCAAGGTTCCAATGCCAAGCGCGGATTTGATGCGGCCATCCTCACCATCACCCGCTTCCGTTACGCCCAGGTGCAACGGGTAGGGTTTGAAATTCCCCTCCTGAAGCTTTTGCACCAACAAACGGTACGCCTGCACCATCACCTGCGGGTTGCTCGACTTCATTGAAAGGACAATGTTGTAGAATCGCTCGTCTTCACAGATGCGGAGAAACTCCAGTGCAGACTCCACCATGCCGGTAGGGTTATCTCCGTAGCGGCTCATGATGCGATCGGACAGCGAACCGTGGTTCGTGCCGATGCGCATAGCTGTTCCATACTCTTTGCAGATCCGCACCAGCGGCAAAAACTTATCGCGAATGCGGTCCAGCTCCGCTTGGTAGGAACTCTCGGTATACTCTATGGTTTCAAATCGCTTACGGTCGGCATAGTTGCCGGGATTGATTCGCACTTTCTCCACCTTGCGTGCAGCCAGTTCGGCCGCATTGGGCGTAAAGTGAATATCGGCAATGAGCGGCACGGTATAGCCGCGCCTGCGCAGTTCCTTGCGGATGTTTTCGAGATTCTGAACTTCCTTGATACTGGGCGCGGTGATGCGCACATACTCGCAACCAGCATCCACCATCCGGATGGTTTGCTCAACCGACCCGAGGGTGTCCATGGTATCCACGGTAGTCATGGATTGGACCCGAATCGGATTCTTGCCACCCAAAGGCACATCCCCGATCTTGACTTCAACGGTTTCGCGCCTGTGGTAACTCACCAGGCTCGTGCAGTAGTTTTGCAGCGATGAAATTGCTGTTTTCACAGTTCAGAATTGTAGTACAAAGGTAACCTTCCTGATGGGTTAATTGTTCGGAATTTAGGCCTGTGAATGGCCTTAAATATCGCCCAAAAGAGGCCGGATGAGGATTTCCTCCACCACACTGCGGGGCGATACGGAATAGGCGGCATACACCATTTCAGCCACGTCCTCGGGCTTCATAAAACGCCCCTCTTCCACGGCCACACCATCCCAGCTTGACGTTTTTGTAGCCCCGGGCAAGATGGATGTTACCCGGACATTAAACTCTTTTAACTCCTCCCGAAGCGTCTTGGAAAACCCAAGCAGGGCAAACTTGGCCACCCCGTACGAGCCTCCATTGACGTAGGCCCGGATACTGGCGACCGAGCAAATGTTAAAAATATGGCCTGCCTGCCTTGCCTTAAAATGATCGGCCAGTCCACGCGTGGCGTAGTAGGCGCTGAACACATTGCCCGCCAGCATTTGCTCCAGCGTGCCCTCGGGCTCCTCAGTGAGTTTACCGGGCACATAAAAGCCAGCGTTATTCACGAGTACATCAATCGGCCGGCCGAGCGACAGCACAAACCTGGTGAACGACTTGATCTGCTCACGTTCGGCCATGTCGGCCGTGTGGATAAACACCTGGTTACGGTACTTCTTCTCCATGTTTTCCTTCATGGCCTCCAGGGGCGGACGCTTGCGGGCACAGGTAACCAGATCAAATCCTTCGCGGGCAAAACGCTCGGCAATACAATGCCCGATACCCTGTGAACCACCCGTTACAACCGCCAGCTTGTTCATGCAAAATCGTTTATCTTTGGGCAAGTTAGCGCTTTTTTACCACGCCTTTTCATGAAGGGATTCGGACGTTACATCATCTTTCTCGGGTCATTATTTGTTCGGAGGGAAACCTTTAAAACGTACTACCAGCTGGTGTTGGAAGAGTGTATCATCATCGGCATCGGCTCAATTTTATTGTTTGTTCTTGTCTCCACGTTCATGGGTGCCGTGTCCACGATCCAAACGGCTGCCAACCTGGTAAACCCGCTGATCCCCCGGTATATCATTTCGCAGGTGGTGCGCGAAATGACTATACTCGAACTTGCGCCTACCGTAATGGCGATCATCTATGCCGGCAAAGTGGGATCGAGCATGGCCGGTGGTTTAGGTACCATGCGCATCACCGAACAGATTGACGCACTGGAAGTGATGGGCATTAACTCTTCGTCATACCTCGTGCTGCCGAAAATCATCGCCTCCCTGCTGATGTACCCGCTGCTGGTTATCGTGGCCGGTGTTTGCTCGTTGTATGGCGGGTACCTGGTGGGCACGCTCACCGGCATCATGACAGCCGAAGACTACATCTACGGAATCCGACTGGCGTTTAATCCCTATTTCATCACCTTCGCGCTGATCAAGTCATTTGTTTTTGCATTCCTCATCAGTTCGATTTCATCTTTTAAAGGCTACTACACCCAGGGTGGGGCGCTGGAAGTTGGTATTGCCAGCACTTCGGCTGTTACCACCAGTGTAATTGCCGTGTTGTTATCCGATTACTTCCTCGCTCAATTGCTGCTATGATCAAGATCAACCGGATATCGAAAGCGTTCAATGGCCGGCCCGTGCTCGAAAACATCAGCGGTGAATTCGATAAGGGCAAAACCAACCTCATCATCGGATCGAGCGGCACCGGGAAAAGCGTTTTGCTCAAGTGTATCGTAGGCTTGCTACAGCCGGATGACGGCAGCGTGTACTTTGACCTTCGAAACTTTACGGAGGCGGACAAGGACATGAAATCCGAAATCAGGCGCGAGATGGGCATGTTGTTTCAGGGCAGCGCGTTGTTCGATTCCAAAAATGTCGAGCAAAACGTGATGTTTCCGCTGGATGTGCTTACCACCCAGACATTAGAGGAAAAACTGGATCGCGTCAACTTCTGCCTCAAGCGCGTGGGGCTCGAAAACGTAAACAAGAAAATGCCGTCCGAAATCAGCGGGGGGATGAAGAAACGGGTAGGCATCGCGCGTGCCATTGTGAATAATCCCAACTACTTGTTTTGTGATGAGCCGAATTCCGGCCTTGACCCTCAAACCTCCATTGTCATTGACGAACTGATCAAAGAAATTACCGAGGAGTACGACATCACCACGGTGGTGGTAACGCACGACATGAACTCGGTGATCGGTATCGGTGAAAAAATCATGTTCCTCTACCGCGGACAGAAACTCTGGGAAGGTTCGTACCACGAAATCATGAATTCAGGAGTAAAGGAGCTTGACGACTTTGTCTTCACCAACAAGGTGATGAAAAACCTCAAAGGAAAAGTAACGTCCTTGTAGCTACGCCAGCGGCAGGTTTACAATAAACCGGGAGCCGCCACCGGGCAGGGGTTCATAGTCAATGCTTCCACCCGACTGGCTCAGGCCTTGCCGGGCAATTGCCAAACCTAAACCTGATCCCGACTTTTTTGTAGTGAAATGAGGTTGAAATATCTTCTCACGCATGGCAGCATCTATGCCGGGGCCGTTGTCATCAACGATAATCCGCACCGCCTTCTCCTCTTTCTCAAGCCTGACCACTACCTCGACCTGCCCCTCTTCTTTGGACTGAAGGGCATTTAATATGAGGTTGGAGAACACCCGGTTCAGAAGCGCTGGATCGGCCAGGGTGGCCAGGGTGCCGGTTGACGATTCCAGGCGGACCACCCCCCGTATGTCATCAGCATAAAGCGCAATGGCCTTTTGCAACTCGGTAACAACATCAATGCGCTCTACAACCGGAGCCGGCATGCGTGCAAAAGCACTGAATGAAGAAGCAATCTCATTCAGGATATCAACCTGTTGAAGCAGCGCACGAATTGCACTCAACTGGCGATCATCTCCGCGGCTGTCCAGTTCCATTCGCTGCAGCGATAATCGCATGGGCGTCAACGGGTTTTTGATCTCATGCGCCACCTGCTGAGCCATCTCGCGCCAGGCGGCCTCACGCTGATTGCGGGCAAGCTCTGCTTTGCTTCGCTCCAGATTGGCCAAGAGCTGATTGTAGCGGGCTGCGAGCTGACCCAATTCGTCAGTTGAGGTAAGGGGTATCGGCTGGTTGGCTTTTAGCCACGAGGTTCGCTCAAGTGCTGAGGCTACCAGTTGAATGGGTTTCACCAGGCTTCGGATCGCGTAGAGGCTGAGCAGCATAAACAGCAGCATCAGCCAAACGGTAACCGTTAACACGGTGGTGATCACTGACAGGCGCACGGCCTCAATTGAGGCGGATGACCCAAAAAATGGTAATTGAACTACGTCATGATTTCCCTGAAACGGTTGCCGCGAAACGTACACCGACTGATACGTGAGCGCGCCAATATGCTCCTCCACCACGGTCTCGGCTTTGTTCCGAAGTTCAGCCAAGGCACGCACATTGAGGTACGGACCCCACAGCAGATTGCTGAAAATGGCCGGCTGACTGGAGGCTCTCAAATGGCCGGTAGAATCGAATACCGACAAATCGGCCTGTACCTGCTGTGATACATCTACCACGCGCTCGGCCCATGCCACTTGCACAACCGAATCCTGGCTCTGATCCGCTTCCAGCAGTGCCACCGCCTGTCGCGCCTTGCTGACAAAATCCTGACGGAGCTCCCCAATGCGCTGGCGGGTGATCACGCTCACAACAACAATCGAGAGCACCATCACGGGCACAAAC
>JBKCJM010000028.1:0-31941 GCA_046301755.1 Cyclobacteriaceae bacterium
GCCCCGATTGATCGGGGCGAAGGGGGGGTTACCTTTCGAAGCCCCGATTGATCGGGGCGAAGGGGGGTTTTACCTAAAGCTGGCTTATGCATTACGTTTACTTACTCCGCTGCTCCGATGACTCCATTTATACGGGCTGCACGACTAATGTTGATGAGCGTTTAAAGCGGCATCAAGCGGGTTATATTGAGTATACGCGAAAGCACCTCCCGGTCGAGTTGGTTTTTTATGCCGCATTTCCCAACCAGGCCAAGGCGTATGCGTTTGAGAAGTACCTGAAGTCAGGGTCGGGTTTTGCTTTCCGAAACAAGCATTTGATCTAGTAACATGATGGTGAGGGTGACTTCTTCGTCCCGATGAATCGGGACGTCGAAGTCCGAGTCGAATCCCTGCCGCTGCTGAAGCTTCGGCAGGCAAGCCTCCAGCTCCACTTTACCCCCCGAAGCCCCGATTGATCGGGGCGAAGGGGGGGTTACCTTTCGAAGCCCCGATTGATCGGGGCGAAGGGGGGTTTTACCTAAAGCTGGCTTATGCATTACGTTTACTTACTCCGCTGCTCCGATGACTCCATTTGTAGCTTAGAGATATAGCTTTGCTCAGGTTAAACACAAAGTTGCACAAGTAAGCCACGAAGGTCACGAAGGAGCTTATCTCGCTTTCTTTGCACTTTTCACTTTCTCTTTCCCTTTTGCCGTCATCGCAAACGAGCGGGTCATGGTTTTGATGTTTTCCACTTTGCGAAAGCGCAGGGCCGACCAATCTTCATCGATGGCCACCTAGCGCACGGGTTCGTAGCCGAGCTCGCCAAATTTTGCCCAGCCGGTGTCGCGGTTAAACTCACATGTATATTTTTTGGATGTTCCCTTGGGGTAGGCAAACCAAATCACGGCATCGGCTGACGCCAACCCGGCAGCTTTAGCGGCAAACGCATCCACTTCTTTTTGCGTGGTGCCGAAGCCAATTGCAAAATCAACAGATTTCGGCCAAGCGGTTTTAACT
The DNA here is from genome assembly GCA_046301755.1 of Cyclobacteriaceae bacterium. GTDB lineage: Bacteria > Bacteroidota > Bacteroidia > Cytophagales > Cyclobacteriaceae > ELB16-189. Next base: position 1,000 of record JBKCJM010000028.1, read on the forward strand.
GCTGTTAACTTTGACATGGAGGTCATTTCGGCCTCAAAAGTTTTGGGGGCTTTCACCACTACAATTTCAGCCGGTGCCTTGTAGTTGAGTTTTTTGAACAGCGGTGTCATCGGTATTTGCTACATTTAAGTTCAAAGTTAATGTTATGACGATAACTACCCGAAATCTGTTGTTCGGTTTACTCTTAACCTTTATGGCTATGTCCGCTGAAGCTCAAACACAATTTCTGAACCCGTTTGAAACCAAACCACCTGGCTATACTCACGTGGTAGTTACCGGCAACACAATTTACATTTCCGGGCAAGTGCCGGTGGATAGCAAAGGACAAACCGTGGGCAGGGATGATTTTTGCGCACAGGTTATTCAGGTGTATGAGAACCTGAAGAGGTGTCTGGAGTCAGCCGGGGTTAGTTTTAATGATGTTGTAAAAATGAACACGTACGTAGTCAACTACAAACCCGAAGATGTGGCCGTCATCCGGGAGGTGCGCAGCAAGTACCTCAACATGAGCCAGCCACCGGCCAGCACGCTGGTGGGCGTCCAATCGTTGGTTAACCCTGATTATCGGATTGAAATTGAAGCAGTAGCAATTAAAAAGTAGAGCCGACACCCATCAGGTGTCACTTCTTCTTAAACACATAGCTGACGCCCGCGCGGATGCCAAATTCTCCGCCATTGAAATAGAAATCACCCAGTGCTTCGACACGCCAGGTGTCGTTCAGCGCTTTCGACCACCCACCCCCAAGGGCGGCATCGTTTGCGCCAATCAATCCGCGAAAGCGTACAAAGAACTGCTCGGCCGGGTACCAGCGAACACCCATCACAAACGATGTCTCGCGACTTGTCCAGATATCGACACCGGCACCGAGCGCAACATGCCGCACCAGGAAGTAGTTTGCTTCCACTCCCAATTGAGCTTTGTTGAATGCTTTTTCATAATCGGTTTTCACAATATCAAAACCGCCACTGAACAAAAAGTCGCCCGTGCTTTGGGCATTGGCCGTGAATGCACAGACCATTAAAAAAATAAGAGTTGTCAGTCGGGACATGCTTAAAAAATTTATCAGCAAAGTTGATCAAAGTCTCGCAAAAAGCAAGGAAGCTGTGCACCTGTCTGATGCAGAATGCACGGCTTTATGTAGCGCCATGTTGTTTGTCGGCAATATTCTCAACAGTCCGGTAAAGAATTGAGTTGAAAAGTATGAACAGCATCACATACCAGAATCCGTGTCTGCTGGATAGCCATGTTGATGCTCCAAAACTATGAGCAATCACACAAAATAACAGGAAAATTTTCCTTGGCTGTCGGGGCAAGAAATATCCAAGAAGTCCAATCGCAATAATCCAAAGCGCTGAAATTACAAAAAGACCACTGACGTGGTTTTTCATGAATAACGCTCCAATGGGATTCCCCTCGTTGGCTTGTGTTAAGTCACCGTCCCAGTATCTTTCTGATTGATGAACAACAGTGATTGCAATGTCGAACAAACTTGTCCACAGTGCTGGTATTAACGAGAGTAACTTATCCCTGCGTGCCACTGCGTTCTGTCACTTATTCAAAACTCGCCAACTTCCCAATGAATAAGCCCAATCAGTTCTTCTTCCACTCCGGCATGCGGCCCGGGGTGTACGGTGCTCCGGCCGCTTCCAACTTCTGTTCTAATGCGTTCAGATCGTTGGTGACAATGTTCTTCAGGTTGGCCAACACGACAGCAAACTCCTCCGAGGCGATGGCGAGTTGCTGTTTCATAGTCGTGGTCGGATCACTGGTAGAGCTGTTACCGTCATACAAAGCACCGAACACACGTTGATTGATGGACGGTGGCGTGTCAATATCCAAACGACCCGCGGTATTGTCGCCATACATCGCATAGCTCACGTTTTTGAGCTTGGCTTCCAACGCTTTTACATCACTGACGAAATCGGCCTGCGGTTTGGCTACACTGAAGATGGCTTCCCGCATGTGCCGCACGCGGTTGTTGGCATCGCTCAGGATCTGAGCTGCACCCTGCATCGAGCGTTTCAACTCATCCGCCTCGCGCTGCCACTTCACCATAGCTGGCCGGTCGGTTGAGGGCAGCGTGGTGCCGGGTAATAGTTTAACGTTGAATTTCTCGGGGCCAGCCAGTTCGGTGATCGTGCCGTCCACACTCTTGGAGAGCGTTACGGTGTAGGTGCCCGGCAATACAAACTGCCCCACGTCAGGTGACGAGAACGGATTGTCGGTTGACGGAGCTGCCAACGAAACCGGGCTGGAACTGGGATAACGGAAATCCCAATTCATCCGATTAACTCCTTTTTTGGCGGGCGCTTTTAATTTTCGCACAATGTCACCTTTGTCATTCCGGATGGTAAACAACAAGTAGGGCGCTTCCTCTGCCTCTTCGGCTTTCAGCGCTTCGTAGCTCGGGTAGGGCACGTCTTTTTTGTCTTTGTACAACTTGCCTTCTTCTTCCTGGCGTTTCTCCTTTTTTGTTTTCAGATCTTCTTTGAAGAAGTAGTAGAAGGTGGCCGCCACGGGTGGATTCTCCGCCCGGAAGTAGCTCTCGCCCATAAACCCCTTGCCCGGCACGCCCAACGGATTGTTTTCGATGTACATCCACGCATCGCGAATGGGAAACAGGTGACCTTCTTTCGATTCAATGCTTTTAAGCTGGCGCAGTGCGCTGTAGTCATCCAAAACATAGAAGCCTCGACCGAATGTGGCGAGTACCAAATCGGTCTCACGTTTTTGAATCGCGATGTCTCGCACGGCAATGGTGGGCAGCCCGGCCTTAAGTTGCCGCCAGCTCTTACCTCCATCGTTGCTGAAGTGAATGCCAAACTCGGTGCCTACGAACAGTAAGTTCGGGTCAACAAAATCCTCCAGCAGGCAAAAGGTAGAGCCCCGCTCCGGTAAGTTGGCGTTGATGGACGTCCAGGTGGTGCCTTTGTCGATGCTCTTGTACACATAGGGCTTGAAATCGCCCCTCCGGTGGTTGTTAAATGTGGCATAGATCACGTTCTCATCGTGTTGGGAGGTGAGCACGTGGTACACATACGTCATGGCAGGTACTCCGGCAACGCCATCGATTTTGCGCCAGTTCTGGCCGCCATCGGTCGTGATCTGGATAAGCCCGTCATCGGTGCCGGCCACCAGCAGGTTTTCTTTTTTGGATGATTCACTGAACGCACTCACTGTGCCGTAGATGCCGAGTCCGTCATTTTTTCCGGATGCATCAATGCCCCACACGCGACCCATGATGGGCAGGGTATTGCGGTTGATGCTGCGCGTTACATCCGGGCTGATGGTTTGCCAGGTGTTTCCCCGGTCGTCACTGCGAAATACCTTGTTGGCCGCAAAGTAGATTCGTCCGGGTTTGTGGTGACTGGTAAACAAGGGAGCATCCCAGTTCCAGCGGTATTCATTTTCGCCTTTACCCGGGCGGGGCTGGATGCCCACGGTTTCGCCCGTTACCTTGTCGTAGCGCACAATGCCGCCATGCTGTGATTGCGCGTACACAATGTTTGGATTTTGCGGGTCAATGGCACTCTCGAACCCATCGCCACCGTTGGTAACAAACCAATCGGAGTTTACAATGCCACTTTCATTGCGTGTGCGTGACGGGCCGCCCATGCTGTTGTTGTCCTGCGTGCCGCCATACACGTAGTAGAACGGTTCCGTGTTGTCGACCTCGACCTTATAAAACTGCATGATGGGCAAGTTCGGTTTGTACTGCCAGGTTTTGCAGCCGTCCCAGGTTTCGTAGATGCCGCCATCGCAGCCGTTCAGCATGTGGTTGGTGTTTTTCGGATCAATCCACAATACGTGATTGTCGACATGTTTGTGCTTTTCTCCCGCCATGCGGAATGTCTTTCCTCCATCTTCGCTCACTTGCATGAAGGTGCTCATCGAAAAAATCTTATCGCGATCGACCGGGTCGGGCACTATTTCGGAGTAATAATTGCCGCCCGTGTTGTGGTTGCTGCGCTTCTCCCAGCTGGCACCGCGGTTGGTTGACCGGTAAAAACCACTTTCGCCTTTGGCGGCTTCTACTATCGCGTAGATGTACTCGGGGTCGGCTGGTGAAATCGAAATAGCAATTCGGCCTTTGTCTACCGAAGGCAATCCGTTGTTGGCCTTGTCCCACGTTTTGCCGCCATCCACTGATTTGTAAATGCCCGAGCCGGGTCCACCGCTCACGTACATGTAGTCGTGGCGCATGCGCTGGTATGCCGCTGCATACAAAACATCCGGATTGCGGGGGTCCATGGCGATGTCGTTTACGCCTGTGTACTCATCGATCTTGAGGATTTGCTCCCAGGTTTTACCGCCATCAATGGTTTTGTACAGGCCGCGTTCTCCACCTTCTTTCCAGACCGGGCCGATGGCGGCCACATACACTACTTGCGAGTTGCGCGGGTCCACAATGATCTTGCCGATGTGTTCGGACGTTTTGAGCCCCATGTTTTTCCAACTGGCGCCACCGTCTTCTGACTTGTACACACCGTCACCATAAGCAACCGCACGCTGGTTGTTATTTTCACCCGATCCCACCCAAATCACATTTGAATTGTTCGGGTCCATGGTGATGCAGCCGATCGAATACGAGTTTTGGCTGTCGAAAACCGGCTCGTACGTGGTGCCGGAATTGACCGTCTTCCAAACACCACCAGACGCCACGGCAACATAGTACTCGGCCGGGTTGGCTGGATTAACGGCAAAGTCCGAAACGCGTCCGGAAGCGGTGGCCGGCCCGATGGAACGGAATTTCAAACCGGAGAGCGCGATTTCATCCTTCTTCTCTTCTTTCTTTTCAGAGGGCGCAGCTTTCTTTTGAGCCCACCCGCAGTTGCCGCCCAGGGCCACAACCAATGTCAGCAGTACAATGTGTTTCATGTAAGTCAGGTTAACGGCAAACGAGTTACATCATTCACCCCAAAAAATCAACCGCAAAGAAAACGGAAGGAACACCGGACTGACCAGCGGCACCTATTCTTCAGCCATCAGGATCTCGCGTGCGCGGGGTACATCGTGCTCGAAAACGAACAGCCGCACACCGGGAATGAGCTCATTTCGAAACGGGTACAGATTGTTGAAGTGTTCGTCTGTGAGGAAGCAGGGGATATCAAAAGCATCGAGTTTCGTTTTGGCCAGGTTGGCCATCACAGCCGTGTTGAATGCTTCCAATACGACAATGCGATCCTGTTCCTCCATCGCGGAAAGGTAGCGATTACGGACTAACCAGGTTGATGGAGAAATTGATGTAAAGCGGGTTTCCGATTTTGTTTTCAGCCAGGTAGGGCTGATCGCCCGTAAAGCCCCGGTAGAAATCACCTTGGTCGAGGTTAAACCGCCAGTTGTAGCGCAGGCCGGCTTGCACCGACAGCCAGATGAAATCTTTGATCGAACGCTCGTACATCAGCCGGATGCGCAACTCACCTCTGCGCAACTCCAGATCATCGGCACCATTCGGGAGCCATTGATCAAACTCATTTCCGCGGTTCGCGATGCGGTAGGTTTGGCCTTCTAACTCGTAGCCGAAGAAAGCCATGGAGCGGGGATTGAATGTTCGCCTCAGATGAGCGCGCGCAGGGAAAATCGATTCAACACCCCACTTGCGCGAAGGGAAAGTGTAGTTGTACATAAAGAGTGGCAGAATAATCTGTTCACCTGCCCGGTACGTGCGCGCCAATCCAAACCCATACATCAGGCGGTCGTGCATTTTCCATCCGTAGATCGCGAAGACAGAATACCGGGTGTACTTCAGCGATTGAATATCGGCCAGGCTGTAGTTACCATTGAGATCGGCCTGGGCCAACACAAACAACACTTGTTTTTCATTGAAAGGTTTGAAGATGGTCGTGCTTAACCCCATGGTGCGCAGGCCGTACCGGTCCAGCGAAAGGGCAAGCGGGTTGGTGACACTCTCCGGATTTTCAATCGAGTACCGCGTCTCCCAGTAATTTCCGCCCAGGTTTATGATGATATTGTTGCGCGAGATCACGGGAACATTAGCTGCAAGCCGAAGCCCGGAGTTACCCCGGTTATTTACCCGCTCGGGAGACGCGACCAATCCCGGTGCACCAGTCGGTCCAAAGTACTCCATGTCCATGAAGTAGGAACTCTGAAAGTCATACCCAATGGAGATGAGTTTGTTTGGACTTTGATCCAATACTTTCTGCGTGGCAAAGCGTTTGTTGTCACCGGCCAGCTCGGCATCGGCATACAGGCTGTAATCCTCAACTTCGGTAGTGTCGGTTTCTTGCGCCAACACAACGGTAACGGCCAGCAGGCCAGCCAGCAGCAACAGCCCGCGCATCAGGATTTCTTTTTGATTTGCACGCGCTTCCACACATCCGTGCGGCCGAACACCGAAACGCCAATAAAGCCGCGCACGTCCAGCGTGTTCTCGTCCGTCATCGTGATCTCGCAACTGTAGGTGCTGCCGTTTTCGGGGTCATAAATGGTGCCTTCTTCCCATGTGTTATCACCCGTATAGGTGAAATCTTTCAACATGCGGTAGCCCAACAGCGGCATCGCGCGCAATTTTTCATCGGGGTTGTTCTTATCGACTTTGGGTTTGCCTTCTTCATTGTTGGGTTCCCGAAGCCATACAATTTTGCCGATGTATTTCTCTCCGGCTTTATCAATCTTCACACGGGCTTTGCCACTTCCTGTCTCCCAAACGCCCAGAATTTTGTCAGCATCCGACTGGGCCCAAACTTGCCCGGCCACCAGTAATGCGGCCACACATGTGATCAATAACCTTGTTTTCATGGAGATTTGATGGTTTTGTGACAAATATAGTCTCTCTTTCGTGAATGAAAGTATTACTATTAACCCATGGGCTTGAGTTTTGTTTAACGTGGCTGCCGGTTTAGGAAAGCCACAGTTTCACCGCCATGGCCAGCACAGAAACGACCATAATGCGTTTGATCCACTTTTCGCCAGCCTTTACCGACCAGCGGCTGGCATACCAGCCGCCCATAGCGTGGCCAACGGCCAGTACAAGCCCAAGGGTCCAGTCAATTTTTCCTTCGAGCGCAAATACGATTACCGAGATGCCCGTGTACACAATGGCAACAAACACCTTGATGTAGTTGATGGTCACCAGGTCGTATTGATGGATCAGGCTGAGCACACCGATGACCAGGAACCCGATGCCGGCTTGAACAAATCCACCGTAAATACCGATGAAGAAAAAGCAGAAGGCACCGAGCGCCATGCGGGCCGGTGTCATTTTCACTTCGCCCGTGCCGCTTCGGAACGGATCCCACACCACCAGTACCACGGAAAGAATCATGACACCAACGAAAAGCTTGTTGAACAACTCATCATTGATAGTCGATGCCAGCCGTGATCCGATAAACCCGCCCACCAGCGACACCGACCCCAGGATTAAACTGTAGCGCAGGGGCAGGCGCACGTTCTTACTGGCAAATCCGCCTACGGCAAAAAAGTTCTGAAAGAGAATAGCGACACGGGCCGTTGCATTGGCCTGCGTGATGGGCACGCCCAGAAACGTGAGGATGGGTACGCTAAACAGTGAGCCGCCACCGCCCACCGTATTCAGAAAAGCGGCACCAAAGCCGACAATGATGACAAGGGTATACTCATACCAGGCCATGCCTATCGCACTTTGGCCTTGCGCACGATGCGTGCAAAAATCCCGGGCGCGAACCGTTGCAGAAAGGCAGCAAGCCGTTCTTTGCTTCCTCCGATAACAACTTCCCGTTTCCGCTGATTGATGGCGTTAATCATCTTGCGCGCAAAAACATCCGGGTGCATGCCGTTGCCCGTGGTTTCATCCATGTGATTCAGCGCACTGCCATCACCCGTAAGGGCATGCAGCGTAATGTTGGTACGGATCCATCCGGGACAGATCAACGTGACGTGAATATTTTTTGACTCCTTCCATAACTCGGCCCGCAGCGAGTCAAAAAAACCATGCAACGCATGCTTGGCGGCAGCATAGCCCGATCGGTAAGGCGTACCGATAATGCCCATCACACTGGAGACGGTTACAAAGTGCCCCGACTTTCGTTTCAGGAAATGGGGTAAAAGATATTTGGTAAGCGCCAGTGTGCCGAAATAGTCAACTTCCATTAGCTTCCGGTCTACCTCCAGGGAGGTTTCTTTTGCGAGGCTCCGTTGGCTGATGCCCCCGTTGTTGATGAGAATATCAATGTGGCCAAAAATCTGAATGGCCGCCTCTGTGCTGAGCTTTAGCGTGCTCGGTTCGGCCAGATCGAGTGGAAGAATGCGAATGTTCGCCTGTTGGTCGGGCGGGCAGTTGCCCTTCACCCGCTCCAGTTCTTCCTTGCGCCTGGCCGATAGGATCAGCCGCGCACCCTGGCGCGCCAACTCGTAGCTAAGCGCTTCGCCAATGCCTGACGAAGCGCCCGTAAGCCAAATGATTTTACTTTTTACAGACACTGGTTAGGTCGCGGCTTTGGCCTGCTTCTGTTCTTCGGCATACACCCAGATGGTATACACGCCCAGGGCGGTTCCAATCGGGAAGTTGAAGAGCTTGAAGCAGCCCAGGATTAACGCCAGCAATAACGCCCATTTCTGCTGATTGAGCAAGCCAATGCCCGCGATGATGGAGGGCACACCAAACAGCACAATAAGTGTGACGGGCAGGAACTGCATGATCGACTGGATCAACTCAAGCACCCAACGTTCATCCACATCAGCTTCCTGAATGGCAAATCCAAAAATGGCGTTGAAGAACAAGCTGATTCCAGCCAGAATCAGGATAGTGAGCGCACCGGAAATGACATACAGTATTCCGAGTACACGTTTGTGGGAGTCCATAAGCTACGAGGTTTGTTTGTCGTATATAACGAAATCGAATGGAAAGAGATGCCGCTCATCGGCCGAGTGATGGTTGCGGGAACGCTCGACCCAGGCCTGCCGATCGTAGTCGGGGAAAAAGGTATCGCCTTGTAATTGAGTCTGGATTTCGGTGAGGTATAACCGGGTGGCCAGCGGAAGGGCAAGCCGGTAGATTTCAGCCCCGCCAATTACAAACACTTCCGACTGCCCGGCAGTGCGGGCAATTTCTAGGGCCTGATTCAGGCTATTCACCACCGTAGCACCGGGTGCCCGAAAATCGGGCTGGCGTGTGATTACCAGATTTGTGCGGTTGGGCAAGGGTCGAAACTTTTCAGGAATGGAGTCCCAGTTTTTGCGCCCCATGATTACGTAGTGACCCTTAGTAGTTTGCATGAAGTACTTCATGTCATCGGGCAAATGCCAGGGCAGATCGTTGTTTTTTCCAATGACCCGGTTCTCGGTAAGTGCAGCGATGAGGGAAATGATCATGGTGAATTAGTCAATAGTCAATTAGTCAATGGTCGATTAGTCGATGGTCAATTAGTCAATGGACTGATGCTTCTCCCTGAGTTCCAATTCTCATCTATCAACTTGTTTTTCCCAAAATTACTCAGAGTTTGTTGCCACGAAAGAATTCTTCCGGGCTCATGCGCTTCTTTCCTTCCGGTTGAAAGTCGGTGATCTCAAGCCAGCCATCTGCTGTGCGAAGCCGCAGCATTGTTTTTTCATCCGTCAACCACTGCCCGGGCTTTGCCTGCGCGCTTTCTGAATCTCGAACATACGTAGCACCAAAGATTTTGAAGACTTTTTGGTTGATGGTTGTCCATGCACCGGGGTATGGGCTTAGTCCCCGGATGAAGTTGCTAACCGCTCTGCCGGGTTGATCCCAGTTGATCTGACACGTCTCCTTAAAAATCTTGGGGGCATGGGTGTTGGGGCGGGGAGGTGACTGTGGCGTCACCGGTGCGTTGCCCGCTTCGATGGCCTTCACTGTTTTCAAAACAAGGTTGGCACCTTTCAGCATCAGGCGTTCATAAAGCGAACCTGCATCATCCTGTTCCCTTATTGGCTCCCGCTGCTGAAAGATGATGCTGCCGGTATCAATCTCGTGTTTAAGGAAGAAGGTGGTAACCCCGGTTTCGTGCTCCCCATTGATGATGGCCCAATTGATGGGGGCCGCTCCGCGATAATCAGGAAGGAGTGAGGCATGAAGGTTGAACGTACCCAATGCCGGCATTGCCCATACCACTTCGGGTAACATGCGGAACGCAACTACCACCTGCAGATTGGCGTTGTAACTTTTTAATTCTTCCAGAAAAGTTGGCGACTTCAGGTTGGTGGGTTGCAGCACGGGGATTTGATGTTGCAGCGCAGATACCTTTACCGGTGAGGGTGTCAGTTTTTGGCCGCGTCCCGCGGGTTTGTCCGGTGCCGTTACCACGGCCACTACGTTGCAGCCGTTTTGAACCAGTATCTCCAGTGAGGGCACGGCAAATTCGGGAGTGCCCATGAAAATGATGCGAAGGGAATTCATTTGATGCCCAAAGATGAGGAAAACTATTCTCGTTAATCGCGCAGGTCGCTGCGCAAGTACTTTTTACAAATGGGGCATTCACGCCATTGATGGCCCCGGGCCGGGCAGAATTGCCGGCCAAAATAAATGATCTGCAGGTGCGCCTTGTTCCATTTTTCCTGCGGGATGAGCCGCTTCAGGTCATGTTCGGTTTGCTCCACACTTTTGCCCGTGGATAAACCCCATCGGTAGGCCAACCGGTGAATATGGGTATCCACCGGAAAGGCCGGGACACCAAACCACTGCGTCATCACCACCGAGGCAGTTTTGTGCCCAACAGCCGGTAAGGCCTCCAGCGCTTCAAAACTGGCCGGCACCTGTCCATTGTACTCTTCAATCAAGATGGTTGAAAGCCCATGGATGCCTTTGCTCTTCATGGGCGAGAGACCACAGGGTTTAATGATTTCACGAATCTCGTCCACACTCATTTTTACCATGTCGTATGGATTGTCAGCGCGTGCAAACAGCAGTGGAGTGGTTTTATTCACACGCTCATCCGTACATTGCGCGGAGAGCAATACCGAGATCAATAACGTGTAGGCATCGTGATGATGAAGCGGTGGGGAGACGGTGGGATAGTAATGATCCAGGATCGCCAGAATGTCGTTGACTTTTTCCGCTTTCGTCATGCTGTAAAAGTCGCGGCTTTCAGGGCGGAACGCAAGTGGTTTCTCTCCTTGTCACTACCTTTGACCTATGAACCGCATCGACCGGCTCACGGCTATTCTCATTCAGCTTCAAACCAAAAAGGTGGTGAAGGCGCAGGAGATTGCCGACCGCTTTTCGATTACGCTGCGCACAGTTTATCGCGATGTGAAAGCGCTGATGGAGGCGGGCGTGCCCATTGGGTCTGAGGCCGGCACCGGTTATTTTATTGTTGATGGCTTTCATCTGCCGCCCGTTATGTTCAGCCGCGATGAAGCAAGTTCGCTCATCATGGCCGGTAAGTTGATTGAACGCATGACAGACGCTTCGGTGAAAAAGGCATTCGAGTCAGCGCTCATGAAAATCAAAGCGGTATTGAACGAGGGCGACAAAGATTACCTGGAGATGTTGCAGGCTTCCGTTGAAGTATCGCGATTTCCCGCACCCCAGACCGAAGAGTTTCCCAATAACTTCCTTAACGATATTCAGCAGGCGCTGGTGAACAAGACCGTGCTCAGCCTGGCCTATGCAGCCTCCGGTGCCGAGGTTACTGCTCGCGAGGTGGAGCCAATCGGGCTGCAATACTACAGCGGAGCCTGGCATTTGATTGCCTGGTGCCGGCTTCGCAACGGCTACCGCGATTTTCGCGTGGATCGCATCAAGACACTCGCGCAAACCCCGCAGAAGTTTGATCCGCGCAACCTGATCAGCCTTCAGGAATATTTGCAAACGCTCATGCAGTCGTATCAGGAGTTGCATAAAGTAGTTGTGCGTTTCGATCAGTCTGTGTACCAATACCGCAGGTACATTTATGGAGCGGTAGCCGAAGAAGATTTGGGCGACTCGGTGCGGCTTACCTTTCTGGTGAGCAACTTCGATTGGCTATCGCACTGGCTACTGTCGTTTGGCAGCGGGGTAACCATCGAAAGCCCGGATGAATTGCGCCAGATCATGAGCAGCCTGGTAGAGGAATTACAGGAGCATTACCAAAAAATGACCGCCTCCTGACATAGGGTTGTCACTCCCCCGAAAATTTTTTTTGATTTGCTGAGTTTGTACTGACATAGGGCTGTCAGTGGGTGTACGTTGGTTTGAATAAAAAACAACCCGTATGAATACCCCAATCCAAAAAGAAGTGAAGCCCATCAATTTCATTTTCCATCGTGCCGAGGTGAAGGTGAGTGAACTGGCGGGGCTCACACCGGTTACCCGCGAATTGTTTGAGGAGGCCATCCGCCAAAAACTGACGATCACCGGGCCGGTGCATTGGCATTACTTCGGCTTTATGGGCGATGAAAGCAAGCCCTTTACGCTGGAGATTAGTTTGCCCGTAGCGCAGTTGCCTGCGGAGTACGATGGGCGCTTTCACCTCAAACGCACCGAGAGGTTTAAAGCGGTTAGCCTCTTGCACGAGGGTAGTTGGTTCGAAATTCCAACGAGTTATGGCGTGTTAATGAGTTACGTGCAACTGCACCAACTCACGCCATCGGGTATCAACCGCGAGTTGTACATCAATGCCGATTTCCGTTACCCGGAAGCCAACGTAACAGAAATTCAACTCGGTATTCAATGAGACGCACCATGATCAGAAAATGGATGATTGCGCTGGGAGTAGCCATCGCGGTGCTCACCGCCTGGACCGTGAGTGCACAAACTAAATCAACAACTATGAAAATGAATGCAGGTTTTATCACCTCCAGGTTGAGCGAAACAAAGGAGTTCTATCAAAGGGTATTGGGTTTTGAAATCGTTTTTGAAAACGACTTTTATTTACTCATGAAAGTGCGCGTTGGAACGGAGCAGGTCAGCTTTCTGCTCCCCAACCATGAGACCCAGCAACCCCTGTTTCGGCCGGCCTTTGGCGGCAAGGGCGCATACCTCACAATTGAAGTAGAAAACGTGGACGCGGAGTTTGATCGAATCAACCACTTGAAGATTCCCGTGGCCATCGGTTTGCGCAGCGAGCCGTGGGGCGATCGACATTTCGCCATCGTTGATCCCAACGGCATTGGGATTGACATCGTAACCTACACCGCCCCAACCGAAAACTGACAGCGACATGGTTTGGGTATTTAAAACCAGTGTAACCGAGCCAAAAGAAGTGCAACGGCTGAGACCGATGCTGGACGAGGTAGCCGGCTGTGGCCGATGGAACTTCGCATTGGAGGATTCGGACCGGATTCTGCGTGTGGTGGGCGAGTACGCGGGCGACATAGTACCCGAGCTGCTGGCCCATCAGGGATTTGATTGTAAGGAGTTAACCGATTAACACATGAGAAAGATAATCTTGAGCGTAGCCATTAGTCTTGATGGCATGATTGAGGGGCCGATGGGCGAGTACGACTGGTGCCCGCCCCATCCGAGGGCGAGATGGAAAAATTTCTCGCAGGCATCGATACCATTTTTATGGGACGCAGGAGCTTTGAGATGATGGGCCCCGCAGCTTTTCCTGATAAGCACGTGGTTGTGTTCTCGAATTCCTTAGCAGATCGTCAGCAGCGGGGCGTAACGATTCTCCGTGGGGATGTTCTGCCGGAGATCGAACGAATTAAACAGGAACCTGGCCGCGATATCTGGTTATTTGGGGGCGCTAGCCTGGTAACAACCTTTCAGAATCACGACCTCATTGACGAGATGTGGATCGGACTCGTCCCGGTCGTGCTAGGGTCCGGTAAGCCGCTGTTTCAGGGCATCGAAGGCCGCCATTGGTTTGCGGCTACTGATGCCGAGGCAAAGCCAGGATATATTTCTGCCCGGCTCATCAAACAATCAAAAAAGTAAACGATGAAGGCACCTTAAATTGCGGTTGTAAAAGTGAGGACAAAAGCCAGCGATGTAACCATCGGTCAGTTGCAGCTTGCGGTGGAAAAACGAATTTTACCCTCGTGCCGGAAAACGGTTGCCCGGATGAAGCACGGTACCCGGCCCCGGAAAATGGGGCGATGGCCATCGGGAACCTGAAAGCGATGAACTGTATCAAATTTTTGAGCGATGAAAAAAGAGAATCAGACAACGAAAAAAGCGACCATGAAGCCGGCCAAAGGCAAAACGTGGACCGACAAAGTAAACGATCCCAGCAAGGCGTTCGTGGTGAAGAAACTGGAAAAAGACTTTGCCGATATGCCGGCAGGCGCAAAAATGCTGATCGCAACTCCGAAAATTGTAGATGACTACGTGCGGCAAATCCCAAAAGGGAAAAGCACCTCGCTGGCCACCATGCGAAAGGATTTGGCGTTGGAGTACGGAGCTGAATACACCTGCCCGGTTACGTCCGGAATTTTCTTACGGATCGTCTCGGAGGCGGCACACGAGCAAATAGTAGATCGAACGCCAATTGGTCGGGTAACGCCCTTTTGGCGCATCGTAGATCCGGATTCACCTTTAAATAAGAAACTTTCTTTTGGATCTAAGTTTGTTCGCGACCAACGAAAAAAAGAGAAGATCGGCCTATGACCGAGGCCGGAATGTGACCCCAAACCGGAAGTCCATCATCTGCAAGAGGCTGTTGTACAAGTAGCCAACATGATGCCGGTGAACGACCTGTGTTTGTGTATTGATGAATTCGGCCTGTACATCTGAGCGGCCGCCATGACCCATAGTTGGTTCCGGGCCATCCGCATTCATGTAGTCAACCCGGCCACCCTGCACCAGATTAAGACCCAGGTCGAAGTAAAACCTGCCGGGCTGGGTGCGTTTGAATATGGCCGACATATCGAGCTGAATGCCGCCTCCCACACTCACGATTGCCGTGCCATCACGTTTCAGAATATCCGAATCAACAGGAGCACAGTCGTCCCAATCGTTGGGGTCGTAAATGTTAAGGTCGGTGCGGAACCAGCTGTACCCTGCTTTGGCTTGCACATACGGTTGAAAAATGCCTTCGGGTTTTGGGTAAAACCGTGCCACGGCCATCAGGTTGCTGAATGCATTGGTTACCCGCACATCCATGTCGGCTGTTGATCCATCGCTGAACTGGTACTGCTGACGCGAGTCATCGGCCCCGTAAATGGAATAGCCAAATTCAGTGCCCAATAGCCAGCGATTGCCGGGGCTCCTAAGTCCGCCATCGAATGAAAAGCCATGTGCCCGGTTGATGTTTGTACCCATCGTTCCGGTGGGGTTGGAGTAGAGGTAGTTCATACCCCACTGCCATTTCCATTGCGAAAAAACCGGGGTTGCCACCAGCATGACCACGAAAACCAATCCTGTCTTCATACCTTTGATGATTCGTTGTTGTAATATACGGTAAAGCGGATGAAAAGGCTGGTTACTGGCACAATTGCCAATGCAGGATCTGGAGGAAAAAGTTAAACAAATCGGGGAAGTCTTTGCCCGGCTGGATAAGGCTATTGGTTCCTTTCAGGGAGCTACCGGTCTGCATTGCAAATGGGGTTGCGGAAAATGTTGCTTCAAACCCGATATCGAAGCTACGCCCTTGGAGTTTTTGCCCTTTGCTTACCACCTCTACCAGCAAGGACAGGCCGAACACTGGCACACCCGGTTGCAACAGGAAGCAGGCAACGTTTGCCTGATTCTGGATACGCAGCAGTCGGGTGCGGGTTTGTGCTCACAATATGCACACCGCGGGCTGATCTGCCGGTTGTTCGGATATTCTGCCCGCACCAACAAATACAACCAACGCGAGCTGGTCACCTGCCAGATCATTAAATCGGAACAGACTGCACTATACGAGGCTGCTGTGGAAAAGATTGCTGACGGACACTTGCCGGTGCCTGTGATGAATGAATACTACATGCAGCTCCGCAGTATCGATCCGGATTTGGGGCAGGAATTTTACCCGATCAATCTGGCCATTCGTAAATCGATTGAGCTGGTGCTGCACTATTTCGCGTACCGTAGCGTCTGAATTGCCTTTGAGACCGCTTTAGCCGGGGTCTGCCATTGGATTTTAGGCCGGGTGAGTCCGGCTCCTTCGCGCAGCGATTGGCCGGTGGCCGATAGTGTAATGGCTACCGCAATGGCAACCAGAATGCCCAGTATGATCAGAATATTGCGGTATGGGTTTTTCATTGCTTTTCAGTCTACAAGATGGGTGCCACGCCAAAAAGGTTGCATTAGGCCCCGAATTTCTGTCTGATTCGTCATAATTTGTTCAGTATTGAACAGCCCCGGCTTGATTTTTGAACAGTGGTTACCAACCGGTTCGCGAATTGATACAGTCCCGGAGAACTTCAAAACTTGCTACATTTGTTTCACAGGATGTTAAGAAATTACACCATGCGCACGATTTTTCTGATTCTCGCCACGGTAGTATCATCGTCACTTTGCGCCCAGGAAGGTGCCGAGCCGGTGAAGTGGATGACGTTCGAAGAAGCGGTTGAGAGAATGAAGACCGAAAAACGCAAAATTTTCATTGACGTGTACACCGACTGGTGCGGCTGGTGTAAGGTGATGGATAAGAACACGTTTGCCGAGGCCACGATCGCGAAATTGCTCAACGACAAGTTTTATCCCGTGAAGTTTGACGCAGAGCAGACAGCCGATGTGGTGTTCAATGGCACTACGTTTAAGTTTATACCCTACGGCAACAAAGGTGTTCACCAACTGGCGGCCGCCTTGCTGAACAACCAGCTCAGCTATCCCAACTTTGTTTTCCTGGACGAGAATTTTCACATTGTTCCGATCTATTCCGGCATGACGTCAGTGCCAGGATACAAGAAGCCGGAGGAGTTTCATATTTTCCTGAGTTTTGTCAGCGATGAGAGTTACAAAAAGGTAAACATTAACGACTACCAGAAGACCTATAAGTCGCCCTACGGGCAGACAGCCGGCAACCCGGGGCAGGGCCGGTAACAGCCCCGTTCGGGTCAATAAAAAAGCCCCCGCAAGTGCGGGGGCTTTTTTCATTCAGGTAGGTATCGGTAAATCAATGCTTGGAGTCTTCTTCCTTTTTGTTGGTGCGCAGGTAGTCCACATAGCCGATGGCCGATGCAAAACCGATTACGACAGCTACAATAATCACAAACCAATTGGCACCGTTGGCAACTACTTGATCAAACATACACGTAGATTTTTAATGTGGTTCAAAGGTAGATTTTTTTGCCGGATTTGCGCAACTGTCAAATGCCCAGTTCTTCACGGTTCTTTTTCAGCACGTCAATAATGAACGCAATATGCTCGTTGAGGTCGACCCCGAATAGTTCCACTCCCTTATACACCTCATCGCGCTCCACTTTGGCCGCAAAGCCCTTGTCTTTCAATTTCTTGACTACTGATTTTGGCTCCAGCGTAGCAATTCCCTCGGGGCGCACCTGGGCACAGGCAACGATAAATCCGGTGAGCTCATCGCAGGCCAGAAGTGCCTTATCCAGCAGGGTGTTGTAGGGTTTGTTCCATTTTGTATAGTGAGCCGAAACGGCATTGGCGATCTCCACGTCACCGGTTTCCAGCAGGTATTCCACAATAACATTCGGGTGCCGGTCGGGGTGGGCCTCATAGTCGGCATCGTGGAGCAGGCCGGCAATAGCCCATTGCTCAGCATTCTGCCCGAGTTTTTCGGCATACGCCTCCATTACCAACTCAACCGTGCGCATGTGGCGTAGCAGGCTTGCGCTTTTTGTCATGGATTCGAGTAACGTGCGGGCTTCGGGGCGGGTCATAGGTTGGCAGTCTTTCGCTTGGACAAAAACAGGTTTAGGCCGGCCGCGCCACCCAACACGACCAGCGCAGCAATGGCAATCCCCAGGCGGGTGTTGCGCAATTGAAGGGTTTTGATCTGATCGTCTTTTTCTAGCGCTTCAAATTCTTCTTCGCGGTCGCGGATGCTTAAAGCCATTTCCATCTGTGCGATGCGTGTAGTACTTTCTTCGCCAAATACTTTTTCGCGTGAGGCGTCATACTGCTGCATTACCTCGTAGGCCTCTTTCATTTTATTCTGATTGGCATAGTTGGTGGCCATACTTCGAAGTATAGCCGGCTCCATCATCAGTGCCTGCAGATCGCGGCACAGCGTGAGGGCGGAGTCGAGATAGAGTTGTGCCGGCCGCGGCTGTTTGGCCTTCGTGAATACTTCGCCCAGGCTGGCCAGGCTGCTGAGCGCCAGCAGCCGGTTGTTATCTTTCCGCGCGAGGTCCAGCGCCTTTTTGTAGAACTCAGCTGCGCGTTGATACCTTTCCTGCCGGAAGTACAGATTGCCCATGTTGTTGACGGCATCGGCCAGCGGCTTGCCCTGCTTCAACGACAGGGCAAACGACTCGTCATAATACTTTTCCGCCTGATCGTAAAGGCGCAGGTCATTATGCAGATTACCCATGTTATTGAGCGCACCTACCATTCGTGTGGTATCGTTGAGCGTTTTGAAGATTTCGTACGACTGCCCGAAATAATCCACCGCACGCGAGAAGTCCTTTTTCAAGGAGTAAATCGTGCCGATGTTGTTTTGGGTCGCGGCCAGCCCTTCCGGATTTTCAATCGCCCGGTAGCCATCAAGTGCCTTCAGATAATACTCAAGCGCTTTGTCGAGAGCCCCTTGGGTGCGGTATGCCACACCCAGGTTGTTGCAGGCAGCTGCTAACCCGCGGGTATCGTTTACCTGCTCTGCCAGGTTAGCGGCCTGTCGCGCATAGGCAGCCGCGTTGACGGGATCCTGGTTCTGGGTGGCCCTGAATAACTCATTCAACAGTTTCACTTTCTGCTCGCCTTCGCTTGCCTCCAGGAGGCGAGTCAGGCTATCGACCAGCGGTTGCTGGGCTTGAACAACAGAAACGACCAACCAAAGACTTATCACCCAAATACTTCTCATATCACACATTCAAACCTCTAAAATAGAACTTTCGCCCCGAATTGAAGTTTTTCGTTTCTTATGCCATGATTCGTTTACTACTCCCGATCGTGTTTGCCTTGGGTATGGGCCGCGTACTCGCCCAGGAAGAGGCGCGCGTCCGCATCCCGATCGACAACCTGTTTGCCGGCATGGCTGCGGGCGACAGTGCCCTGGCCCGCACCGCTTTTGCCGACCGCGTGTCGCTGGCAACTATAATGAAGAGCAAAGACGGCCAGAGTGTTATCCGGCATGAGTCGTCAATCGCTGACTTTATGAAGGCAATTGGCTCAGCGCACGCTCAACCGTTTAATGAACCTATTTGGGATGTTGAAATCCGGATTGATGGAAACTTTGCGCAGGTTTGGGCCAGGTATGCGTTTTACCTGGGCAAGCAGTTTAGTCACTGCGGGGTAGATGCATTCCACTTGTTCAAGACTCCGCAAGGCGATTGGAAAATTTTTCACCTGGCCGACACCCGCCAGAGGGAGGGATGTGTAATTCCGAAGGAGATCGCGGAACGGTTTAAGTAGCCGTTAACTGCCGCCAATATTCTTCTTGTACTTCAGCAGCGTGGCTTTGATTTGCTGGCCGCGCTCATATTTCGTTTTGCTTCCGAAGATGCCCAAAAAGCCGCGCTTGCCGCCCGTTCCAGCTGCTGCTCCGCCCGTGGCTGTTCCCGTGGTCGTCAAGGCGATGTCATCAAACACCAGCGCATCGGCACCTTTGGCTTGCGCCTGCTTCATTAGTTTCGACTGCACCTTGTCTGAGCTTTTTTTGGCCGACACCTCAAACGTGGCTTTCCCCATCACCTCGTAGGGCTCGGTGACATCGCCCTCGCGGAAATAGATGTCCACTTTTTCAGTGGTCGAATAACTGCGACCATAGTAGATGATGTTGTCGCTGCAGGCCGAGATAATCAAGGCGAGTCCTAAAAAAACCGGTTTTGATATTTTCATAATCGTGTAACGACACAAAGTAAATCCAAAATCGCTAATTTTCATTTTTTCAATTTTGAATTATGGAATACCGGAACCTGGGAAAGTCAGGCCTGCCCGTGAGTGCGCTGTCGCTCGGATCGTGGCTAACGTTTGGCAAACAGATCGACAACCGCGTGGCCGATGAACTTATGACTATGGCCTACGACCACGGTGTGAATTTTTTCGACAATGCGGAGATTTATGCACGCGGCCGCTCGGAGATTGTGATGGGTGAAATTCTGAAAAAGAAGGGTTGGGATCGCGACAGCTACGTTGTGTCATCCAAAGTTTTTTTTGGTTACCTGGGCAAAGATGCCCGGCCAACCCAACGGGGGTTACACCGCAAACACGTGGTGGAGGCGTGTGAGCAGGCTTTGCAACGCCTCCAGGTCAGCTATCTCGATCTGTACTTCTGTCACCGGCCGGATAAGTCCGTGCCGATTGAAGAAACAGTTTGGACCATGCACAACCTGATTGCGCAGGGGAAGATATTGTATTGGGGCACCAGTGAATGGAGCGCCCAGGAAATCATGGAGGCCCACCTGGTGGCCCGTCAGCATCACCTCATCGGACCGGTAACGGAGCAACCGCAGTACAACATGTTGGAGCGGCACAAAGTTGAAGTCGAGTACGCGCAGATCTACAAGACTGTCGGGCTGGGCACCACCATTTGGTCGCCATTGGCCAGTGGGGTACTCACCGGCAAATACAACGAAGGCTTTGTTGGTGATACAAGGCTCAGTATTACAGGTATGGACTGGCTGAAAGACTCCGCGCTTGCTGAAGCCAACCTGGCCCGTGCACGCAAAATCTCGGCCATTGCCCGCGAGTTGGGTGTTTCGATGCCTGTGCTGGCCATTGCATGGTGTTTAAAGAATCCGAATGTGAGCACGGTGATTCTTGGGGCATCGAAGGCAACGCAGCTAAAAGAAAATTTTCAGGCGCTTGAAGTTGTGAAGCAGTTGACACCGGAGGTGATGGAGAAGATTGAACACGTGCTCCAAAATAAACCTAAGCACCCGGAGTATTAGTATGAGGCGCAAAAAACCATGAAGTGGCTGGCTGCGATAGGGATTTTTTTTCCATTGCTGGCGAGCGCGCAAGTTGAAGAGCTGCGCAAGAGCATTTACTTCGATGGCGGAAGCTATTACATTGATGAGTTCCAGGTAAAAGAGCTTTCCGATTGGTTGGATTCCATCCCTAATCTGCTCGAGAAATACGAGATCCAGTTAATCAGCCACACCGATCCCATTGGCGGCAGGCGGTACAATCAATGGCTGTCGCGCATGCGCAGCGAGGCTGTGTTTGAGATATTGCTTGCGAAGGATATACCCGAACGGCTCATTCACGTCAAAGACTGGGGCCTGGAGAACCCGGTGTATGCCAACGACAACTGGCAGGGCCGCGTCATGAATAGGAGGGTAGATGTCATTGTGCATCCGGTGACGTTCTAGCACCTGCCCGTTTGCGGACACCCTATGCTAAATTCGGACGATAGAAATGCAACTAATGCCGGATTTTATCGTCTAATCACCTGTATAGTGGCCTTGGCACCATTCTTGGCTACACCCACCCACTGAACCCATGATTAAGCTAAAAGACATTGACAAGTACATCGATTCGCGTTTTCAGCGGACATTTATTTTGAAAGGAATCGATCTGGAGGTGCAGCAGGGCGAGTTTGTTACCCTGATGGGCCCCAGCGGGGCCGGCAAGTCCACACTGATGAATATCATTGGCATGTTGGATGAACCCTCGGCCGGAGAGTACTACTTCTTTGACGAGCCTGTACACAAAATGCGGGAGAAGCAGAAGAGCGACATGCACAAGAATTACATCGGCTTCATCTTCCAGGCCTATCACCTCATCGATGAACTTACGGTGTATGAAAATATTGAAACCCCGTTGTTGTACAAGGGCGTTAACGGCTCCCAACGCAAAAGCATGGTAGCCGAGATGCTCGACCGCTTTAACATGGTAGCCAAGAAAGATCTTTTTCCCGAGCAGTTGAGCGGAGGGCAGCAGCAATTGGTGGGCATCGCCCGTGCCATAGTGGGGCAGCCCAAACTCCTGCTGGCGGATGAACCCACCGGCAATTTGCACTCCGATCAGGGCCGGCAGATTATGGACATCTTCCAGAAGTTGAATGAGGAAGGCATTACCATTTTACAAGTCACCCACAGTGAAGAGAACGCAAAGCGAGGCAAGCGCATTGTGCGTGTTGCAGACGGGGCGATACAATCAGACGAAATCAACCGGTAGAACATGAAGCACCTGGTCATCCTGGCAGTCGTATTCACTTCATCTTTTGCGGCCACCGCACAGGAACCCGTTCCGCGTGCGCTCACCTTTGAAGAGGCCGTGAACATCGCATTGCGCAACAGCGTAACGCTGAATCAGCAACGCAACCAACTCGAAATCAACCAGATTCAAAAGACGGCTGCTATCGCTTCCATGGCGCCCTCGATTAACGCCAACCTATTTGCCCAGCAGTTCAACGGAAACTCGTTCGATCAGCAGCAAGGCCAGGTGGTGAACGGTGTTCGCGATGCCGTTCGCGGAAACATCAGTGCCAACCTCACGCTGTTCAACGGATTTAACCAGCTAAACACGCTAAAGCAGAATAACAACCTGCTGGAAGCCCAAAGCTACAACGTGAAGCGCACCCAGGAGGACGTCATCAACACGGTTTCCATTCAATACCTGCAGGTATTGCTGGATGAAGAACTGCTCAAGATCGCCCGTGAAAATTATGAATCGCAAAATGCTCAGTACAACCAAGTGAAGGAGCAGGTAGCGCTCGGTGCGCGCTCACCGGTGGACGAGTACAACCAATTGAGCCTGGCCAAAGGGGCGGAACTGCGTATGCTGCAGGCCGAAACAACCCTGAACAACGACAAGGCGATATTGACGCAAACGCTCCTCATTGACCCGTTCGAAGAATACCAGGTAGTGAAGCCCAACTGGGACATCGCGTTGATCTCGGCTCATGGAGCTACGCTTGAAGAGATGTACAACACAGCCAAGGAAAACCGGGGCGATTACATTCGGGCCGAACGAAATGAGGAGGCCGCTCGCTTTGGTGTGGCTGCCACACGTGGTGGTTTTACACCTACACTGAGCGCCTTTTTTGACTATGGCTCGGCTTACAACTTTATCCGCGATGTTCCCGATTCGATCCTCGTCCAGAACCCCAGCCTGAATCGCCCATTTGAGGATCAGTTTGGAAGCGACAACCGCTACAAAACCTACGGTCTCAATTTGAGCATCCCGATTCTAAACGGATTGCAAACGCGCACCCGACACGTCCAGAACAAAGTGGCCTACGAAAATGCGCGGATCAATACCCGCAACGTGGAAGTAACGTTAAAGGCCGATGTATTGCGCACATCGCGCAACTTCGATCTTGCCAAGCGGTCGTTTACCGTGAGCGAAACCCAGGCCGAGGCGGCCGAGCTGGCGTTCCAGTTTGAAAGTGAGCGATATAACCTGGGCGTGACCAATTTCGTGGATTTTGCCCAGGCAAACCGGGCCATGGTGCAGGCCCAGACCGACCGCGCACAGGCCGAATACAGGCTGCTTTTCCAGAAAATCCTGCTGGAATACGCCATGGGAACCCTCAAAGTAGAAGGCTTGCAGCAATAGGCAGACTAAAGCGGCCCGTTACCATAATTTTCCTACCTTTGCCGCCCGCTCAGGGTGAGCGGCCTTCTGGCGGTTGCCAAGGGTGATGTAAAACCAAAAAAGTGTTCGCCACAAGCCCGGTGGCGGCACGTATCGAAGGGCGTTTTTTTATTTATGGCAAAAGTTACCAAAGGGGCTGAACCAAAAGCTCCGAAAGCTACCGGCAAACCCGCCAAAGCTGTGGGTGAAGTAGACGAAAAAGATGAACTGGCCGAGTTTAAAGCTGCCCGCAAGGCGGAAGAAGAAGAAGGCATTAGCCGCGTGATTCGCGATGTAACCGCCCGCAAGGCCGCCACGGCCAGCAGCGTGTCGCTCGATAATTTTGACGGGGATGCATTCGACCGCAAAGGATTTGGCGAGGGTTATTCCAAAAGCGACCGCGATTCGCTGGAGAAATTATACAGTGGAGGAGCAACCTCCGTTAATGAAGGCGAAGTAGTGAAGGGCCTGGTGGTGGGCATCAACGACCGCGATGTAATTCTGAACATCGGATTCAAATCAGACGGCCTCGTGCCACTGGCCGAATTCAAAGATATTGCAGACCTGAAGATTGGTGACGAGGTTGACCTCTTCATTGAAGAGCGCGAAAACCCGATGGGTCAGTTGATCCTGAGCCGCAGAAAAGCCAAACTCGTAAAAGGCTGGCAGTACGTGCAGGAGGCTCTTGATAAGGATACCGTCATCGAAGGTTTTGTAAAGCGCAGAACCAAGGGCGGTCTCATTGTGGATGTATACGGTATTGAAGCGTTCTTGCCGGGTTCACAGATTGATGTGAAGCCGATTCGCGATTTCGATATCTACGTGAATAAGTCGATTGAGGTGAAGGTGGTGAAGATCAACTACACCAACGACAACGTGGTGGTATCGCACAAGGTACTCATCGAGAAGGATATTGAGCAGCAGAAGGCAGCCATCCTCACCAACCTCGAAAAGGGTCAGGTGTTGGAAGGTGTGATCAAGAACATGACCAACTTTGGTGTGTTCATCGATTTGGGTGGCGTAGATGGTCTGTTGCATATCACGGATATTTCGTGGGGCCGCATCAACCATCCGGAAGAATTGCTGAAGCTTGACCAGACCGTAAAGGTGGTGGTGTTGGATTTTGACGAAGACAAGAAGCGCATTTCCCTTGGCATGAAGCAGCTTACGCCTCACCCGTGGGATTCGCTGGCGGCTGAAATTACCGTTGGTTCGAAGATAAAAGGCCGCGTGGTGAATGTAGCGGATTACGGTGCATTCCTCGAAATCATGCCGGGCGTAGAAGGTTTGATTCACGTTTCGGAAATGAGCTGGAGCCAGCACTTGCGCAACCCTCAGGACTTCATCAAAGTGAATGACGAGCGCGAGGCGGTTGTGTTGACCATCGACCGCGATGAGCGCAAGATGTCACTCGGCCTCAAGCAACTGACGGAAGACCCGTGGACGCGCCAGGAAGTGTTGACGAAGTATGCCGTTGGCACGCGTCACACCGGGGTTGTTCGCAACCTCACCAACTTTGGGTTGTTCATTGAACTGGAGGAGGGTATCGATGGCCTTGTGCACGTATCGGATCTCAGCTGGACACGCAAGGTGAAACATCCTTCGGAATTCACGAAAGTGGGCGAGAAACTCGAAGTTGTAGTGCTGGAGCTGGACGCGGCTAACCGCAGACTGGCCCTCAGCCACAAGCACCTCGAAGAAAACCCCTGGGATACGTTCGAGACGATCTTTACGCTGGGTTCGGTACATAAGTGTACTGTCATCAGCAAGAACGACAAGGGCGCCAGCCTCGAGTTGCCGTATGGCATCGAAGGATTCTGCTCAGTGAAGAATCTGGCTAAGGCTGACAACGGCAAAGCCGAAGTAGGCGATAGCCTTGACTTCAAAGTGCTGGAGTTCTCGAAAGACGACCGCAGAATTCTGCTCAGCCACAAAGCTACCTGGAGTACAGCAGAAGAGGAGAAGCCGGCTGTTCAGCAGCCTAAGAAGAAGGCCGCACCTCCCAAAGGCAAGACGATTGAGAAGATCAACCAGGAGACTGAAAAGTCAACCTTGGGTGACCTCGAAGCGTTAAGTGCCCTGAAGGAGAAGATGAGCGCGGGCAAGCAAGCTGCCTCTGGCGAAGCCAAATCGGAGTAGTATCGAATAACGATAGATCAAAAGGTGGCTGAATTTCAGCCACCTTTTTTCTTTGTTGCCGATTAAGAAGTAGCTTTGGGCTCCGAAACAAAAGGTTTCGTGGCCGACTTGCCTGACGAAGCTTCAGCGAAGTCAGGGTGGCGGTTAGGGAAAAGTAACAAGGTTCCGTGGCCGAGTGGCTAGGCAGAGCTCTGCAAAAGCTCCTACAGCGGTTCGAATCCGCTCGGAACCTCAGGAGAAGAGAAGACCGCCTATGATCAGGGCGGTCTTTTTTTTGTCTGACTTTTTTCTCCTACAGCGGTTCGTCCCGATGGAAATCGGGACCGCTCGGAACCTCTGAAATGAAGGACTGCCCCCGGCAGTTCTTTTTGTTACCAGGCCCTTCGGGTCTGTAACCCGAGCATGGTAGTCTGAACATCTAATAGGTAATTTCAACCACCTTTTTTTGGTCCAGTTTCCTCATTGTCTTTGGTACAATGCTCAGTATCTCATCTTTCAAAACCTGAATCAACCGTGTCTTTAGGTGATCGCGGTGAGTTACCAGGCTTACCTCGCGGGCGGGCCTGGGCTCCTTAAGTTGCTTCACCAGCCGCAATTGCGCCTTGGTAAACTCCATAACGGCCAGTTCGGGCAGAATGGTAATGCCATCACTTTTATCAACCATGCGCTTCAAGGTTTCCAGGCTACCGGTTTCGTATTTGAAATGGAAGTCGGAGCTCCTGCGCAACTCACACAGGTTTAGTATTTGTGAGCGAAAGCAGTGGCCTTCCTCCAATAACCACAACTGGTCCGGATCAATTTCGGTAGGCAATACATATTTTTTGTCGTACAGAGCATTCTTGCGCGAGACATACACAAACAGTTCTTCGTAAAACAAGATGTCTTCTTTTATCGAAGCATCCTTCAGGGGCGTTACCACCAGCCCGCAGTCGAGCCGGTTATTTTTTAATTCCTGAATCACATCTTCGGTAATGGTCTCCTTTACCACCAGATCGAGCTCAGGGTACTTCGTGCGAATATGCTGAAAAAGCGGAGGCAGCAGGTAGGGGGCAAGGGTAGGTATGATGCCCACCCGGATTTCACCAGCCAGGCTGTCCTTACGGTCGCGAATAACTTCGCGAATCATACTTGCTTCGCGAAGTGCGATCCTCGCCTGGGCAAGAATACGGGTGCCGATTTCCGTGGGGATCACCGGCTGCTTCGTGCGGTCAAAAATCTTAACACCAAGTTCGTCCTCTAGCTTCTGAATTTGCATGCTCAGGGTTGGCTGGGTGACAAAGCATTTCTCCGAAGCCAGCACGAAGTGCCGCCAGGTGTCCAGTGCCACAATGTATTCCAATTGAGTCAAAGTCATAGATATTATCAATAGGATTATAAAAATAATCAATTTGATCGATTGGTGGATAGACTGTAACGTTGTTGGATCAATAATTGACCATCTATTCAACACATACTCATGGAATCAACTGTAACAAAAAAGACCGCTATGAACGGAGAATCGAAGTGCCCGTTTCACGGTGGCGAAGTAAAGAATGCCGGGGGCACTGGCACCCATAACCGGGACTGGTGGCCCAACCAGCTGAAACTCAACATACTTCGTCAGCATTCATCGCTCTCTAACCCGATGGGTGAAAAATTCAACTACACCAAAGAGTTCAAAAAACTGAATCTGAAAGCTCTCAAGAAGGACATCTTCAAATTGATGACCACTTCGCAGGACTGGTGGCCGGCCGATTATGGGCACTACGGTCCGCTCTTTATCCGGATGGCCTGGCACTCAGCCGGTACCTACCGGATTTCCGATGGCCGCGGTGGAGCCGGGTCGGGTACACAGCGTTTCGCTCCGCTCAACAGCTGGCCCGACAACGCAAACCTGGATAAAGCACGGTTACTTCTTTGGCCGATCAAACAGAAGTACGGAAACCAGATTTCCTGGGCCGACCTGATGATTCTGGCTGGCAACTGCGCCCTCGAATCCATGGGCTTCAAGACATTCGGCTTTGCCGGTGGCCGCGAAGACGTGTGGGAACCCGAGGAGGACGTGTATTGGGGTTCCGAGAGTAAATGGCTGGACGATAAGCGTTATGCCGGAGACCGCGAGCTGGAAAATCCGCTGGCCGCAGTGCAAATGGGTTTGATTTATGTGAACCCCGAAGGGCCCAACGGTAAACCCGACCCGCTGGCAGCCGCGCGCGACATCCGTGAAACGTTCGGTCGCATGGCGATGAACGATGAAGAAACCGTGGCCCTTATTGCCGGTGGTCACACGTTTGGCAAAACACACGGAGCGGCTGATCCCTCGAAATATGTAGGTCCTGAACCGGCAGCTGCCTCCATTGAAGAGCAGAGCATGGGCTGGAAAAACACGTTTGGCAGCGGCAATGGGGTGAATACCATCACCAGCGGACTGGAGGGTGCGTGGACGACAACTCCTACCCGGTGGAGTAATAACTACTTCGAGAACCTGTTTGGTTTTGAGTGGGAGTTAACGAAGAGCCCGGCTGGTGCCCACCAGTGGAAGCCGAAGGGGAGTGGCGGTGCAGGCTCGGTACCCGATGCACACGACCCGAAAAGGCGTCATGCCCCGATGATGCTGACTACCGACCTGGCCTTGAGGGTTGATCCTGCGTACGAGAAGATATCACGTGACTTCTTCAAGAACCCGGACAAGTTTGCAGATGCTTTCGCGCGCGCGTGGTTCAAACTTACCCATCGCGATATGGGGCCGCTGGCGCGGTACCTGGGCTCTGAAGTGCCGAAAGAAGTATTGATCTGGCAAGATCCGCTGCCGGCAGCTAAGAAATACAAATTAACCCCCGGTGACATTGCGGGGTTGAAGGCGAAAGTGACGGCATCAGGGCTTTCGGTAGGCGAGTTGGTTTCCACAGCCTGGGGATCGGCTTCCACGTTCCGGGGCTCCGACAAGCGTGGTGGCGCCAACGGGGCACGCATCCGGCTGGCCCCTCAACGCAGCTGGGAAGTGAATAATCCAGCTCGTTTGAATAAGGTGCTCAAGGCGCTCGAAGCGATTCAGGCGCAATTCAACAAGGGTAAAAAAGTAGTTTCGATGGCCGACCTCATCGTGTTGGCCGGTGGCGTAGGTATCGAGATCGCGGCCAAGAAGGCCAAGCTTTCTGTAAAAGTTCCGTTTACACCTGGTCGCGTAGATGCCACCCAGGAGCATACCGATGTAGAGTCTTTTGCGGTACTCGAACCGGCAGCCGATGGCTTCCGGAACTATAAAAGCAAAAAGCACAAGGCAGCAGCCGAGGACATGCTGGTGGACAAGGCGCAATTGCTGACGCTTACCGCTCCGGAAATGACGGTGCTGGTGGGCGGCCTGCGTGTGCTGAATACCAACTTCGACAACTCGAAACATGGTGTGTTTACCCGCAAGCCGGGAACGCTGTCGAATGATTTCTTTGTGAACCTTCTGGATTTGAACACAACCTGGCAGGCCACCGGTCAAGATCAGGATACGTTTGAAGGGCGCGACCGCAACACGGGGGCGGTAAAATGGACCGGAACCCGGGTTGATCTCATCTTTGGTTCAAACTCCGAGCTGCGCGCGCTAGCCGAAGTGTACGGCAGTTCCGATTCGCAGGCCAAATTTGTTGAGGATTTCATGGCAGCCTGGGTGAAGGTCATGAACCTCGATCGCTTTGACCTTCGCTAGATTGTCCTTTGCAGAAAAAGAAAAGTGACCCTAACCGGGTCACTTTTTTCGTGCTCGGCATGGCCAACAGGAGACGGGGTAGAAATGCTTCATTGGCGAATCGGGTTGCGCGGAGGTGTACAGGCGGCCGCGCAGCAGAGGGCCAGCAGGGTAGCGGTGCAGAGGTGGCGTGGATTCATGCGACTTTAAATCTACGCATTTGCAGGCAAAGCTGTCCCGGGGTGGGGTTGACCGGCAGCAGCTGGCTTACTTTTTGGCTATCAGGTCTTATTTTTTCCGGGTTAGTGTTATTGACTGCCTTTAGCAATCGTAAACCGTTTCCCGATTTCATACACCACAATGCTTAGCACGGCATAAATGAGTAACAGACACCATTCACGGAACCCCAGCGGAATCGTATGCAACATGGTATTGAAAAATGGCGTGTATACCGCAATGAGGATCAGGCTAATACCCAATACCAAGGTTGCCAGGAGGTACTTGTTGTTAAATGGATTTAACTTGTAGACCGGCACTCGGAAACCGCGAATGGCAAAGATGTAGAAGAAGGTATTCATACCCAGCGCAACAAAGGTTACTGTTCGGGCGAATTCCAGGTGACCCGTGGTATTCCAGAAGTAGATAAAGATGCCGAAGAGCAGCGTATCCATGACGAGGGCGTAAAACAGAATCAGTTTTTTCATCTCGTTGCTGATAAGAGGTTCGTCTTTCTTACGAGGCTGGCGCTTCATAAGCCCTTCATCAATCTCATCAAAGGCCAATGCCATAGCGGGTAGCGAACTTTCGGCCAGTTTTATCCACAGGATTTGTGCCGGCAGCAAGGGTAGTGGCAATCCCAGCAACACCGCTCCGCCAACTACAACCATCGTAGAAAATGCATCGGTGAGAAGAAATAGCATGACTTTTCGGATGTTATCGAAGATGATTCTGCCTCTGCGGACCGCCTCAACAATCGTGTTGAAGTTATCATCGAGCAGCACGAGGTCAGCCACATCTTTTGAGATGTCGGTACCACTACCCATCGCCACGCCTATGTTTGATTTCTTCAACGCAGGCGAATCATTTACTCCGTCTCCGGTCATAGCCACCACCTCTCCATTGCGCTGGAGGGCGCTTACGATCAGGCTCTTGTGTTTGGGTTCTACCCGTGCAAATACTTTGATGTTGCCTACGCGAGTTGATAACTCTTTATCCGATAGGGTATCCAATTCCGAACCTTCAATCACGTCCTCAGGGCCCACCTGCATACTTAGTTCATTTGCAATAGTGGCGGCAGTTTGTTTGTGGTCACCTGTAATCATGACGGGTTTGATCCCGGCTTCGCGGCATTGCTGTATGGCATTAACCACTTCCGGTCTGAGCGGGTCTCGGAATGCCACCAATCCGGCAAAAATTACATCCTTCATATCAGCCGGTGAGAGTGGATGTTCGCCTGGCTCGTATATATTCTTGAATCCCAGGCCGATTACCCTCAACCCTTTTGAGGTTAACTCCTGATGGGTTGCCTTGATCTTGGCGATATCCTCTTGCCGTAGCGGTAAGGCGGTTCCTTTGCTGAAATAGAATTCAGAAAAGGAGAGTATCTTCTCGGGCGCTCCTTTTGTATAAATGAACTTTAAGAGTTGTTTCCCGGCTGAGGCGTGAAGCGTTGCCATGAATTTATGT
>JBKCJM010000029.1:0-43942 GCA_046301755.1 Cyclobacteriaceae bacterium
ACCTTATCCCACAAAATCTTCACGGTAAAGGCAAAGCCCAGCAGAAATGATACAATGCCCCACGCCCCGAAAAAGTGCATGGGCCGCTGGGCAAACCGGCCCACAAACGTAATCGTGAGTAGATCGAGGAAGCCGCGTACAAAACGCTCCCAGCCAAACTTGCTGTGCCCGTACTTTCGCTCGCGGTGCTCTACTACCTTCTCGGTAATGCGCGTGAAGCCAGCCCATTTAGCCAGCACCGGTATGTAGCGGTGCATTTCGCCATACACACTAATGTTTTTGACCACAGCCACATCGTAGGCCTTCAACCCACAATTGAAATCGTGCAACTTTATGCCACTGATGCCGCGCGTAATTGAGTTAAAAAACTTGGAGGGCAGCGTTTTGGAAATCGGGTCGTGACGCTTTTTCTTCCACCCGCTCACGAGGTGCCAGCCCTCTTCTCGCACCATCTTGTACAAGGCCGGTATTTCATCGGGGCTATCCTGAAGGTCGGCATCCATGGTAATCACCACGCTGCCCTGCGCTTCGCGAAAGCCCGTGCTTAACGCAGCCGACTTCCCGTAGTTGCGGTTAAACCGGATCGCTTTGACGTGACTATCCTCCGCTGCCAGTTGACGCATTACCGGCCAGGTGCGGTCGGTGCTGCCATCGTCAATAAAAATGATTTCATAAGAAAAGCCGTGGGCGGTAACCACACGGCTGATCCACTGACAAAGTTCAGGTAACGAGTCGGCTTCGTCCTTAGCCGGAACAATAAGAGAGATGTCCAGACTCATTCATCAAATGGACATTTCCGGGTTTTTCTTCTGGGTAAATAAAGAAACCAAAATCGCGATAATAGTATAAACGATGATACTGCCGATGAACGCAAACACAGCAAACATACCCGGGCCCATAAATGCGCTCGACATTTCCATCGCCTGATCAATCGCAGCCTCGTCCATCCCACCCTCAAGCATTCCTTCTCGCTGCTTCTCAATGGCCATGTCAATCATGCCGCTGTCTACAAATTTGAGATAGATGAAGGTGAAAGGTCCAGAAATCAAACCCGAAATCAATCCGATCCAAAAACCTATGCCGATGCCCTGCCCGATCGACATAAAGCCATCGCCATTCTCCTTGAAATGCTTGTGCGCCAAAAAAACCAAGGCTGCATAAATCAGGTAGCTGGCGTACCCAACGGGACCACTGCTGTCGATTTTGGCCATGCTAAACACGACCATTAGCGTGATACCAATCACCGCTGAAATCAAACCGAAACGAATGCCGGTCGAACGTGTTGTTACTGAAGGAGCTTCTGATTCCATATTTACATTGTTTTAGGTTGCCTGCGCATGACCACCGAAATGATGATCGTCAAAAATAGACCGATAATTATACTTTTCAAAAAGTAATCGCCTGCCAGCGCCCATGCGCTGGTTGCCGGCAGCTTCGCCATCTGCTGGCGATACGCCTCCTCGCCCACGTTTTTCGTAAGCAAGTCGCGGTTGGCAGTCATCTGCTCGGTCATTACCGTTACATATTCGGAGATAAACGTAGGGTGGTTCGCAGCAAGGATCCATACAAACAACGCCCCGATAACGGCTGCCAGCCACACCACCAGGTTGCTGGCCACCATGCCCTGAAAGAAGAACAACATCTTGCCAAGGTGAAAGTCGCGAATCTCGCGCAAGGCGAAAATCACCATTACCGAGTAGAGGATGATGCGGAAATCAAAAACCACCGGCAGCAAAAACGGATGTCGCCCCATCAAGAACAACACCACAATTGCCACGCAGGCCACGGCCCCACCAATGAGCCCGTAGCGTACCGCTACCCGCAGTGCTACTTTGTTAAAGGCTGATGAATTGTCGACCATTGTTGAACACAGCCACCGCGCGGCCGGCCAGTTTCCGGTTCCACCACGGTGAATTTTTCGATTTTGAGAACGATGTCTCTTCGTTTAATTCCCACTCGGCAGCGGGGTCGAAGAGTGTGAGATTGGCTTTCACATCTTCGGCAATGGAGGGCACTTCAAGACCGAGCACGGTACGCGGCCCGTGTGTCACGGCTTCCAGCAAATCTTCAACCGGCACAACTTTAGCAAGGTGGGCGAGCTGGGCCGCCATGGTCTGGTTGTTGATCATGCCCCATTCGGCCTGGTCAAATTCCACCACTTTGCCCTCTTCATCTACCGGTACATGGCCGCTGGTGATCACCGTGATGGTTTTGTCCTTAAGCCCTTTAATGATGGCCTCCTGATCTGCCTTTTCACGCAGCGGTGGATTCACCTTGTAGTTGGTATCAAAATCAGCGAGTAGCTCATCGGCCAGCAGGGCCTGATAGGCCGTAACTCCGGCTGTCACGGGCAGTCCACGCTTCCGCGCCTGCCGCACCAGTTCCACCGCGCGCCCTGACGAGACGCAGGCCGCGTGGTAACGTCCGCCAGCATACGTGAGCAGTTCAATGTTTCGCACCAGCGCAATTTCCTCAGCCGTGCGCGGCATTCCCTTTAACCCTAGCATGGTGCTTTGCACACCTTCATGCATTTGCCCGAAGCGGGTGAGCCAGGTGTCCTCCGGGCGGTCGATCAACACCCCGTTGAATTTCTGCAGATATTGAAGCGCTTTCAGGAAGATGTCGGTATGCCAGATCGTATTCAGCCCATCGGTGAAACCAACGGCACCCGCTTCATGCAGATCGATCATTTCGGTGAGTTCCTCCCCTTTTGACTGCCGCGTTACCGCGCCCAGCGCGTGAAGCTGAACCAGCCGGCTGTCATTACCCTGCCGGATGTAGGCCACTTCATTTTTGGTTTGGATTACAGGTTGTGTGTTCGGCAGCACCGCCACTTCGGTGAACCCGCCTGCTGCAGATGATTTGGTGAGCGAAGCAAGATCTTCGCGGCTTTCATGGCCGGGGTCACCCACGTACGCGCCCAGGTCGAACCAACCGGGCGTCAGGTACATGCCGGTTGCTTCGACTACCTTGTCGGCCGTAAAGTTCTTTTCTCCAATATCGGAGATGCGGCCATTTTGAAGAAGTACGTTTTTGGTTTTAAGATGAAAGGGCGACTGTTTATCGACAATCACAGCGCCTTTGATGAGTATCTTCATTAAAGCCCAAAGTTACTTCAAAAACCGCAACAAAAGCACTTCCGCCAAAAGGAAAAGAAGCGCTGCCACAAGCGCGTGGCGCCACAAGGCTTTTCCGAGGAATCGCTCTTTCACTTCTGATTCAAAAGCCTGAGGTGTATCGGCTTCCAGAACCGTTACCTGACGGCTCGCCAGCCGCGAGGTTACTTCTTCAATAGTCAATTTCCGAAGTATTGATTCGCGGGAATCACCGTTAAAAGCCAGCAGCGCCAGAGTATCCGCACCCGCCAAAGCGCGATAAAAGCCAGGCGTCATGCTGAACCGCGGCAATTCCAATATCACACCTTCGCCTGATTGCCTCTGGGCGGGCACCAGCTCCTGTTCGCCTTTTAACACGATGCGCGTTTCATCGTTCAGTGAGTCGGCCTTGATTTGCAGTGAGTTTTGTGTCAGCACGGTATACAGCGGCTGTTGCTGTTGCAACCCGGCTGCTGCCATGCGGTACATGACCGGAACGAACAAGGCATGCCGGTGAAAATCGGTGTACTCGGACTGCAACGGGCAGGCTAGCCAAAACACGTTACCCTGGCGGGCGAGGAAAGGCGATCCACTTTTAAATGTTAGCAAGGGCTGGGCTGGCGTGCTCCACAGGGCAGTTGCTTGCGGCATATCTACCTGAGCGGAGCGCTCCTGAAACACATCCTGGAAAAAAGGATTGCGAAAGTCCGGGGACTCAAGCGTTTCGGTAGCGGGCGGCTCACCCGCCATTGCAAAGCCTTGCGGCCACACACCGCGAAAAGTGCTGGCATCCGCTTCGCGGGCCGGAATCAGAAACGCGGCCCGCCCCTGTTGCAGGGCACCCAACACGGACGATTGCAGGGCCGCATCTAATCGCACCAGGCCATTGAGGATAATCAAATCGGCACGCGCCAACACTGCCAGGTCAACGTTGGCAGCCGGCATGGAGCGAAACGTGAACAACTGGGCATTGCCGAACACACGCTCGAAGGAATTCTGCTCACCGCTGCCCCGCACCTCAGCCACCCGGATGCGCTGCGTAAAGTTGAGAGCAAAAAAGAATTCGTTGTCGAAGCTGATGGGAAAATCAGTGAAGCTTACGATGCCCTCGTTGCGGTTTTTCAATCCGGCCTGCAGATCGAATGATGCGCGGGATGTACTGTTCGCCTCAATGTTGACAGCTGCCGTAGCGGCCTGTACCCCGTTTAACGCCAACCGAACATTCAGACCCTCTGCCGCCTGGGTGCCCGTGTTGCGCAACACTACGTTCAGCGTATTTTTCTCGCCTCCCACGGTGAAGGGATTTTCCAGGTAAACGCTATCGACCAGCACGTTAGCGGTCGTGAGGGCCGGCACAGGCACCACCCGCCACACGCTCAGCGAGTCGAAGGACGGAGTATCCGTTCCCCAGGTGGATTCCTGAAAATCAGAAATCCAGAATACATCTGCCGCAAGCCCATCGCTCATGATCTTGCGTTTCACCTCCGCGGCCGAACGGGTGATGGCCGAGAGCCGTATGGTGGACGTGAGTTCGTCTACTTCTGCGCGGGTTTTAAAGCTATTGGAAAACGGAGCGAAGTCGTTGGTTAAAAAACGAAAGCGGGTTTCGGACGGATACTGGGCGGTGATGGCCCGCACCCGGGCAAGGCCGGCATCCAGCGCGCGCACTTTGTCCCCGGCGGGGGCCGACATGCTATAGGAATTATCGAGGTAGATGACCACCTGGCGGCCGCTGGCCAGTTGCTCGCGGGCCGGCAGGAAGGGTTGTGCAAACGCTAACGCGAGAAAGAGCAGGAACAAGAGCCGGCTTGCCAGCACGAGGTATTGTTTGAGTTTGCGTTGTTGCGTTGTTTCTTCTTTTACATGCCGCAGCAGGCGCGTGTTGGAGAAATACACGCGTATCGTCTTTCGGAAATTGAACAGGTGAATGATGATGGGTATAGCGAGCAGCAACAGCGCCCAGAGAAAAGAAGGATAGACGAAACTCATCGCGGGCGAAGTTACGATTTTGGCGCTTTGTTCGGTGAGGGCCGCTGCCCGACTTTTGATAGCCGGTTTTCATTTTACCCATGCCATGAAAACAAAAAAGCACGACCGGGGGCCGTGCTTTCTTGCGAAGATTGAGCCGACACTACTTGCCCAGCATCACCAGGTCATTCACATTAATCTCCGTGATGTACTTCTTCTCACCGTTCGCTGCCTCGTACATGCGGTGCACCAGCTTGCCCTCCAGGGCCACGCTTTGGCCCTTCTTCAAGTACTTCTCGGCTACGCCCGCCAGCTTGCCCCAGATCACCACGTTGTGCCATTGCGTGTCCTTGATCTTTTCACCTTTGGCGTTCTTGTACGTGTCCGTGGTGGCGATGGAGAACGTGGCCTTCTTGTTGCTGCCGAACTCCTTCACATCGGGGTCTTTGCCCAGGTTGCCGATCAGTTGTACGCTGTTTCTCAAACTTTTCATAGTTGTAGTATTTAATTGTTAAACATTGATTTTCGTTTTGGTCGCCAGCGGCAAGCGTAGTGTGCTGTGGGGGGCTTCGCTGCTGTTGACAACACAAAGGTGAGGGGCGGCTAACCCGGGATTCGTTTCGTATTCGTTTACTTCCGATTAAATCCGTTTGTAAACGTTTGATCAATTGTAAACCTCCCATTTCCAGCAAACCGGCCGCCTTTTTTTCGAAGACCCGCTCTTAACAAAGCAAAAAATGCTGAGTAGACCAGACGGCAGTGACATGTCAATTTTGTCTAAATTACCCGCCATGATTCAACTGTTAGTCGCACATACCTGGAAACGACTCTTTCGCTCGGTCTCTTTTGGTAAAGAACTCGCCACCAATATTTTTCTGGCCTTTCTGGCACTCATGCTGGTGGGCTATTCCCTGGCCCTTGGTTTCGCCCTGGAAACCATCATCACCAAAGGCTTTAAGCAAGCCGACAGTTTGCAGTTTCTAAATGGCTTACTGCTTTATTACTTCGGGTTTGAGTTCATGATCAGGTACTTTATGCAGAACCTTCCCGTATTCGATGTGCAACCGTACCTGCATTTGCCGCTGAAGCGCGCCAACATCGTGCACCACCTGCTGGTGCGGTCGTGGGTACACGTGTTAAATGCCTCCGTGCCCCTGCTATTTACGCCCTTTGCTTTTTCGGTGGTGGCCGTTCGGTTTGGAAGTGGTGCGGCCTGGAGTTGGCTGTTAACTCTTTGCGCTATCAGCTTTTGTGTTCATTATCTCATTGTCCTCTTTAAAAAAGGGTTGGATGATACACTGATTGGCTTTCTTGTTTTGATTGGAATCTTTGGTTTTGCCGGTGCAGCCGATTACTACAATTGGTTTAAACTATCGGATGTTTCAAGGGGCATATTCTCGTACGCAGTCAGCGGGCCCTATCTGTTTTTGTTAGCAGCAGGTTTCCTGGCTCTCCTGTACGGTATCACCTTCCGGTTCTTTCTTAAAAGCCTTTATCCAGAAGAACTCGTTTCTCAAAAAACGACAACCTGGGGCGCTAAGCAGGACTGGGCATTTTTACAAAACTACGGCCTGGTTGGCGAATGGATCAATCTTGAAATCAAACTGATCGTACGAAACAAGCGCACGCGCAACGTACTTTTTCTCAGTGCCTTCTTCCTCTTGTACGGATTGATTTTCTACACCCGGGATCGCTACACCGAAGGCATGCCGGGCTTCTTACTGTTCATCGGCATTTTCATTACCGGCATTTTCATGATCAACTATGGCCAGTTCCTGTTCAGCTGGCAGGGCGGGCATTTTGATTTTAACCTGACTAGACCCATCTCGTTACGGCAATACGTAGAATCGAAGTATTGGCTGCTAACCAGCGTTACAGTTGTTTGCTTTCTGCTCAGTATCCCCTACGTTTATTTTGGCTGGAAAATCTTACTCATTCAGGCAGCGATGACCTTGTTTAACCTGGGAATAAACATTTATGTGATTATGAACATGGCGATGTGGGAGCCCAAGAAGATTGACTTGCGCAAAGGCACCACGTTTAATTACGAAGGGGTGGGCGCTGCACAATGGGTCATGGGCATTCCCATTCTGGCAGGGCCTTATGTTTTCTATTTGCCCTTCAGCTTGGCGGGATATCCCAACCTCGGCCTCGTGGCAGTAGCTTTTGTAGGTTTGGTTGGCATTGCCTTAAAACCGTATTTGTTAAAGCTCACGACTCAGCGGCTTGAAGCCAAGCGTTACACAATAGCGGCAGGATTCAGAAAACATTAATTCGAATTATGATTTCTATACACGGACTAAAAAAGTCGTACAAAGGTGTTCCGGTCGTGGACATCCCTCAATTGACTATTGGTGGAAATGAAAGTTTTGGCCTGGTGGGGAACAATGGTGCCGGTAAAACCACGTTATTCCGGATGATTCTCGATCTCGTGCGGCCCACCGAAGGCGAGGTGCAGATCAACGGAAAAAATGTGCAGGGCAATGACGACTGGAAACACTATGTGGGTTCTTACCTGGATGAGTATTTTCTGATTTCCTACTTAACGCCTGATGAATACTTTCGCTTTGTGGGCAAACTGCATCATTACTCCGATGCTGATCTGACCCATTTCCTGCAGAAGTTCGAAGACCTTTTTCACGGAGAGGTCCAGGGAAAGAACAAATTCATTGGTGATTTGTCCAAAGGAAACCTGAAGAAGGTAGGAATTGCCGCGGCCTTTATCGGCAACCCGCAAATTGTCATACTCGATGAGCCTTTTGAAAATCTTGATCCTACTTCACAAATCCGGTTAAAGCAACTGTTGCAGCAGGAACGCCAAGCGAGGAACCTCACCTACCTGATCTCAAGTCACGATCTGAACCACGTTACCGAAATCTGCGAGCGTATTGTCATTCTCGAAAAAGGGAATATGATCAAAGATCTCCGTGGCACCAACCTGTTGGGCGAACTGGAAGAATACTTCAAAGCCTAGCGATCTACCCGTTGTCAGGTCTTTCGACCTGCCAGTTGCAGCAGGATTTTGCCGCCCTCATAATTCACCCAAACCTCACAAACGTGCCCATGGGTAACGGGCGCGGGCCGGGAAGAAAAAACTCGCCTGTTTGCAGCTTGGCCTCCGGAAAATGCGTAGCCACCACATTGGCACCCACCACTGCGCTGAGGCCGGCAGCATACATACTTAAAATGAAAAAACAGTGGTCAGACTCCAGTAGCTGTGCCGCCTGACCGACCAGTTCATCCAGTTTTTCTTGTAAGGTCCACTTTTCGCCATCAGGGCCGCGGCCATACGGAGGCGGGTCCATAATGATGCCGTGGTAACGGTGGCCGCGTTTCACTTCGCGCTTTACAAACTTAAGCGCATCTTCATACACCCAGCGAATGTCAGACTGTCCGTTGATCTGCATGTTCTGATTAGCCCAGTTAAGGCCGGGGCGCGAGGCATCACAATGAGTTACTTCAGCACCGGCCAGGCGCGCCACCACCGAAGCGGCACCGGTGTAGGCAAACAGGTTAAGCACGCGGGGTTGTTTGGTTTGCCAATCCCTGAGCGTATCGTAGATAAAATTCCAGTTGTCGCCCTGCTCGGGGAAGATGCCCACGTGGCCGAAACCAGTAAGGGCCAGGCGCAGCGTGAGTTTAAGGTCGTTATAGCGATAGTGAATGTTCCAGCTTTCGGGCATTTCCTTCAGACGCTTCCAGCCGCCTTTCACTTCATCGGTGAAGCGGAACTTGTCCTGCTGCTCGCGGCTGAAGTGCGCATCCGCCCGTTTCCTCCAGTCGGGCAACGTGCGCTGCCAGATCGCCTGTGGCTCGGGGCGAATGAGCACATACGGACCGAAGCGCTCCAGCTTCTCAAAATCACCGGAGTCGAGCAGTTCGTAGTCTTGCCAGGAGAATGGGGCGCGAAGTTGAAGAGCGGAGTCCACGGAATGCTGGGTATTGGATGCTGGATACTCGATTCTGGATACTTGCCTATTGGTGACTGCCTACTGATTACGGGGTTAAAATTCGTGATTTTTCTTTCGGTTTGATGTAAACGCGGTAAATTTTCAGCATGAAACCCGGCACCATCATCAGCAGCACGCAAAACCCGAAGATCAAAAGTCTGCTGAGCCTGGAGAAACCACGCGAGCGCAGGAAGCAGCAATTGTTTTTAATTGAAGGCCAGCGCGAGATCCGATGGGCGCTTGATGCGGGCTATACCATCGGCAACCTGTTTTACTGCGAAGGCCTGGTAACGCCCGGGGAATTGCCCGAGGCCTTGAGGTCGGATAAACTGCTGGTGCCCGTGTCGAAAGAAGTGTTTGATAAAATTGCGGTACGCGAGAATACGGGGGGCGTGGTAGCAGTGGCGCAGATGAAAACGCACGACCTGCGCGACCTGAAGCTGAGCGCCAACCCGCTGGTGGTAGTGGTAGAGGCAGTTGAAAAACCCGGCAACCTGGGCGCTTTGTTGCGCACGGCCGATGCGGCCGGGGTTGACGCAGTAATTATTTGCGACCCGCAAACGGATTTTTACAACCCGAATGTGATCCGCTCCAGCGTGGGTACGTTGTTTACGGTACCCGTTGCGAGTGCTACTTCGGAGGAAGCCATCGCGTGGTTGACAAAAAACAAGATCACACTCTTTACTACCTACCTGAAAGGCTCACGCGTTTATCACCAGGAAGACTACCGGAAACCAAGTGCCATTGTTATGGGCACCGAAGCCACCGGGCTCTCCGATATTTGGGTGAACGCCTCAAAGCACCACATCATCATCCCCATGCAAGGCAAGATCGATTCGATGAACGTATCCACCGCTGCAGCCGTGGTCATTTTCGAGGCGGTGCGGCAGCGAAGTGTTGGCAGGTAATACCAAGATCAACTACACGAAGAACACAAAGAAGCGCGAAGTCGCACAAAGAATTTACTGGAAGCTGGTTCGTGATACTTGCAGTTCCAAACAGGGCAAAAAAAGTTTTATCCGGCCTGGGGCGTGACTTTTTCCGGCTACGGTGCTT
Organism: Cyclobacteriaceae bacterium; assembly: GCA_046301755.1. GTDB lineage: Bacteria > Bacteroidota > Bacteroidia > Cytophagales > Cyclobacteriaceae > ELB16-189. The sequence goes on from JBKCJM010000029.1 coordinate 10,070, forward strand.
ATATTGACGGATGATGTCGGAGGCCGAAATACAAGCGGAACTTGCCATTCTGGAGCGTGCCAAAAACAATCCGGAGCATTTCGGCCCGCTTTATGAAAAGTACTTCGACCGCATTTTCTACTTCGTGTTACGCCAGGTGGATGATGAGGAGCTGGCCGGTGACTTGTGCTCGCAAACTTTTGTCAACGCCCTCCACCACTTGCCGCGCTACGAGTTTCGCGGCCTTCCCTTTTCAGCCTGGCTTTACCGCATAGCCAGCAACGAAGTAAACAAACACTACCGCAAAACGAAGGGCAAACGGGTATTCAGCATTGAAGAAGCTAAGGTGAAAGAGCTTGCTGATCGCACTGATGAAGGTTGGGACGAAGACTTGATTCAGCGGCTTCTCGCTTACATGAAGGACTTGCCCACCGACATGCTGCAGGTATTGGAGCTCCGGTTTTTTGAAGACAAAGACTTTAAGGAAATTGCGTTCATCCTGGAGATGACGGAAAGCGGGGCAAAAATGCGCACCTACCGGGCACTCGATAAATTGCGCAGACATTTTAACATCAAGGTGAAGTACGATGAGTAAGAACGACATTCGCTTGCGTAGAAAACGCTTTACAGCCACGGGAGCCGACCGCTTTCGCAACTACGGGGCTGTGTTGCAGCGACATGAGCGTGAACAGAAACTCAGGCGCATCACGCGCATTTTCACCTACCTATTGCTGATTGCGCTGATCATCCTGGCTTGGTTCGCAGCCGATCGCTGGCTGGAGCGGGGAAAAACCGATCCTGCCCCCGCACCCATCGAAAAATCAGACATGCGGTTGTGACGAAACAACTTCCAGGGGTTTCTGAAGAAAAAAGAAACCTATGGAAGCCAAGAAGAATCCACGCTACGATGTGCAACGGCAGTCCGGCAAGTTTTTCCTGATCGGGCTGGTCCTGAGTTCCGCATTGGCCATCACCGCATTTGAGTGGACGACCACCAAGAAAGTCCATCCGCCCAGGCCGCCTGACACAAAAGATGACTTTACGTACAACACCACTGAAATAACCGATCATCCAAAGCCAGAACAGCCTCATGTCAAAAAACCAGCTGTTGCCGTTCATAATCCCGATATCACGGATATCAAAACTGTAAGCGATGATGACCCGATTGACTCCGTATCGTTTGATCCGGGCCCTGATGTAGCCACCCCATTGCCAGCCGAGCCTGCAATAACAGACGATGAACGTGAATGGATACTAGCCGAAGTGCAGCCCCAACCGGTAGGCGGACTCGATCAATTTTATCACTTCATCAGCCGCGAATTGAAGTACCCGCGACAAGCGCAGAAACTGAACGTGGAAGGGAAAGTGGTAGTGCAATTTGTGGTCAGCAAAGCGGGCGAGCCTTCGGATTTCCTCATCTTAAAGTCATTGGGAGCCGGCTGCGATGAAGAAGCCATTCGTGTGCTCTCAAAAACCAAATGGGAACCGGGCCGTCAGCGCGGGAAGCCGGTAAAAGTGCGCATGGCCATGGCGATCAACTTCCGGCTCTCGGAGTGACGACAAGCCAACTTTTTTGTACCTTCACCACATGAAGAAGTGTGTGGCAATCGGTCTGGCTTTGATCGTCTTCGCAGGAGTGGGGCTTGCGCAGCCTGCTGAGCAGTTTCGCGTAATCACGGTAAACGGCAGCGTAGAAAACACTAAAACGAAAAAGCAGTTACAGCCGGGCGACCGTATCGGCCCTTCCGATGCGCTCAAATTTGGTAGCCGGGAAGCCTATGTAATTGTCATCAGTCCGAAAGTGGGCCGAAAGAAAATCAGCGGTGTGCCCGACAGCAACCCGCGCGAGTTGGAAAACCTCGTGAAGAGTTTCCTCAAGCCGGATGAAAAGTCAACCGGCACGCGCGGCTCAATCGAGTACTGGGATGCGCTCAACCAAAGTTTAAAAGACACGGTGCTTATCCTGGGGGATGGCATCGTTCCGCTCGACAAAGAATACATCAACCTGGATAAACCGGCCGTAGTGGTTGCGTTTTTCAAAGGCAAGAACAATCAGCATATCACGCGGGTAGTGTCGCGGGGACAAAACTTATGCCTGAGCGCAAGATGCCTGTTTGAAAATGAACTGCCGGAGCGATTCGGCTACCTGCTGGTCGAGTATTATGAGAACGAAAAAGACAGCCGTGACCTGCCCGGCTCGGGCAAGTACATCGGGTATTTTGTGCCAAACTTTGCCAACCCGGCCAACCTCGAGCGCGAAGCACGCATTATTTCTGAAACCCTGACCGACCACAGTCGCGACCACGTGATTAAGGAAATCAAAAAATACTTGTCGGAAGAATACGGGCATGTGCAGGACGACAACCTGTTGCAGTGGCTAAAAGATATCAAACTGATCAATCCATAACCCACCGTGGGTTGGCGTTCATTCTTCTCCCCCCAGCGCATACGGTTAGTGCTCATCTCGCTCGCACACGCGGGGCTGCTCACGCTGCTTACGCTTTGGTGGATGAGTGTGGGCACATGGGAATTTGGTGATGAAGTGGTGATTGAGCGCATCACCCAGTCGCGCTTCCTGTTATTTGGAAACGAAGACCCGCTGGTGGCCGAAACCAAAAAGAAACTGCTTCTCATCAATTGCTCGTACGATAAGATACTAGTACCGTACCAGGACGACTTTGGTGAAGGAACCCGACCCATCACCGACCGGAAGAAGCTGGCCGAACTGTTGAACATCATCAACCGGGCGCCCTCAAAACCCGACTACACCCTCTGGGATATCTTCCTCGACCACCCATCACCGTACGATTCGGCTCTGATAGCCGAACTGCAGGTGCTTGACCGTGTTATCCTTTCCTCCTACCTGACCGACAGCAGCACGTTGTACCAGCCGTATCCGGGCCTCACATATGCACTCGCTCAGTATGCCACCATGTCCGACACATTTTTGAAATACCGGCTGTTGCAAAGTAACGAAGCCAGTTACGTGCCTGCTCAGCTTTACCTCCAGCAACACGGACATACCTGGCGGACGTGGGCCGGGTTCGTCTTCGGTCAGGGCTGGTGGTTGAACTCGTTCATTGTCGATCTGCCGATCAGGCGGGTGCACATGGACAACAACGAGATTACGGTATGGAATGTGGGCGAAGCCCTTGAAAATTTTACTCCGGAAGAAATTCAGGAAACGGTGGCTGGCCGCCTGGTGGTGTTCGGTGATTTTTACGAGAACGATGTGCACGAAACCTTCCTGGGGCAGCAGCCCGGTCCGCTAATCCTGATCAACACGTACCTGGGACTGGTGAAGGAAGGCGCACGCATCACGCTTCTTCTTTTCAGTTGCATCTTTCTGTTGTACTTCGTTGCCACTCAGTATGTATTCCATTTGCGCGAGTACCGCGAAAAGCTTTTCAGCCAGAAAATTTACCGGGTACGCATTGCGCGGTTCCTGTTCAAGTACCTCACCTACATCGTGATCTTTGCCATTTACACCGTACTTGTTTACCTCGTCACCGAGCAGCACGTGCAGTTGTTGCTGTTTGCCCTTTACTTCAACGTATTCGACTTCCTGATGAGCAAGTATGGCGATGAAGTGAAGGCATGGCTTGGAATCAGTTTACCACCGCCACCGCCCGGAAATCCAGAAACTGAGACCGTAGCCGTCCACCCCGCTGGCATAGACACGATAGGAAGCATTGAGTAAGTTCTGGACACCCATCTGGATTTCGAATGGGTTCAATTCATAACCGAGACACATATTCCAGATATCCCATCCGGGAAAAACCTTATCGACTGTTAGTCGCGAACTTATGCGAACATCACTAAGATCGCCTTTTGCCAAACGCTGCTGACTTCCGGCTGCCTGCCATTCCAATCGCGCCCAGAATTTTTTTAACTGCACCTGGCCAAACCAACTCCCGAACATGGGGGGAATTCTCCGCATGGCGTCCCCGGTTGTCTCGTTCTGTCCAAACGTGTAGGTAAGGTTACCTCCCATCTTGAAAAAATCGCTCAGCCTAAACTCACCTTCAGTCTCCCAGCCCCAAACATAGGCCCGACCCACATTCTGCTTCTGATACACCTGGCGCCCGTCAATCTGGTCTAGACCCTCGTAGGTAGTGGCCCTGCGATCAATCAGATCCTTGAGCCGATTGTAATAGACAACACTTCGCGCACTCCACGAAGGTTTGAGAAATTGAAAGCCAAATTCTGAATTCAGGGATCGTTCGGGTTGCAACTGGCCACTCGGGATTTCATACACCGTTGCTTCCACCGGTCCAAACCGGCTGATGTCATCCACATTGGGAGCACGAAATCCAGAGTTAACAGAGGCGAGCAGCCGCAAGGGACGGATTATTTCCCAGCGGACGGCAGCAGAAAACACAGTGGCAGACGGCTGAATTTGCTGACTACCAAAAATTGGGTCGGCCACCCGAACCTGCACCAGGTTGTATCGGGCACCGGCCGTGACAGCGAGGCGAGGCCAGGTAAGCTGATGATGGGTGAACAAAGCCATGTTTTTCATGGTAGCGCCATCAGCAAACGAGCCTCGCACGGCTGCCTGCTCGCCCGTTTGCAGATTTATTTCCTCTGCCGTGCTGCTCACCCGATCTTCATAAAACTCCACTCCGGATTGCGCTTGCCAGTTCGATGACAATTGTGAGTTTACCTCCGCTGTCGCACCCCAGGTGGAAACCCGGTCGTCATTAATCTTCTCCCGAATCGAGCCTACCCGCTGTGCGTGAATTCCTTCCCGGGTGCGTTGCCAGATTCCCGTTAGCCGCAACGCGGACCAAAAGCGTGAGGTGTTGGTTGTTTCCCAACGCAGGTAACCTAACTGACGGGTTTGCGGTTCAAACTCAAATCGCTCAAATCCACCAAAGGCTACTTGGTCGTACCGGGGAACATGCCGTTGTGTTGTCTGTTGAAAGGTGCCAGTAAGCATACCTGTGGAGTTCACGAGCACCAATAACTTAGCATCCAGTGCCTTCTCCTGATAAGCTGTTGGTACCAATGTTCCGAACAATGGTCCGGCTGTAAGTGATCCAAAATCGCGAAAGCTGCCACCTGCCCGGAAGGCGAATCGGTTGTTGCTTAGACTGACCGCTCCCCGGCCCGTCTTCTCCATTCCCCCACTTATGAATTTGCTTTCAACCTGACCATGGGTTGTCAATTGCCTGCCAGTAGAAAATGAAGGTGCAGCAGAAACCAGTTGAACCGAACCTCCGAGGGCATCGCTGCCATAAAGCACAGATCCGCCACCACGCATTACTTCGATCTGGCGCACCGACCCGATGTCGATGGTATTCAAATACTGGTTTGGGCCATACCTATACGTGCTGTTGTTTAGTCGTATGCCGTCAATTAACACCAATACCTGATTGCCGACCAGGCCGCGAATGATGGGCGAACCTCCGCCATGGTTGGTCTTTTGAACCCAAACGCCAGTAGCACCCATGAGTGCTTCAGGTGTGGTGCGGGGCACAAGTTGATCAAGCTGCTGAATCGTAACCTGCGACACGGAGGCGATTACTTCGTGAGCCTGCAATTCCGCGCGCGTGGCACTTACCACGATGACCTCGTCCAATTGCAGGCGGGAGGGTTGCAAGCCAATGATCAGGCTATCGCGCATCGGCAAGTGTACGATCTGCTCGAGGGTGACGTACCCTACGCAACTGATTCGAATCGCGACACTGTCGCGCGGGGGAACCCGAAGCTCAAACTGGCCGTCCTGACCCGTTACGGCTCCACCCGAAAGCCCGGTCACCTGCACGTGCACATCCGATAATGGTACCCCATCGGTTGTGCGAATGTAACCTGTCAACTGCCCAAGCAAACTCAATGGGCAAAACAAAAAGAGGATCAAAAAGTATCGGCACGGCATTAATGATTCACTCTGGTTCGTCCGTCATCTTCCTTGTCCTTTTTCATAACCGCGGGATCATCCATCCGCGGCATGTTAAACACCGACTCCCAGTCAAATTTTTCATCAAATGGATCAAGTGCTTTTTGGGGATCAAAAATCCGCGGATCTACCGGCACTGCACGATAAGGTGAAAAATCGGGCGCGGTCGTGAAGCAGTCGGTCAGATCAGAAGCTCCAAAGTCATACTGATTAAGGTACGGAACGCCTAGCAGTTGCCAGAATGTCTTGAAGATGCTTCCAAAACTGGTATGGGTATGACTGATGTTGCCCTTTTTCGTATAGGGAGAGATGACTAAAAGTAAACTACGGTGCGCGTCAACATGATCAACGCCTCCCTGGGCATCATCTTCGGTAACAACAATCAACATGTTTTTCCAGTAGGGTGTATTGCTGAGAAACTCAACCACCCGACCAAGGGCAAGGTCGTTATCGGCCATATAGCTTTCCCGAAAAGGGAAACCTGCGTGAGCACGCTCTCCGGCACCATGGTCGTTCAACAACTGCAACGTGAGCACCTGTGGCAAATCCTTCTTGGGGGTAATGTACCGCTCGGTAATTTCCCGAATGAATATATCTGCCCGGAACTGGTCTGGAATATTGGTATTGTATGTCGGGAACAGCCGTGAAGTACGATCAAACAGAGGGCCCGGAACCGGATAGTTCACCAGGTAGCGCACGCCACCATACTTGAAGGTCGAGTCCGCGAAACTGCCGGCATCAAACTCCACTCCGAAGCCAAAGTTGTAAAACTCAATTCCATTGCGGTGGAGGTGGTCCCACATGGAACCATGCTGATTATAATCCTCTGGAAAAATCGCCCCGGCTGCTCCCGTAAAAGCAAACTTACCGGGTGCCTTGGAATCCTCCTTCAACCTTCGCTTACCTCCGTACGCGGCAGGGTGATGGGTTTCCATCCATTGATTGGGATACGTGTTCGTTAGCCATACATGACCATCGGCCGAGACATCCGCATCGACATAAAAATTATCGCTGATAGAAAACTGCTCGGCCAGCGCCAGGTGGTTGGGCATCACAGTTGCGCTGTCGACCTTGAGATCTCCCTTGCGGTTGGTAAAGGAAACGTTGCGTCCAAATCGGGCCAGGGGCGCCTCCCCATCTCCCGCCTCCAATTGACCATACACCTCATCGTAGGTGCGGTTCTCCTTCGAAATAAAAACGATGTACTTGATGGGTGGATTGGATTCATCAGCAGGCTTAACCTGTTGAAACAAGAAATTATTATTAACAACCTGCGTTGAGTATTTTTCCAATTCATCATCGCCCGGTATATCTATCACGGAAACGGTTCCTCGCATGAGCGCACCAATGTAGCTGGCGGCCGGGTGATCGAACGGAGGCTTGAACGTGGTTCCCCCATTTGGCCCACTACCCAGGCCCTTCGCGTTTGATACAATCAATTGCTTGCCATCGGGAGTTACTTTCAATTTCGAAGGAAACCAGCCTGTGGGCAAATGGCCCAGAACCTTTCGCGACTCAACATCGATTACCGCAACCGCGTTGATGCCTGCTTCTGCGACATACAAACGTTTTTGATCGGGCGAAATCGCCACGCCAAACGGAATGACACCTTTCAGGCTTCCAAGTCGGGCATCAAGCTTCAGCTCAATGTGCTCCAGCACTTTTTGCTCGCCCACATCGATGACTGAAATGTTGTCGTTATTTCCGTTGCTGACAAACACATAGCGATCCGTGGCCACCATTGAATTTGGGCTCGAACCCCCCACTGCCGGGATGCCTTCTACCTCCTGCCCCACCAGCACACCCGTTTTTATTCTGGCTTTTACCTCAGGGGTGCGGCCCGAAACATCAATACTCCAAACGGAAAACGACTCGGGTGCGTTGGGATCTCCCAAACCGGCTGCTACCAGCGAGTCGTTGCTGATGCCTGATATCATTTCTTTTGATCCATACGCAAAGGCCGGAAAACGGGAGGCCGTCTCGTGCAAGCTGTCTTTCTGGAGGGATTTGAAATAACTGTACTCAAACATGCCCACGTTAGCCACGTATACCATCTTTTCATCGGGTGATAACGTAACGCCAAAAGGATAGCGACCGGTAGGCACATTGTGAATGACTTCACGCTGGCGGGTATCCGCCACGATTAGCCGAAATCCAATCTGGTCAACGGCATAGATTCGGCTGCCATCGGATGACATGACCAGGTCTCCAATATACCCGTCACTGAAATCGCGATCATCAAATGTTTTGTTGCAATTGATCTCTCCTTCCTTTTTCCCGGTGGCCAGGTTGAAAATGTGGATTTTATTCTCCTGGCCTCCCGCGACATACACAAACTTATTGTCGGGTGACACGGCTAACCCCATAAACACCGACTCCAGCACTCCCTTATCCGGCTCCACCCCTTCCGGAATCTGCCGCACGCGCGGGGAGTCTGTTGCGAAATCCTCAATGATCGAAATAGAGAAAGGTCCAACTCCGCTATTGGACGTGACAATGGTATTTCCATCCGGGCTAATAGTAAGTCCAAACGGGTGTGGAGCAACTGTAATTTGCTTCCCGAGAGGAGTAATCACCCTGCCGTTTGGAATCACAGTTTCACCCGATGGGTTAACCCGGGTGTATCGGTTACCAGCTGGCGCAGTTGCCCGCCAAACAAGATCATCGGATTTGCTACCACATTTAAACAAGAGGGAAGCAAATGCCAGAATTGTAAAAAGGCGCATCATGGGTTTTAGGTCAGGTGTTAAGATAAAACTATTTAGCCAAGTCAAGGTAGTCGCGTAAGCGACCCTCGGAATCATACATTTTCAAATTCAGCGAATTGTCATGAACCGAGACGATGAAGTAATGATGACCACGGTAGGTCTTGGCGCTAAACCAGGCACGTGAGGGTGCAAAATCTTCAAGGTTACCGCCCCCGCCTCCGCCCTGCACATAAATAACTCCATTTTTTTTGTCTACCCCGCTGTTAGCAATTGGCAACGTGCGTTGGTAGGTATGCAAATGCCCAAAGAAGACCATGTCTACATCGTACTTCTCGTAAAGGGGCACGATTTGCCGAATTGCCAGATCGCCCATGTTGGTAGCACCCCGCCACGAATCACCGTAATCATCTTCATCGGCTGAGTAGGGTGCGTGATGGTGAGCCACAAACTTCCAACGGGCCTTCGAATTCCGGAGTTTTTCTTCCAACCATTGATACTGCGCACCGCCCGGGGCAAACTCGCTTGACTGATTACTGTTGAGCATGAAGAACTCAGCGTTGCCATAGGTAAACGAGTAGTATGCCTCGCGCTCAGGAAGTCGGTGGTAACGGTTGTACCAAACCAGATCGCCTTCACCATTCCCCGCAACCGGAAACACCGGCACGCGTGACGCGAGTTGCGTGACCCCCTGAAAATACTCAAAGTTCCACTCAAATTTGTTTTCTGATTTTCCTCCGTCAGTCAGGTCGCCCACGACCAAAAACAGGTTTGGCCGCTCATCCCAAACATGATCACAGATGCGGTCGTTAATATGCGGGCGCGCCTCAGTATCTCCGATGACGGCAAAGGCAAAAGGATCCAACTCTTCCACGGCCGTGGCAAAGGTGAGAATGCCCGATTCCATGGTGGAGCCATCACGTGCGCGGGCCTTAATGTTGTAAAAATAGGCAGTGGCGGGATCCAGGTTACTCAAGGTGATCTCCTGAATAAGTCTGGGGCTCTCGCTGCCCGGTTCCTTTACCGCGTTCAGGCTCGACACCTCTACCTGCTTATCCAAAGGCAACTGCTTTCCGTATTCCACGATAAAATCTGCCGGGCGATCCGTTTCCCAGGTAATGTTTATCGAGTTACGAGTAGCGTAATGAAGATAAGGCCCAGCATTAAAATGAAATAAATCGCGATACAGCCGCCCATCGGTCACCATCGCCCGCAAGCCATCAAACCGTTGGGTGATCTCTTTTGGGGAAAGGGAACGGTCGTGAAGGGCAAACATCTTCACTAGGTTACCGAGTTTCATGTAAGGCTCCTTTGCCATATAAGAGGCCAATTCTAGATTGGCATCGTCAACCGCTTCATTGCGATCTCCTGTGTTTACCTCACCGACTAACTCCCCATTCACAAAAAGCTGCATTTGCCCACCCGAGTAATTAGCCACTACGTGGTACCAATAATTTTTCCATCCCCTTCCCTTCAACTCATGCTTGATGATCGATGCGTAAGCCCGATTATTCGTCTTTAAGCTAAATAGAATGGTTTTGTTATGCATCCCAACTACCCATTCAGGTTCGCGATTGGTAAGCCGGCTTTTCACTGTTGCCAGAGCGCCTACTGGTTGATTGACATGATTAAGAATCCAGAACTCCACCGAGAAGTGCTGACCAGGCAGCTTTTCCGGCTCCACCAGGTTCTCGATTCTTTCGGTGGGATCTTCGCCCATGAAGGTCAGGGGCAAGCTTGCCGGGCTGATGGCGGACGAGCGAGAGACCGGATACGGCAAACGGTTTCCCGGATAGTTGTATGCTCGCTGCCCGAGCGTATAATCAGGCCAGAACCACCACTCCTGGGCGGTCGCGCCAAAGCAAAACAAAATCAGGAAAAGCAGTATCGAAAAACGAAGCATGGGAACAGATTGGGGTTTGAAACAAGGGGCACAACATGCACCCCTTGTTAACGTTTAACCGCTTGTCCTATCTAGTTCACATCCCACCAAACTCGTGTGTTAATATCATCAGCGCCCTGCCGTGCTACGGCTGCATTGCGACCCTCGGCATTTAAAGATTGCTCAATCACCGGGTAGATGTAACGAACCGGAATTCTATTGTTGTTCAGATTACTCACGCCCGGAACAAGGGCCGGCAACCCGCTCCTACGCCAGTCAAACCAAGCTTCAAGTCCGTTGAACACTAAAGCTATCCATTTCTGGGTAGCAATCTTGCTCAGAAGTTCCGCATTTGTTCCGGTGAACTGCACTGCCGGTTGCGTGAAGTACGAAGCCGGAAGAGTCAAGTTTATATTATAAGACGCAGGCACAATTGCGCGGTAGTAGTCAAAATTCGCATTGATACCATTCAAGTAATAAGTCTCGGCTGTACCGGTACTTATCAGGTTTCGTTGCCGCGCTTCTGCCAGAATGAACTGCAACTCCGCATACGCCATGATCAGCCCACGGGCGGCATTCGGGCTTGGCGCTGCTTGATTTGCATCGTTGCAAACCAGACAGGCAAACGTATAACCTACACGCGATACACCCTGAGGTCCGCCATTGTAGCTCAGCGCCTGGGTATCTTCAAGCCCGTTCGGCACCCCGAGAATAACAGGAGTCCCAGCAGCTACTGAAGCTTGAGTGGGGCGGCCGAAAACAGCAAGGCGCGGATCATTCATGGCCGTTAGCTGGTCGCCCAGTGTCTTGCTAAGACGAAATTCATCGAAGGACCCCACACGTGAGGTATATAGCGGCCATTGATTAGGGGCCGCTGTTTGATACACCAGCGCAGCGTTGTCAGCATTGTTCAGGAAGATCGGAAACGTAGCTGGATCATTTACAATTTCCTGCATGGGTGCACTCACGTCTCTCCGGCCTGATAGACGCATGAGGTAACGAAGGCGAAGAGAGTTCGCAAGGCGCTTCCACTTTATTATGGAACCGGTGCCTCCACCAAAAAGAATATCGCCCGACACCACTTCACTACTTGTACCCAGCAACTCATTTGCACGCTTCAAGTCGGCCAGGATTCCATCATAAATCGACTCCTGAGTATCATACTTGGTCAGGTAAATTCCGTTTAACTTTCCTTTGGTGGCATCCGTGTACGGAATATCTCCGTACGCGTCAGTAGCCAACGAAAACAACCATGACTTTAAGATCAGAGCAATACCTAAGTAGTTGTTCTGCTTAGGCTCGGCAGCCTCCGCGAAGGAGATGATGTTCTGAACATTTCGCATGTTACCGAAAACACTGTTCCACACTCCGTTACGCTCGGCCCACAGATACCGGTCTTCATTAACAAACTGAATTTTGGCCGTGTGTTGAATCACGATATTTCCAATACCCCAGGCTTCATTAACCTGATCATTAATTGTGTTTCGAAGTACACCGGACAGCAAAAGATCGGGCGTAACTGACGTTGGAACATTCTCATTGGTATTGATATCCTCAAAGTTTTGATCGCACGCACCGAGCACCATCAGGAGGGCCACGGTTACGACTATCTTGTTTATTCGTTTCATAGTCATTTTACATTAGATAGTTAAAATTTCAAACCAATATTGAAGCCATAGCTTCGGGATGACGGAATCGACATCCACTCAATACCGGGCAACGCAGTACCGCCACTAAATGAAAGTACTTCCGGGTCAATGTGCGGCACTTCGGTCCACAGCGCCAGATTGCGCCCAACGAGTGTTACGGTAACTGCACGGAAAGGTGTCTTGGCAAATACCTTATCGGGAATTGTGTACCCCAGTTGAACCTCGCGCAACTTGACAAACGAAGCATCGAACACCGCGCCCTCCGCAATGCCGCGCCCTCCGGTCCATGCGGTATGCCATTGACGAGGCAATATCCTCCGGTCATTGACCCTAAACGTACCATCTGGATTTTGCGTCACGCCATCTCCGATCACATACGTTCCTTCTGGTGCATTTAGCAACTGAGGGTCGGCCACTACGGAAGCCTGCGGATAATACCCATTCTCGCGCCCCTGTAATGTCTCGATGATTATACCTCCTTCGCGTCCAACGGTTTGGGTCTCCGAATACACTACGCCACCCTGCCGGATATCTACCAGCATCGATAACCTTAGACCTTTGTAGGAGAAACTGTTTGAAATCCCCATTAACCAATCCGGGTTGTAGTTGCCCATTTTGATGCGTTCGGTCGTTCGAATGGGCCGGCCTTGGCTGTCAAAAACCATTTGGCCCGCAAACTGACCTGTTGCGTCATAGTATGGTTTGGACGGATCGCTGCTTTGGGCCCGGGCGAAACCAATACCATACATATCGCCCATACGTTCACCAACGCGTGCTTCAATGGTAACTCTCCGGTTAGCCATAACAAAATTGGTAAGTCCATCGGACAGCGATACTACTTCACTTCGGTTGCGGGAGAAGTTCACGTCAATTCCCCACTGAAAACCTCCACTGGTACGAACCGGAATGGCATTCAACATTACTTCTATACCCTGATTACGAATTTCACCTGCATTTATGGCCCGGCTGTTATATCCGCTGGTAATGGAAAGAGGAATATTGAGGATCTGATTGCGGGTTAACGTATTGTAGTAGGTAAAGTCGAGGCCAAGGCGACCTTGCAGTAGCTTTAATTCCAGGCCCGTCTCGTAAGAAGTGCTGATCTCAGGCTTCAAACTAAAATTGGCCAGGCGATCAGTCTCCCCATAAATCTGAGAAGTCCCAAACGGATCACTGGGATTGAACGACTGTGTGAACGTAAAGGCATCTGTATCGTTACCCACCTGAGCGAGGTTAGCGCGAACCTTCAAAAACGAAATGGCATCGGGTAACTGAATCATATCCGAGATAACCGCTCCCACCGAAGCTGATGCATAGAAGTAGGAGTTATCCTCCGATCCAATGCCCGCATCCTTCAATTCCTGAGGCAGCGTTAAAGCGCTGCTCCAATCGTTTCGTGCTGTTAGGTCAAGGAAAAGAACATTCTTATAACCCAACTGAGCGGATGCATAAAGGCTGTTAATGCGCTTCTCAACATCAGATTGAGATGCCTGTAAGGCAACGCGGCTGTTGGTCAGGTTATAAATTCCGGGAATGTTTAATTGCGGAGCATTAACATCCAGGAACTCGGAACGCTGACGCATCTGGTTACCTCCCACTGAGGCGGTTAAGGTAAAGGTCGAGGGAACGATCTCGCGATTGAATGTGAGCAAGAAATCCGTGTTTCGTTCTTCGGTCTTTACCTGGGTTTCGCGGAACTGACCAAACGGAAACCGTTGCGTACTGAATGCCCGCTTAGTTAACCTGCGATCATCACCAAAGTCTGTAGCAGTTCGAAGTTGCAGACTCAGCCAATCAGTAAAATCATACTTGAGCGAAATATTCCCTATGATTCGATCAACATACTGGCTGTTTGTGTTTTCAAACATCGTGAAGTAGGGATTGTCATGATAGTTGTAGTTGAAGTTGAATTGCCGCCTGCCTTCCAGGCCCGGCATCCAATAGTTCTGCAGGTCCGACACTTTCACCGAACGGGGAAGCCAGCAATTGAACAGGTACATGATGTTTTCTGTACCATAACTCAGCGAGGGACGATTATCACTCTCACTCTTGATATAGCTTACAAAAGCCCGGGCAGAAAATTTCTTGGATAATTTGTATCCCCCGCTGAACGAGACCGTATTCCTCGTCAAGTCGGTGTTGGGTACCGTTCCGGTTTGATCTAAATTCGTATAGGAGAGTCGAAAATCACCAAGATCATTGCTACCGACCAGAGCTACGTTGTTGGTCAACGTGCGGCCGGTTTGAAAAAAGTTCTTAACTCCATCGCGATCATTTTCCCACAACGTGGGTGTAATCACGCTGCCAGCCGGAGCATTTAGATCGCCACCACGAAAGGGAATAACCTGCCCACTCAACGTGCGGGGTGAATTGAATTGCGGATAAAGCTGACCGTTAAATGCCGGTCCCCAACTTTCGTCCACACCATCCGTCAAGCCGGCACCACCGCCATTCACGAATGCAAAGTCGCCTCCGTTGCCATTGCCCTGACCATACACATTTTGAAACTCAGGCAACCTCAAAACAGACTCAAACGTGGTGTTGCTGTTAACCTCTACACCCAATCCTTTGCTGCCCTTTCCGCTTTTGGTCTTAATCAATATTACGCCATTGGCGGCTCGCGATCCGTACAAAGCGGCAGCTGCAGCTCCCTTCAGCACCGTCATCGACTCAATATCATCTGAATTAACAAATCCAGCCCCGTTACCGTAATCCACTTCCAGGTTTCCCCGGCCCGAAGCACCGGTAAAACCATTTGAAATCGGCACTCCATCAACCACAAAAAGTGGCTGATTCTTATTCAAATCCACGGAACGTTCGCCCCGGATTGTAACCCGCGAGGAGCCGCCCACGCCCGAAGGGCTGCCCACAACGGTTACGCCTGCTATCTTGCCCGCCAACTGATTTACTACGTTCGTCTCCCGGGCTGTTGTTAAAGATTCTCCCCCCACACTTTGCAACGCATAGCCGATAGCCTTCTTGTCTTTTTCAACACCCAAAGCCGTGACTACTACTTCTGCCAACTGACCAGCATCACTGCTCAGCATTACGTCCAGCACCGACCGATCACCTACAGTAACTTCCTGAGATATAAATCCGACAAAACTGAACACGAGCACATCAGTTGATGCTACCTGGAGGGCGAATCTGCCGTCCGCGTCTGTTATCGTCCCGCTTGTCGTTCCTTTTATCAGAATGTTCACACCCGGCAGGGGCGACTGATCATCTCCGGACAACACGCGCCCGGATACCGTTTGTTGAGCCCAGCTTGTGCCGGCCCAGCAAAGCATGACGAAGGCAATCCACAATCGCAGACTGCCAGTTCGCATTTTTAGTGGTAAAGTTTTGTTCATAGATAAGGGGTATTTGGTTTGTTTACTTTTTCGATGATTAGAATAAACAGGGCATCCTCTCGCGACTCCTGTTCTTCGTGCCTCGAAATTGCGACCCGCACTTATCCTGGTGTTTAGAAAACTTTTATGCAAGCGTTATGAAGTTGGCAGTGCTTTACTGTCATCAGCAACGTAGGGTTAACAAAGGCAGCACCGGCTCAGCAATTCACCGCGCGATCATTTGTTTTTCGAGTAACATTCGAATAACAACTTGCCGGTAGTTTTGAAAAGAACTTTAAAGTTGACTTATAGTAAACGCTCACCTGTATGCAACAAGAACTGCTCGCCCTTATCGCAAAAAGAATCAAGAACTTACGATTGCAGCGCGGCCTTACGCTGCATCAGCTCAGCGAGCACTCGCAGATCAGCAAAGGCCTGTTATCAAAGATTGAGAACTCCCGTACGATTCCGTCCCTTCCGGTGTTTCTGGCATTGGTCAACGCTTTGGAGGTCTCAGCCAACCAGTTTTTCGAGGGGATGACCGTTTTGTCGGGACAGAATTACCTGCTCGTCAAACGCAAAAACTATCAGAAATTAAAACGGGAAGAGCGCCCCGGTTTCGATTATCGCTTCATCACGGGCTACCACCTCAACGCCTGCAGCATGCAAGCAGTATTACTTACTGTGAAACCGGGAGCAAAAAGCAAACTAACCACAACCGATGGCGTAGAGTTTAAGTTTATACTCAGCGGATCATGCGATTACTTGATTCAGGACGAACGCCTGAGGCTGGAAGAAGGTGACTCGCTTTTGTTTGATGCCTCAAAACCGCACATGCCCGTGAATCAGACCCGAAAGCCGGTGAAGATGCTGGTGCTGTACTACCTCAGTGCAAAGTGAATTATAAAGACGCAAGATTTTCTTCGGCAAGACCAAAGGAGAGTGTCATTCCTGCTCCGCCCAACCCATTCACCAGGGTTACGCCCGGCTCAACCTGCTGTGTGAGATCAAGCTGGCCTTTTAACCTTGGATAAACACCGTACCAACGTTCGGTGATGGTGTAGCTCATACGCGTAAACCGGTTCAAATAGCTCAGTATCCGTTCGTCAATGTCGGTGTACAAGAAAGGCTCATGAGTAAGGGCGTAGCGGTGAGAATCTCCAATAATGAGTTCACCTGCATCATTTTGCGAAAGCAAAACGTGAATTCCGTCTTCCTTCCAGCGGGGGTCCTCCTGATCGAAGCGACTGTCCAGCGCTGGTAAGGAAGGTGTTGCAGAAAAAGAGGCGTAATGACGCAAGGTAAGACCCGCGCAAAGTGCCGGCCCGATCGTAACCCGGTCTTTGGCAACTCCCTTGAGCATTTGAAGTTTGCATTTGGTGAGGTCGGGGCGATCAAGATGTTGAGGATAGAGTGTCTCAAAATCCGCCCCGCTGCATATGAATACCTGACTCACGCTCCACCGTTCGCGGGCGGTTTCGAGCGTAGGCAGTGCGATTTCTTTTACAACCTGACCCCATCGCAAAATCAAGCCGTAACGCTGTTCCAGGTATTGAGGTATTTTTCGTATAGCCTGTCGCGGATTGACGGTGCACTCCGTGCTGCTCCACAGGGCACCTCGCAAACCGGCTGGGTTCACCACTTCGGATTTTTCCAGGGTTTGCTTAGGATCAATCCACCGGGCATCAAAACCGGTGTCGGCATAGTGATTCAGAAACTCTTCCAGCACAGCCTGCTCGTCAGGATGGTAGGCCAGATGAAGCGAGCCGGACGGGTTAATCCAGAAACCAGCCTCGGAGGCAAGCTCCAACCAGTGGTGGCGACTTCGAAAGGCGCGGGTAAGTCCGATGCCCGGCTGTTGACCGATAGGCCAAACCAAACCGAAGTTTCGTGCTGAGGCGCCAACGGCAAATTGTTCACGATCAAACAAAACCACCCGAAGGCCCTTCTTCAAAGCCATGTAGGCGTGGGCCAGGCCGACAATACCTGCACCCACCACTGCAACATCTGCCGAACGATCCATATCTAAAACGTTTGACGGCAAGATCAACCATTACACACACAGCAAAAAGCAAAACAGATAAAATCACAGTTAACGATTTGTCAACTTCCAGACCGGTGCGGCCCCGTTGCGCGCAGCGGTGAATTGCCGTAGCTTTCCGGGATGTGGGCGAACTATCACACACATTCGCAGTATTGCGATGGTCGCGAAAAGCCGGAAACCTACCTGGCAGAAGCCCAACAGCAGGGTTTGATTGCACTTGGTTTCTCGTCACATGCTCCCCTTCCATTTGCTCGCCCCTGGTGCATGGCCTCCGACAGTTTCGCGGGGTATATCACCCACATGGCCACACTGAAGGAAAACGCGGACATTGAAATTGCCTGTGGCCTTGAAGTGGATTTCATTCCGGGTTTGATAGGCCCCCACCACTTTCAACATCAGTTAGACTATACCATCGGGTCGGTCCACTTTGTAGATCGATTGCCGGATGGCGACCACTGGGAAATTGACAGCACCCGTGAGACGTTTGAGCGAGGGCTGCGCGAGATTTTTGCCAACGACACGAAAGAGGCAATAAGCCGCTATTTTGAGCTCATCCGCGAAATGGTCAATCAATCGCCACCAGATGTAGTCGGGCATCTGGATAAAATCAAGATGCATAATAAAGGAGACCGGTTCTTCCAGGAGTCCGATAGATGGTATCGCGATCAGGTCGACCTTACCCTTCAGGCGGTGAAGAGGCAAGGCTGTATACTTGAGGTGAACACCCGCGGCTGGTACCTGGGCAAGACCGATTCCCTTTACCCAAGTCCATGGGTTGCCCAACGCGCGCTTGAGATGCAAATTCCGATTTGCCTGAGCAGCGATGCCCACCGCCCGGACGAACTGACGAAAGGGTTCGATGATGCGGCTGCTGAGCTTTTCAGGCTGGGATGCCGCAAAACAAAAATCTGGTTGGGAGGTCAGTGGCAATTTATATCTTTCTCGCCCGATGGCCTCCGAATCAGATAAGTCAAAATTGACCTTGTGGTTGCAAACCACGCACCCGATCTGGTTCACCCTGTTCACCGCGCTGGCGGCTTTCTCCTTATATACATGCGTGTACGCTTTCCGAAAGACATTTGCGGTTGCCACCTTTTCAGGAATGGCGTATGCCGGCATCAGTTATAAGGTTTGGCTAGTAACCTTTCAGGTTATCGGTTATGCGCTGTCGAAATTCATCGGCATTCGGGTAATTTCAGAATTGAAAGCTCATTCGCGAGCGACAGGGATTCTCTGGATGGTGACTATTGCCGGAATATCGTGGCTGCTATTCGCCATTACCCCGGCACCCTACAACATCATTTTTCTGTTCACCAACGGGCTGCCTCTGGGCATGGTCTGGGGTATGGTGTTTGGTTATCTGGAAGGCCGGAGAATGACCGAAGTGTTGGGGGCTGCTCTTGCTGTAAGCTTTATCTTTTCAGCCGGACTCTGCCGCTCGGTGGGGGCGTTCATTATGCGCGACTGGGGGGTAACTGAACTCTGGATGCCCTTTGTCGCAAGCTTGCTCTTCTTGCTACCTCTCCTGCTTTTTTTGTTTCTGCTCAGCCAGGTGCCAGCCCCTTCGCTACTGGATGAGCAGTTGCGAACGAAAAGGCAGCCGATGGATGGTCAAGAGCGCAACCGATTCCTTACCACGTTTCTACCAGGCATTGTGTTGTTTGTTCTTGCCTATGTGTTGCTGACTGCTTTTCGTGACTTCCGCGACAACTTCTCCGCTGAAATCTGGCAGGCATTAGGCATCAATGACCCCTCAATCTATACGGCTACCGAAGTACCTGTTTCACTGGCCGTTCTCGTGTGTATGGGTAGCCTCATGTTGTTTAAGAACAACTTCGTGGCATTCATGCTTAATCATGTCATCATTGCATTGGGATTTGTGTTGATAGGTGTAGCCACGTATCTGTTCGAACTCCACGTGATTGAATCAAAAACCTGGATGGTTCTCATTGGTTTAGGTTTGTACCTGGGCTACATCCCGTTCAACTCAATCTTTTTCGATCGCATGATTGCCACTTTCCGTTTTGTAGGCACAGTCGGATTTATCATGTACGTAGCCGACTCTTTTGGCTACCTCGGCAGCGTGGGTGTACTATTTTATAAGGAATTTGGACAAAAGAATCTCAGCTGGTTAGCCTTCTTTTTAACCGGAAGTTACGTAGTCGCTTTTGCCGGGCTCGCCCTTATCGTGGCTTCCATGATCTATTTCGCGAGGAAATATCGCACCGAGAAGCCTGCTCCCTGAACCTCGGCTGCTAACCCTTGTCTCCAATCAGGATGTCCTGCACCTCGCGCAAACTGTCGGCCAGGTGGGTGTGCGGTTCCCGCAAAAGTTGATTCCGGGAATACGCACCGGTTGTCACTCCGATCACCCAACGACACCCGGCTGCGGTACCCTCTTGAAGGTCGGAGGCTGTATCACCAATCTTAGCCACATCCAGCACATGGTCAACACCACTAAGTTGCATCGCGCGAAAGATCATATCCGGGTGCGGCCGGCCGCGCTTAACCTCCTCGCTTGTCACGCTGAAATCAATCAATCCGTTTTGTATCCATCCCATGCGCTTCAACAGCACTTCAGTAATGGTACGATCAAATCCTGTATCGACTGCCAATTTAATACCCCGCAACTTGAGTTCGGCAAACACGTCACTTGCGCCAGCCATTTCGCGCACCTGTTTGCCTTCGGAGTAAAAACGGGTCATGGCATCGATAAACTGGACGTGTATTCGCTCTACCAGCGCTTCTGACTTTACGGGCGCATCATAGTCATTCAGTAACTGCCGGATGGCCACGGGTTTGGGTATACCCATTAATCGCGCTGCATCCGCCAGGCTCACGCTAATGCCATGTTCGTGCAAAGAAGCCTGAAGAATGCGGGGAACATCCTGCTCATCATGAACAGTAGTTCCGGCTAAATCAAAAACGGCCAGCTTTGGAATCTTCATCGAAAAGAAAGTTAAAAAACGAAAGTAGCACGGGTTGAGTACGAAGCCAATGGAAAAAGGCGCGTATTTCGAAAGGTTAATATGGGTAAACCCTTCTTCACTATTCTTTAACACCACAACATTGCCTGACCGGGTTAAGCACTCTACCTTTCAGCAATGAAAACAGAGGAGATCATTGAAGAAGTATTCGGCCTGTATCTTCAGCATGGCCATGAAGATTATATCGGTGAACCAGTTTCGCAACTCGAACACATGAGTCAGTCGGCCCAACTGGCAATTGACGAAGGGTATGACGATGAAACGGTGCTCGCTGCCTTTTTCCACGATATTGGCCACCTCCTTCAAAGTGAACAAAAAATGGCGGGCTATGGTAACCTGCGGCACGAACAACTCGGGGCAGCTTTCCTTCGGGACCGCGGATTTCCTGAACGCGTGGCACGATTGGTTGAGAATCATGTTCAGGCAAAACGTTACCTGACCTATAAGTTTCCCGAATACCGGAACAACCTGTCGGAAGCAAGTCGCAAAACCCTGGAGTTTCAGGGCGGAATGATGTCGGGCGAGGAAGCTGCCGCATTTGAGGAAGACCCGTTCTTTGACGCCAGCATACGGATGCGGATATGGGACGAGCAGGCTAAACAGGTGGGGTTGCCCCTGATCGGTTTAGCCGTTCTTAAGGAAAAAGCCGCCAAAATCCTTCAAAAACCCTGAAAAACCCTATTGGCAAAGCGCGCCAAGGCGCTATATTTGCGTTCCTTTTTTAAGGGACGCGCTTGTAGCTCAACTGAATAGAGCACTTGACTACGGATCAAGAGGTTCGGGGTTTGAATCCCTGCAAGCGCACAGATGTGAAAAAGCGCTGATGACCGGCATTGGCGCTTTTTCTTTGACAGTCGCCAACGGGTGAAGGCGGGAAAAAATAGATCCCCCGGTCTAGCGTTAAAGAAAGACATGAGAATTTTCTGCACCGTAGTATTAGCCGCGCTGGCTTCAATAGCCGCAGCTCAGGAAACGCCACCAACTCGGGAAGTTCAACCAAAAAAGGTAGTCCGTCCGGATATCCCCGGCACCTTCTCCCTCGAGTATGGCTTCAACCGGATGACCGAAAGGCCCAACCGCCTCAACTACGGCTTCTGGGGATCGCGCACGCTGAATATCTACTACCAGTACGACCTGCGCCTGTTCAAATCCAAGTTTTCACTCCACCCGGGTTTGGGTGTTGGCATGGAGCGTTTCAAACTCCAGGATTTTCAGCAACCGAACGGAAATGGCACCACGACCAGCCGAAGGATTGCTGCCCTTACCCTGGATGAACTGGGCAATACGCGCTTTGCCGATGCCGTTTTTGTTATTTACGATGGCGACTCGCTGAACTCCATCAACACCTCACTCACGTACTCAACCAAGAAGAGTATGATGATTGCCAACTACCTGGATATCCCGTTGGAGCTTCGCTTCACCACTAACCCGGATAACCCCAACCGTAGTTTTCGGTTTGCCGTGTTTGGCCGCGTGGGCGTATTATTCGATTCCGGCAATAAGATTAAGTACAACGATGATGGCGAGAACCGCGTGATGAAAAACAAACAGCGGTTTAACCTGTCGCCCATCCGGTATTCAGCCGGGGTAAAATTTGGTATCGGAGCGTTTCAAGTGTTTGGTTACTATAACATCAATACACTGTGGGAGGCCGGCCGTGGCCCCGATCAAACCGAAGCCCGCAGCTATACCATCGGTCTTTCACTGGCGGCTTTTTGATTTGGCCAAATATTGCCAAGGCGCGATACCGTAACAAGGCCCAGACCCGCCAGGAGGAAAATCCACGGTAGGATAGGTATTAAAAAACGACCGTCCCAGTTTTCGCTCGTTAGCGCCACCACCGTTGTCTGAACTCCGAAATAGAAAAGCACAAACTGCTTAAAAGGATTTGCGCATAGCCGGTAACCGCGAATCGCAAACACATAAACGGGCAACAAGAAGAACACGATCGCAAGATTATGCAGAACCGAATAGTAGGGTTTTGCGTGAGCGATAAACAGGAGTGCTTTCAGCCCCGACAACTTCAAAAAATACCAGGGATAGGTGATGCAGAACTTGAAAACATCCCATAACGCTGGACCACTAAACCCGCTGGTGTTTATTTCTTCGGCTGGAGCTATTCCCCACGAAATCATCGGGTAAATAACCTCCGCAGCTGCATAACGCGCTGGCAGGTCAGCCTCTTGCGTAAAGGCATTAAACAGAATGATGCCGGCCAGAATTGCTGCACCGCCTGCGGCCCACGCCCAGGCCGGGTGGCTTTTACTCAGTTGAATCAATCCTACGGCTGCCAATGCAGACAGTAAACAAAACCCGGTTGGTCGGGTTGCCACACAAGCCAACAGCAATACGCCACCAATCAGTTTCCAACGAAAGTCAGTGTGAATCAACGCCCAAATGCTCATTAAACTCAGGCTGGTATACAGCGACTCGGTATAGATGAAAAAATTCCACTCGTGCACCCCCGGCCAAAGACAATACAGAAGTGCTGCCAATCCCGCGGCCCGCTCGTCTTTCATTACACGAGTTGAAATTCCATAGAGCGCGGCAACAGAAACAGCTGATAGCAAAACCTGAACTGCAACAACACCAACAAGACTGAAGCCAGCAGAAAACAACAAAGCCAGGAAAATCGAATACCCGAGGTACCAAATGCCACGATCAGCCGGCAGTTGCCCGTCCATGATCAGCTGTGCCTGATCGATGTACAAAGCAGAATCTACCCCGGTGCGTACGCCTCCGCGCCACCACCAAAACAACTGAATCGACAGCCAAATGAGAACAAGAATCCCCGGCCACAACCTTCGCACAGTGGATAGGGTCACGCGCTATTTGCCGGTGAAGACCGGCTTTCGTTTTTCGAGGAAGGCTTGCACGCCCTCCCGATAATCGTGGGTTGATCCGGCAATCTCCTGGCAATAGGCCTCGTACTCCAACATCTCGTCAAGCGAAGCGGTAGTGCTTTTGTTGAGCATGCGCTTGATGATGCCAATGGCGCGGGTTGGCGCTTGTCCGTAGTAGTCGGTGTACTGCTTCACGGCCGCATCCAAATCAGCGGCCGGTACCACTTTGTTCACCAGCCCCAGCTCGAATGCTTCGGCAGCTTTTACGCGCGACCCCATGCTACACAACTCAAACGCTTTCGCCATGCCGGTGAGGCGCGGCAGAAAATAGGATGAACCACTGTCGGGCACTAACCCGATATTAATAAACACTTCAATCAGCGTTGTTTCCTCACTCGCCACGATAACATCACAGGCCAGAGCCAGTGAGCAGCCCGCTCCTGCGGCCACTCCGTTGAGGCGGCACACAATAGGCTTGGGCAGGTTGCGCATGGCGCGCACGATGGGATTGTAGCGCTTGTGCAGCGAATCCATGAACGAGCGCTTCTGACCGGCAGTGCCGCCTTTCAAATCCTGACCGGAGCAAAATGCCTTTCCGGCACCGGTGAGCACCACCGCGCGAACGGCATCATCCTTGGCTACGGCCTTCCAGGCATCCTGAAGCTCAAAGGTGATCTCATCGTTGAGTGCATTGTACACATCGGGGCGGTTGAGCGTGATGGTGGCCACACCATCGGCTACCGCGTACGTAATGAACTTGAATTCCATAGTTTAAAATAAGAGGATTACTCCGGTAATTCCAATCAACAGCCCCACCCAGGCACCATGCCACACTTCACGAAAGGTATGAGCATGCAACGCCAGCCGGGCTGACATCACAGCACCGGTAAGCGCCAACGCCACAGCCGTGGGCACCAACAGCGCGCCCGTCTCGCTGGCCTGATTCAACGGAATCAAAATACCCGCTACACCACCCATCGCCAGGCTGTGAATCGACATTTTGAAAAACAGGGTAACAATCGTGGCTACCAAAATCATGATGGTAACAATTAGCATCACCTTGTTGAGATTAACCAAAAAACTTAGGCGCCAGAAAAAAAATACGGTGGCAATCACATAGATAACACCAATAAAGACAAAAGGCATCAGCCGCTCGCTGCGGTTAAACAAGGTTAACGAACTGATGGTGCCAAACGACCGCAGGATGAGCAGATTTACCGCGGGCAGCACAAACGTAAGCAGGAAGACAAACGCAATCACCACATTCATGTTGTCGCCCGAAACCAGCAGAAACCCCGGCATGAAAAAACGAAATACCAAAACCAGGTATGTGGTCACCAACAACGGGTGCAGCACGAGGGAAACAAACTGGGCGAGGACTCTCAAGATCTGAATTATATCTCTTTGCGGAGCCGCGCCACGGGTATGTTCAACTGCTCGCGGTACTTCGCTACCGTTCTGCGCGCAATGTTATAGCCTTTCTCATTCAGCAAGTCCTCCAGCTTATCGTCCGAAAAAGGTTTGCTCTTATCCTCGCTGTCAATCAGGTCTTTGATAATCTGCTTCACCTCGCGGCTGCTTACCTCTTCGCCACTATCCGTGCTGATACCCTCGCTGAAAAAGTATTTCAGGGAAAAGATACCGAAATCGGTTTGCACATATTTACTGCTGGCTACGCGGCTTACGGTACTGATGTCCATGTTGATCATCTGCGCGATATCTTTCAGGATCATCGGCTTCAGTTTTGTCTCATCCCCTTCCAGGAAGTAATCATACTGAAAATCCACAATGGCCTGCATGGTACGCAGCAGGGTTTGCTGCCGCTGTTTGATGGCATCTATAAACCACTTGGCTGCGTCCAGCTTCTGCTTGACGAAGGTAACGGCCTCTTTCAACTTCTTGTCTTTCTTGTCTCCTTTATCGTACGCCTTGAACATTTCGGTGTACGACCGGCTGATGCGCAGCTCGGGTGCATTCCGGCTGTTGAGTGCCAGATCAAGCTTGCCGTTGCTATTGGTGAGTATGAAGTCAGGAATCACCACCTGGTTTTTCACCATACCGGCTGCCACTTCCCCGCCCGGCTTTGGGTTAAGCTTCACGATAAGGTCAATGGCATCCTTGATATACTCTTCATCATCCAGATCCAGCTTTTTCTGAATCTTGGGGTAATGCTTTTTTGTAAACTCCTCGTAACACTCGCTGATGATGCGCCTGGCGACAATCACATCCACGTCCTGGCCATCGTCCATGCGCTCGAGTTGCAGCAAAAGACATTCCTGCAGATTGCGGGCTGCAATGCCGGCCGGATCGAATGACTGTATGCGCTTGAGCAGCAACTCGACTTCCTCGCGGGTGGTGTCAATGTTTTGCGAAAACGCCAGGTCGTTGACGATGGCATCAAGGTCTCTGCGGATGTAGCCGTCACCTTCAATACTCCCGATCAATTGCTTGCCGATGGCAAACTGGCGGTCGTCCAGTTTCAGATAGCCGAGCTGGGTCAACAGGCTCTCCTGCAACGAAGAGGCCGTGGGCATCGGCATTTCGCGGTCATCCTCATCATCTCCGCCCCCATCACCTTGTGTTTTGTAGCCGCTGTAATCATCATCGCCCAGATAGTCTTCGAGGTTCAGTTCGTCACTTTTCTCGTCCGCTGGGGCCTCTTCCTGTTCGGGTGCTTCGTTGACGGGCTCCTCCTCGCCTTCCTCACCACCCTCTTCCAGGGCGGGGTTTATCTCCAGTTCTTCTTCAATGCGGCTTTCCAACTCGGCCGTGGGCACCTGCAGCAATTTGATGAACTGAATCTGCTGGGGCGATAACTTCTGCTGGAGGGATTGACTGAGACCGAGTTTCTGCATTGACACGTTAAATAACAGGCAAATTTACCAAAAGAGCGGGCGGGCCCAAAGGTCCCGTCATATTCTGTCGTCTACCATTTCCTCGCATTGCAAGCCCCCGGGCATCGCTTTGATAAGCGCACCAAAATCACGTTTTTTGCGCACTAATTTTCAGTATGAAGCGAACCAAAATCAGCCAGTTGCTGCGCACAGAGCCCCGCCAACAAACCGTTGTAGTGCAGGGTTGGGTGCGCACCTTCCGCAACAACCAGTTTATTGCCATTAACGATGGCTCTACCATTCACAATATCCAGGCAGTTGTCGAGCTGAATTCGCAGGACGAAAACGTACTCAAGCGCATAACCACCGGGGCTTGCGTGGCCGTTACGGGTGAATTGATTCCTTCACCTGCCAAAGGACAGGCAGTAGAAGTGAAAGTGAAACAGTTGGAAATTCTGGGCGACAGCGATGCCGAAAAATTTCCACTGCAGCCCAAGCGTCACTCGCTCGAGTTTTTGCGCGACATCGCCCACCTGCGGGTGCGCACCAACACCATTAGTGCCGTGATGCGTGTGCGCCACGCCATGGCCTTTGCGGTACATCAATTCTTTAACGAGCGCGGCTTCTATTACGTGCACACCCCGGTCATCACCGGCTCGGATGCAGAGGGCGCAGGCGCCATGTTCCGCGTCACCACGCTGGACCTGAACAAACCGCCCCGGACAGCCGAAGGCCATATCGATGTGAAGCAGGATTTCTTCGGCCGCGAAACCAACCTGACCGTGAGCGGGCAACTCGAAGGCGAAACCTACGCCATGGCGCTGGGTGAAATCTATACGTTTGGCCCCACGTTCCGGGCCGAAAACTCCAACACCGCCCGCCACCTGGCCGAGTTCTGGATGATTGAACCCGAGATGGCCTTCTACGACATCAACGACAACATGCAACTGGCGCAGGATTTTTTGCAATACCTGGCCAAGTATGCGCTCGACCATTGTGCCGATGACCTGGCTTTTCTGGATAAACGCGCAGCCGAAGAAGAGGCCACCAAACCGCAGGAGCAGCGCAACGAACTGGGACTGATTGACCGGTTGAAGTTCGTGGTTGAAAATGACTTCCAGCGACTGAGTTACACCGAAGCGATTGACATCCTGAAAAATTCCAATCCCAACAAGAAAAAGAAGTTTCAGTATGTGATTGAAAACTGGGGTACTGATTTGCAAAGCGAACATGAACGCTTCCTGGTCGAAAAGCATTTCAAGAAGCCGGTGATTTTGTACAACTACCCCAAGGAGATCAAGGCATTTTACATGCGCCACAACGAAGACGGAAAAACCGTGGCGGCCATGGACGTGCTGTTCCCCGGCATCGGTGAAATCATAGGAGGATCGCAACGCGAAGAGCGGTACGATGTTTTACTCAAGCGCGTTCAGGATTTGAAACTGCCGGAGAAGGAACTGTGGTGGTACCTTGATTTGCGAAAGTTCGGCAGCGCCCCGCACAGCGGCTTTGGCCTCGGCTTCGAGCGGTTGATTCAGTTTGTCACGGGCATGACGAACATCCGCGATGTAATCCCCTACCCGCGTTATCCGGGTAGCGCAGAATTCTGATAAATCCGGAGCAAAAGTATGCTGGCTGAAAAAAAATACATTCTATCGGGCACTGCCGTTTTTGCGGTGGCGATCGCCAGTTTCTTCATCCACCACGCGATTTTCAACCTTGTGATGGTGGGTGCTTTGGTGTACGGAGTAGTGCAGGCTGTTCACCATGCGGATGTGATTGCCAAACGAATTGGTGAACCGTTCGGTGCCGTTGTACTGGCCATCGCAGTAACGGTTATTGAAGTATCCATCATTGTGGCGCTGATGTTTCAATCCGGTCACGGAAATGCCGGGTTGGCACGCGATACTGTGTTTGCAGCAGTCATGATAATTCTTACGGCCATGACCGGTTTGGCTATTCTCGTGGGGAGTCTGAAATTCCACGAACAGCAATTCTCGCTGCAAGGCACGAAGTCAGCCTTAACTGTGCTGGTAGCTATTTCCGTGCTGTCCTTCATTCTCCCCAATTTCACCGCAACCACCCCAGGACCTTTCTACAGCCATAGCCAACTGATCTTTGTGGCGATTGTAACCCTTACGCTGTATGGCAGTTTTCTTTTTGTGCAGAATTTCAGCCACCGTCAGGACTTTGCCTCCGGCAGCGAAACCCCGATTCACCAACGACCCTCACGAAAGGCCTTTCTTGTCAGCAGCGTTTTACTTCCACTTACGCTTATTGCTATTGTTTTGTTGGCCGAACATCTCGCCCCGGTTCTCGAGTCATTCATTCAACGTGCTGGCGCACCAAAGGAAGTGGCCGGCCTTGTGATCGCTTCGGTCATTCTTTTGCCCGAGGGTATTTCCGCTCTTAAAGCAGCACGAAAAAACCAACTTCAAACCAGCCTCAACCTGTCATTAGGGTCAGCTTTAGCCTCTATAGGCCTCACAATCCCGGTGGTTTCTGCGGTGTCGATCGTAACCAACTTGCCGCTCGCATTGGGAATTAATTCAGAGGCGATGATTTTGTTTATGCTGGCTTTGGTGATCAACGTACTGGCCCTATCGACCGGACGAACATCGATATTGCAGGGAATTGTGCTACTGGTGGTTTTCATGGTATACCTGCTTACTGTTTTTATTCCGTAGTCACCACACGCTGCGTTGTTAAAAGCTCTGATTTGTTCTTCATTGCCAGGCCTTTTTACTTTTGATAAACACTGCACATATGCCACTTCCAACAAAAGCCTATGCCGCGTTGTCGGCCACCACGCCACTGGTACCCTTTCAATTCGACCGCAGAGATGTGCGCCCAAATGATGTGCAGATCGAGATTTTGTATTGTGGTGTGTGCCACAGCGACCTGCACCAGGCCCGCGATGAGTGGGGTGGCTCACTTTACCCCATGGTGCCCGGACACGAGATTGTAGGCCGGGTAACGCGAGTTGGCAGCAGCGTTACTCACTTCAAGGCGGGTGACCTGGCAGCCGTTGGTGTGATGGTCGACTCCTGCCGCACGTGCCCGCATTGCCAGATGGGGTTGGAGCAATATTGCTTCGAAGGCATGACGGGAACCTACAATGCTTATGAGCGCGATGGTAAAACCCTCGCACAGGGCGGCTACGCAACGTCCATTGTTACCGATGAGCGCTATGTGCTGCGCTTATCCGAAAAACTGGATCCGGCCGGAGCTGCCCCGTTGCTCTGCGCAGGCATCACCACCTACTCGCCCCTGCGCTACATGAAGGTGGGGCCCGGCATGCGGGTAGGCATAATCGGGCTCGGTGGACTCGGCCACATGGGCGTGAAGTTTGCCGCAGCTTTCGGGGCTGAGGTTACCCTCATCAGTTCCTCCAAAAACAAAGAGGCCGATGCGAGGCGCCTCGGTGCGCACCAGTTTGTCCATTCGGCCGACACCAGCCAGATGAAAAAATTCAAAGGCTATTTCAATGTGTTGCTGAACACCGTATCGGCCAATCACGACTACGACCCGTATTTACAACTACTGGCGTTGAACGGAACAATGATCATTGTCGGGTTACCCTCTCAGGCTCCGCAGGTGAATCCTTTTTCTTTACTGAGCAACCGCAGAAGTATCCTCGGTTCGATGATCGGGGGCATTGCCGAAACACAGGAGATGCTCGACTTCTGCGCCACTCGGGGTATTGTCTCGGATGTGGAAGTTATCTCCGCGCAAAAAATCAACGAAGCCTACGAACGCATGCTGAAGGGCGATGTTCGATATCGCTTTGTGATTGATCTCGCCTCGTTGAAATAAACCGGACTAATCGGTTTTTTACTGCCGCTTTACCGCCAGCAGGGGTATGGTGCCCAGGTAGGCCAGTTTGCGGGTTACGCTCTTGGCAAACAGTTTTTCCTCCAGGCTCAGCGTATGAGTAAACGTGGTGAGCAAATCCGATTTGGTCTGCTGAATGTACCGGTCGATCGCGCCCGGCACATCATCGTCCAGAATGATTTTGAAATCCAGTTTTTTATAGCTGTGCGCCCGCACCAAACGCAACACGTTCTCTTTCTCTTCTTCAGCCTTCTTGTCCATCACCGGCAGCACGTGAATCATGTGCACATTCGATCCGTATATGGCTGCAAACTCGGTGATGATGTCCAACTCCTTGCTCACGTTCTTCAAGTCGGTGGCATACACCAGATTTTTAAGTCCGGAGAATTGCGCCAGCTCCGGGATGGCCAGCACGGGTGCTTTGCACACATCAATCACCGAAACCGTGGTGCCACCCAGGCGGATTTTTTTGAACGTAGATGCGCCCCGCGAACCCATCACCACCATGTTCACCTTGTTCTTATCTACATAGCGCCTCACCGCATCGGCCACGGTGTAGGTGCGGATGGCTTTAAACCGAATGGTGTATCTGCCCTTTATTTCGCGCTTCACTTTCTCAATCAGCTTCTCCCCTTCCTCCTGCGAGAGTTGGATCAGGCTCTTCTCGATCGTTTTCATCTTCAGGTTGGCCTTGGGGATACCCTCGAGGCGCACCACGTTCATCACCGTAAAATCAGCCTCCAGCGGGCCGGCCAGTCGCACGGCATATTCCACGGCCAGGGCGGAAAGCGGTGAAAAATCGGTTAACAGGAGGAGTTTGGGCGGTGTCATGAGCGTAAAATCCAGACGCCAAAAATACGCATTCGGGCTTTGCTTTTGAACCCAACAGTCTAATTTTGATTTTTCAAAACAACATTATGCGAATCACACTTTTTGCCCTACTCTCGTTGGGTTTCTCTGCTTCGGCCCAAATCCGCGAAACCGCCTTGCGCGAGCACATTCAGATACTCGCCAACGACTCGCTGATGGGCCGTGGCACCGGCACCTCAGGTGAAAAAATGGCTGCGGCTTATATCGAAAGTCAGTTTCGTGGCATGAAGATGAAACCGGGCGGTGAGAATAACACGTTCTACCAGTCGTTCACCTACCGGGCTGGGGCGCACGGCACGGGCCGCGAGGGCACGGCACGCAATATCATTGCCCGCATCGACAACGGAGCAACGCGCACCATTGTAATCGGTGCCCACTACGACCACCTCGGGCTTGGCCACGATGGCAACTCGCTCGATGCCAACGCGGCCGACAAAATCCACAACGGTGCCGATGACAACGCCAGCGGAGTAGCCGGTGTGATCGAACTGGCGCGCTACTTTCGCATGAACCCCGTACGCGAAAAGAACAACTTTGTCTTTATCTGCTTCAGCGGTGAAGAACTCGGCCTCTACGGCAGCAAGTACTTTACCGAGCACCCCACCATCAACGCCAGCGAAATCAACTACATGATCAACATGGACATGATCGGCCGGCTCGATCCCGCCAAGGGACTGGCCGTAAGCGGCAGCGGCACCAGCCCGGAGTGGGAACCCCTGCTCAAATCGCTGTCAACTACCCAGGTGCCCATCAAAACCGATTCCTCCGGCATGGGCCCATCCGATCATGCCTCCTTCTATCTGAAAAACATTCCCGTGCTGCACTTCTTTACCGGCTCGCACAGCGACTACCACAAACCGAGCGATGATGCTGACAAGATCAACTATGCCGGTGAAAAGGCAGTGCTTGAACTCATTATTAAGGTCGTTGAAAAACTCGACAACTCGCCTAAGCTGGCCTTTCTGCCCACGAAGAATAAATCGATGGGCCGCAGTGCGTTTAAAGTCACCATGGGCATTATGCCCAGCTACACCTCCAACGATGCCGGTGTGCTGGTGGATGGCGTGAGCGAAGGCAAGCCTGCGCAGAAAGCCGGAGTGCAAACGGGCGACATTATTACGCAACTGGGCGACTACGCCATCAAAGACGTGCAAACTTATATGGAAGCACTCGGCAAGTTTGAAAAAGGCCAAACCGTGCCGATCAAGGTGAAGCGCAAAGGCGAAGAAGTGGCGCTCTCGGTAACCTTCTGACCGATGATGCCCGTGCGCGCTTCGGTGGTGCAGGCCGCTCCCGTTTTTTTTGATAAGGAAAAAACGCTGGAGAAAATGGGCGACCTCATTCGCCAGGCTGCGGGCGCGGGTGCCCAACTTATTCTGTTTCCCGAAGTTTTTATTCCCGGCTATCCGCTCGGGCTCATCTTTGGCACTACCGTAGGCGGGCGCACGCCTGAGGGCCGCGAACTGTTTCTTCGGTATTGGGAAAACAGCATTGAAGTGCCCGGCCCGGAAACACAGCAACTGGCGGCCTGCGCCAAGGATGCAGGCGCGTGGGTGGTTACGGGTGTTACCGAGCGCGACCGCGTGAGCGACACGCTGTATTGCTCGCTCCTTTATTTTTCACCGGACGGCCGGCTGGCCCACAAGCACCGCAAGCTGAAGCCCACCGCAGCCGAACGCATTGTGTGGGGCGAAGGTGATGGCAAAGACCTGAGCGTGCTCGATACTCCGTTTGGCAAACTGGGCGGACTCATCTGCTGGGAAAACTACATGCCGCTGGCGCGGATGGCGCTCTACCAGCAGGGCATTGAATTTTACCTGGCCCCCACGGCCGACTGCCGCGATAGCTGGCAGGCCACGCTGACGCACATCGCCTGCGAGGGCCGTTGTTTTGTGCTGGGCTGCAACCAGTATCTCACGCGCGAGCACTACCCACCCGACTTACAGCAATGGCTGCAGCCCGATCATCCTTCGTTGCCGAGCACGGGCGCCAGTGTTATCATTGGGCCATTGGGCAAAACGCTGGCCGGTCCGCTGATGGGCAAGGAAGGCATACTAACAGCCGAGCTGGATCCCCGCGAGATTATTAAAGCCAAAATGGATTTTGACGTGATTGGCCACTATGCGCGCAATGATGTGTTTGGGTTTGAGTGGAGGAGGTAAATGTTCCGCACGCATATCGTTTAACGGGATTACAAATTTTTCGTTGCTAACCCATCTTATAAGCGGATGTAATCGTTTATATTCGTTTGCCGAACGTATATACTCAGAAGTTAGCGTGCATTTTTCGGGACGACCAAAAATATGAATATGATAGGGCTACTAATTTTCACTCTGACAGTTTTGACATTCAGTTGTCAGCCAACAACGAATCCAGAAAGCACTTCAAATTCAGACTCATTATCCAATGACAACATTGAGACAACTGACAAAAACGACAATGAAGATTCGACCGATACTATACATAAGGGCAAAGATTTTGATAAATTCGAAATGACCTTTGAGTTTGAAGATAAAGAACAAAAGTTTGGACAAAAATTAGGCGTAACCTGGTTGACAAATGATTCAATTGAATTCAGACTTCTATCAGAAGACGGCATTTGCGACACTGACTATTGGGGAAGCGCAAAAAACAACTACCCGGACATGGACCCTGAATTAGATGAAGACGAAAATGGCGAGGCTTACCCTGCTTCAGAGTACGTAACAGAACAAGCGACATATTCCTTGAGTATCCGGATATCGTTGGATAAAGACAGAGCAAGGATAATATTTGTTGATAAATTACGTGAGGGAACAGACTGTATACCGACACCAGATTTAGTGTTAGTCAAGAAAAACGCACGCTAACACCGTGTTTATTTAATTGCGGGGTGACGGTGTGCTAATTCAAATTCGTTTCTTAATTTAGTCCGCTGTAGGCGGACAGTTGCGGAGCAAGTCGGGCTTAACATTTCGCTGCGCTCCATTTGTAAGCCCTCCTACTCCCGCAACTAAATAAACACAAAACGTT
>JBKCJM010000030.1:0-57270 GCA_046301755.1 Cyclobacteriaceae bacterium
ATCTTGTTAACATCCGAAGGTTTTTGGCTGCCTACTTTCTGTAAGTTAAAGTTTAGCGGAACAAATTGTTGACGAAAGACAAGGCTGGCTGACGGATGAACGATGAGTGAATCGGCCGGGGTTTCTTCCGGCTTTATCTCACGCAGGCTCACCAGTAGTGAACGATTGATGGGTGATTCTGCCAACCAATTTTCGCGCCTCTTCAGTTCAGGCAAGAACTTATCCAACACCGTAATATCAGGCAGCGCAGTGTTTCTTTCCTCGCCCCAAGTATGGTCAAAGTCAGCCGATACTTCAAAAAACCACAACGAGACACTACCCGTTCCCTTGGCTCTCCACGGTGTAGGCCCCTCCAGCGACAGGCGCACCCGCACACTCATCATATCCATGCCGATGGCACGCAAGGAGAAGCTGGCCGATACCTGAATGATGAAGTAAAACGGTGAAAAACGGAAGAGCGCATCAAAGGCAATCTCCCCTTTGATCGAGCACGCCTTGAGATCAAACGAAGCGTACGCGCGAGCGCCAAACTGAACGGTGTTTGAGGTGATGGCCTGATAACACTCAACCCCTATCTTGTAATCAGGTGTGTTTAGGATGCTGATGGACAGCCTGCGCAAAGCGGGCAATGCGAGCGGTGGTGGTGTGTAAGAAGGATGGAAGCCACCCACGGTTAAAAGAAAATCCGGGCGATCGCCCCATTTCAGGCGCACGGCCATATCGCCTTCCAGCGTCATGGTCTCCAGCAGCCGCGAGTCAAACAGGCTCGCATCAAAAGAAATAAGTTTGTTGGTAAAGTCAACGATGCCCACAAAGGCCACATTGATGCGCACGAGCGGATTTTTCTCATCTGGCAACAACACGCGCAACACACCCAGCAAGGCAATGTTGCCTGGAATTTCGATGACCAACCCAACGGAAAGGGTGACAAGCGTTGGCGTGCCCCATCCAATTTTGGCCATGGGACCGATAAGGAAGCGATCCGGGTATGGAGGAAAAATGAGACTTATATCACTGACGAAGCTCTGAATATTCTCTTTAACATTTTCAGGAAAAAGAATGCCATTGATTGTTCCAGTGCGCACGCCCTCTCGAAGCGAATCCACCATCACCGTGCGGTGGAGCCCCAATAGGCCACCCACACCATTGAGCGTGAAGCCGTAACCTAATTGAAAAGGAGGGTTAAACCCTGCGGTGATGATAATGAGCAACGAATAGCCTTTGCTGCCATCCGGCATTTTGGTAGTAACAATGCCGATGGCATTGAGCGTAACCTTGCCAGCAATGGTTAAAAACAGATCGCCCAGGTATTCCTGCTTTTCGACATTAAATGTAAGAGAGCCGGAACCTTGTACTGCTTTGGTATTAATAGTGATGCCAAGGCCGGTGGGGGGTTTGAAGGTAGGCCTAAAATCTATTGGGCCAATATTGCCATCTCCATTTGAAAAGGTAGTGTCAAGTTTGAGTCCAATATTTTTGACTAATATTTCAAGGGGTCCAAGCAAATTCTTTAATGAGGCACTCAATTCGAGTGGTAGTTCGTTTGCTCTATAACTTAATGCAATTACAACATTGAGTACTTCTAAAGGCCCTAAGCTTATGTGTGTCGGCAAAGTAACCTCTAAGCCACTACTACCTTCAATATAGAAGCCGCCAAGATTTGACCATACTATCTTAAAATCAAAGTCAATATTAATTCCATTACTACCTAATAGTGTGCTTAAAAAAGGATCTCCATCTGAAGCCTTGATTGCGATGTGGCACTCTGAAAGACTAGAGAATACTTTAAACTCTTTTTTACCTGCATTAATAGAAAGTCCACCACCAAAAGCAATGTTCCCTATTTCAAATCTTGTAGCATCTCTGCCTCCAACTAAAAATGCTCTATTTTCATCGTTAGAAATTTTTTCAATACTAACATTTGTATCAATGCCGGTTAAATTTGTATTACCCTGATAAATTTCGAATCCATTTTTCTTTACAATAAAACCATCCATCTGACCATTAGTCCCTATTTTTAACTTCCATTGTTCAAATGCGATTTCTATATCTACTATGCCAGACGGTATCACGTAAATCCCAGGCCCTCCTTCATCCTCAGGCAATAGACCAATAGTTAACATTATTTTTCCAGTAGTGCCTGTTTCAATTACATTATATGGAAACTCTAAGGTTATTAATCCCTTAAATTTTTGTTCATCAAGAGGGCTTAAAGTAAAGGGGCCAATACCTCTACCAACAAATGTATTTAGGTTCAATGTGCCCAGTAGTCTGGCAATCTTTGGAAATAGTCCCTGTGCAGTCTCATTTGCTTTAGATAAATTCGGTATCCCGGCTGGCCAATACAGGTCTTTGAAATGTTTGGCAGGGTTTGAAAGCAATCCCTCTAATGCATTAAAATAAAAATGAACGGAATCAGCCGGGATATGAATAATTGAGCCATTCAAAAGAATAGGTTCACCTGCCTTTATCGAAATAACACCCACTAATTCTAGGAATGCGTATAAAAAAGGAGACCTCACATAGAAATAACGTGCAAGCAACAAGTTAATAGCATCTACGGGCAATTCATTTATTCTTGGTACTAGAGAAATGTTCGGAATGTTTGTAGCATTCGCTAATTCCTTTATTGCAGTGAAAAGCTTAGCCACATTTTCAATCTCGCCAATTAAATTTTGAAAGTTGCCTGGAGGTTTTTCAAGGAGATCTTTCACTCTTTCTAATCCAACAGTAATTACTCCAATTTGTCTTATAAAAATGTCATTGTTGCCACCTAACATTGTGTCTATGTCCCAACCACTATTTCTAAATAGTTGAACGATAGATTCCGGATCGCCATTTGTATCCGAAATTGGCCTTAAGAACTCAATTACTTCCTGAAACAATATCTCTTGAAAATTATTTTTGCTGGCCATTATTGTTTGTATTATGGAATACGTCCTAGTTCACTAGGTTTCTTATCGGAATCTTTGGCAATGCCAAAATCAATATGATGTATTGTTAAGGGAGTGAACTTACTTCCTACTCTTATCCAAATTTTGTGGACTACTTTCTTATCAGCTTCATCGATACCCCACTTGAAAGAAATTTCACCAATATTATTTCCGCCAACAATTGTGTGGTCACCCCTGGCAAAGGTCAAGGCAGCATGTCTAGAGCCGGTACCAAGATGGCCGGATTTGTTGGAAAGTGGGGGTATTACTCCGCCAATTCTATCAGTCTCACTCCTCAAATCAGACGCAAACACAATTTTATATTGCCAATCTGGTTCATCTGCCACTTCAATCCATTGCCTTTCTATACTACTACCCTTTACTCTCAGCGGTTTAAAACGAAATACCCCTTTCACATTTTTAGTCCCGATGCTTGCCGATACGCCATCGCTTTCTGCAAAATGGACAAATCTTCCGGGGATCCTCCAGCCAACATATAAGCCATCATTTTCTATACTTAGTAGAATTTCTGGTAAATGATTATTTACAGCATCTGCCAAAAAGGTTGTTCCATCTGGAGGGCCACTCGCGCTATTTTTAAGGGAACTTGAAGTAAGATTAACAAATTTTGAAATCAGCGTAGCTCCAGTTCTTTTGTTCCAATAGTCCACGGCATTTGAAAAAGCATAATGGACATCACCAGATAAAAACAAAACCCTCCTAAAAGCAGACACCTTATCAAGAAAATCTTCGAATGTGTTTCTATCAGCACTCCAAGGTTCAAAATCACCCTTTGGTGGTCCTGAAAATCTAGTAACCAAAGGTTGAACAAAATCTTCCATCAATGGTAATCCAAACACAGGAGCCGGAGATACTATCAATGTAAAATAATGCAGTGCCGACCTCTCAGAAAGTCTATTTGCAATCTGGTTTTTAATTGCATCATTACTAAGCAGACCAGCATATCCTTTCGATAAGCTTCTATTAGTCCTAGCATTAAGGACAATTACGTTGAATTTGTCATATTGCATCGAATAGCTCCAATCAATTCCTCCTTCAAGGCTTCCGTTCGAAGGCTCGGGTATGACGAGGTCTCTAACTGCATCCCAATGGTTTTCAGCTATAGTGCCTGCTTTTGCATTTTGATTGATAGCCACTAATTTGGCCAACAAATTTGCCTCTTTACTACCAATAGTCGCAAATGCCTCCGGCTTATTACCCCAACCCTGAAAAACACTATAAGCACTTAATCCATTTTGAATAATTCTTTTACCATTCATACTTGCATAAACATCGCTGGTCCAAGTGCTATTCAAGAACCAATCATCTGTGATTTCATGATCATCAAATATCATGTAGGTAGAAATATTTGCTAGAACACGTCTAACATAATGGATTGAATCTCTAAATTGTACTAATTTTAATTTTTTAGCATTGTATTTTGCTTCCGTATACTGTCCATCTAATTGACGATTCTTATCATCCATTGCATACACATATTCGTTAGCATAGCTAGGGAAATTAGAATCGATTGGCCAGAATAAGTCAGACCACACGAACAGGTACATACTATAAAATTCTCCTAGTCTAAGAAGGTGAGAATTCCCCACCTCTCCACAAGTAAAACCCGCATTTTTTATCAAAGGAAACCGATGCATACAATTTAGATCTGTCGCGTTAGGGTTAGACGGCAGTTGTTCTCTATTTGGCCAATTAAGTATTGAATTTTCAGCGTCTCTTAACATGAATAGTAGAATATCAGACACATCATCTGCATAGATTTGGTCTCCGGTTAAATATAATTGCTGAGGCCGATCATTGGGTAAATGGTGTGTACTATCTAAAATATTATGGGCGGCTTCAAATGCATCCTTTCCTAGATCCCCATCAACTCCTCCATGTGGTTTACGGCAAGAAGCATGAAGTATTCTGAGTGACTGAATGTCATCAGATGGCAGAATAAATGAAGGCAAGAAATGACCTCCAAAAACAATCTTAGAAACCCCTCCAGCACTTTCTAAAATACCTTGAGATGATAATGTTTTGGAACCCGGAAAGTTTATATCATAGTGGTAAATGGTGTTTGGTTGTAAGTTCAAACCTGATACTGTGATTAACGCAACATGCAAGTGATTTCCGAAGGCCATAGTGTTAGCTGTAGCACTTGCTATTCTATGTAATGCAGGGTTTGACTTTATTACCAATTCAAGGCTGGATGATTCTTTAAGTGCAATCCAGACAGAAACCGAAGTAGATATCGTCTTCCTCACGAAAGGGCCTGCCAATACCAATGGTAAGGAGCCTATTCTCGATGACAATGACACCCATGCCATATCAGAAATCTTTTTATTGCAACCATGAAATCACTTCGTACAAAAATTATCCATCCAAAACTCCTGCCCGCCTACGGTGAGCTTATCAATAATGCCTTTTATTCTTACTGATCCTTTCATTCCACCCTGCACCGGTGTGGTGGTGACAATTACTGTAACGGCAGCGGTATTCAACGTTGCAGGTGCATCGGGCAGGTTGCCACTAAACATGGGGCTTCCATTAAATGATAAGTTTTCAGAACCTCCTATATCCAGGAAATCAAATGTCACTTCGCTTACCCGGTAACCAAGTGAGGATAAATCGAAGGCAAGATTGATAATGTTAATATTGATGACTTCCGTGCCGCTACCAAAGAGCGGTGGTGCCGTTGTTACTGCTGCTATGTCAAAAGAAGTATTACCACTTAACTGCAAAAACTTGTGAACCCTGACCGGAATAGAACCCGAAGTAAAAATCACATCTCTGGGGCTCTGCCCAGCAGCAGCGCCATATTGTGTTCCGGCTACGAGGGGGGCTTCAAAATCAACACTACTGTTACAGTTGCTGGGAGGGCAGCCGGTGAGCAGTGTTACGATAGCTGCAAGGGCAAAGACAGAAAGAATTTTTTTTGTCATGGCATGGGATTTAGTTGTGTTTACAATCTCCGTCTGCGAAATTGTTTCACACTTAAAGCTAAATCCGTTTATCAAACTGCTCAATACCCAATAAATGGGGTATACCTGCCTTCCTTAAGCCAGGATTTGCCGGATTTTTTCAACACTCACCGGGGAAATAACCTGCTCTAGAATAGCCCCCACTTCGGGATAATCGCCTAGGTTAACCTGCTCGCCACTTTTTAATTTCTGAATAAGCAACGGGTAACGGTTGTTGAGAATGGTGATGCGGATGACCTCATCCAGCGGTCGGGCTTTTTCAGAGAGATAGTTGGCGGCCATTTCCAGCGCAATGTTGTTGACCAGGCGTTTAATAGCCCGGGGGTTGGGGGGGATGAGGTCCTCAAACCGGACCAGGTCGTGATCAATTTCTTTTAACACCCTTTCGCTGTACGCAGCTTTTGCCGCTGCTTCGCGCAATACCACTTTCTTCTCTCCTTCAGTTTTGGATATCACGTCCAATATTTGTTCGTTGTTCATGGAGGTGAGACTTTGGATGGCGTCTGCGTACTTTGACTTATCGATACCCTTTCTTTCCCCTGTCAGCCGGCTTTTCCAATAGACCCTTAGTGTGTCGCGCGGTAAGGGCGGCAAGGTCACCGTTTGCTGCAATGTCTTTTCCAAAAAAGAGTTGCCCAGGCTGTGGCCGGGGCGGCTAATGGGTTCCTTCAAATCCTTGTACTGGATTTCGAAGCACGCGCGAATCCACCGCGCATCACCGGCTATCACGTAAAGTACCTTCTCGGACTTAAAGAGCGTTTGAATGCCTTCCAGAAAACTGACCACAAACTTGGGGTCGCACCGGTCAATGTCATCGATAAAGACACACACCGGCCTTTTGGTTTTTTTGATTAATCTGGCATAATGAACCTTCATTTTCTGCATGGGGTCGCGCACATTCTCTTTGAACTGCCGGGCTGCATTTTCGCTGGCAGGCAGCAATGAGTTGACAACACTGGAAATGAACAGCCAAACAGAGCCAATTAGGGAGATGATGGAGACTAATATCCCAACGTGATCTTTAAGAGTCTCGTCCGAAAAAACCTTGCCCAGTAGACTGATTCCTGAAAAATCAAGACCTGGAGAAATCATGGCCACGGCAAGAAGAATAAGAAGTGAAATGAGCTTTGCCCGGTTCATAACATCCAAACGCCACACACATTCTTGTACCTTAAGGCAAAGACAACGAAACAAACTCGACTGACTTACAATTGACTTGAACACGGTATCCAGGAATATCCACCAGGGCATGCTCATGTGCTGGTTTTGCCAGGCGTTGAATTCACCCGTAATCCATTTTTGCTGCGAAGATGTAAGGCCTTTCTTCAGCAAGTTCATCACGGTGGATTTGCCGGAGCCCCACTCGCCATCAATCAGCAGCGTGTAAGCGGCCCGTTGGTCGCTTTGCCACAGCCGCGTGACGTACTCTTGCAGGGCATCCGCAAAAGGTTGCCGACCGAGTTCGTCCACTTCAGTGGCATCGTCAACTTGCAGGTTGACGTTGGTGTTTTTCTGATCCTTTCGCTCCAAGCCGGCAGCTTTCCACCACTTGAGCCAATCCTGCTTGTTCCGGTGACTGCCGCTAGACACAAACTCAAACCAGTCAGTTCGAATGCCAGGTAAATCACGTTGGAAAAAAGAGTTTAATGAATCATCGTTCGAAAGCAGAGCAACCGTAATCAGATCTCTGCCCCAGAATCCCAGTTCAGAATCAAACTCCAGGCTAAAAAACACATCCATGGACTTCCCGAGCGCCTCGTTCCATTCTCCATGAAGTGAGTTGGCAGGCCTAAGCTTTTGAGGTTTTTGGTTACTCAATTCCCGAATCTTTCTAAAGGCTTCGGTCTGTTCCCGGCTCGAAATGCAACTCAGCAGCACATGAACGGCATTAACAGGCTCACCATTGGCCAACCCAATTGCATCCTTTAGTGCATTGATAACATGTTCTTGAACGTTGCGAAGACCCTCGGGTAGTAAAACGGATTTCGATTCACTTGTGCTCATGGTTGAGGGAAGAAATGAAGTCGATTAAAGCTAGCGGTCTTTTCAGCATCGGCCAATACCCCGAAAAAGGGGTATCGCACCTGCTAGTTTGAAATCTTGTTGCAAAAGGCTAAATTTCATTTACCAAAGGGTTATGTCTATAGAGAATGTGCTGGTGGTTGATGACCACCATTTATTTCGTGCCGCATTGGTGCGTCTCCTTCAGACCATCCTTGGCAATTCCGTAAGCATTCAGGCCGTGTCCTCGGGTGAGGAAGCCCTTGAGATTGCAAGGGGATTTCACTCAACGGGAGTAATACTTTTGGATGTTCAAATGCCCGGCATGAATGGCATAGAAGTGCTTTGCCGATTGCGCAAACAGCACTTTACCGGGGGCATTCTCATGGTCAGTCAGTTTGATGCACCGAGTTTGGTCGAACATGCCATCAACTTCGGGGCTAACGGCTACCTGAATAAAAACTGCACACCGGATGATCTCTTACTTGCTATTCGTGCAGCGGCCGAAGG
The DNA here is from genome assembly GCA_046301755.1 of Cyclobacteriaceae bacterium. Classification (GTDB taxonomy): domain Bacteria; phylum Bacteroidota; class Bacteroidia; order Cytophagales; family Cyclobacteriaceae; genus ELB16-189. The sequence continues at coordinate 8,432 of JBKCJM010000030.1, forward strand.
CAAGTTCTTTGATAATGAAATAGCTCAGGAGTGGCGGAAGCATTTCAACGTCCGGATTCCGCAAAACAGCCACTACCCATCGCCCCGTGAATTTGACTTACTGAATCATCTGCGCCACGGAAAGTCAACCAAAGAAATTGCCGACCTTTTATCCTTGTCTGTCAACACGATTGAATCGTATCGGAAAAATCTGATGAATCGGGCTCATGCCAAGAATGTGGCAGAACTAATTAACTGGGGCTTCGAAATGGGATTTATTCACAGCGAGATATACGGATCGTCTAAACGAAATGGCGTAGCCATTTGGCCTAATCAGTCAACTAATAATCACGGAGAACTTTCATGAACCTCCAAAGAAGCCGAATACAATCGAAATCGCGAAACGAAGTTACCCGCACCTCATTACGATCCAACACCCGTGTTGCCATGCTTAACGTTTAACTCGCTTGCGTATGTTAGATGTATTTTGGGAGCAAGTGTAAAAGCACGTACACCGGGCTGTATCGGCAATTCAGCTCCTAAGCTGCTTTGGCCAAGTCATAAACACCGACAATCAATCCAGCTTTCAATGGAATTTCTAACATGGTCCAAAGGTGGAAAGGAGAAAATGAAAAATGACCCGAAATCCCCAACGCCAAATTTGGAGCTGGGAGCGATTTTGAGCGTTACTCTCTATAGGTATGCCTTTGTGTGCGTTTTGGCCCTTCAGCACATTTTTGAATCAGCCATTTTTTACGCCCACTTCCAGTAAGGCACACTAAATCTTGGATTGGGGTGCAGATCAAGCTAATTGAGCCTTGGCAATGTCCTTAACCCCAGTATTATCAATGTTATCTAGATATGTTTTGTCCCATCAAATTCTATGCAAAATCCGCGCTCGTTGATTTTCCCAATTCAAAACAAAAATAAAAACAACATCGCGCATCATGCGTACAGGTATAAGTCCTAAATTCCTAAAAAATTAACACCATGGCACACGAGGATTTTCAGGTATCCGGCAGTAACAGCAATGCTCTGTTCACGCTAAAACTTCATCGGGGAGATGGTATGACGCTAATCGCTATGGATTGGAAAAACGGCAAACCACCTTTGAACTTTGTCGGGTTTGCCATCGAATATCAGGAACCGGGCGGATCTCAGTTTTTTTCTCTCAAGAATAGGATCTCTTTCCCGGGGGCGAATCTTAAAGGTGCAAACGCTCTGTCCACACGGCTTTCACCAATTCAAATGTTCCGGTGGGTTCACTTCCCCCGAAATGCAGAAATGGACGGTTTGTTCACTTATCGCGTTACTCCGGTTTTTATGAACAGCAAACGCGAGCTGAGTTATGGCGAATTTCAGGAGGCACAAATTGCGCTCAGGCGCGAAACTTATCCCGGTAAATTAAACGTGACCTTTACCCGGGGGTTTGTCTCTTCACAAGCGTTTGTCGATTACTATGGGAAAGATTCTATCCCAACCTTGCTGCCATCAAAATCACACCTGGGATTAACCTTCAAGCCAACACACCCAAAACGCGAGCAAGCTTATAAATGGATGGGCTTCGAAGCGCGAGACGCGATTCTCGAAGTCCTTGATCTGGCCATCAAAGATCCAAAAGCAGCCGTGAAAGTCGTTGCCTATGACCTTAGCGAAATTGAGGTTGTAACAAGATTGAAAAAACTCGGGAAGCGACTGCAAATCATCATCGATGATTCGCCCGAGCACAAAAAAGCCGGTTCGGCAGAAAATCAAGCGGAAGTGATATTAACTAAGTCAGCAGGAAAAGCCAATGTAAAACGACAGCATCTTGGCAAACTGCAGCACAATAAAACCATCGTTGTTGACGCCCCTACCCTAAAGGCAGCCGTCTGCGGCTCAACTAATTTTACCTGGCGCGGGCTTTACGTCCAGAACAATAACGCACTGATTGTGTATGGCGCAAAAGCGATTGCGCCATTTAAGCAGGCGTTTGACGATTATTGGAACAACGGCACGGTTGCCAAGTTTGGTGCATCCAAATCAGCCAAATGGGTTGATCTGGGTTTCCCGGACATAAAAGCAAAGGTAACTTTCTCGCCCCACGCAGTGGCCAACCAGCAACTTGCCCGCATCGCAAAAGATCTGGAAGCTACAAAGTCAAGCCTGTTTTTTAGTCTCGCGTTCCTCTACCAAACCCCCGGACCGATTGTTAACACCATCAAGAAAATTCAAAAGGACAAGTCTCTTTTTTGCTACGGCATCTCCGACAAACCTGTTGGTGGTTTTGATCTTACCAAATCGAGTGGTTCAACCGTAGTGGTGTACCCCGAAGCGCTTAAAAAAGGAATGCCAGCCCCGTTTCGGGAGGAACCCGTTGGCGGTGGGGGCACACGGCTCCACCACAAGTTCCTGGTGGTCGACTTCGATAAGCCGAGCGCCCGCGTATATCTGGGATCTTACAATTTCTCCAATGCCGCTGACACAGCCAACGGGGAAAACCTGGTGTTGATTCAGGATCAACGAATTGCCACCTCCTATATGATCGAAGCTCTTCGGATTTTCGATCACTACAATTTCAGGGCCCGGACAGCAGGTAAGAAAACGGGCAAGAAAGGAAAGGCTAAAATCGAGTTAAAACTGGCCCCTGAAAAAGCCGGGGAGACAGCCTGGTGGCAGCCGTTTTTCACCGATGCCAGGAAAATCAAAGACCGGAAGCTCTTCGCGTAGTTTTAGATTTTCATTTTAGAATGGCTAAAACAAAAACTCAGCTCTCCCCTCGACAGCTTCTCTCCGCATTTCGTCAGAAAGGTTTCGACTGTGTAGCAATTGCGCTAATCAAAGCTGGCATCGATCGATACGGGGTCTTTGGTGTCTTTCGCAAATATGAAGAAGACGATGAGGGATTGAAAGCCGTTCTGCGCAGTGGCGAGAAAATTCAACTAAGCTGGAAGCAATTTAGCCGATTCCGAAAAAAGATCTCCTTAAAGTTCAAAAGCCACGCCAGACTTAAACGAAAGCAAGAACCATACAATCTCTCTTTTCGCGGCATGGTACAACGCTACTACGTAGTTTTCGCCTATCTGGCGAAAGAAGATGATGTAGACGTCTTTAACGGAGCAAATGCCGACTATGCGCATGCCTACCTGGGGATAAAACGAACGCGCATTCAAAAAATGAAGCAAAGCAAGTTGAGCCAAATTCAGGGCAAAGGGCTGGTCATTTATAACAACTACCACGCTATGGCCGCTTCCAAAGGGCTATACGATGACTATGGCAGCCCCAGAAAACTAACAATTCCTGCGTATGCAAATGACCATAGGGTAAAATGGTGGTATCGGATAAAATGATCGGTCAAACAGCCCGAAAAACCCCGATCGTCAACAGCTAGCGAACCTCCTTGAACAAAAACTCAAACGGATCCTTTTCGTAATAGGTGGTGATGAAGATCCGAATTCCCTCAGCTTTAGGGTCCTCGTTCTTCTTGTCCCAGTCCGTGATCGCAATTTTTCGAATATAGTAGCGGAAGTAAATGAGTTCATCCCGTGTGATTAACTCGTTTTGCCGGTAGTAGGATAACTTGATGAAGAAATCAAGTAAAGCATCAAAGCTTGCCCTGATTTTCAGCTCCGCATCTTTCTCAATTCCTGTCGACTTATGGTCGCGAAGAACTTTGGGCAGATCGGTTTGGTAGAAATCATCCACGATAAAATCATCCAGCAGAAGCTTGGCCGTCTTCAAAGGCTCTCCGTTGAAATCCTGAATCAACTTCTCGAGAAATTCGGCCCGCTTAACCTTGTTGCTGCCTCGGTACTCTGCAATGCCTTTTTTGTAGATCAAGAACCCGATTAGGAAAGTTGCGAACCCTACGACTAAATCGGCTGATCCCAACACGACTTCCCAAAAGTTTTTATCGATATCTTCCATTTTATAAGATGTTAGTTACGTTTTAAAGCTTGTAAACCATTCTCACTTCCTCAACGCCTGAACAATAGACTTAAAACTCTCCAACCCCGCCTCCAGGTTCTCCACAATTTCTTCTGCCAGCACATCCGGATCGGGTAGGTTGTCGAGGTCGGCCAGCGATTTATCTTTGATCCATGTAATGTCTAACGAAGTTTTATCACGGGCGATGATCTCCTCGTACGTGAATCTCCGCCAGCGGCCGTCCGGGCTTTTTTCGCTCCAGGTCTGCTTCCGCTTATGGCGGTTTTCAGGATTATAGCATTTTATAAAATCGCGCAGATCATCCAGTTTGAGGGGATTCTTTTTTAGTGTGTGGTGAACGTTGGTGCGGTAGTCGTACACCCAAATCTCCTTCGTCCACGGGTCTTTGCTTGAGGGTTTGTTATCGAAGAAAACCACGTTCGCCTTCACGCCTTGCGCATAGAAGATGCCCGTGGGCAACCGGAGAATGGTGTGGACATCCGTGGTTTCCAGCAAGCGCTTGCGCACAGTCTCTCCTGCCCCACCCTCAAACAGTACGTTATCCGGAATGACCACAGCCGCTTGGCCTGTGGTTTTGAGCATGCTGCGAATGTGCTGCACAAAGTTGAGCTGCTTGTTGCTGGTGGTGGCCCAAAAATCCTGGCGATTGTAGGTTAGGTCTTCCTTTTCCTGCTCGCCCTCTTCGTTCGTAAACGTCTGACTGCTCTTATTACCAAAGGGCGGATTGGCCAGCACGTAATCGTACTTATCATCTGCCTGTGCGATAAGCGCATCGGCCGGTGAAATGAAGTTATCGCTGTCAATATCCCCGATGTTGTGCAGAAACAAATTCATGAGCGCCAGCCTGCGTGTGCTGGCCACAATCTCGTTACCGAAGAAGGTAGAATATTTCAGAAACTTGCTTTGCGCCTTATCCAATTTGTTGTGCTCTACGATGTAATCATAGGCCGCCAGGAAGAAGCCACCCGTACCACACGCAGGATCGGCAATGGTTTTGGCGGGTTGGGGAGCCACACACTCGACCATAGCTTTGATCAGCGGCCGTGGGGTAAAGTACTGCCCAGCCCCGCTCTTGGTATCTTCTGCGTTTTTCTCCAGCAGGCCCTCGTAAATATCGCCCTTGTCTTTTACGCCCATCATCAGCCACTGCTCGCTATCGATCATAGCGATGATCTTGCTCAACTTAGCCGGGTCCTGAATTTTATTCTGACTCTTGGTAAAAATCTGGCCAAGGATGCCCTTCTCCTTGCCCAGCTCGCGCAGGGTGTTGGTGTAGTGCGTTTCCAACTCAGCACCCTTTAACGGAACCAGTTTCTCCCAACTGTATTTTTTGGGTATTGAAAAGGTACGGTTATGGGGAGGTTTGGTGTATTCGTCTGCCATTTTGAGAAACAGCAAATACGTTAGCTGCTCCAGATAATCGCCATAGCCTACGCCATCATCGCGCAGGGTGTTACAGAATGACCAGACTTTACTGACTATTGCTGAATTGTTGTCGCTCATTATCTATTGAAAAAAAGGCTGAACATGGGATGCGAAAAAATCAATAAGAGAGGTTAACTTCATCTTACTGCTATAATCTTTGTTCTTACAGCAATATTTAGAGAGTTTTTCTTTATGCTTATCTGGCACTTTATATCTTACATATACAAGTTCATCAACATTGAATCCCATTGAATCGATCTTTTCGTGAATAGTCTGATTAAGGTGGTCAAGGGACACTAAAGTACTTAATTCGAAAGGATCGCGCTCCTCAAGCCATTCATATTCTAATGCCTTATGCCAGACAGAAGGAATATACATTTCTTCTACTTCAATTGGGAAGTTGGGGATAAGCCTTTTTACTTTATGTAAATGAGTTGGAACCTTATATACCAGAGCATGAATTCTCTTATTGCTTTGAGCTGATTTGAACTGATCGTCTTCCCGTAATTTGGCTAGTTCACGATTACCAGGCTGATCATTATCAAATATTCCTATCGCTTTATGAGGAGTGGTTGCTGAAACCCATGCCCAAGCCATAATCTGACTTTTTACACCAGAACAACCAAGGCCATCATTCTTTACAGAGATTATTTGTGACATACCTTCGTTTTCAATTATATTTTCGAATACTCTGACTTCATCCCTGCCTTCCACAAATAATGCATGGCTTTTTATTTTCTTAAGCTCAGTTTTGTATTCAGAAATTTCTTCTCCAAGGACCTTTATTTCTTTTACCTTTTGTTCGATATAAGGTGTCACAATTGGCAAAATGCCCATATCTTCGTTCACATCCATATCATGAACAACAACTTGAATTTCCGCAGGCTTATCCGAATCTTTTAATACTCTAAAAAGATTCACGTCTGTAGGCCTTTTTGATCTTAACGCATAGAAACTTGGTGAATGAGTAGTTACTAAAAGTTGTAAATCTTGAGCGTATTCGATAAAGTCATCTGCTAGCGCAAAGCTTGCCTTCATTTCTAAATTATTTTCAGGCTCTTCATAACCCCAGATCATATTTACATTAGGAGAACCCTTAACTTTGTTAACATTTAATTGATCTGCTATAAATTTTAATATAACTGGAATATGCCTTGTCTTTATCCCATCCCCTCTATTTACAAGTGATATCTCAGAACCTGATTGTATAGTTGAAAACTCTAAAGTCCTGAAAAGCGCTTGGAGATTTGAAGGAAAGCGAATCTTACTATCAATGCGTATTCGCTTATTTATTTCTAATATCATCTCCTTGGTATTATTTTCAATTTTCTCAATAAATTGATCACCAGCTGAACGTATTTCACCTTCTACAGTTTCTACAAGGGTATCGTGCAACTGCGCAAGTAAAATCTCAAAATAAGAGTTCCCTCTTATTGCTGGAATGTAGTTGAATCTTAAGTTTTGAAGCCAAGAATAAAGTTTTGACTTTTTGGGAAAAGTAGTGCCATCATAGAATGAAATTTTTTCATCAAAAAAACCCGCACGTCTCCAAATCCTTCTCCAAACAACATCTTTGCTTTCTTTATAGTTACTTGGTGCATTTATAACAAGTTCAATAACTATTTCAGGAGCTTTCTTCTGCGGTACATTTGTGTATTTGCAAAAGTCATGAGCAAAATTAAATGGAGTTGAGTAGTCGGTAAATCCATTAAAGAATAAGTTCAATGCTTTTAGTATATTGGATTTGCCAACATCATTCTGACCTACAAAAATTGATAAGCTGTTTAAAAGTATCTCTGCTCTTAAGATTGAGCGAAAGTTTCTAATCCGAATTTCCTTAATAAACATATAAATCAATTTTACAAAACTAATTTTCCCTCAAACGCCTTCTTTAAAATGCTCTGCCGGAGGGTTTCGGCATGTGCAAGGTTTTGGTTGATGGTCTCTTCCAGTCGATCGCTAACGCGTAAACGACTTTCAACCCGTTGAACAATCATTCTTTGCTCATTCAGTTTACAAACTGGAACTAGGTAATTTTTAAGAGCAACCGTTTCTATACTTTCAACAGTTGTTCCGTCCTTACTACAGTTTTTTCTTATATCTTCATTTTTTGCCGCAACATACCAATACACGTATTCAGGCAACAAATTATCTGGTGTAAAGGCTTGCAAATCCTGGTTGACGGTTACTTCATTTACAGTTAGGGCAATTGGCAAAGTCCTCCGAAGAATTCCGCTTCGAACCACAAAAAGTATTGACCCCTGTGGTATTAGCTTGGTTGAGGAATTTTCAACTGCATCAAGGGTGATTTTATCGATGGTGTCCTGAATGACTTGTGTTTTCATGTCTTTTGGTGAAACCCACATAATATTGCCATTTTCCCAAAAATCTTTCCTTGATTTTGTGGGGGTACCACCACCCCGCCAAGAACCCAGCTCGTTAAATGGTCTTAAAATCCACCCCTCCGGCAACTCTCCCTCTTTTACATTTTCATTGGTAAGCCGGCCCTCAAACGCCCACTTCAACACGGCCTGGCGGTATACTTTTATTTGCTGCTGTGCGGTTTCTAATTGTTGTTTGCCTTTGTCAAGTTCGCTGAGGAGTTCTTCTATTTTGGAGACGATTGCGTGTTGGGCGTGAAGTGGCGGTAGAGGGATTACTTGGGAGAAAACATCGCTATCTCTCACCGCTGGGTAAGAACTACCAGTTTGAAGTTCGTTTAGTGGATCAAGGAAAATACTTGACAGCGATAAATAGAACGCTAATCTAGGATCAAGAACATCTTTTTTTGTTCGAATTACGCAAAATCCGGAAGAAGCGAGTTGGCTATCATAGTCGTCACCCTCAACCAAAGCGATATTTCTCATATAGGTCCTCACAGTTGAGAACAGGATATCATTTTTCCTAACTATTTGTTGTGCCCGCGAAGGTGCGTCACTCCATTTATAAACCTTATGATCACGTATTCTATTTTGAACATTATCTATCCCCCCAATATCCAAGTAGATAAACTCCTTTTTGGGATCCTGATTTGAACGCTTTACAGACTCAACTTTTTCACATACCTCACCCAACTTCACCCATTTCCACCCTTCCGGTAGTGGTTTGTTATGCGCAGGCTGAGTAGGAACGAAGTGAATAGGGGGCTGACCTTGCCCAACACCTTTCTTGTCCCTGCCTTTTTTTACCATTATTTGTGTCTTTTCGCCAGTTTTTACCACTTTTTATCACTTTTCACAACTTTTCACCACTTTCTCCCGTATTTTTGCTTCGAGTCTGCCCTGTATGAACTCCGACTTCAAGTCGTTGCCAGAGTAATCTGGCTTAGTGCAATGGCGGGCTTATTTTTTTGTCTTTTGTTAAGGGTTTTTTAGGCCCATAGTAATTACCCCAGTCTTCATAATTCTCTTGATCATACAGATCCACTACCACCGGAATCTGATCAATCAGAAAATCATAGTAACGCGTCTCTCCTCGCTCAAACACCCGTTGCACAGACCAGCAAAAGTAATCAGCCACATTCAGCAACGGCTCTGTTTGATGGTTTTGAACATTAAACACAATTTGCGTTTTAACTTCCTTACCTTGATTGGCGTCAGTAAACCTTTTTTCCGCTTTCTGCTTTGCTAAATCCAGTACGGCATTCCTGGTTGACTTGCCACGCTGTGCAATGTTTAATATTAACTTATCTTCCTTTTGGAATTTATTCTTCAAAAGATGAGATAGTAGATCGGCATAAAACTCCATTTCGTTGCCATTGTGTTTTCGTTCATATAAGGCAGGTATCTTACGGCCCACTACAGCCTCAAAGCTACAATCTGTGTTCTTTATGAATTCAAAGAATGTTTTTCGCACTTCAGCAGGATCATCGGTAGCGTGAAAATAAAAGCCTCCTTTAGCAACTCTTTTAAGAATACTTGGAACCGCCAGATAATAGGGATCATTTTGCACTTGTTGCTGAAGTTGAATAATGTGCTGTCGTACCTCTTCAAGGGGTGCACGAAATTTTACCAAACCCAAAATAAAACTGAGCGACACACCTTCATTACCAATTACAGGCACTTTGCCCTTTGTGTAAAAGGTTGTATCCCCCGCTTCATCAAGAAACCTGTGATTTGTTTTAATATTCTTATTCTTCTTACCCATCAAGCTGCCAATACCTCGTTCAATTCGTCTAATATCTTTTCATAATCCCCCTTAAACAACTGGTAATACTTGCCCAATCCACCGGCAGCATTAAAGGGGGCCAATTCAAAATCTTCGGTGGTGATGTGGAAGCTGGCCGCGATATAGTCTTTGATCATCCGCAGCCATTGCATCTGTTCTTCGGTGAACTTGAGACTGCCAGCCTGCTTTTTAAATACCCATTCCTGAAAGTTACGGTCCACCGTGCTGTCGTAGGAAGTTAGCCATTCGTCTATACTTATTGCCTTGCGCACCAGGCTCACAAGCAGGGTTAGGTCTTGCTTGGGTTTTGCGGTGCGGGGCAATCGCTTCACCGGTTTATCTTTCGCGGCCTCGTCTTGGTGCGTGGCGTAGGCATCCCACAGTTTGGAGAGCTTTATCACGGGTTTCTCCTGTGTGAGCCGGTCAAACAAGTCGCTGATCATTTTGTAAGTAAGCTCACGCCTGCGGTACGGTTGGCCGTAAAAAATCTGTAGGGCGGTAATCTCATTCTTGTGCGCTTCGATCCACCGGGTAAACTCGGCTATCATATTCTGCGCCTCACCAACCTGGTCTTTCACCCAGCCCATTTTAACGATTTCATCCGGGTTGATGTGGTCAATCACCTGGTCGTACTTCTTGCGCACATCGGTTAAATAATTTCGTAGTTCAAAGTTGTTAAACACGCTCACGGCCTGCTCTATAAGCTTTGCATGTTGCGCTCGGAATTTCGAGTCAATCTCGGCCGGCCCTGCGCCCGCATTTTCGTTTTGTACGCGTGCCGCCAGGGCTGCCATTGTATCGGCATCGTAGGCGTTTAGGAGTTCCTTTACCACCTGGCCAATGGCTTTTCCACCGGCCTTTTCTGCAAAAGCGGCCTTCTCCTTCTCATTGATTTGCTTGTCCAGCCGAAGTAAACGATTAGCCAGCGTGGTGAGCAAGTCCTCATCCCGTTGCTGCCCTACGGCAATAGCTTCCATCACTTCCTTCAGGCCGAGGCCGGGCTTCTTCTCCAGCGGACGGCTGTCGGTTTTCTGGCTCCGCTCCACGCCAATGGCATCAATGATGACAAAATGATCTTTTGTGTATCTAGCGGCCGGAGTGCCGGTGGTGTGCAGTTCCTCAAGGCTACAGGTACGCGTGCCGCGGCCTTTCATCTGTTCGTAATAGGTTCGACTTTTTACATCACGCATAAAAAGCAGCACTTCCAGCGGGCGGATGTCCGTGCCGGTGGCGATCATATCTACCGTTACGGCTATGCGCGGGTAATAATTGTTGCGAAACTGCTGCAAGACGCTTTTCGGGTCTTCCTCGCTGCGGTAAGTGATCTTTTTGCAGAACTTGTTCTCTTCGGCAAACTCCTCCCGCACGATGTGGATGATGTCATCGGCATGGCTGTCGCTCTTCGCGAAGATGAGCATCTTGGGCACTTCAAACCTGCCATCTTTATGCAGGCGATCGGGGAAGATGACCGGTAGCTGATCCCGCGCGGTTTGTATAATCTTCCGAATCTGGTTCGGGTTCACCACTTCGTCATCAAGTTTTTTTGCAGTGTAAACCAAATCCTCATCGAGTGTATTCCAAAATTGCCTGCGGGTAAGTTTTTCACGGCTGCCTACATACTCGCCCATTTCGATGCGCGAGCCTTGCTGTGTGATTTTGGTTGTAATTTCAAAAACGTTGTACGGCACGAGTACGCCATCTTCTACCGCCCGTTGGTAGCCGTAGTCGCAGACCAGGTTTTGGTTGAAGTAACCAAACGTGCGGTTATCGGGCGTGGCCGTTAGTCCAATTTGAAAGGCATCGAAATAATCCAGCACTTGCTTCCATAAATTATAAATGCTTCGGTGACATTCATCAATCACGATGAAATCAAAGAACTCCAGCGGAATTTTTTCATTGTATACCACAGGCAAGGGCTCTTTTGCCGTCCACTTGCGCTCAGCCGGATTCTGTTCCTCATCTCGTTCGTCCAGCTCGGTTCCTTTCAAAATGGAGTACAACCGCTGGATGGTACTGATGTACACCTGGCTATCGGGGGGAATGTATGAACTGGTGAGGCGCGTTACGCCATAGAGTTCGGGAAACAGGCGGTTATCGTCCTGGGGTTCGTATTTCCTAAACTCTTGCTCGGCCTGTTCGCCCAGGTTTTTGGTATCCACTAAAAACAGAATCCGCTTGCCTTTGGCAAACTTAAGCAGGCGATATATGAAGGTGATCGCTGTAAACGTTTTCCCCGAGCCGGTGGCCATTTGGATCAAAGCCTTCGGACGATTCTCCCTGAAGGATTTTTCCAGATTGGTAATGGCCGTGATTTGGCAATCGCGCAGACCGGCTGTAGGCAGCACCGGGAGGTCGTGCAGCCGCGCCCGCAGGGTCCTCTCCTCTTTCAGTAGTTTTTGCAGTGTTTCTGGCCGATGGAAACTAAACACCGGGCGCGACCGAGGCTTTGGATCGCGGTAGTCGGTGAAACGCGTTACTTCGCCTGTGCTCTCATAGGCAACGTGCAAGGGCGCGTTGTCAAAATATTTCAGCTTTCCTTCTGCATAGCGCAGCGATTGATCCTCTACCATGGTGAGACGGACCCCTTCTTCGGCCTTTTTGGCTTCAATGATGCCGATGGGTTTGCGGTCAATAAAAAGCAGATAATCCACGGGCCCGGTGTCGGTCCGGTATTCCGTTACGGCCACACCCAAACCAGCCGCCAGGTTAAGTTGGCTCTTAGGCTGCACCAACCAGCCGCTTTGTACCAGCAGCTGATCGATGTGATCGCGGGCGATTTGTTCGGGGTTTTGGTTCATGTGTTACCCATTCAAAGTGGGGCGTGTCGGATCCGTCCAAGGTCTGTTCAACCCGGTAAGGAATTCGCGCTCGGTAATAAATTTCTTGAGGTAAACTGGCATACCCGGCACCACTCTTCCCCAATTTACAGTACGGAGGCGTACGCCTGACATGAGGGGCTGGATTTTTTTATCTAGGTATTGGATTGTAAACCAAAGGGTAATCCGGGGCGCTGACCCCCACAACAATCCATTCTACTTACCACCCTGAACCGGGGCTAAGCCCGCGCTCGTGGCCGCGGGTCCGTTCCTCGTTCGGGTCACGGTTACGCAATGAATCGGGGATGTCGTCCCAGCCCCTGCGGATTTCCGCCCTGCGTCTTTCTTCCGGTACGTCATGGGATAAAAGCCCACTGGACCACCGGTCCCTCTCTTTTTTTAGGCGTTGCTCTGCCTCAACCCTCTGCCATAAAGCCAGCCTCTCCTCCTCTGCTTCCTTTCGCTCTTTTTCTTCAGCTTCCTTCTCCTCTTGTTCTTCCATTGCTAAACGCTCCGCCCAGAGAGGCCCATTAATGTACTTTAATAGCTTCTCTTGGAAGTCAGGATCAAACTCACTAAGCTTAAACTCTTCGTTGATTTCATCATTGTGGAGTACGGAATCGGCTCCATTCCGGATCAGGGTAATTCCTTGAAATTTGAGTTGATCCTGAAGTTCTTCCCAATCACAAATATCCATCATAAACACAAACTCAACCACGCTGGCTACCTCATCGAGCGCGGCTAGTCTTTGCCGTTGCTCCTGTTCTTTCTGAACCATATCATTACTAGTCGACCTACTCAATAAGTCCTGCAACCGATCATAGGATTCGGAGAACAGGAAGATTGAATCTACGGTTATCTCATCATTAGAAAAGGTTATTCGGCCATTCGCTTCCTTCATGCTTATCCCGTGGCGGTCGAGCTCTTTACAAAACTGGTCGCGGTGCCTGAAATCTTCATCCAAAATATCCGACACCTCGCTGCATAATCGATCTCTGCGATCGGTGCGGCAGGCGGTGAAACGAATTGACAAACTGGGGACCTGATAGGCATAGCCCAGTTTACTTGCGCGTACTCGAAATTTTTTATCTTCGGCCTCGATGCTGTAAGATACTCCAATCACGCGGGTACCGGCCTCATAAAAACGCGAGTCAATACCCTCATCACGGCACCGAGCTTTAAATTCGTCAAAGCTTGCAATATCCTTTTCCAAGATGCGATCTAGTCGTCTTTGAATATCCTTGAAATTCGTCTTGTAATTGAACTTTTCTGCATGCTCAATCTTGTGATTCGTCTTTCGCGGATTCCGGTCAGAAGTATTACGAATCAGGCCAAACTCTTCTTCCAGCTTCCGACATACCTCTTTAGACTTTTCGTAGTCGTAGTGACTATCTACCAAAACCCCGTCCGTATCAGAGCGGGTCGTCAGGATATGAAAATGGGGATGCGGTCGGTCGAAATGGCGAAATGCCATATAGGGGCAGTAGCCATAGCCCATTTCCTCCAGGTAGCGGTGCATAACATCTTTCATCCCGTCATCTTCAAGGTTTTCATGATGCAAAAAAGAGAGTGAAAAATGCACAAAAGGTTTCCGGACGCGCACGTCTGGGTTCATTGAGGCAATCAGACCCATCATTTCCACTTTGTCCTGATACTCAAAACCTTGACCAAAAGAGTCGTCAAGCCATTTCGCCTTCGACTCATCATCTCCTTTTCGCAGGTAGCGAAATGAACTCGATAGGTTTATTGCTTTGTGAATTTTTGCAACCATTGGTCAACCTCAGTTAGTATGTTCATGGCCTTCTGATGTAGCTCGGCTGTGGCGGAATCGCTTTGGATGCGGTTCAACGCGGCTAAGACCGAGAAGCAATCGCGAATCAGCTTCCGCAGCCGGGCCAACTCAGCCAGTTGAAGTTGGTGTCCCCGCTCCCTGAGTTGCCGATCGGTTAGCTGCAATTTGCTAAGCTGGTGACGAGCGAATTGAGTCAACTTGTTAAAACCCGCGCTTTTTGCAGTCTCGGTGAGTTTTTCCCAGTCATCGGAATCAATGCGGAATGACACAGTCTTACTTTTCATGGCGGGCGGGGTTTAATATGAGTAACACCACCGGCACCACCCTAATCACCAGGATCACCAGGGCTGTGAGGGCGATCACCACTGCTGAGTCGAGTGATATCCGTCCACTGACATAGTTGATAACTATGCCCGCGCCAACAACCAGCACCTGTAGCCCGCCCACGATTACTTCGATCAGGCCGGGCAGGCGGCCGCGGAGGAGAAACGTGGTAAGCAGAAGGCTAAACGCCATCCATCCATGCGGAATCGTTGTGAGCAAGAACAGTAACAGACAGTTCAGTGCTGCGGCAGTCAGGAGGCTGTTCCAACGCTCCTTTAGCCAGGTAGCTAGTGCTTTCATAGCTGCCCCGGAAACAGGTGATTCAGGTCTCGGATTTTAACGTACGGAACTCGAACGCCATCGATATAATAGCGTTTGAGCTGTCCGCTGCGGGTGATTTTCGAGATGGTGGACTTGCTCAGATTGAGCTTCTGGCGGGCGACTGATAGCCGCATGAATTCTAAGTCGTTTGTTTTCATGGTTTTATTGTTTTCCAACAAAGGTCAGGCTCAGTCGGAGAACAATTACACATCAAATCAACCTACCTTTTGATAGATATGGGACAAGTCGAGAAAAAGTCGGCTGTTAATTCAGAGTTTCTTTCGATTTTTTTTGGAAATATCATTTTGGCTCTAATAGCGATGGCTGGGGTTACGAACTGTCGACAGTTAACTCGAAGACTTGGCGGAAACCATCGAACAAATACCGAAAGGAATACACAAATTAGAATATCTAACTCGACTTGTCGGAAGCTAATACTAAAGCTGGGATATCTTGGGACCAGAAGTCCACTGAATAACAACGTAAGAATCTAAAAGACCGTCTTAATAAAATCGTCCAACTTTTCGCTGAAAGAAACGTAATTGGCCTTTACCCTACTGGGCTGCCAGTCAGTGAATTGTTCATTTGGGGACTTCAACTTTAGGTGAAAGTACTCAGCCGCGCGATGAAAAAGGTTACTCCGGTGAAAAATCTCAATAGCCCTATTTGGATCTCCCGGTTGGAAGCCTTCGATCTTCACTATTCCGCGAAGTGTCAGGTAAACGATAAAACACGGAAACCACTTAGTGCTCCCCCTACCCTCGTAGTAGTACTGGTCACCGTCCTTGCGTAGGCTGACCGTTGACTTGTCATTGACCTTAAATTGCTTCAACATTGAAACCAGATTGTCGAGTTTCGATCTATTTGCGATGGTTAAGGAGAAATCCACCTCCACAAATGACTTTAACAATCTTTTTTCAATTTTTCGCTGTCGTAGTAGATAACGGATGGAAAGGGACGCAACAATTGTCGCGACAACCAAAAAAACATCTTTCCAAAGCGCAAGGAATTTTTCAAAGAAAATTTCAAATGACTGCACTTGACCTTTTTTGTTACCTATTTTGAATGACTAAAAAAAAACGCCATATTTTCCTCGTTTTAGAGGAAAATAGAGGCGTTGGTTTTGGATTAGTAGCCCGTAGGGGAATCGAACCCCTGTTACCAGAATGAAAATCTGATGTCCTAACCCCTAGACGAACGGGCCCTAAAAAAAGTGGTGCAAAGATAGATTCCTCACCCCGATTTGCAAGCAGCGCCCCGAAAAAAAAACCCGTTTTTCGGGCCGTTTTCCATGTTTTTACCGCTATTTTTGATCCTCAATTTTAATCCCTTGTAACATGACGAAGATTGGAATTAACGGTTTCGGGCGCATCGGCCGCCTGGCCTTCCGGGCCGCCCTGCAGCGGAAAGATATCGAAGTGGTGGGCATCAACGACCTGGTGGCCCCCGAGTACATGGCCTACATGCTTCAGTATGACTCTACTCACGGCCGCTTCAACGGCACCGTGGAAGTGAAAGACGGTCACCTCGTGGTAAACGGCAAGAAAATCCGCGTGACCGCGGAGAAAGATCCGGCCAATCTGAAATGGAATGAAGTGGGTGCCGAGATCATCATCGAATCCACCGGCTTGTTCCTTACCCAGGCCGATGGACAAAAGCACATCACAGCCGGAGCGAAAAAAGTTGTTATGTCGGCACCCGCCAAAGACGACACGCCTACGTTTGTGATGGGCGTAAACCACAAAGACCTCACCGCGCAACACACCATTGTGTCCAATGCATCGTGCACGACCAACTGCCTGGCGCCTATCGCTAAAGTATTGAACGACAAGTTCGGCATTGCTGAAGGCCTGATGAGCACCGTGCATGCCGTAACCGCTACCCAAAAAACAGTGGATGGCGTTTCGGCAAAAGACTGGCGCGGAGGCCGCGGAGCTTACCAAAACATTATTCCCTCTTCAACAGGCGCAGCCAAGGCCGTGGCGTTGGTTATCCCGTCACTCAAAGGCAAACTCACGGGCATGTCGTTCCGTGTGCCGGTGGCCAACGTTTCTGTGGTTGACTTAACCGTGCGGCTTGCTAAACCTGCTTCCTACGAGCAGATCAAAGCTGCCATGAAGGAAGCTTCGGAAGGCGAACTGAAAGGCATTCTCGGCTACACAGAGGATGACGTGGTATCTCAGGATTTCCTGGGCGATGCCCGCACGTCCATCTTCGATGCTAAAGCCGGCATTGCGCTGAACGACTCTTTTGTAAAAGTGGTGTCGTGGTACGATAACGAGTGGGGTTACTCCAACAAGTTGATCGACCTGCTGCAACACATGGCCGCGAAGTAAGCCGCACCGCGACCAGATCAGGCATGTAAGGTGCTCCCCCCGGAGCACCTTTTTTTGTCCCTTTTCGGGAAGAAGAGCCTCCCATTCCGGCACTTTCGGGTACAGCCGTACAAAACCGCAAACGGATGAAATCTTATAAAGATGCCCTTTTTGGTCCAAAATGGGGCGTTTATGGCAAAGAGGAACAGTTTTAGTACCCGGCACGCCCCCTCCGGAACACATATTGATACGGATGTAGTATCGGACTATGAAATGTAAAAATTAACGTAACGGGTGCTTGCACCTTTACACCAACAAAAAACAAGGGGGAGTTATGAAGACGAGAGCCAACAACCGAAAAATGCTGAACCTAATGATTGCCGTAGGCGTAGTCATGATGATGATGCTGGTGGCTCCCTCCACCCAGGCTCAGAGCTACTTCAAAGCAAAAGAGAAACACTTTAAACTGAAGTACAAGAAGCAGTTGCGCGTAGCCGGTCGCGAATGTGAGATCATGACACGCAAACGAAACAAAATGCCGCGCCAGCCCCTGATTGCCCGCCATCAGGTGAAGACTAAAGCCCCGAAGCACAAGGCCATGGCCGAAGTAGACCCTCCGGGATATGTGCGCAAATATGAAACGGTAGCCTCGACCGAGAACGAGTAAAAAGAAAAGGTGTTTGGTAGAAGGGCCCCGCAGCAATGCGGGGTTCTTTATTTTGTGGCCCCTCGCCCCTACTTTTGGGTGTTATGGATTTCAGCGAAGATGTCTTTCTGCACCGCCTGGCGCCCACTTCGCCTGATCCGTTCCTGATTAAGGTAGAGCGGGCCGAGGGGATATATTTATATAGCCCCGAAGGCAAACGCTACATCGACATGATCAGCGGCATTGCCGTGAGCAGCCTGGGCCACCGCCACCCACGCGTAATCGAGGCCATCCGTCACCAACTCGACAAGCACCTGCACGTGATGGTGTATGGCGAATACATCCAATCGGCCAGCAACCGGCTGGCGCAAAAACTGACGTCACTGTTGCCGCCCTCCCTCAACTGCTGCTACCTCGTCAACAGCGGCACCGAGGCAAACGAGGCTGCCCTTAAACTGGCCAAGCGCGCCACAGGCCGCACGGAGATCATTTCGTTTCGGAAATCCTACCACGGCAGCACACACGGCTCGCTCAGCGTGTCGGGTAACGAAGTGAAAAAATCGGCCTTTCGCCCGCTGCTGCCCGATGTTCGCTTTCTTGATTTCAACGTTGCCGCACAACTGGACCAGATCACCGAACGCACTGCCTGCGTAATTGCAGAAACCATTCAGGGCGATGCCGGGGTGCGCGTTCCCTCCTACGCGTACATGCAAGCGCTGCGTGAGCGGTGTACCGAGGTGGGCGCGTTACTGATCCTCGATGAAATCCAGTGCGGCCTGGGGCGTACCGGCAAATGGTTTGCCTTTCAACACTTCGATATCGTTCCGGATATTCTCACACTGGCCAAATCTTTTGGGGGCGGTTTACCCATCGGCACGTTTGTTTCCTCGGAAGAGCGCATGCAGTTGCTCGCGCGCGATCCGATGCTGGGCCACATCACCACGTTTGGCGGAAACCCGGTTTGCGCAGCGGCAGCCTGGGCAACGTTAAGCGTACTCGAAGAAGAAAAACTGATCGAGCAAGCGGAGGAAAAAGGGAAGCTTATTGAGAACCTCCTTCAACATCCCGATGTGGGCGAAATCAGGCGTAAGGGTATGCTGTTTGCCATCGACTTTGATTCGGCTGAGCGCGTCAACCGAATTGTGCAGCGTGGCAAGGAACTGGGTGTGATTACGTATTGGTTTTTGTCGCACCCGCACAGCTTCCGCATTGCGCCTCCGCTTACCATCACCCCCGCGGAAATAAAAGAGGCCTGCGGGCTAATCCTTCAGGCCATTCGTGAAACGGCCTAACTGATTTTTTCCACCACCAGGTTATGGTTGGTGTAGATGCAGATATCGGCAGCAATGTGCAGCGCTTCGCGCACCATGTCCTCAGCCGTCAGATGAGGGGCGTGCATCTTCAGGGCCAGTGCTGCTGATTGCGCGTACATAGCGCCCGATCCGATCGCGGCTACGTCATGATCGGGTTCCAGCACATCACCCGTGCCGGAGATAATCAACACTTCGTCTTTGTTGATCGCGATGAGCATGGACTCCAGCCTGCGCAGGTAACGGTCGGTTCGCCACTCTTTGGCCAGTTCGATGGCGGCCCGCTTCATATTCGCACCGTACGCGTTAAGCTTTTCGTCAAACCGGTCAAGTAAGGTAAACGCATCGGCTGTTGATCCGGCAAAACCCGTGATCACTTTCCCATCGGCCAGCTTGCGAATCTTTCTCACATTGCTTTTCGCGACATAATTGTTCATGGTCGCCTGACCATCGGCCCCGATGGCCACCATGCCGTTGTGTCGCACGGCCAGCACCGTAGTGGATTTAAGTTCAGCCACAGCCGATCAGGAAAGTTGAACGAGGAACCGAATCGGATCTTCCAGAAGTGTCTTCAGCGTTTTCAGGAAAGCAGCGCCCACTGCACCATCCACCGCGCGGGGGTCGCACGAGAGCGTCACCTTCATCACATTGCCCGGCACAATGGTTCCGTTTTTCACCACGGGCGTCTCTTTAATTCCACCCACGGCCAGGATGCAGGCATCCGGGGGATTGATGATGGCGGTGAATTCTTCGATGCCAAACATCCCCAAATTGGAGATGGTAAAGGTGCTTCCCTCCCATTCGCTGGGTTGGAGTTTTTTATCCTGAGCCTTTTGCGCCAATTCTTTTACTTCGGTGGCAATGTGCGGCAGCGACTTGTTGTCGGCAAAGCGCACTACGGGCACCACCAGGCCATCCTTTACGGCTACCGCCACCCCGATGTGGATGTGATGGTTCTTGCGGATCTTCTCGCCCAACCACGACACGTTAACATCCGGATGTTGACGAAGCGCAGCGGCTACCGCCTTCAGCACAATGTCGTTAAAGGATATCTTAACAGGACTGATTTCATTAATGCTCTTGCGAACCTCTACCGCTTTGTCCATGTTGATTTCCATGGTAAGATAGAAGTGTGGAGCTGTGAACATGCTCTCCGACAGTCTCCGGGCAATCGTCTTCCGCATCTGCGAAACAGGCAGTTCCTCGAAGCTTTCCTGCGCTACAATGCGCGGTGCTACATAACCTGCACCGCCTGCCCCCGGCTTAAAGTTTTCAATGTCTCGCTTGGTAATGCGACCATGATCGCCCGAGCCCGTGACACGATTCAAATCGACTCCCTTTTCTTTTGCCAGGCGTTTGGCCAGCGGAGATGCTTTGATACGACCGTTGGCCAATGATACTGAAGTCGGTGCAGATGTTGCAACAGGCGCAACTGCGGGTGCAGATGTTGCTGCGGGCGCAACTGATGCCGATTCCTTGGCAGCCGGTGCCGTTGCTCCGGAACTTTTTTGCTGGTGCGCGGCCAACAACGTCTTCCAGTCAGCATCCTTTTCGCCAATAATCGCCAGCACATCATTCACCTTTACGGCCTTACCCTTTTCGGCCCCCACATACAGCAGCGTGCCCGTGTTGTACGATTCGTATTCCATCGTGGCTTTATCCGTCTCCACCTCAGCAAGAAGCTCGCCCGACTTCACGGCATCGCCCACTTTTTTATGCCAGGCAGCAATAACACCCTCGGCCATGGTATCGCTCATCTTAGGCATCAATACAATATCTGCCTTAATGTTGCTGGTATCCGGAACGGCAGCGGCCGTGGCTGTTGCCACTTCAACTTTTGCCGCCTCTGGCTTGGCTGCCTCACCTCCGCTGGTACCGGCCGCAGCTGCTTTGAGCAGTTCCTTAAAATCTTCACCGGGCTTGCCCACAATGGCCAGTACTTCATTAACGCGAACGGTTCCTTTTTCCTGTGCGCCAAGGTAAAGCACTGTACCGCTGTGGTAACTCTCGTAATCCATGGTAGCCTTGTCGGTCTCAATCTCGGCCATCAGTTCCCCCGACTTCACCGTATCCCCCACTTTCTTATGCCATTTTGCGATGACCCCTTCGGTCATGGTATCGCTCATTTTGGGCATGCGTACAATTTCAGCCATGTTGGTTATATGAAAGACGCCAAAATTAAGCCTAAAAGGCCGATTTACAAGGGATCAGAAATTGATGGTGCCTAACAGGAATTCGAAGCGGCTGGCCACCACCGGCTGAAGGCTATACGAGTACCGGAACCCGATGTCGAGCTGCGGCAGAAAGCGCAGAACATTGATATCAAACTTGGCCTCAATGCCAGTGGAAAGATAGGTGCTGCTGACATCAGGCCGCCCGTTAACGCCATTTCCGAATGCGTAGTCGACAAATCCATTAAGACGAACCCGCTGTACGTTCAGCAATGGGCCAATGGCAATGTCAGGGTACCAAACCGGCAACGCATAATTACCCGACATGGTATAAAAGTTCTGCCAACGGATGACATCCACACCCCTGGGCAAGGGTACCTGATTTCGGAAGTAATAATTACGGTCATCGAAAGCCGCAGCCTGCATATCTGTTTTTTGATAACCCCAATACCCCCAGATTGAATGATGTTTGAAAAGACCCGGGAAGAACAACGTGGTGTAAAACGAAAATTGGTTTCCCGTGTAGTCGCCACCGTATGGCGTTCCATACCCATGAAGGGTGAACGCCTGACCCCATTTGCTGTTGATATCCCTGCGGCTTCTTTTAAGAAGGCGATATCCTGACGCGAAAAAATGATTGTACAACAACTGCCCGTTGCCAACGTAGTTTCGGAAGAGGTAGACGCTTTCTATTGTATCATTCACAACCAGGGCCGGTATGTAACGGTTCGGCCCCGATATGGTATTCAAGAACTCAGAAACATTGGAAACACCAACATAATTGCCAAACGAGAAATTGCCGATAAACCGCGAGCTCGTGGTAGTCAACGGTATTCGAAGGCCGGCCTCGAGTGTGTTTTCCTTCCACGTGAACGTGGCATTACGGATGATCGTTGTGTCCAATGTTACTTGATTGCCGGTTCGTTCAACTATCCGGATTGGCAGGTCACCTTCATCAACTTTTCGGTCGCGCCAGTTAGCCGAGACATCGACAATCGGAAACCACCGCTGGAAACTCGCAGTCACGTTCCACCCGCCTGCGCGCTCGTTGATGTCGTAATCGTAACCGCCAGAAAACTTTGTTGTACTCAAAACATCCTGCGAGGTAATTCCAATCGTTCCGCCTGTTAGGCTGGTATTGATGTATGCACCCCAGGCATACGGATTGAAAATACCCGAGATTGGCCGGTAGCGCTTCGAAGCATATTGCTCCCCGGGAACACCATCCAGCAAACGGGGATTGCCCTCTTGCTCGCGGAGCTGCCGGGCAAAGGGCTGCGCATAGACGGTACCTCGCCAGGGCCGCCAGCCGGCCGGCTCAAAAGGCACCCGCACAATGCGAAGCCCATCGCGCGTCTGATCGCTGTAGTAAAGACTGCGACCGTCCGCAGAAACCCATGGGCTGTACGCCCCATACCGGCTCTCGGTCACCTGAAAGCGCTGACCCGTGGAAAGCTGCAATGCCGAGATGTTATCAATTCCAAAAAGCGGAGCATTGAACAACACGTAGTCCCGCCACAACACCGGATGCCCGATGTTCTCGTGCGCTACCGGCAGCAAATCCTCTGCCCGACCGCTTTGCACATCCAACAGCGTAATGGTGCGGCCTTTCGCAGTGGTTTTCAACAGCACGATCTTTTTTCCATCGGCACTGAAGCGCGGCATCGAGAAGAAAACGTCAGCTCCCGCATCTATTGCTTTCAGCACACGGCCGGTGTCGGCCACTGACAGGATAACCAGCCGTATCGAATAGTCGGTAGTGGTTTCAATAGTAGCCACATGTTGGCCATCCGGAGACAATGCAGCACCGGCATACCTGGATTTACTGGTGATCCGCTGCGTGCGCTTGGATTCAGCATCATACACTTTGATGACGGAATACGTTCGAGCCAGCCAGCGCGGGTCAAATCCATACTCGTTCCACGCTATTTTCCCGGCTTGCACCGATAGCATGTCGGACTCATTCAGGAAACCCGGTGTATGCAGGATCTTCTCTTTACCATCTGTTAGTTGAACGAATTGTTCAATATCACCAATGCCATTCTTCAATGCCACGATGCGTCCATCCGGTAATTCCTGGGGGAACCGGTAGTCGGTGTACGCGTTGCCGGTGCCGGTATGAACGGTTTCGAACGGAGTAAGCTGCAGCGTGTCAAGTTGCGCTTTCCACTGCGCCTGCAAATGTGCTGCCGCCTCCCGGTAAAGATCGATGACGTACACGCCTGTTTCCTTTTTGATGGCATTGGAAAACGTGAATGGTACAAATGACCAGTTCCACGCGCGGCCGGCTACATTGCCCCATATATCGGCCCGGTCGCTTCGCTTGCGGAGGTAGCTGACCAGGTGATAGCCGAGCACATAGTGATCCGGAATGTTATGCTTGTACGACCGCAGGTACTGCTTGTGGTAGTTAAAACTCCGGCCCTCCATCAGGTTCGTGCGAAACACCAAATCAAAATTCGGAATCTGACCACGACCGCTGGGTGTCACGGCAGTCTCCATAGCCACCGCATCGCCTTCCCAAAACCATTGCGGTGCTGCTGCGAAGGCCATGGCGCTGAGTGTGGCGGGGCCAAAGGCGACATGAACCAATTTATTAAATCCGGTGGACGAACGCTGAAACTGAACCATGTGCCGATACTCATGCACGGCCAGCAGGTTAAGCCAATCGTTGGTTCCCTGAAAGTTATACCGCTGCGTTGGCATACCGTAGAACTCGGAACGCCTGGGAGCCATGCTGACAAATCCGTTTGACAAGGCTGACTGATTCTGCAGCACAACGGAAAATCTTCGCGGCTGCGCGCCCAGTGAGCGTGACTCCGGTTCGTAGATATGCTCCAGCGTGTTGGCCATGCGCTGCGCCTGATTTTCGAAGCCAAGCGGATACAGGATCTTGAAGTGAGGTGTGCGCAACTGCGACCATTTTACGGATGGCGGGTTGGTATTTTCAGCCGACTGTTCCTGAGCGTGTGCTGCCAGCCATCCGGCTATGGCAAACCAACAGGCAAAAAATCTCTTCACAACTTACCGGTTTGGTGGGGTAAGTACGCGAATCAGGGCCGAATAAAAAAGGCTAAGGCAACAGTCGCCTTCCTTTGCCGGAAACAGCCGCCACATTGAAAAATCCCACAGCGCGCGGGCCCTGCGGATTAGTATTGACCACGTTGGTCGACACGTTGGCAATCGGGCGGGCAAAAAGTTCGGAGAATCCGCCCGGCCTGTCCGTCTGAATGATTACTTCATTCAAAAAATTAAATGCCGGTTTGGATATGGAATGAATTTCAACATAGGCCGAGTCGCCCGGAGCATAGGCCGGTAGAAACTCATCGTCTTCATTTTGCTCGATCGGATTCATGCCCCGCCTGACGGGCGTGATGAACGTGACACCATCAAGGTTGCCTCCTTCTGAAAACCCGGCATCGAAGGCCACGGTAAGTTCGGAAGGCTTGTTGAGCAACACCCCGTTTTTCCAGGTGCGAATCCAGTAGGTGTCGCCTTTACCAACGGGGTCGCGCGCCCAAAACTCACCCACCCACTGCTCAACCGAAATCGCGGTCTCCTCTTCAAAAAAGTATGAGATGCTGTCAAGCTTCGGCACCCGCCCGATGCGGGCATCGGCCTTGTACGTTTGCCCCTGAACCTGAATGGTAAGCTCAAATTGCTCACCCACGGGGCCAAGGCTATCGCTACCCGTGGGAACCCACCAGTATACACCATTCACATCTCCGGCAAAGTTGAACACGCGGCCGGACTGCAAAGCGCGCACACGCACCGTTGCCCCGGTTACACCGGCCGGCACCTGATTTTCGAAATAGGGCTGTGTTTGCGCCAGAACAATCTGCTGCGTCTTCGACTCGTTAGTCAGCCAGGCATCCACCACCAGCACGGGTGCAGCATCTTCCAGATCGGGCTCAATAATGGTTTCGCAGGCCGACAGAACAGCACCAACAGCCAGGAAGAAGAAAAGATTTCGGATCGTCTGCATGGCTTAAAAATTAAAGTTGTACGACACAGAAGGAACCAGCGAACCAATGATGGCCAACTGCGTGGCCTGGGTGTCAATCGGCTGCCCGGCCGGCACGCGTTCATCGCGCTGCGAGAAATAAATGCTGAATGGGTTCTGCCGGCTGTAGACGTTGTAAATGGCGAATACCCAGTAGTCGCGGTTCTTCCGGACTTTGCCATTGTTTCGCACGGTTTTACCCTCCAGGCGGAAACTAATGTCCAACCGATGGTAAGCGGGCAAGCGCACGTTATTGCGCGAATCATTAGCATTGAACGGAATCAGGATGCCTTGCTGCAGGAAGCGCGAGGTGGGAAATGTGGTGGGCGTGCCCGAGGTAAGCACAAAGTTGGCCGAAGCCGACCATCGTTTGTTCAGTTCATAAAACCCAACCACCTTCAGGTTGTGCAGTTGGTCAAATCGTGTGGGGTACCACGCTCCGCGATTAATGCCTTCTACCTGCATTTCGGTGCGCCCGATGGTGTAGCTGACCCAACCGGTAAGCTTGCCCGTCTTCTTTTGAAAATAGGTCTCCAGACCGTAAGCCCTGCCCCGCCCGCTCAACAAGTCGCCCTCCAGAAACTGATTGATCAGCAAATCCGCCCCATCGATGTAGTCAATCTGATTTTGGGTGGACCGGTAGTACGTTTCCACTGACACTTCGTAATTCTTACGCGGCCCAACATTTTTGAATAGTCCGAGCGTAAACTGATCGCCCAACTCAGGTTTGATGTTATCGGATGTGGGCGTCCACACATCAAGCGGATTGGAAGCTGTGGTGTTGCTGATCAGGTGTAAATACTGCACCATTCGGTTGTAACTGCCCTTAAGCGAGGTATGAGGATTGATCTGATACTTGAAGGAGAACCTGGGTTCCCAGTTCTGATAAGAACTAATCGTCTCACCTGATTCAAAGGTTTGGGAGTCCACAACCGAGCGCCTGCGCCCCGGAATGGTATCATTATACACATAGGCTGTACCGGGGCCAAGCGAACGGAAATGCGAGAAGCGAAGTCCATACTCCAACTCAAGGTCCTCGCCCACCTGCTGGCGGTTGCCGATGTACAGCGCGCCCTCCAGGTTGTACTTGCGCGGCAAACTGATATCTACGGATTCGCCATTGGTAATGCCGATAGCGTTAGCCGGTTCAAACGTGTAGTAAATCAGCTCACCGCCAAAATTCAATTCATTGCGGCTGTTAATGAAATAGGTAAACTCAGGCTTGGCAATCAGGTTCGAAATGGATGAGTCCCAGTTAAACCGGTTTTGATTGTCTTCACCAAATTGAAGTTCGTAGTCGTAGTTACTGTAGATCAGCGTGAAGTTCGAAAACAGCCGGTCGTTGAACAGGTGGTTCCACCGCAACGAGCCGGTGGTGTTGCCCCAGCTGAATCCCTGGTTGGCATCGAACAGAAACTTGTCGCGGCCAAAATAACCGGACGCGTACAACCGGTTGCGCGCGTTAACGTTGTAATTCGCTTTAGCCGTAAGATCGTAGAAATTCAGCGCGCCTCCCTCCTGCAGCAGCGGAACAAACGGGCGCCCAAGCACATCGACATACGATCTGCGGCCCGCCACAATGAATGAAGCTTTGTCTTTTACAATTGGCGCCTCAATGGCCAACCGGCTGAAAATGGTTCCGATACCACCATTGGCTTCAAACTCTTTGCTGTTGCCTTCCTTCATGCGTATATCAAGCAGCGAGGCAAGGCGGCCGCCATACCGCGAGGGTATAGCACCCTTGTACAGCTTGGTATCTTTTACGGCATCCGGATTAAACACCGAGAAGAATCCAAACAAGTGAGACGAGTTATACACGGGTGCCTCATCGAGCAAGACGAGGTTTTGCCCAACCGAACCACCCCGCACATTAAAGCCAGAAGCCCCCTCGCCCACTGTGCTTACACCGGGCAAGAGCAGCAGGCTCCGAAAAATATCCACCTCACCTAAAAGTGTCGGCACTTTGGAAATTGTCTTGATGTCGAGCTTATTGGTACTCATCTCGAAATTGCGGGCAGACGGCTGACCCTCAGCCTCGACTACCACTTCTTCCAACTGCTCAGCCTCAGGTGCCAGCTGAATATCGAGGCGCTGATTTTGATCCAACGCTATGGATTGCGTTTGGGTAAGGTAGCCCACATAGCTGAACACCAGGGTGTACTGGCCGGGCAACACCGTGAGTGAGTAAAACCCGTATTCGTTTGCGGCAGCCCCCGTTTCCAGTTCTTTGATATACAAGGTGGCGCCAATAAGCGCTTCCCCGTTTGCTTGATCGCGGATATACCCGCTAACTGTTACCCGCGACTGGCCGTACACGGTCAGCGCAGAGACAAAAAGGAACAGAACAAGAAAAAGTGACTTTCGCATTATGAACAATAGTCTATAAAACGCCCGGAAGGCATCCAGGTTCGCGGGTACAAAAGATTTATTTTTGCGACATGTTTCGAAAGCTGAAGGAGCTTTACCACGAATACCGCGAATGGGTGCGGATCGACCTGATCATGTACGCAGTCATGATCCTGCTGATCGTGGCTTACGCCATCTGTACCCTGCTGGGCTAGCGAAGCAAAATCTCGTTAACGTTCTCTGTAATTTTGGCCGACAACTCATCCGTAGGTAGGTCGTTTACATCTTTCCCAAACGGATCTTCAATTTCCTCCGCAATCAACTCCACGCTCAGCAACACAAAAGCAATCAGCAACACAATCGGTATGGTGATGTAGCCGGAGGTGGTTACAAATCCAAACGGCAAGGTGATCAGGTAAATGAAGATAAACTTCTTGACGTACATGGAATAGGAATAGGGAATGGGCGTATTCTTGATGCGCTCACACGCCCCCAGGATGTCAGCAAACTCCTTCAACTCCTTATCGGCCAGAAAAAGATGGTCGCCCGTGATCACATTTGTTCGGTACAACTGGTTGGTGCGCTCATACAACAAGGCCGAAACCCCGTTGGGCAGATGATCAAATCCGCGCAGGCGCGCGACCACATCATCGGCTGTATTCGTGAAGTATTTCACATCGGCATCATCGCGCAGATGGTCTTTCACCGAGATCACAAAATTGGGAATCATGACCGCGTACCACTGGCGGTTGGCCAAATCACTCCGGTCAAGAAAGGCGCTCATCTTATGGGCCAGGTTGCGTGTGTTGTTTACCATACTGCCCCACAGTTTCCGGCCTTCCCACCAGCGGTCGTAGGCCGAGTTGGTGCGAAACACCAGGAACAAACCCAACACAATACCCAACAGCGAGTGCATGGCAATCGTGCTGTGAAACTCCTGCTCATGAAGGCGCAACACATCCAGAACGAGATAGCACACCAGGGCGGAGTAAATCGCCAGAAAAATCAAAGCCGGCATCAATAGTTTCATCACGTGCCGGCTGTAGTTGTGGAAAATAATGGATAACCAAACCTTGGGATTGTATTTGATCATGACCCGCGAATAAACTCAATCCTGTCGGTATCAACAATGAAAAGCCGACAAGGGAAAAACTTTTTAATTTTGCCGCATGAAAAAGCTTCTTTTGGCCATTTGCATCCTGATGGCGACCTGGGCTCAGGCTCAGGATTATGTGGTGTTAAATACCCAAGATACCCTGAGGGGTAAAGTAAAAATGCTGTCGTATGATCTTTTGGATCGGGTGCAGGTGCAGGCTGAACGCAAGCAGGCGCTAACGGCTTTGCAGGTTCGGGTGGTTTACACCGCAGGCGTTTTATACCGGCCGGTGCAGCAGGCAAACGCAGTTCGCTTCATGCAGGAGCTTCAGCCGGGGTACTTGAGCTACTATGCCTTCCGCATCGGCAATAGCAATCGCTTTGACGGACGTCTTTTGCAACTGGCCAGTGGCGGGCAGATCGAGTTGCCGAACATCGGCTTCAAAAAACAGATGACGGAATTCCTGAAAGAGTGTCCATCGGTGGCCGAACTGGTGAACACGGGCAAGTTGATTCGCAATGACATTGATTCCATCGTTGTATTATTCAACCGCTGCATACAGGAACGAACCCAGAATCGCGCCCTGGAGCCTCAACCGCCCGTGGCCCCGGCTGTCTCGGCCGATCTCAGCCGGTTGCAGCAGGAGTTGTCCGAGGCCGACTTTTCCGGAAAAAAGGATGCCGAGGACATGCTAGCCGACATCATCAAGCGAACCGGCAACAAGGAAAATCTTCCTAACTACCTGATCGAAGGGTTTACAGGTCTGCTCAGCTCACAACCGGAGCTCCTTGAGCAGTGGAACAAAATCAAAGACTCACTGAAGAAAGGCGGGTAAGTACTTGCGGATGCCGGCAGGAATTTGACCACGGTTGGCGAGAAATACGAACGTGCAAAGCGCCAATACCAGTACCGCGAGAAAAAACAGGTAGCCGCCATCATCCTGCACACTAATGCCCAGCAGAGTCAGGTGCATACCGATTGCGCCAAACATCAGGCCAGTTCCCAACAGGGCTCCCAGCCAATTCCAGTTGCGGCTGATCAGCAACGCACCCGCTACGAGCTCCAAAAATCCCACACCCCAGCGACCCCACGGCTCCATACCAAGGGTAGAAAAGATGAACACCGACTCTGGCGAGCCGCTGAACTTGAAGTACAGGGTTTGCAACAAGATGATGGCTGCGGCAAAGCGAGCGAGGGTTAGTGCAACTGATTTGACATTCATGATGCTAACAACGGCATGAATTACGCCAGGGTTTGTCAGTCAACTGACAAACCCTATAACTTCCGAAGCCTTCTTTTTACACCACTCTCAATCCAGTAAAAGGATTGGCCCGTTTGCCCTGAATCCATTCCCAGGCCCACCAACGAGCGATACACGCTGTAAAAGCGACCATCGTTGGCAAACTTCAGTTCCCACTGCCACTGTCCGGTGCTACCCATCAACTTTCCGTCTTTCGAAAAATAGGTAATCGTATCCGTTTCGTCACCCACTACAACAAACCGTCCTTCCCAGGCGGATAAGTCGGATGGAGGTGAAAGCCATTGAAGCTCATGCGGTAACTCAACAGGGCGGTCAAACAGGAAACCGTCAACGGCCTCTTGAATATACTTTTCCGTGTTGGATAGCACAATGATAACCTTGTCCTGATCCAGGTAACGCCTGATGAAGGTACCGTAACCCGGCCAACTGCCTCCATGCTCCACCACACGCCCATTAGTCGAATCGGTGCGCACGCTCCACCCGTAGCCATAATTTACCGGCTTGCCGGAGTTAAGAATTGCGTCTGTGTAGGCCTTCGCCAGAGACGCGGGCGACAGTACTTTTCCATCGCGCAATCCCTGGTGCCACTTCAGCAAGTCGCGGGCTGTTGAATTCACAACCCCATCGCCCTGGATTCCATCCATGTAGTACACATACTGACGGGCACGAACGCTGTCGGGCAACAAAAGCACCTTTGCAGAATCATCGTAAATATAGCCGTACGCATAGTTCTCAATCACCTCTCCGCTGCGCCTGGTGTTGTACGTGCGCGTGCGCGTCATCTGCAGCGGATCAAAAATATTCTTCTTGAGGAAGTCCCCGTACTTCTCGCCCGACACGCGCTCGATAATCGAGGCTAACAGCATGAAACCCGTATTGCTGTACCGCCACTCGTCTCCGGGTTTGAATAATACGGCTGGCCGGTGCTCAGCCAGTAGTCGAATCACATCATCATTAAATGCAATTTTGGTGCGATCCCAATGCGACTCGATTACCTCCTCATAGTCAGGAAGACCGGACGTGTGGGTAAGCATGTGGTGAAGGGTAATGCCCACGTACGGTAACTCGGGAAAAAACTTTCGCAGCGAATCTTCTACCGACAGTTTACCCTGCTCGGCTAGCAGCAAAATACCCGTGGCTGTAAACTGTTTGGATACTGATGCAAGCTCAAAGAGGCTCTCGCGGTCAATCAACCGTTTAGTCGATATGTCTGCATACCCCACCTGCCGCTCGTAGTCAATGCGATCGCCTGTAGCCACCAGCACCGACCCTTGAAACTGCTCATGTTGCTGGGCGGCCTGCAGGTAGGTGTCTAAACGCCAGGGAAGCGGATCTTGCTTGCGGCTGCACGCAACCAAAGCCAGAAAAGCGAACGGCAACAGCAGGTTTGTGGTTGATCGGTTCATGGCTAAATTTAACGAAATATTTAGGTATGAAACTTTCGGTTGATGCGAACATAGCGCGTGCGCGCACCTTGCCCACCGAGTATTACCGGTCGGCCGACTATTTCGAACAATCGAAAGAAAAAATCTTTGCCCGCTCGTGGCAGTGGGTTGGCGACACCGACCAGGTGAAAGAGCCCGGCTGGACAACTCCTTTTGAACTATTGCCCCACTATCTGCGCGAGCCCTTGCTGCTGACGCGCGACAAGAAAAATGAAATCCACTGCCTCAGTAATGCGTGCACCCATCGCGGCAACCTCGTAGCCGACAAGCCCTGCAAGGTGAACGAACTTCGCTGCAAATACCACGGCAGGCGCTTTCAACTGGACGGGCAGTTCATATCAATGCCGGAGTTTAAAGAGGTTGAAAATTTTCCGACACCCGATGATCACCTTGCCCGGTTGCCCCTGTTTCAGTTGGGAAAATGGCTGTTCACGCAACTTGAAAAAGGCGCTCCGGCCGGGGCGTATTTCCAACCGATGCTCGACCGCATTGGCTGGATGCCCTTCGATCAGTTTGTGTTTCATCCGGAGCTCTCGCGCGATTATACCGTGCAGGCCAACTGGGCTTTGTACTGCGAAAATTACCTCGAAGGGTTTCATATTCCGTTTGTACATGCCGGGCTTAACTCAGTTATTGACTACTCAAATTATGCGGTGGAACTGCACCGGTACTCCAGCCTGCAGGTAGGCGTTGCCAAACCGGGCGAACTGGTCTTCGACCTTACCCCTGCTTCGCCCGACTACGGAAAAAAAATTGGCGGGTATTATTTCTGGGTTTTCCCCAACCTGATGTTCAACTTCTACCCCTGGGGCCTCTCCATAAATGTGGTGAAGCCGGTGACACCCTCCTCGTGCGTGGTTTCCTTCATCGGCTATGTGTGGAACGAGAGCTACCTGCGGCAGGGAGCCGGGGGCGACCTACACAAAGTGGAACTGGAGGACGAGGAAGTAGTCCAAAACGTGCAAAAAGGAATTCAATCACGTTTCTACCGGTATGGCCGCTACAGCGCAACGCGGGAACCCGGCACGCACCACTTTCACCGGCTGATTGCCGAATGCATTGACGGGAGTAACTGAGAAGTCAGTTCTTCGGCAGCGCAAACTGTTGAAGAATCCGCTCGGTCCAGCGGGTATACATCACACCTGAAGGATGAAGCCGGTCACCCGCCACCAGTTCGGGTTTCGAGAGGCCTTCGCGGGAAATGTCGGTTATCTGAACATAGGTAACTCCATGTGCGCGTGATATCCGCTCGTTGATGGCATTAAACTCGTTGAGCGCCCGCGTAATGGCTTCCTGCTTGGGCTGGCCGAAAGGCGTAAACCCGTAGTCGGGAATCGAAACCACAAACACCCGATCCTTCCGGCCACCTGCCAGTTGAATGGCATCGTTCAGGAGTCCCTCAAACTCGATTGCGTATTGATCGGCTGGCTTCCCCTGATATTGGTTGTTCACGCCTATGAGCAGGGATACCACATCCCAGTCGTTCGACAGGCTGGCGGCTGTCATGGCGGCCTTCAGGTTATCAGTTCGCCACCCGGTGGTTGCAATAATGCGGGGGTCGGCCACATTTCGGCCGGCTTCGCGCCAGCGCTTAACCAGTTGCACCGGCCATCGCTCGGATTCAGCAACCGCTTCACCTATGGTGTAGGAATCGCCCAGAGCCAGGTATCGTAATGGAGTTTGTGCTTGCATAGAGAAGACGGAGAAAATGGAAACAAAAAACAGTAGTGCAATTGTTGGCTTCATGTACCTTTAAGGTAAGGATTCAAAATTACAATACTGCGATGACGCTGGAAACCCTCTTTTCTCTTTGCAATGCATTGGCCTTGCCCGCCTGGTTGCTGTTAGCCGTGGCACCACGCTGGCGATTCACCAATCTAGTGGTGCACTCGGGCGCCTGGCCCCTGGTCTATGCCGTCATTTACACCGCCTTGATCCTCTATTATTTTGGACAGGGTGAAGGCGGCTTTGGAAGCCTGGCGGGTGTTATGAAGTTGTTCGATCAGCCCGGAGCCGTTATGGCCGGATGGGTGCACTACCTGGCCTTCGATCTTTTTATCGGCAGTTGGGAAGTGCGCAACGCCAAGAAACATAACATACCCCACTGGCTGGTCGTGCCGTGCCTGTTCTTCACCTTCATGTTCGGGCCCATCGGGTTGCTCTTGTACATACTGCTGCGCACGGCCTTCACTTTCAAATTGAACGTGGGACATGCTTGAATTTCTTGCCGAGCTGCGAAATCGGAATCGCGCCTTAACCGCTTTTGGCTGGGCTAATGCAGCTCTTGCTGGTTTGTTCCTGATTCTCCTCGCTACCTCCGATGCGCAGGTCATGGGCATAAACGCATGGATCAAGCCCCTGAAGTTTGCGCTGTCCATCGCGCTGTACAGTTTCACCTTTGCGTGGTGTCTGTCCTATCTTAGAAGTCAGCGCCACCAGCGCTTGATTACGCAACTGCTCATGGTTTGTATGCTGGCAGAAATTGTGATCATTACCCTGCAGGCTGCCTGGGGCGAAACCTCCCACTACAACATTTCATCACTGCTTAACGGAGTCTTGTTCGCCATCATGGGTGTGTTCATTGGCCTCAACACGGTGATGAACGCTGCCGTTTTGTTCCTGTTCCTGCTGCCGGGCCGCACGAATCTGGCGGGGGCACAACTCACCGCCTGGCGCGCAGGTTTATTTTTCTTCCTCGCGGGGTCAGTGGCTGGTGGACTCATGATCCACAACATGGCTCATACTATTGGCACAGCTGATGGCGGACCCGGCATTCCGTTTTTCAACTGGAGCACACGGGCAGGAGACTTGCGATTGCCACACTTTATTACGCTACATGGGCTGCAGGCTGTGCCCGTGTTCTGGTGGGTCATCGGGCGACACACACGCGACCCGCAGGCCGTAACACTCGGCTTTAGCAGCATCTACCTCATGGTGTGCCTGCTGCTTCATGCGCTGGCCTTGAATGGGGTCTCGCTGTTTCCTTCGTTCTAAATGGTGCAGCAAGTCCCTCCTCATCTCGCAACTTTTCCGATCTTTACCCCTAACCCTAAATACCTCAACCTACGTATATCATCATTGGCATCGTAGTCGTACTTGTACTGGGCGTTATTGGAAGACCCGGAGTTTGAAAAGCATTTCGTGGTTTACGGCACCGATCAGGTGGAGGCCCGCTACATTCTTTCCACCGCGCTGATGCAACGCATCCTCACGCTGCGCAACAAGGTCAACAAAGGAATATCGCTATCGTTTATCGATTCGCACGTGTACATCGGCTTGCCCATCGACCGAAATCTGTTTGAGCCGCCAGCGCTTTGGCAATCAATTGACAATTACAAACAGATTGAGGAATACCATTACCTGGTAAGCCTCTGCATGACCATCGTGGAGGTGCTGGACCTCAACACCCGCATCTGGACGAAGGAATAGAGGATAGCTTGTCGTTACCTTCCGTACAGAGCCTTGCCGGCAGCTTCGTATTTGTCGCCCGGCTTCCACGCGGGTGGTGCCGGATTATTCGCGATCAACAAGGCAGCGTAGACAAACGCCCTCGTAAACCGGTTTACGTAATTGAGGTTGACACTCGACACGTGATCGGCCGGTTGGTGGTAATACTTCATGATCTCATTGTCGAACGCGTTGAAACCGGTTGTGAACGTAACGGCCGGAACGCCTTTGGCCGCAAAGCTTACGTTGTCGGAGCGGTCGTACAAGCCCTGTTCGGGTGCCGGGTCACCATTGAGGCTGGCCCCCACGGAACCTGCGGCCGTTTTTAACATTTCATCTGCACTGGTGCGGTTGAGATCAAATAACGTAATGCGCGTAGTGTCATTGTAGCCTGCACCATCGCAATTGAGGTTAAAGATGATTTGCTTCATGGGCACTAACGGGTGATCAGCAAAATACTTGCTGCCCAGCAAACCCACTTCTTCAGCCGTCACGGTCATAACCAGTATGGAACGCTTGGGCGGGTTAATGGCAAAATAACGGGCGGCCTGCAGTACAGCCGTGGTACCAATTGCATTGTCGCGCGTGCCATTGTAAATCGAATCGCCACTGACGGCCCGGCCGATGCCCACGTGGTCGTAGTGGGCGGTAAGCGCCACATACTCATTCTTTAGCTTGGGATCAGTTCCCTCGATTATGCCCAATACATTTTTACCAGGTATCGCCTCACCGGGTGTTTGCTCCACATAAACTTTAACTCGGCCATTTTTTGTTTCAAGAAACGATTTTACCGCAGCCGCATCGGAGTTGCGCATCATCAGATGAGGAAAGGTCATTGGTTCATCACCCGCCAAGGCAATTCGCTCCCGTGTTAGAAAATTAACAAGTATCTGCCAGGGCACTCCGGGCGTAGCGACAATCTCGGTCATACCGGCTGCTCCCATTTCGCGGGCACGCTTCACTTTTTCATCCGACTCGCCAAACGCCTGCTGAATATTGCTGTTAGCCGAGGCTCCGATATAACTCACCACCCATTTGCCCTTCACTCCGGCCTTCTCCATATCGGGCTGCGAACCATACCCGACAAACACGGCCTCACCTTCCCAGCTCAGATTGCCGCCATCCAGCAGAATCAAGTCTTCCTTATTCTTCAGCGTAACATCACCCAGCGTCAAGTCAACGGTAGTAGCATATTTCTTCTTCTCCAGTTTTACGTCCTGAAAGTAGCCATTGGCGCCAGAAACCTTTTTTACACCCCAGCGAGCAAATTCGGAGGCAATGTAATTGGCAGCAATGTCAAGTTCCGGTGAGCCGGTGTCGCGTCCCTTAAGTTCATCGGACGCCAGAAAGCGCAGGTGTGCTTCGGTCTCCGATTTTGTCACCACGCGGTTAATTTCCGGAAGCGGCTTCTTTTGGGCAACGGCTAAGGCCAGCAAACTGGTGGCCGCAAGCGTGAGGATGAGTTTCTTCATGCGATTGGATTAGAGCGGCCAAGCTACAAAAAACCTGACATACCCGACTGCGCGGCAGGCCATCAAAAGAAAACGGAGCCCCTGCAAAAGGCTCCGTCTTCACTTCTGAAAACAAACAAAACTATCGTAAAAACAGCAATTCGCGATACTTCACCAACGGCCAGTCCTCATCATCCACCAGCAACTCCAGCTTGTCTACCGAGTCGCGAATGACGTCAAAGTACTTCTCCTTAATATCATCGCAGTAGGCAATGGCCCGCTTGTGGGTATCCCCTAATTTGTTGATGCGCTTACGCTCCTCCACCATGGCGCGCACATTGGTTTTGATGATGTCAATGTGCTCAGAAATTTCCTTGATGGTCTGCACCACCGCCTTGTTGTCAATACCCAGCCCTTTCAACCCGTTGGCATTGTTGATGAGCTTACTCTGGTAGTTGATGGCCGTGGGCACAATGTGGTTCATCACCAGGTCACCCATCACGCGCGCCTCAATCTGCACGCGTTTGATGTAGCCCTCGAGACGGATTTCCACACGGGCTTCGTTTTCCTTATGGCTCATCACTCCGTGGCGCTCAAACAGGTCAGCCGACTTCTTGGTGAGGTAGGCATCCAGCGCACGCGGGGTGTTTTTCACATTGCCCAACTTGCGCTTTGCGGCTTCTTTCACCCACTCGTCCGAGTACCCATCGCCCTCAAAGCGAACGTCCTTCGATTCCTTGATGTACTTGCGCAGCACGTTCACGATCGCCAGGCGCTTTTCCTCTCCTTTCTCAATTTCCTTGCTCACCGATTCATGGAACTTCTCAAGCTGGTCGGCTACAATGGTGTTCAGCGCAGTCATGGCTGTAGCACAGTTGTCGCTGCCACCCACTGCCCGGAACTCAAACTTATTGCCCGTGAAGGCAAAAGGGGACGTGCGGTTGCGGTCCGTTGCATCCAGGATGATTTCCGGTATCTGATCGATACCCAGTTTCATGTACATGTTATCACCCTTCTCAATCTTCACGTTTCCTTTTTTCTCCAACTCGTCCAGCACCGCGCTCATCTGCGAGCCAATGAAGGCCGACATGATGGCGGGCGGTGCCTCATTTGCCCCGAGGCGGAAGTCATTTGCGGCCGTGGCGATGGAGGCACGAAGCAAATCGCCATGTTCGTGTACCGCCTTGATGGTGGTGACGAAGAACGTGAGGAAGAGCAGGTTGTCGCGGGCGCTGCTGCTCGGGGCATA
Source organism: Cyclobacteriaceae bacterium (assembly GCA_046301755.1). Lineage (GTDB taxonomy): Bacteria > Bacteroidota > Bacteroidia > Cytophagales > Cyclobacteriaceae > ELB16-189. The sequence continues at coordinate 45,923 of JBKCJM010000030.1, forward strand.
CAGGTTGATACCCGTATCTGTAATCAATGACCAGTTGTTGTGCTTACCCGTTCCATTCAGACCGGCAAAGGGCTTCTCGTGAAACAACACCTTCAGGTTGTGCTTCTCAGCCACGCGGCCCATCACATCCATCATCAATTGGTTGTGGTCGTTTGCCACATTCACATCCTCAAACAAAGGCGCTACCTCAAACTGGCTGGGCGCAACTTCGTTGTGGCGGGTACGCACCGGAATACCCAATCGCCAGCACTCGATTTCAAATTCCTTCATGAAATCATAGACGCGAGCCGGAATCGATCCGAAATAATGGTCCTCCATCTGCTGACCGCGGGCGGGCGCATGGCCGAATACCGTGCGTCCGGCCATCACCAAGTCTGGTCGAGCCATAAACAGCGCTTTGTCAACCACAAAGTACTCTTGCTCCGAGCCCAGAGAGGCCGTAACATGCTGAATGTCCTTATCAAACAACTGGCATACCTTGGTAGCGGCCAGGTCAACAGCTTTCAGTGCTTTCAGCAGAGGTGATTTGGTATCGAGTGTTTCACCCGTGTAGGAAACAAAGACGGTGGGGATGCTCAGGGTTTTGCCATACAGAAACATGGGCGAGGTAGGATCCCACGCAGTGTAGCCGCGGGCTTCGAACGTGCTCCGGATGCCTCCACTGGGGAACGAAGATGCGTCCGGCTCCTGCTGTACCAGTTCACTGCCTTTGAACTTTTCGATTCCCGCCAGGGCATCGAAAAAGGAGTCATGCTTTTCAGCGGTGCCGCCCGTCATGGGTTGAAACCAGTGCGTGAAGTGTGTAGCCCCTTTGCTCATCGCCCAGCTCTTGGCAGCCGAAGCAACGGCATCGGCCGTGGCTTCATCGATTTTCTCGTGGTTTTTAATAGCGCTGGCAACTTTTTTGAATACGGCCGGGGCCAGCGTGGCGCGCATTTGCTCGATGCCGAACACGTTTTCACCGAAGAACTTGGAGACCACCGATGCGGGCGCCTCCACCGGTACGCGTTCGCGTTCGTTGAGCTTTTTCAGGGCTTCAAAACGTAAATGTGACATATGGTAGTGGTTGATTTGTCGTAAAAACGGGGCAAAAGTAGCCCGATTTTATCATGTAAGGGTAAAAATCAACCCAAAATTGTAAGAAACATGTTCAATTTGATGCCCATCATGGGCAAAAACAACCCCAGGTTAAAGAAGAGCTTTAGTTACCCAGCACTACGGTAGTGTGATTTTCAAACAAATCGCGGCCCGTGAACCGTGTCTGAAGATTAAGGTGCTCCAAGGCCGGGGCTTCATCATCGCGGGTGAGGATCAATCCGTCAGGATTGGCCGCCAGCCACCGCTGCACCGCTTCGGGAGAGCCCAAATAGGGGTACGTGCGCCTGAGGTTAAACACATAGGCTGCATTCGTCCGCACAAAACAAGCCACGGGCGTCTGCGCTTCAATGGGTAGCGTTGCCACACTCAGTTCCACAGGATTATGCCGCATCAACCGGGGCATTACGAGGTAAAACAGCAGTACACCCATAATGCCGTAGCCGATCAGGGTTGCATAGACAAAACGGATAACCTGGTTTTTCCACAGGTAATACCAACCGGCCACAACGCCTGGCAAAGCGATAAGAATCCAAAATGCCTGAGGCGCCTCGCTGCCCACGAGCGGATCCTGCTGCAAGGCCAAAAACCCTGCAACGGGCAGCGCTGCTGAAATCAACAACAAGAGGCCGGCCAGAACATGATGAACCGCCCTCACCTGGCGCAGTTGTTCGAGTTTCCATGCCAGCACCACGGCTGCAAACGGAACAGCCGGACTGAGATATCCGGGCAAAATGGTGCGCGACAAGCTAAAAAAGCCAACCACGGCAAGAGCGCTGAGTCCCAGGAAAAAAATCACCGGTTGATCATGGCGCGCTTTCCACGCCTTAACGAGCGCCCCCGGAACAAAAAAGCCTAACGGCAACATGGCCGCCAGAAAATAGGCAATGGCCAGCCCGGGGATTCCAGTGTGGCCTTCCATGGAGGAAGAAAAGCGTTGGAGATTATGCTCAAAGAAAAAACCGCGCGTCCACTCCCCTTCTGTTTTTATCGTTACGGCAATCCACCACGGCAGCACAATGGCGAGGAACAACACGGCACCACCCCACACCTGGATGCGGCTCAGTGTGCGCCAGCCAAACTCCTTGCGCAGGATTAAAAACAGTAATACCGTGAGCCCCGCCAGAGCCGGTGCCAGCGGCCCCTTAGCCATGAAGGCCATAGCCAGTGCCGCATAGGTGAGGTAGAAAAAAGATTTTTGGTGCGTGCGCCACGCATACACAAAACTGAACATGCCCAGCGTGAAGAAGAAAATGAGATAGGGATCCGGCACGGCCAGGTGAAATTGAAAAATCATCTGGAGAGATGCGATCAGGATTAGACTGGCCAACCAGGCCGTGGTTTCATTTACCAGTCGGGTGGTAAAAAAATAAACCACGCACACCGTTAACACACCCATGATGATGGAAAACAGGCGGGCGGAAAACGGAGTAACATCAAATACCGCATAGGCGGCCCGCATGAAGAAGTAATGCAAAGGCGGCTTATCGGTGCGCAGTTCGTTGTTGAACGTGGGAACCACCCAGTCCTGCCGCGCGGCCATTTCCATGGCACAAGCCGTGTTGCGGGCTTCGTCCAGGATGTAAATCGGGTAACCCCAGAAGTTGGCTGAGTACGATACGATTGACAATAAAATAACCCAGCCGAAACGCTTCATCGCCTCAAAATTAGTAAATCGAAGCGCGAACTTATCCACAACTGTGAAACGACCCGTTCACCTCGCAGCCGCTCTGGCCGGAGCCTCTGTACTGGTATACACGCTGTACACCTGGCAGGCGGCTCCTCCGCAGTTTGAGTTCATCGCTCAGATGCAGAACCAACGCGCAGCCGGTTCAATCGGAGCCTGGCAACTACTCACCAATTGGGTGACCCTGATCAGCCTGGGTATTCCATTCGGAGTAATGCTGATAGGTGAATGGAAGTGGCGCACAACCTGGACCCGGTACTTCTTCCTCTACACCGGGCTGAGCGTGGGCCTGGCCGGCCTGCTCAATTACTTCATCAAGATTACGGCACGGTGCCTGCGCCCCTTCGAAGTGGATACGCGCATTCTTCAACTCAGCACAGGAGGAAGCTTCTCATTTCCGTCCGGCCACTCGGCCGAGGCCTTTGCCGCAGCCGTGATGATGAGCTTGCTGTGGCCGCGGTGGTTTGTGGTGGTGCCTGCCCTGCTGTGGGCCAGCGCCATTGCCTTTTCGCGCGTGTATCTGGGCGTTCACTCTCCGGCCGATGTGGCGGCCGGCATGATCATCGGCAGCACGGTGAGCTACATTTTTTATTCACTTTCGCCAAAAAATCCGACTTTTGCGAAAGTCTGATTCATGGAATTATCCCTGGTGATTACCCTCCTGAACGAGGAGGACAACATAGCCCCGCTGCTGGAAAGCATCTACCGCGAGTTGCAGGCTTTTGATTACGAGGTGATACTGGTGGATGACGGTTCCACTGATGCCACGGTTGAGCGTATTCGCAGCTTGGCCAACACCCGTACAAAACTGGTAGTGCTCAATCGAAATTATGGTCAAACTCCGGCCATGGCAGCCGGCATTGAGCATGCCAGCGGCAGGTACATTGTTACACTCGATGGCGATCTGCAGAATGACCCGGCCGATATCCCGATGATGCTGGAGAAACTGAAGAACGAAAAGTGGGATGTAGTCGCTGGCTTCCGGCAGAACCGGCAGGACAAAGCACTGGTGCGCAAATTCCCGAGCAAGATTGCCAACTACCTCATCCGCCAACTCACCGGTGTTCATATTCGCGACTACGGGTGCACGCTGAAAGTTTTCAAATCGGAGATTGCCAAAAACCTGGGTCTGTATGGTGAACTGCACCGCTTCATACCCATTCTGGCGGTGCTGCAGGGAGGCAAAATCACCGATGTGCCGGTGAAGCACCACGCCCGCATTCACGGCCAATCGAAGTACGGATTGGGGCGCACATTGAAAGTCATGAGCGATTTGTTGCTCATGGTGTTCTTCCAGAAATATTTCCGCAGGCCAATCCACTTGTTTGGGCCACTGGGCTTCATCACATTGTTCGTAGGTATGATCATCAATCTCTACCTCCTGGTAGTGAAACTCATGGGCCAGGATATCTGGGGCCGGCCGTTGTTGATGCTGGGCTTTTTGCTGGTGCTGGCCGGCATTCAGTTCCTCACCTTCGGGTTGATTGCTGAATTGATGATGCGCACGTATTACGAGTCGCAAAACAAGAAGACATACGTGGTGCGCGAGGTGGTGCAGGGCACCCGCTAGGCCGCCACACGACTTTTCACCTCATCGAAGTGCTTATCGTAGTCGGTGCGCATCGTGCGCATCCAGCGATCCCACCATAAAAAATACAGGCCGTAGTTTCCTTTGAAAAACTGATGGTGCTGGTTGTGATTCACGGACGTGTTGATCCATCGCCCAACGCGGGTGCGCGAAAAACCTTTCGGATATAATTCATAGCCGAGGTGTCCGTAAACGTTATACGCCATCATGATCAGCAGGAACAGGCCGATTGCGAGCGGGTGCACCGGCATGATCAGCACGATGACCACCATAATACCGGCTTCTACAACTGCCTCAAGCGGATGGAAAGCAAAAGAGGCCCAGGGCGAAGGGTTGGTGCTGAGATGGTGGACTTTATGAAACCACCTGAAAACTGCGGGGTGATGCATAGCCCGGTGGGTCCAGTAGAAATAAGCATCGTGTATCACCAGCATAAGGGGTATGCTGACCCAGAAATAAGCCCAGCCATAATCGCTGATGGTGAGATAAAGCCGGGTGTAAGCGCGCAGGCCGGTACCAAAAAGGACGTAGCCGATGCCGGCAAAAATGAAAGCCGTGGCCAGGGAATAGGTAAACTCCCTGCGGTAGTCGGCACCTTTCGGGAACCACTGTTGAATCTTGCGAAATGCCCACTGGTGCCGGAAGATCACATAAAAGACCAGGTAGGCAATCAGCGACAGCACCAGGTAGCGCAGAAAAACGATAAGGAAAATGATCCAGTAGTTGGTACTCCAGAGGCCCGGCATAAGGCAACAAAATTACGAGTAACCTAAACTAAATCCACCCGTTTTTCGTCTTACTGGCAGTAGCTATGATCAATCTTAAACTACAGGCAAAACCGTGGACCAAAGGCGCCCGGGTCGATGCATCGTACAACCGCCAGTTTAGCACTGCCGTGCAGAATCTGGAGGTTTGGCAGTATGGGAGGCCCGGCCATAAAAAGAGCCGTGTGGCCATGGCGTTGCTCAAAAACGCCTGACGAGGTTAGCCGTTGCCCGATGATCCATTTATAGGCGGCTCCGTTTACTATTTCTGCGGCCGCCAGAGGAGATTTACACCTCAAAAAAGACAAAATAAAATCCCGGAAACTTCTGATCTTTTTTAGAAACCAAACGCTGAATGCGTCATTGCGAGGAAAGCCGTCCGAGGGACGAGGATGGCAGACGAAGCAATCCCTGGGTTTTTATACAAGTACTTAAGGGTAGGTTGAGTCTGTAGAGATTGCTTCGGGTCGAGGCGACCCTCGCAAAGACGCGGAAGCGGGGATCGCAATGACGAACTTTTTTTGAGATGGTTTTTTTAGAGCGTCTTTTCCTGAATTTCTGTAAAAGTCAGTGCCAATCAGTTCGACTTTTTAACCGAACCACCGCTACTCGATGAGGTATTGGTACGACCCGGGTTGCCGCGGTAGCGGATAGTGCCCCCACTGCTGGCCTGCGCATCAATTTCTTTGGTACAGTTCACCTTGGCAGAGCCGGCACTGCTGACAGAAGCCGTCACCGACTCGCATTCAAGATTATACGCATCAATATCACCGGCACTGCTGGCCTCGGCCTCCAGCGTGCGGGCCTTGCCTTCCATTACAATGTCGGCCGCGCTGGACACATCGGCCAAAACATCACCTGCGTCAATGGCTACTTCAATTGAAGCAGCACTGGAGGCGCTCACATCCAGGCGTTCGGTTTTGATTGTACTTTCCGAGAAAATATTAGCGGCCGAACTGGCGCTTAGTTTTTCGAGGGTAACGTAGGTGACATACACCTTTACCGAGCGCGAGCCCCGGTAATTGCCCTCGCGCATGTGCACCTTCAGGTAGCTGCCCGCCACCTCGGTAACCACTTCATCGGGATCTACACCGGAAACAACAACGCGGGCACTTTCCTTGTCACCTTTCTTGAGGTAAACATCCACGGCCTGTGCGGCTTTTACACCTTTGAACGAATCCAGTTTACGTTCTTCCGTTTGCTGCGCGGTGGCCACCAGCGAAACCGCTACAAACACGATCAAACCCAATATTGACTTCATGCTTTTCATTTTAGCCTATAGACCTGCTGACTTTACGATAGTTGCGCGAAGTAGTTGACTTTTTCCTAAAAATTAAGACCTTAATGTAAGAAATGCCCCTAAAAACGCGGATTTTCACATTCAAAAAATGTAAGTTTGCCCTAAACCCTCTCCAAATTCTATGATCAAGGAACAACTTAACGTGTTGATCAACCTGGCTGCCAGCGACCGCACCATCGGAGAAAAGGAAGCCAAGGTGATCCAGATGATTGCAAAGGCCAACGGCATAAGCGCAGCCGATTTGGATGCCATGATGAAAGCCCCCAAGCCCGTGGGCGACCTCTCGGCCTTCAGCGAAGAGCAACGTTTTGAAAATCTTTACCATCTCATTCAGCTCATGAAAAGCGATGGCCAGGTGTTTAAAAGCGAAATCCATTTCTGTGAGCAGATGGCCGAGAAGTTGGGTTACAAAAAAGGTGTAGTTACCGAATTATCGGGCCGCATCTTCAGCGACCCCTCGATCACGTCAGACCGTAAGGATTTATTCAGCCGCGCGCACAAATTTTTGAAATAACTTTTCTCTCTACCTAAACCTGACCTGCGGTCCCGCGATAAATCGGGGGACCGCGTCATTTCTGCCTTTATCAACAGCCTTGGCTACTTCTTTTCGTAAATCACTTTGCCACCAATTACCGTCATCACCACTTCGGTGGTCAGGATTTCCCCTTCCGCCACCGTCAGGATGTCCTTCGAGAACACGGTAAAGTCAGCCCGCTTGCCCGGCTCCAGCGACCCCTTGATTCTCTCCTCAAACGCACCGAAGGCTGCATCCAGCGTATAGGAACGCAACGCCTGCTCGCGCGTCATCTTTTCTTCCGGCTCAAATCCGCCTTCCGGCTCGCCTTTCAGCGTCTTGCGGGTAACGGAAGCATAAAAACTGTTCAGGGGATTTACCGGCTCTACCGGCACATCTGTGCCGTTGATCACTTTTGCGCCCGTCTTTAACAGCGACTGCCACATGTATGCGCCTTCCTTAATGCGCTTCTCACCCAAACGATCAATCGCCCATGGCCGGTCGCTGCTCAGGTGATTGGCCTGCATGGCCGCGATAACTCCCATTTGCCCAAAACGTGGAATATCGGCACCGCGCATGTGTTGGGCGTGCTCGATGCGGAACCGGTGATCGCGCACCGGATTCTCGTTCAACGCAATTTCATACCGATCGAGAATTTCCTTGTTGGCCCGGTCGCCAATGGCGTGCGAACAAACCTGGAAGCCACGCTTCAGCCCTTCGCGCGAAATTTTCATTACCGTATCCATCGGTAAGGTGGCCATGCCAAAGAAGCCCGGCCGGTCGGAATACTCCTCCAGCAACCACGCACCCCGCGAGCCAAGGGCGCCATCGCAATTCAATTTGATGGATCGGATGGTCAGGTTGCCGTTGGGATCAACCTCGGGGCCCTGGCGCAGCCAATCGTAAATCAATTCACTGTCAAAGCCGGTAATCATCACATACAGGTTAGTGGTCAGTTTGCCCTCAGCCTTGAATTGATGAAATAAATCGATGTTGCTGCGCGAGGCACCGGCATCGTGAAAGCTGGTGATACCATTTCGGGCGCAGGCCTGCATGGCCAACTCCAGAGCTTGCTGATCATTTTCGGTAGTGTTGTCCGGAATATGGCGGGTGATCAGGCTTTGGGCGCGCTCGTTAAAAATCCCGGTAGGGTTGCCCAGGTTATCGCGGATGATCTCCCCTCCTTCCGAACTCGCCTCACGAATCTGCTCAACTGAAAGCTGATTTACCCCGGCAATCTGCATCGCCTTTGCATTAGCGAAACCCGCGTGGCCGCTGGCGTGCCGCAGGTAAACCGGGTTATCGGGCGAGGCAGCACTGAGCAACTCGTGCGTTTGAAAACCCTTCACCATGTTGGCCGGTTTACTATCCCACTTATCCTGGTGCCAGCCACGGCCGACAATCCACTGGCCGGGTTGCGCTTTAGCTACGGCCTGCCGCACACGCTCCACCAACTCCTCGTAACTTTTCACATCCATCAGGTCCAGGTTCAGCTCATTGTAGCCAAGGCCCATGATGTGGCCGTGCGTCTCGATAAATCCTGGCGTGAGGGTGCGTCCGTTCAGATTGACCATTTTCGTTTCCGGACCGCGCCAGGCCTCAGCCTCTTTTTGCGTGCCGACAAAAACAATGCTGTCGCCTGCAACAACCACCGCTTCGGCTGTTGGGTTAGCATCGTTCAGGGTGTAAATGGTACCTCCGGTAAGGATCGTATCGGCCGGGGCATGTTGTTTTTTACAGGCCGAAAGAGCAAGAAGCAGAAGCAGGAACAGGCGAACCTTCATAACATAAATGATTTATAAGCCGAAGTAACACCGATTTTGACCTATTGGCAAACTGAAATGTGCCAGCGCGTACCGGAGGGGGATAAATGGCGCGCTCACGTTAACGTGATTACCTTGCCACAAAAAAAGGTATGAGCAAAAAGTACATCGTCACAGTAATCCTCGGGATGTCGCTTTCGGTTGGAGCGTGGGCGCAGGAAGTTGGGTTATCATTCTCGTATTTCATTCCGCGCAACGGATATTTCTCCACGCCCATCAGCCCGTTTAGCGTGCGGGGCGTGGGGGTTGATCTCAATGATTATTTCGCGATCGAAACCGGATTCTCGCTCTATCGAATGGCCGGGTTGAATGTGATTGACCTTCCGTTTGAGTCGCAGAAGCCGCTGGTGGGCCCCAATTTCACGGTGTTTGTTCCGGTGGAACTGGTGCTGCAATTCCCCGGTGAGCAGGTGAAGTTCGACATCAAGGGTGGCGGCTTTGCCTTTTACGGATTCGATCAGAAAATCAACTATGGAAATTTTGATGAAGCGATGCGCGACTTTGCCGGCTGGCAACTGGCCGATGGCGATGTGACGGGGGAAAACAAGCTGGGCTTTGGTTACCATGCAGGCATTGAGCTAACGTGGTATGTGGCGCGCCAGTTCGGGATCAGCTTTGAAGTGAACTACCTGATGGGCGCCTCGCGCTTTCCAATTACCGGAAGTTACAGTGGCTATACGGGCTCGGCCAACGAAACCCGGCCCATTGATTTTTCGGATGCCCGGATTGACCTGACGGGCCTGGAGTTTTCGTTGGGTGTAATTCTTACCGGAAAATAACCAGGCCCACAAAAGCGCTGGAGGAATTTTCTTGGCTAAATTCGCCTTAGAAGTGTCGAGTTATGATCACAATCAAGGTCGAAAAGCTCTTTCATAATGGCCAGCCGCGGCTGGCGCTTCGTTTTCCTTTCGATGAGCCAACAAAACAGTTAGTAAAAACCATGCCCGATGCGCGGTTCAGCATCACGCACAAGTGCTGGTATGTGGACGATACTCCGAACCGCCTTCAGGATTTATTCAGCGTGTTCAAAGACAAGGCCTATTTGGATGTAAGTGCCTTGCGGAAGGAAAAACCAAAAGTATCTACCGAACCTGGCAACGCGGCACAAGACCGCAAGCCAATGGTTGCATCAAAAGCCCTTCGAGCCGGGCAATTGCAGGCAAGGGCGCAGGTGGAGCAAAAACTCAAGCTGAAAGGATACTCAGCTTCTACCCTCAAAACCTATCTGGAGCAGTTCACCCTGTTCATGAAGTTCTTTCCGGACAGCCACCCGGCTGATCTGGGTGAAGAAGAGATTCAGGTGTACCTGATGTACCTGATTGACAAAAAGAAGTTGAGCAAGAGCACGCAGAATCAGGCCATAAATGCTATCAAGTTCTATTTTGAAAAAGTACTGAAGCAGGAGAAGAAGGTATACCACCTGGAGCGCCCTTTGAAGGAAAAGAAGTTGCCCGAGATATTGAGTCAGCAGGAAGTGATGGCGCTGTTCGAGGCGGCAGGAAATTTGAAACATCGCGTTATGCTGATGGTGATTTACTCGGCCGGCCTGAGGCGAAGCGAACTGTTGGCCTTGCGCACCGGTGACGTGGATCTGGACCGGCATCAAGTGTTTATCCGGGGCGCCAAAGGCCACAAGGACCGGCAGAGTGTTTTGGCCGCCAGCCTGATACCGCTTCTGCGGCAATACCTGGAGGAGTACCAGCCATCGTTTTGGTTATTTGAAGGCCAGCGCGGGCAGCGCTACAGCGAAACCAGTTTGCAGGCGGTGATCAAGCAGGCCGCTGAGCGGGCTGGTATCCGCAAGAACGTGCACTTGCACATGCTACGCCACTCGTTTGCCACGCATCTGTTGGAAGGCGGCACGTCAACCCGCTACATTCAGGTATTGCTGGGCCATGAAAGTCCGAAGACCACGGAGATTTACGCCCAGGTTACCCGCTTTGGTCTGGACAAGGTAATTAGCCCTTTGGACCAGATTGCTCAATCGAAGAAACTGCGTGGGGATGACTAAAACTGTACAAAATAAATATCCTTGTTTTTGCGAAGCCTCATGGCGTTTCCCGGCTTTTTATTGGGGTTTTGTTGCCCGGATGCCATATTGAATATACCTTCAATGCACAAGCACAGACGTTGTGCACCAGGCGCGGGACGCGTCTCCGTAGACGGGACGCGGCAGACAACACAACGTTTGACCTCGCAGACTTTTATGCCGACAGGCAGACGGTGAAGAAAAAATCAAAATAACTTTAGCACGACAATTATTTCCCGCGGAGAGAGCGTGGTCACTTCATAACTTTCTTGCACCGCGACATATTATATCGGACGACTTGAAAAAGGCAAAGCCGAACACGACCCAACATTTTGCTAACAGTGGACTCGGACTCGTCAATGAAAAATAACGGACGACTTGAGACAAGTCGTGTACTAATTGACTGTTGACGCGCCCGAGTGCACAACAAAATGTTTCTTCAATGGTGCGGTGAAGTGTAGTTCAAAGTTCATATCTTCGTTCAACGTTTGGTGTCGGGGACAGGCCGCGGCTTCGGAAGCGCACCACTGAAGAAACACAAACGTTGG
>JBKCJM010000031.1:0-12573 GCA_046301755.1 Cyclobacteriaceae bacterium
TTGGTTCTCATCGCGCATTGGTGCCGTACACCCTTCCAGATAACTTACGTACGAGCCTTCTTCGGCCACGATGAGCGTGCGCTCAAACTGGCCGGTATTGGCCGCATTGATTCGGAAATAGGTTGACAATTCCATCGGGCAACGCACGCCCTTTGGAATGTAGCAGAACGACCCATCGGAAAACACCGCAGAATTCAGCGCTGCGAAGTAATTGTCGTTCATGGGTACAACAGAGCCCAGGTATTTTTTGATCAGTTCCGGGTGTTCGCGTACCGCCTCGCTAAACGAGCAGAAAATGATGCCCATTTCAGCCAGTTTCTCTTTGAACGTTGTGGCTACGGAAACGCTGTCCAGCACCGCATCTACCGCAACACCCGTCAATCGCTTTTGCTCGGTCAGGGAGATTCCCAGCTTTTCAAAGGTCTTCAGCAGCTCAGGATCAACTTCATCCAGGCTACTGGTTGTCTTCTTCTGCTTGGGTGCCGAGTAGTAGATGATATCCTGATACTTGATGGGGGGGTAGTGCACATTCGGCCAGGTAGGCTCGGTCATCTGTTGCCATGCCCTGAATGCTTTCAGGCGCCAGTCCAGCAACCATTGGGGTTCGCCCTTTTTGGCTGAAATGAACTTCACAATCTCTTCGTTCAGGCCTTTGGGTGCCTCATCCGCCTCGAGGTTAACGGTCCAGCCATGCTCGTATTCTTTCGAGGTGATTTCTTCCAGTACCTGATTGTCTTTGCTCATCCTCAGCCTATTTAGACTAATTTTAAATAGCCGTCAAAAGTAACAACAATTATCTGTTTTGAAGGTTCTGGGCGGGTTTTAAATTATTTTCAGATAACAGAGAGCGATCAAGGCTTTCCTCCAGGGAGATCATGGTTTCCGTGCGTTCGATGCCGTCTACCTGTTGCATTTTATCATGCAGGACCTCTTTCAAGTGATTGGTGTCGCGGCAGTGGATTTTTACAAACATCGAATAGTTGCCGGTTGTGTAATGGATGCTGGTGATTTCAGGTATGAGTTTAAGTCGCTCGAGAACTGACTCGTATAACGCACTCTTTTCCAAGTAGATACCAATAAAGGCGGTGATGTCGTAGCCCAGGCGGGCATAGTTCAGTTTCAGCGTTGTTTTTTCGATCACGCCTGCTTCCAGCATTTTGGAGACCCGAACATGAACCGTTCCCTGTGAAACATGAGCTTTGCGCGCCACTTCCGTGTATGGCTTTTTCGCATCCTGAACCAGCATCTCCAGAATCCTCAGGTCGGTATTGTCAATTTCATAATTTCCTGGCTCTCGCGACTTCATTTTCTGAATTTATTTCAAAAATGATGATCATTTATTAAATATTCAACAATAATATTCAGTAAGTGTTGAACGAAATACCGATGAAGTGCTTACTTTGATGCATCAAATACAAAAAACGAGGGCAAACGAGTCCTTGATTTAAAATGTAGGGTGTTGAAACTGGCAGACAAGCCCTCCTGTCTCGGGGGTGAGGAGCAAAGGATAAACGCAGAATAACGCCAGCCCCTGACCGGGTAACCGTTCAGAGGCTGACTGGGGTTGACCACCACAGTTCTAAATGTGTTCTGTAGCTAACTTCCTCGTGGAGGTTCGAAGCCTTCCCCTACAGCCAACAGAATCCCGGTGCTGCAACACCGGGATTTTTATTTTCAACGGTTTTCAAAACCAAAGGTGCGGTGCTTACTTTTATAACCAACCTATTGGCTTATGGCAAAAGACTTCCCGTGGTTTAGCAGTTACCCAACTGGCATACCTCACGAAATTGGACCTTTGGAGTATCATTCGCTTGTTGACCTGTTCGAGGCGGCCAGCACGAAGTTTCGCGGCAAAGTGGCGTACGAGAATCTGGGCGGCAAGCTCACGTTCGAAGAAGTTGACCGGTACTCCACCTACTTTGGTGCCTACCTTCAAAAAGAGCTCGGCTTAAAGAAGGGTGATCGCATCGCGATTCAAATGCCAAATCTTTTGCAGTTTCCGATTGCGTTTATCGGGGCACTCAAGGCCGGGCTGATCGTAGTGAACACCAACCCGCTTTACACTCCGCGCGAAATGGAGCATCAGTTTAAGGATGCCGGTGTCTCGGCCGTGGTGATCCTGGAGAATTTTGCATACCACCTGGAGAGCATTATCAACCGGATTCCCGCGCGCCATGTAATCGTTACCCGGATGGGAGATATGCTGGGGCCGCTGAAGGGTGCCCTCGTCAATTTCGTGGTGAAGCACGTTAAAAAAATGGTGCCGGCTTACCGCCTCGACAGTGCGATTTCGTTCAAGGATGTCCTGAGCCGGGGAGCCGAACTCAGACTTGATAAGCCTGTGATTGACATTGACGACCTGGCGGTTTTGCAATACACGGGCGGCACAACAGGTGTTGCCAAAGGCGCGCAGTTATCGCATCGGAATATTCTGGCACACAACGCCATGGTTACGCACTGGTTTAGTCCGTACCTCAAGGCCGGGCGACAGGATGTGATTATTACCGCCATCCCGATGTACCACATTTTCGGACTGACCGTGAATGGTGTACTGATGTATTCCACCGGTGTCACCAACGTGCTCATCACCAATCCGCGCGACCTGTCGGCCTTCATCAAAGAGCTTAAGAAGTACAAGTTCACTATCATGACGGGCGTGAACACACTGTTTAACGGGCTCCTGAATCACCCACGATTTAAGGAGTGCGATTTTTCTCACCTCCACGGAGCCGTTGGCGGAGCGATGGCCGTGCAGGACGTGGTTGCCACCCGCTGGGAGGAGTTAACGAAATCTCCGGTTGTGGAAGGGTATGGACTTAGCGAGACATCGCCCGTACTCTGCTGCAATCCCCTCAACGGAAAACACAGACGTGGCACCATCGGTATTCCCATGCCCAGCACCGAGGTTGCGATTTTTGATGATGACGGTAACCAACTTCCGCAAGGATCCACTGGTGAGATTTGCGCCCGGGGACCGCAGGTAATGCGGGGCTACTGGCAGAAAGATAACGAAGGCGTGTTTTTTCACGGGGATTGGTTCCGCACGGGCGATATCGGTATCATGGATGGGCAGGGCTTCTTCAAGATTGTGGACCGAAAAAAGGACATGATTAAGGTTTCGGGCTTTAATGTGTTTCCCAACGAGATTGAAAACGTTGTGGCCAGCCATCCCAAAGTGTTGGAAGTGGCCGCCATTGGCGTGCCCGATGTAAAATCCGGGGAAGTGATCAAAGCGTTTATCGTCAAGCGCGATGAAAGTCTGAATGAAGAAGAAATCCGTAAGTACTGTGCTGAAAACCTGACCGCCTACAAGGTGCCCAAGTACTTTGTATTCCGAAAGGAGTTACCCAAAACCAACGTAGGGAAAATTCTCAGGCGTGCTTTGAAAGAAGAGGAGAATGTGAAGCCGGTGTGAAGATCGTAATGTGCCGGTAAAGGACGGGTAAAATTCCAGAAGCGTTCGGTTCATGTGAGGGCGGCATCTTTGATGCCGCATGCCATTACGCATTCTCATCATTACACAGGAAGACTTCCTTACCGGGGCGATGTTCTCGGTTTCATTCCTGGCAAAATCTCTGCAGGAGCGGAGGCATTCCGTCTGGGTGGCCGCCCGTGAAGACTCTGATCTGCATGTTCAGATAAAAAAGCTTGGCATACCCTTTCTGCCGATTACCATTTCGTCAAAGCTGGATCGCAACGCCATCCAACAATTGCGTGCGTGGGTACATGCGCATGGAATAAATGTAATCAATGCGCAGTCCAGCAAGGATCGTTATGTCTCTGTTTTTGCCCGTTGGTTTTTTCAGCTGCCTGTGACTGTCGTTCATACACGAAGGCAGGTATCCCTGAGTGTCGGAGGTTTCCTTCAAAACCTGATTTACCAGGGCGGAACAGACAAGGTTGTGGCGGTCAGCTATGGCGTAAAGCGATCCCTGGTAGCAAAGGGTATGTCCAGCCAACATATCCGTGTGATCCGAAATGGAACGCCCTCGTATAAGTTCACCGTTTCGCCCCTCTATGTAAGCCGGCTCCGCGAGGAGTATCAGATCAAACCAGGTGACTGGGTTATTGGCTGCATCGCCAGAAGAAAGAAGCAAGAGCAGGTACTTCTTGCGCTGGGTGAGATTGAACACCCTGTAAAGGTTTTCTTTGTTGGTTTTGAAGAGGACGATCAGCTAAGAAGCCTTCGCTCCGGCCTGCACCATACAATTTTCTATCCTGGCTCCCTGCCGGCTGCCGAGGCGCTGCCGTTTCTTCACCTCTTCACCTGCTACGTACTCTGTTCAACAACCGAGGGCCTGTCGCAGTCGCTGCTTGAAGCGATGTACGCCCAGGTGCCGGTGGTGACCACGGCAGCCGCGGGCAACCTCGATTTGATCAAACATGAGCGCAATGGGCTTTTGTTTGAAGATGCGAATGTTGTCCAGCTGGCCGCCTCGATCAAACGAGTTCATCAAAACCATGAGTTACGGGACCGAATAGTTGCGAGGGCGAGACGTCAAGTTACTACCTACTACTCCATGGATCGGGTTGCCCACGAATATGTGGAATTATTCACCTCTCTGTTATCTTCGCGCAAAAAACGACAAGATGCGTCACGGTCAATTGCTCCTTATTCTTTTCGCGGCTGGCTTCGTTCTGCTGGGCTCAGGTTCTAAATTACAACAATCATCACCCGGAATATCTGATTCGCTTAGTTATCCGGAAGAACGGCACCTTAAAAATATTCGCCAGCTAACATTTGGTGGCGATAACGCGGAAGCCTATTGGAGCTTCGATGGAAAAATGGTCAGTTTCCAGTCCAATTATCTGCAGTGGGGGCTGGCCTGCGATCAGATCTTCTACATGCCGATTGACGGCATGGACCTGAGCATCAAAGGCTCCCGGCCCCAGATGATCAGCACCGGCAAAGGGCGTACAACCTGTGCGTTCTTCTTGCCGAACAATAAATCAGTGCTATATGCATCGACCCACCTGGGAGGAGAGGACTGCCCGCGCGATCCGGGCCGTACCCCTGGCGGCAAGTATTTGTGGCCAGTGTACGACAGCTACGACATTTTTGTGGCCGATTTGAATGGAAAGCAACGGGCGCGACTTACAGCAACCCCCGGATATGATGCAGAGGCAACCGTTTCACCGCAGGGCGATAAAATTGTATTTACGTCCATTCGCAATGGAGATCTGGATCTGTACGTCATGGATGTGAGGGGTAAAAAAGTGCAGCAGGTGACCAATGAGATTGGCTACGATGGCGGTGCATTCTTTTCTCCGGATGGTAAGAAACTTGTATTCCGCGCTTCGCGTCCAAAAACGGAGGAAGCGAAGAAGGAGTATCTCGACTACCTCAGACAATGTTTGGTGGCGCCCACCGAAATGGAAATCTTTACGGTAAACACGGACGGCACAGACTTGCGGCAGATCACTAACCTCGGCAAAGCGAACTGGGCTCCGTTCTATCACCCCTCGGGCAAAAAGATCATTTTCAGTTCCAACCACAAGAGCACCCGTGGCTTTCAGTTTAACCTGTACATGATCAATGAAGATGGCTCAGGCCTGGAGCAGATTACCTACGACAAGGTATTTGATTCCTTCCCCATGTTTTCACCGGATGGCAAGAAGATCATCTTCAGCAGCAACCGCAATAACCGCGGTACCCGCGACACCAACTTGTTTGTTGCCGATTGGGTAGAATAGTTGAGAATGCAGAATGACAAATTACGAATGACGAATTCTACATCCTGAATTCGTCATTTGTCATTCTGAATTCGTCATTCTGAATTCGTCATTCTGAATTCGTCATTCTGAATTCGTCATTCTGAATTCGTCATTCTAAAACAGGTTCTCTATTCCAAAAAATTTCTCGACAATAATCAGCAGCGAGAGCACGCCCAACAATACCGGGGCAGCCCACTTGAGCGAGAAGTGCAAAAACCTGCGAGTGCCCGAATTCATGTACCGGTCATCCCCCTGGGCCACTTCGGCATCGAACTTATCCATACCCCACCTGCGCGAAATAAAGATGGCCATCAGGCAGCCGCCCACAGTCAGGGAAATATCACTCATGTCGGAAATAAATGTGAGGAAATCACTGCCGCGGTAGAAGGTGAGTTTGTTCAGGCTTTCCACCATCCCCTGGCTCATCATGCTGGGTAGTCCCAACACGAAGATGAGCAGCGCCAGCAACCACACCACGTTTTTGCGCTTCATTCTCTTTTGATCGACCAGGTAGGCCACTGGAACTTCAAGCAGCGAAATCGTGGAGGTAAGAGCGGCAAAGCAAACCAGCAAGAAGAATGATCCACCAACCACGCGGCCTAGTACGGGGCCCATCTCATGAAAGATCTGCGGAAGCACAACGAAGATCAGCGGGGGGCCAGAAGTTCCTATTTGTTGCGGATCAACATTGGTTTTAAATGCAAGGAAATGAACCAGCGGAAATACCATCAATCCGGCAAAGAAAGCCACCGATGTATCGGCCAGCGAAATTACCCGTGCCGATGAGGGTATGTTTTCGATCTTGCTCAGGTAGGAGCCATAGGTGATCAGCGCGCCCATGCCCAGCGAAAGTGAGAAGAACGACTGCTTTAATGCATCAACAACAGTTTGCACCCTAAACTCACTGAATTCCGGCACGAGATAAAACCTTACCCCGCTCATGGCATTGGGCAGCGTCAAGCTATAGACGATGATACCCAGCAGAATGGCATAGAGCGAGGGCATCATGATTTTGTTTGAGGCTTCGATGCCCTTCTGGATGCCCTGAGCGACAATCCACGCGGTGAGCGCCATAAAAATCATGGAGAAAATCAGGTTCGAATTGGAGAACCCCGCCCAACTGCTCAGGTCAATGATATCGTTCACATAGCTGCCAAAAAAGCCTCCGAAATCCGGCTCGTTCAGCAAGTCGCCAAATGAGATGTGCAGAAAGTAACCAAACGCCCATCCTGCGACTACATTATAAAAGGAGAGGATCATGATACCGGCCAGAATTCCGAACAAGCCGAGGTATCCCCATTTACGTCCGCCTAGTTTTTTATAGGAACCAAAAGCATCACTGTTGGCGGCCCTGCCAATGGCTATTTCACCCACCATAACCGGGTAGCACAGCAGCAGAATACAACCCAGGTAGATCATCAGGAAGATGGCACCACCGTTTTGGCCGGCCAGATAAGGAAACCTCCAAATGTTACCTAAACCGACAGCGGAACCAGCCGCGGCCAGTATGAATCCAATGCGTCCCGAGAAGTTACCTCTGCTTGACATCCTGCGTAATTAGTAGTTAAAGCGTGGCAAATAAAGGGTTAAACTATTATTATCAAAATGGGGTTTATCCGGTAGTAATGGTAATTGAGGTGCTGACTGATTAACTTTGACAGCGATAGGGAAAGATACACTATGAACGCCACGGCAGAACGCAAGAAACTAAGTGCACAGGAGAAGGCTCTTCAGATAAACCTGAGCAGGGCGATTTACGGGTCGTTTGCTGAAATTGGGGCAGGGCAGGAGATAGCTGCCAACTTCTTTAAAGTGGGTGGGGCTTCCGGCACCGTAGCCAAAACTATGTCCGCCTACGACATGA
Source organism: Cyclobacteriaceae bacterium (assembly GCA_046301755.1). Taxonomy (GTDB): domain Bacteria; phylum Bacteroidota; class Bacteroidia; order Cytophagales; family Cyclobacteriaceae; genus ELB16-189. Next base: position 7,580 of record JBKCJM010000031.1, read on the forward strand.
AGTTCAGCGATGCGATTTACGGGCAGTGCGAGCGGTACGTTTGTGAAGACCGACTCATTCAGATGCTGGATCATGAATACCCGTTGCTCGCTCAGCGATTGCCCCACCGCATTGAGAATACCAGGTTCTTTTCCCTGGCCGATACGGTCGAGGCGTTGAATTTTGAACGCACTAACCAGGGTCATGGGTGGATTGGACTGCGTTTTCAGCTTCGCCCACAGAGTAAGCCAAATGAGTGTGTGATTCACGTAAAGATGCATGACAACGATCCTCTGCAACAGCAGATCGCGTTGGGCATCGTAGGGGTCAATCTTCTGTATGGCTGCATGTTTCTGTCTGATCCCGAAGAGATCATGCTCTCCCTGATGGACAACCTGACCTTGCGCAGGATGGAAGTGGACATGTTTCGACTGTCGGGACCCGATTTTGAGCACGTGGACAATCGCCTGATGGCCTTAAAGCTTGTAAAAAGCGGCATGACCAAGGCGGCCATGTTTGGCCCGGATGGCAATGTAATGCAGCCGTCCGAAGTGTTGTACAAGAAAAACGTCCTGGTGCTTCGCGGCCGCTTCCGCCCGGTTACGCATGTGAATGTAGACATGCTACTGACTTCACGCAGGCATTTTAAGAACGAGGCGGATGTTGACAAGTCGAAGATTGTGGTGCTCACCGAGCTTACCCTGAACGACCTTAGCCTTGACGGAAACATCGATGAGCAGGATTTTCTGCATCGGGCCGATATCATTTGCTCGCTGGGGCAAAACGTACTGATCTCAAACTACTTTGAATACTATCGCCTGGTGGATTACCTGGCGAAGATTACCCGCGGGAAGAAAACCGGCCTCGTGCTGGGCATTTATGCCCTCCAGAAAATCTTTGAAGAGAAGACGTATGAGAATCTGCGGGGCGGCATCCTCGAAGCCTTTGGCCACCTGTTCGGCACGAACGTTAAACTTTATATCTATCCTGCTACCCGCAAGGATTCCGCACAGCTTTTCACGCTCAAAGATTTTGAAGCTCAATTGCCGGAAAATCAGAAGCCGTTGTTCCGCTATTTGATGGCCAACAATAAGCTCGAGGATATCAATGGGGCAAACGTAAACAACCTTCACATCATTTCGGATAACGTGCTGGCCATGGTGCGCAAAGGCGAAGCCGGCTGGGAAAAATATGTGCCTCACAAGGTAGTGGGGGCGATAAAAGAGAATGGACTCTTCGGATATCCGCTTACCACCGAGTCGGTGCCGCGAACTACTAGCGTGGCGAACTAAAGATTGCCCTTCATCCGGGCAAAGTAAGACCTTGCCTCCTTCATCACCCGTGGTGCCAGAATAAATCCGGAGATCATGGTCGGAAACGCCATGATGGCATAGGCGATATCGATTACATTCATCACATCTTTCATCGAGGCCACCGCGCCAATCACAATTGTGGCGAGGTAGAAGTAATCGTAATAGCGGCCTGCCTTAACACCAGCCAGGAAGGAGATGGCCTTGTTGCCGTAGTAACTGTAGCTGAACAAAGACGTGATGGCAAAAAAGAATGCACTTATCAGCAATAGAACTTTGCCCACGCCACCCAGCGAACTTTCAAATGCCGTAGCTGTGAGCGTAACGCCATCGGCCCCGCTGGTTTGCCATACACCCGTGGCGAGAATGGCCAGGGCCGTCAAGGTGCAGACCAACAGAGTATCAATCGCAGGGCTCATCATTGATACGAGGCCTTCGCGAATGGGTTCTGAACTTTTTGATGCTCCCAGAGCCATGGGCGCAGTGCCAATACCTGCTTCGTTTGAAAAAGATGCTCTGCGTACACCAGCCACGATGAGTCCGCCTACGAGCCCGCCCAAAGCAGGCTCCCCCCGATAGTGGTTTGCCGCAAAAGCATCGGTAACCACCATCCACAATAGCCGTGGCACTTCACCCAGGTGAAGAAAAAGGATCGCCAACACGGAAAAGAAGTAGATCACGATCATGAGCGGCACCATCTTGCCGGCCCAACTGCCAATGCGCTGAATACCACCAACGATAACGATTGCCGAGATAAGCGTGAGAATAGCGCCAATGATGAACTTGAGCGTGCTGATCGAATAACCGGCCAGCGTGAATTCAGATTGTGCAATTGAAGTGTCGCGGAATCCGATGTCGATAATGACCTGAGTTAGCTGGTTGGCCTGAAATATCGGGAGGCAGCCAATCATGGCGCAGAGACAAAAGATGACCGCAAGCGGGTACCAGGGTTTGCCCAACGCTTCGCGGATAACGTACATCGGGCCACCCTGAATAACACCGGCTGAATCTTTGCCGCGGTACATGACCGATAGCGTTGAGGTAAAGAAGTTGGTCGACATACCTACAAAGGCAGTGACCCACATCCAGAACAAGGCACCGGGCCCACCGATCGAGATCGCGGCCGCGACACCGGCAATGTTGCCCATCCCAACGGTGGATGCTAATGCCGTAGACAGCGCTTCGTAGGCATTGATTTGACCAGGATCATTCGGATTGTTGTATTTCCCGCGCAACACCCGAATGGCGTGGCCAAAGTACTTATACTGGACAAACCCCGAGTAGAGCAGAAAGAAGACGCCACCCAGAATGAGAAGAAACAGAACAGGAGTCCACACGTTGGTGGCCAAATTGCTGACGAAGTCACTCATGCGTAGGGTACTAAAGCGGAAAAATAGGAAAATAACTTGGTTCGGAAATCTAAGCCAACGCGACCTTGCAAAGTTCCCACAGCATCCGGGCACCCACATTGGCATCCCACTCGCTCGTGCCCGAAACTTCTACCAGGTCGAATCCGATTACTTTTTTACCGCTGGCTTTTACCTGTTGAAGGAGGTAAACACATTGAGGAAAGGAAAGTCCACCGGGTACAGGAGTTCCTGTGTTTGGCGCAAGTGAAGGATCAAGGCCGTCAATATCCAGGCTGATATACACATGATCAGGGAGAGAAAGGACGATCTCGCTCACAAGTGTCTTCCACGTTTCGCCTTCCATCAGGCGGGTTTTCAGTTGGGAATCGAAAAATGTCTTAACGCGTCCGGCCGAACGGTTCATTACGTCAACTTCCTCTTCGCAGTAGTCCCGAATACCCACTTGAACCAACCGGCTTACGGCAGGCAGCTTCAGGGCATTGTACATGATCGAGGCATGTGAATAGAGGAATCCCTCATACGCTTTTCGGAGGTCGGCATGTGCATCGATGTGCAATATGCCGAAGCGCTCATATCGCTCGCTCAACGCACGAATAAAACCCAGGGGGGTGCTGTGATCTCCCCCCAGCAGACCGACCCGTTTCCCCTCCCGAAGTAAACCTGCTGTAGTATTCTTTACATAAATATTGAGACTCTCGCAGGCCGCATTGAGTTGGGGGAGGTGAAGAGACGACTCCGTACTTTTTCCAGAGCTCACCAACTCAATATGCTCAATTGCCTTTTGTCGGCATTCCTCACTTTGCAGGAGCAGCGATTGCGGCATAGGAGCTAGGCACACGCCTTTCTTCCAGGCATAAGGTTGATCCACAGAGAACAAGTCGACCTGAACCGAGCTGTTTAGTACGGCCTGCGGGCCAGCTGCTGTACCGCTGCCATAGGAAACCGTGACTTCCCAGGGCACCGGTACGATGACCAATGCCGCTTGTTCCTGGGAGAACGGCAAACCAAAAAGCTGGCCCGCTATACCGGGGCCGTCATCATCAAAAGGTACTTCAGCTGACATATCTATTCACCCGAAAGATAATGAATCAGTCGGCCAGCGCCCTTTTTAAAGCGCCATCCTGAAGTCATCTCCATCACTACTGCACACCCCACACCCAATTCAATCGAGGGATTGTTGAGTAGCATGGCAGCTACGTGGCTAATGGTCGGGTTATGCGCCACGATCGCAATCGCACGCGCTGTTGCTGGAAGGTTATGAAGAATCTCTTCGTAGATCCGTTCATCGGCCTGATACAGACGACTTTCCAAATGAACCGGAGTCTTCAATTCGCGGCCAATGAACTCTGCTGTTTCGCGTGCGCGCACGGCTTCACTTGATATAATTGATTCCGGTTTTTCTGCCAGCTCCGCCAAATTTTTTCCAAGCTGTGTGGCTTGTGCTTCCCCCACAGGCAAAAGACTGCGATCGAAGTCGCGTTGACCGTGCTGTTTGTCAGCGGGTTGAGCATGCCGGATCAGGATTAAATTATTCGTCATTCCGCGTTTCAATTTGATGATGAACAGCGATGCAAAAGTAGTGCTCTTGGCTTTTCTAAAATTGACATTTTAAAAATTTACAGATATTTGGGCCCTTTGTAAACAAAGTCTGCATGTCGAAAAACTTAGTGATAGTGGAGTCTCCGGCTAAAGCCAAGACCATTGAAGGTTACCTCGGTAAGGACTTCAAGGTGGCCAGCAGCATGGGGCATGTGCGCGATCTTACCAAAGGAAATGAGGCGATCGACATTGAAAATGATTACGAGCCGGTGTACGAAGTTTCCCCCGAAAAGAAGGAAGTCATTTCGAAGCTGAAGAAGATGGCTGCGGATGCTGAAATGGTGTACCTGGCCAGTGACGATGACCGCGAGGGTGAAGCCATTGCCTGGCACCTGAAAGAAGTTTTGGACCTGACCGATAAGAATACCCGCAGGATCGTCTTTACCGAGATTACAAAGAATGCGATTCAGAATGCACTGAAGTCACCTCGCGGCATTGATATTGATTTAGTAAATGCACAGCAGGCCAGGCGCGTGCTCGACCGATTGGTGGGATTCGAATTATCACCGATCCTGTGGAAGAAAATTAAAACCGGCCTCTCAGCTGGTCGTGTGCAGTCGGTGGCAGTGCGGTTGATTGTAGAACGTGAACGGGAGATCAGTGAATTCAAAGCCAAATCCTCGTTCAAAGTCAGCGCTCTGTTCGATCTGGAAAAGGGAAAGCAATTAAAGGCCGAACTGCCTGAAAAGTTTGATTCGGAAAAAGAGGCAATAGCTTTTCTGGAATCGTGTAAAGA
>JBKCJM010000032.1:0-69347 GCA_046301755.1 Cyclobacteriaceae bacterium
GGACCGAGAGATTCAAGACTGTTTTCAATCATGAATTAATCGTTGATAGAAAAAGGTATCAACCAATCCAGTCTACCATTGATCTACTTAACTCAAAGTTATCGGAACACAAAAGCGGCTATCTGTTTTTACAAGGTAGTCCAGGTTCAGGAAAATCGACCTTATTAAACCAATGGTCGAAGGGGTTAAAGAAAAGAATTGTAAGATATTACGCTTTCGATTTCGTTAACCCTTCCTCTCATCTAAATTTCTATGAAAGAGGCAATGCAACTCACCTCTTTTTCGATTTAGTTTTTCAGCTGAAGGAGGCTGGAATTTATAAAAGAAATATTCTGCCTTATAAAGATTTACTTTTTCTTAAGGATGTATTCAATGAACAACTAAAAACTGTTGGCCAAGACTTTGTAACAACTGGCCAGCAAACAATAATTATAATTGATGGTTTAGACCATGTACCACGAGAATACAAATCAACAACAAATAGTTTCTTACGAGAACTTCCTCTGCCATCCTCACTTCCAGAGGGCGTTTTCATCATTCTTGGAAGTCAATCTTACGATCTTGAAGATATTCAACAAGAAATAAAAACAGAATTTCAAAGGGGTGATAAAACCATTCAAATTGACTCTCTAAAAAAGGAAGAAGTCTATAAATACATAGACAATTTAAACTCACAAATTCAACTTAGTGATGCTCAAAATTTTCAGGTATTTGAAAAATCACAAGGACATCCATTATATCTGTCATATTTAATTGAAAAAATAGCTGAATCAGATTCCATTGACAAGACATTAAATTCATTTGAGACAATTGACGGAAGTATTGAAACGTATTACAGAAAAATATGGAACCCAATTCAGCAGGAGGAAAAACTAATTCATTTTCTAGGTTTGATAGCGCGGATTAACGGGACAATTAATATTCAGTTCGTTGAAGAATGGGAAATTGACCGGAGTGTTTTAAAGTCATTTAAAGAAAAGGCTAAAGTACTATTTAATGAGGCGGGTCGATCTCTTTCTTTTTTTCATAATTCATTCAAACAATTTCTTCTTTATCACACTTCGCTAAACGATTTCACAAGTAAGTTCGATCAAAATGAAGACCTGAAATACCACAGTAAACTTGCTGATTATTATTTGAAATCGAAGGTTGAGAAACCCTGGAAACAAAATCATCATCTTTTTCAAGCAAAGGAATTTGAAAAGTTTATTTCAGAAGTGACACCCGATAATCTAACTGCTCAGTTATTAGATTTTAGACCAGTTGAAGAAATAAAGCGAGACGGCAAATTAGGAATTGAAGTAGCCCGACAAACTCAGAAAATCAATTCACTTGTAAGGTACCTTTTTTCTTTAGCTGAAATTGAAAGGAGACAGTTTAATGTTGACCCAGCCTCCTTTACAGAACAATTTTTAATTTTAAGGAAACCAGATCTAGCGCAGGACTATCTAAGGACAGGAAACGTCCTTCATTCCAGTAATTCGTATGCATTAAAAGCTTCTCGTCTATTCCTGCAATTCGGATATAACTCTGAAGGAGCAACACTGTTCAATTTAGCTTACCCTGAAATTATTGCAGATTCAGGAATTACTATTGATGATTCACACAGGTATGACGAAATAAGAGATGCTTTGGAAGAATGGAGCTATACCGCTCCACACTTTGAACCAACAGAAAGTATTTTTTCGAAAATTGACAACATCAAGTTCTCGCAGAATGCACGTTCAAACAGATTTGATGAAACTGAATCGGATTTAAAATTAAGGTTAATTGCCAATCTTGGTTATAGTTTAATAGAGCAAAATAAATGGGATGATCTTAATGTTATTATAAGCAAAATAGGAACATCAGAGTCAAAGGAAAGAAACACACTATTTAGACTTATTCAGGAGAGCATTGAACAATGCTTAGAATTAAAGGACAATAGCCGTGCAAATGAATATCTATCAACATTAACCGCTCTATTCACAAAAGAAAAAACCAAGCCAATTGGTAAAATCTACATTGCTGATTTAGTGTTTAAAGTCACCAAGGATGTTAGTGAAACTCTTAGCTGGATAAATGGTGTTGAACAACCTACAAGCATTGGTAAAGATTCACTCGGATATGATGGTTCATTAGAGCCCTTTATTCCACTAATCAAACTAAACAAACTGCTTAACTTGTGTGGTAAAGGAGTTGCAATTACTTCTGCAATTCCATCTGCTCAAAAGGATTCTGATGAAGAGGTATTAGTAGTATTTGAAAGAATGCTTTGTCTCATGTCTCAAATTTTAGCCGACGGAATTTCAAAGAACCCAGCAGCTGGGGATATTATGCGAAGATCATTTCCGATTGTTCGGTTCTATTACAAAGATGTGTCTCACCGGAATAGTTATTGGTATAAACTCACTCAATCTAAAGGGCAGTACTTTGATTTTTTAATTTCGGCTGTCTCAAGCCATGGTACTGAAAATTTAGAAGCATTAGGGGACTATTTCTTTAGTGAGTTTGCTGACAGTCCTAAGTATTGGAACACAAGTGTCCAACGAGAAATCATAAAATCTTTGGTTGTAAATGGTTTTAACCCCGGCAAAGCAAAAGCGGGATTGGAAAGGATGGAAAGTTCCATGTTGGAAGACCGTGATATAGACGGTCGTGTTACCGAGTGCATAGCTCATTCGAAAGTATGGTTAGTTTTAGAGGAATATGAACGTGGAGAGAAATGGCTCAAGCAATCAATTAAGGAAGCTATTGGAGTTGGTTATAGAAAAGATTATCAGTTTAGCACGTGGATTGATTGGTTAAGAAAGATCAATCGTAAAGATCCTTCAAAAGCCATAGAAAGAATCAAATGGTTTTTGTCGCATTTGAAACATATAAAAGAAACAACGGAAGGAAGAGCATATTGGAATGCTTCTGAAGAATTGCTAGAGGCATGTTACGAACATAGTTTGGGTGACGGACTTGAACAAACTATCTGGCAATTGGAGCACGATTTGATCGATTTTAGAGACTCAATTGCTCTTTTTATAACACACTTTGTTAAGCGTGCAAAAAACGAAGAAGAACTCAAAAGCATAATTCAACTTTATACAGGTTTACATATGCTTCTTGCAGAATCGGCCCATCTGCCTGTGCTTAAAGTGATTTTAGAAGAAGGGTATGAACTCTTGCAAGAAAAGTTTTTAGAAAAATATTTGTCTGCCATCATATTAGCTGTAGACGTTAGAGCCTATGAAGAAAACAGACACTATTTACTTTCTGAAATTGAACGTTTCGGCTTATTAAAGGGAATAAAAATCGATGACTATTTCTCGAGTTTCAAAATACCATCGAAAAGTAAAAAGAATGATTCATCAGACTTTTCTAACACATTAACCTTAAAGGAAAATCATGAAAAACTTAGTGAGGGGGAAGTGTTGAGAATAATTGAAAAATTTGATGACTTCAAACGAGTCCTTCAACAAGAAGATCAGGCCAATTCATACTTTGATTGGTCGAAAGTTATTGATAAGATGGCCTCATCGTTGACTTCAGAGCAGATTAGTGAAGTGACAAGGATTGAAAGAGTTGGAAGAAGGGAATCAGATTTCTATGCGAAGCTAAGTGAGGTCGCCCTGAAAATTGGTGATAACGGACTCGCTGAAAGTTTAGCAAACAAAAGCCTTGAATTATCGAGTGAGTCAGGGTGGGTAAGACATTATGATGGAGGAACAAGAATCAAAGCCTTTAAAGCTTTGAGTAAAGTAAAGCCAGCGCAATCTGCAAATAAAGCATTTCAAATATTTGCCCAAGATATAATAAGTGCGAATTATCCAAGTGCATACATTGAGCATCTTGACGATATAATTCCACTACTAACAGAAAACTATTCTGAGGAAGAAATCTGGGTTGAGATATTTGGTTATCTGCAACGACTGATGTCCAATAGCAAACCTGCTCCAGACTTGCCTTCACTTCAATCAGTCGAAAAACCAGTATTGGAGACTTTGATAGATTATCTCATATATCTGTCAAAGAGTCACATTTCATTAATTCGGCAAGAGGCTATTCTTTTATTAGCAAAATCAGTTGATCAAGACATTAATTACGCTATATCTTCTTTGCGGAACAAACAATTGGATGACTACTCATCTATGGATGTTATTATGACATTGAGAGAACTAAGTTCTCCAAGGATTAATGACGTTATAACTTTGATTAAAAGCTTCGCTTTATCGAAAGACTATTTATTAAAAGAGAACGCTAAAAAACTTCTGATTGAGTTAAATGAAGATATTCCAACTTCCAAAATTATCGACTTGCCAAAGGTATATTCTTTGCATTTACCCGAACGCCAAGGTCTAGAGATAAAAAAGGAGATAGATCGCTATTTTCCAAAAATAGATGTTACGAATCCTAGAGAGGCAATACGACCATTTGAATACTTAATCAGAGTGTTGTCAAAAGAGTCAGGGATTGAAGAATCCAATCTTATCTACAGAACTTATTCCATAATGAAAGAGATTGGACAAGAAGAGGAATGGACAAAGGAATATGAAAACAAACTTAGGAATCATTTGGAGGAGATCTATCTCAAATTTTCTTACCTCAGACCCAGAGTTATAGTTGCCAGGAGAGCAATAATGTATGTTGCAAATGAACTAGTAGAATCAGGAACAATTGAGGGCAAACATCTGCGCGATCTTTTCATATCACATGATTATGCCGTTTCACATTTTAATGAAGTGGCAAAACCAGAGTTCATTCAATCAATTAAAGAAAGAGATTTTGGTGGCGTTGGTAGTGATTGGCTAGGAAGAATAGGTGAATCAAAAAGGTTGAGTGAATCTCTATTGGACTATAAGGATAATCTAGTGATTATTGGTGAGTACACTCAAGTTAAAAATTTGGATTGGGGAACTCCTACTGAAGAGTATATGTGCCAAATTGCGATTAATGATAAAGTTGATAAAGATGAGCATCATATTTTTGGTTCTGTGTTTCACCAATTAAGTAGCAAGTATCATAAGCTAGGTGGAAGCGGACATTCTATCATTGCGGTTCGAGATCATAGGTTTGACAGATTTGATTTTAAATCTAAATGGATCGCGATTAACCCTGCTTTAGCAAGACATCTAAAATGGGTGCCTGACCCAACAAAATTATTCGGCTGGAAAAACTTGCAAGGTGAATTGATGGCTGAATCCATCTATTGGGCAAATGGCAACATCCAAATGCCTTCAAGACAAGATGGTGAGGTTGGAGAAGGTTGGTTTGTCATCGTTTCAAAAGAGGGATTTGAGCAGATTAGTTCAGTTGAGACAAACCTGTTTTTACAAAAGAAACTGATTCGAACAAAGTATGAAAAATCGGAATTAAAGAGTAATCAAATATATAACGTAACAAAACTCTAAATTGCTACAACTACTAAGCGCACACACATTGTCTGGCCACACTTGCTGCCCTACATCCAAAGCCAGTCAATAAGTGTGCTCAGTTCGGTCTAAGTGGACAATGATGTCAATTAAAAATGCCCCACCGCACGACTGAATTATAAAGTGAGGAGTAACTGAAAGCCGAATTAAGCCTGAAAGGCTTTGAAAGGAGTCTGAGCTGCTAATCTTAGACACATTGTCTAGCCGCACATCCAATCGGCATCCGAAGCCAGTCAATAAGTGCACTCGCTTTCGTGTGCAAGTACTTTGTAAACACCCACCCACTCTAGGAGTATTGTTCGGCATGCCTTTCATTCAAAGTAAATCTTAGCTACATCAATCTCACCTCTGAGCCTCACACCCTCAATCCTATCTAATGATAAACCATGTAAAGCAAATGTTCGTCCAAACTCTTCAACAACGTTGATTTTAACGAGAAACCAGTCACCTTGTGGAACAAACTCCTTTTGTATCTCAAACTCGACTCCGCTAAACCATTTTGGCTCTTCCGTTCCCCTCGTTATGTTAAAACGGAAGTGATTGTCACTCTCTTTAACTGAAATCCTAATATATAAAGCAAACAATGAAACCGGCTTAACAATGAAAGACACGCTATGAAAGCTATCTCGTCCAGCATACACGAGTGGGTAGTCGAAATAAAAATCTTTATCAACAGGTAACCGAAGCTTAAGAACCCGACCGTAGGTGCTGTCTGCTTCCAATCCAAAACCGGAATTCATCTTCAGCAATTCTGTCGAACCCTCCCAACCATGACTTAAAGGTGAATCTTCGTAGTCAAAGGCAACTTCAAATCCAATGACATGCCGAAAAAAATACTCAAGCTTACTCTCTATCTGCTCCAATTTAAATAGACTAACAGTAATAAAATAAATACTGTGAATCAGCGTCTCATCAACTTCAACCAAATACTTTCTAAATTTAGCCTCCGCCTTGCTAACTTCATACTCTTGCTCTTGAGAGTAGACAATCACAATAAGACTCTTTTTTGGGAACTCAGCTACAGTCTCATAACTCCTAAATGTACTCACCGCTCTAAGTACGATGCTCCTAAAATCGGCAATTGTATTTCTATAGCGAACGTCAGCTAATATCAATCTAGATTGATCAGCTTTTGTAAACACGATTGGGTCCTCAAACTTATTCTGCTCAGCACCAAATGTATGGACAAACCCATACCATTGGGAAATACTTTTTACGTTGAAGTAGGTCAAATAATTGAAAAGGCTATTGGTGTTAGCTATTAAATCTATTTTTTCACTCTCAAACGAGTCAATCCAGGTCTCATCTATGTCACTTTCTGAAAGACTCTGTAGGTTCGACACCAATGTATGAACACGGATGTTTTTAGTTGGGAAATTTATTACCGACAACGAGTTAAAGTGGTTTATATAATCAATCAGATTTGGCAACGGGCGCTGTGTCCCTGCCGTCTGTTGGTAAACAGCTCTAATAACATTCTGAAATTCCGACAGCATTTTCATCAATTGAGAGTTCTTAGCACTCTTCAATGTAGCATCTGTACTGTCAAAAGCGCCTAACACTTCCTCTATTTTTTTAGATGAAGTTGCCTCGTCGTTCTGATCTAATAGTACTTCCAGCTCGCGTAAATAGGGCAACGCAAGTTTCATCAAGTCAGTCTTTACTTCTTCCAGTGACTTACTCATACTTATCTTTTATTAAGAGAAATGTATAACTGCATGATTATAAAATCGTGTACAGCCCCATGATGTTCAGACGCAATTTTTGAATCATCAAGCCGATCTACCGTGTCAATAAACACTTTGTACTTTTTTAAGCTACGAGGAGCTTCATCATCCGTCAAAAAAGCGCGTTGACCAATCCATTTGGTATGCTGCTTAAGGTTGTTAATAAATCTCCTCGGAATCAATCTAGACTTAACGATCAAATAATCAATAAACTCTTCTAGTCGCAATCTATCGTCCTCGCTTAGGGCAGAATCTGATTTCATAACACTTTGTAAAAAGAAGTTTTTCAAGATTACCGCCGAAGAAACTGGCACATGATAAACTTTGGAAAACAAACTTGACAAAACAGAGTCATCTAATTCACTCTCATAACGATATTTATAATAAAAATCCTGTCCCCCCACCAAAATGAAACTTGCAAAACCCGAAACGAGAAAAACTTTCAATTCACTGATAAGTGAGTCAATTTGATTCTGATCAGCCTTATCAAGCTCATCCAATACAAATACTATTCTAAATCCCTTTTTCTTGGCGGTCTTCAACAAGCTTAAAAAAATAGTCTCTGCAATTTCGTCATCGTACAAACTCTTGATCAAGAAATTTCTGCGATTTACAGAGTCTTTTCTGAAAGTATAATTAATACTAAGGATATTGAACATAGCCCACAATACCGCGGCGATCGGCAAAAGCCACATTATCCACTGGAAGCCAATTGTTCCAACAAGAGGTGTGGCAAATAAAAACAATAGCAAAAGAGGGCTCATTTGCTTAACTAGTACTTTTACCAAATCTCTTACTGGCAAATCAAATAGCCACGTCTTTTCTATAGACTGACCCAGCTCTTTGGTCTCGGATACTTCATAAAAGGTTTGTGCATAAAACAGAGTAAGTGAATCTTTGAAGTTATCAGGGTCATCAATATCTTCTTTTAAATCCTTGAATTTCTGGGTTTTCTCAACTCGCAAGAACAATTCTCTTACCAGTTTTCGAATCAAGTTGTTACTCTTGGAAAAGCCGGTGAAACTTGTATAGACAAACACAACTTCATTCTTTTCTTTTGTGTCATTAATTTGCTCTTCAACTCTTCTAACTAGCGAAGTTTTACCAACCCCTTTATACCCAGAAATCAAATAGCATGTTGGATGACCGAGAGTAATATCATTAACTAGGTTTTCAACAATTGACTCATCAATGGAAAAGACCTTTTCTTGCCCCTTCTCATACGGAGAGTCAATAAGGACCGAGGAATTAATCTCAATTTCCATAAACTGTTGCGGAAAGATTTGTTTCGTGTACCGAAAATAAAGCCCGACTCAAGACCAACTGCAGCAATTGCTCGTTCTGGATTGGGGTTTGTTTAACTGGCTCTAAACCGACCTTAGATTCCATCTCTTGATGAATATCGCAAAAAAAGGTGCAATGCCAACATTTGGGATTGAATGAACGGCTGATTTTAAAATCATTTCGAATTTGTAAGGCAATCAAACCAAAAAGTGGTCTATCGCAAGCATCCAAGATCGGAAAATACCATCTATCGATGCAAATTCAAGGTCAATCCCCATAATTTGATATGAGGTGATCGGGACAAGTTCAAGCGCCCGGAATTGAACGATAACTCTGCACTTTCGCATAAGCTTATATGTATAATCATCGAAATCAGTAAATAATCAACAGTGGATCGAATTTGACTAACAGGCTATCATGTCAATCGTTAATGACCTCTCTAAATGACAACAGGCGATAAAAACAATGTGTAAGCCAAAAAAGAGACGATCGAACTGGCAAAGAGTCCCCAAATAGTTAGTTTAACTCCATTTCTCTCCTCGCTGACTAGCGGGTCCTTTGAATTTAAGGTGGGCCCGGGAACGGAAAACCGGCCCCCGGTTGAATCCGAATTTGGGCTCACCACGGAGCATCAAAGGTTCACGTTGATGTCGTTAAGAAACTTAGTTAATGAGTCAATTGACGACTTTTCAACCTTGACGATTCGTCCAGAGAGTGGATTATAATACAACTCGACGTAAAAGTCACCGAGGAGGTAAAGTGCCACTTTCTGACCGTAATAGTCGATGGAGGAGATCAATTCCCCATAATCTGACAAGAGATTTGCCCGACCCTGAACATCGACCTGATCAAAAAGATGTTCTAAATTCATCGTTTGCCTTTTCTATACTCCCATGGGGGAATAGGGTTAGAATGAGACCAAAGGCCGGCTCGCCTCCCCCTGGCCTGAGTCTCAAGCTGAGCCCATTCCGGATTATTGTCATAAGCCTTATAATGCCACGCCAATCCGGCCTCCAAAAGCCGCTCATTGACGTTGACCCCATTAATAAATACCATTCCAATCGTTCGACCATATCGGTCAGTATCCATTTTTTGAACGACTACCTCTTCCCCAAAAACTAGCCCAGCCAGGAATTCACGGGCCGTGTTGGAGAAATCCTGTCCTCTTTCCGGGCAATCAACTCCATGTAGCCTGATTTTGACCTGTTCGCTTTTGAGGAGCATTGTAAAAGTGTCGCCATCCGCAATCGATACTACCCTACCAACAAGTTCTTGGCAAAACCCGGACGTAGCCAAGAAAACAAGCGATAGAAGTAACCTAACTCTAGAAGTTAATTGATTGGTTATTGAATATCGGAAACAGGATCTCCAAATCATGGACAATGGAAAATTCGTGTGGCTTCTCAAACTAGCGGATTTCGCTACAACGCGTACACCTCCAAAAAACGCAAATTTTGGGCATTCTATGAGTCGAATTAGCATCTATCGTTGTAAATTCCAGCCAGTCTGATCGCTAACGTCATCGACCATCTCCACAAAAGCATAATACCTTCTTGGCTCAAGATTGAGCTTTCCGGCGTAACGGTATAGGCTGACCTCATTCATTCGCTTGACTTGATGACTGCCGTCCAGAAGAATTCTGCACAAATAAGGACGGACAGTACAGTTGGACCTGGAGTTCGGTCATGAGCTCGGCCTGGTTAATGAGCGCATTAATCTCGCGATCCGATAGCGCGGTCAGGTTAGTTGCTACATCACGGGCACACTGAAGATCAGATTCTGATTGTTGGCGCTGCTTCAGAGCGAGATATTGAAGCTTCTCTTCCAAAAAATCCTTAACCGCGACTTCATTCAAAGGTTCAAGATACTGCTTTGGGATACCATGCGAGTCAATTACCGATTGCGGGATGTTGCCCTCCCTGAGGTTGTCAACAAAGCCAGGTATGCAACGATCCAGGTCCCATCCAAGCGATATATAAGCAATCTGGCGCTTGCGATCCCTGCCGGGCTGGTAAATGTTGTCCATGATCTGAAACTTCTTGATTCGGTTCATGAACAAATCCATCGTGCGCACCAAAAGGCCAAGACTATTCTTGTAGGAACCTACCGTGCCCATTTTGTTTCCAGCGTCACTGACAATCACTACTTCACATGCTGTATGGCTTTTCTGAGCAGTAAGCTTGTGTATCCCTTGATTATCGAAAACGCCGCCATCAATCAGTTCCGGGCTGATATCATCAGCCAGTGCTGGATTCATGAAAAACTCTTTGTCTATCCGGACTGGTGTAAATGCGAAGGGAACACAACTTGATGCCATCACAGCACGCGAAAGGGGAAAGTTATCAGTTGTAAAAAGAATGGGTTCGTCTGACTTCGAGTAACGGTAGGTAGCGTCACTCATCCAATCCCGAGAAAATGTGAATTGCCGACCAGTCTCCAAATTGGTACTATTGATTGCCATTGTCGGGCGTGCTGGGAGGTCTAAAAGACCCTTTCCATCAAAAAAGATAGAATCATAGATTTCTTCAATCACATTACTGACCGGTAAAACCTTAAACTGGATCGACAACAACACGTCAAAAAGGGCAATAGCTACAATCCAAGTAATCCACGGGTAACCTGTGAATTGGAACCAGATTGCAAACGTCAGGATCCCAGTGATTCCAATTATTGCCCGAATAAACACCCACGAAAAGAGCAATCGGCGAATCACACTTTTCTTCAGCTTCCCAACAAAAATTGTCTCGAACTGATCATAAGGCTGGGTTAGAGCCAATGCGTAGGCAGCTCCGACAATTGATCCCCCCGATACCGTCGACAAAACGTCGACATTCTTTAAAATACCCAGCCGATTGAGGGCTCTCAGAGTTCCAAGATGAAAAGCCGCAGCCCGATATCCGCCACCCGAAAGAGCGAGACCTAATTTGCGGTTGGGGGTTGACTCACCGGGCTTCATTGTATCGTGTATTCTATGAAAAGTGGGGTAATCTTCACTGGGCCTACCTTTTTCCAGGAACTAGCAGCCTGCTTGCTCTTTTTAGGGTTACAGCCTTCGGCAAATCCCTCTTCCATCCGCAGAACGCGAGAGTTGGTTTTCTCCTTCAGCCGGGCAAACAACTTCACAGCTGGCATCTTCCACCCCTTCTCCTTGGCAATATTCGGATCACTCTTATCGACTGGAATCATAGCAACCAACTCGTCGCTTGTCATTTTTTCAAACCCGTCCTTCAAGGTCGCATTATGACTGGCATGATGACCTACTTTGTACAAAACCGTTCGATTCAACAGGCTGTCCAGAGTCGTGTCCTCGTGCTTGAATTTGACTGTTGCCCAGGAAAGCCAATTGCCGGTTTGCGCGTCGCCTGGAAACAACAACACCTTTCCGGAATCAACGATCTCAATAGCCAGAACCAAGCTGCTATTGTTGGTATAGGTATCCATATACAGAGCCAGGCGTGCCGCCTGTTCCAACCAGTCACCGTCAATGTTACGCCATTCATTCTCCTTCGCCCTGTAACTCTGATTCACTTTCCTCAAGTGGAACGACGCCCGTGAACTTCTACTAATTGGTACTTTGTAATCTGCATTAAATGGAAACTGCTCTTCCTCAATATCTGGCTGAGACGTCTGGTTGCCGAGGGCGCGTAAAAATTGGGCCGCCATGCTGTTGAGCCGCTGAAGCTTATGGTCGTACGAGTCCCCTTCTCGAGGATCTTTCCTATACAGCAGTTCCTCATCTTTTGGCGGACCAAGCACATGAATGCGGATAGCCGACTCAGGAATATCCGGAATCTCCCGGCACTCACCAGGACTGAGATACTGAACCGGCTGGCTACCCAATGACTTCAGTACCCTCATGCCTTCGGTAGGCAATTCAGGGGCAGCACCAAAAAAGCCCATTACTTCATCAATCAATTGATGGGTTGCCGCCATCTTCCGCGCCGAGGGTGTCCGCGAATCATACCCCGCTTTTGTTTTCGATAGGGACGCCATCTTGGCAGACGCAGTCATCAGGCTCTTGCGGTGCTCGAGATGTCTTTCTTCAATCTGCTGGGCTTGTTTGTTTCTTGGGTTATCAAGCCAGGATAGCCAAACCTGGTTTACACCTATTTCCCTAAAAAGGTCCTCACTGTGTGCAAATCCACTAACATGATCATTGTGTTGGTGGGTTCCCACGACAACGTCTAAATGCGCGCCACCAATCCTTTTCTTAATATCAGTAACGATTTCCTCAATGCGGTCCTTTGACGTCCTTCCGTTTCGGAACGATCCGCAATCAATTAATAAGTTGCGAACAGTTTGCTGGTGGCGGAAGGTGACCAAAAAGCAGTCACCCAATTCCCCAACTCTATACATTTTTACACTTACGGTTGTACTCATCTCTTTTGACATTATCGTGAGTGGAAGTGAAGTTGTTTGAAGTTCAAATCAAGCACATCGCCACTGTGTTCCGGTTGATAGGTTGCCAAGTTCATGCTCATGTCCTCTTGCGACTCCATGAACCTCACTTGCTTGTTGAACCGACGTTGGCTTCTGATATTTTTGATAATCGCATACTCGACCTTCTGAAGATTACCAAGGCTTAGGATTAGCGTACAGCCACCCCGAAACACCACCTTTTCCTCTTTTGACTCCCCGACATGAGCCGTCTGAGATAGCGACACGATAACTTGCTGAATTTGTCTGCCTTCGCGGCCAACCCTAAAGGCAGGTCGGATCAAATGGACCTCTAAACGGGGTGGCTTGACCTCATACCTTTTGCCATGGTAAATAAGGGTAAAGGGCTCCGATGTAAGCCCCAGCTTGTTCATCAGAGATTCCTCCCACTCTTCCGGATTGAAATCCGGGTTTTCTCCCCCCAAAAAGTCTTTCAAGTCGGCTTGAAGTTTGCGACTTTCAAAAAATATCTCACGTCGGTCGGTAAGTTTGAGAAGTTTTTGAACACCTGGTTCAAGGTGGTCAACAATGTTCTTAAAAGCTTCTTCCTCTGACCTTGTGAAATTCGGTCTAGACCAACGGAGGCTGTCCACTGACATTGTACTGACACGATCAGGGAATATTCCCCTGGCACGAAATGCTTCGATCAATGCTACTCGGTAACCGTTTTCATCCTCTGGAGCAATATCCAAATCAGCTGTAATAAGAGCCCTTAAGTAATTCCCAAATGTGATATCGAACGGAGGGCAGTAATCCAGAGCCCGAATACAAATATGCAAAAGGTGCTCTCCAATCTCACATGCTTCTTGCGCAAGGCGGCGTGTCAACTCGAAGTTGACGTGCCCGGCCGGCAAGTGGTCGCTACCCCCCGTGGCGATTCGAATGAGATCCTGCGTTTTGTAGTGGTAGATTCGTTGGAAAGCATCAAAAATTGTAGCCACAAGGAGTGCTCCCCGATCATGTGGTTCGATTTGCGTCTGATAGTCCGTTGCGTTGGGCTCGAGTTTCTCCCACCTTCCCGACTTCCGATTAACTCTTCCAATTGCTCCCCTTAACGCACCGCGCGCACCCTCCAATGCCTCTCCGAATTGCGTAGCCAACTCCCCTAATACACTAAATCGATCCAGCCTACCTTGGGTATTTTGAAGTTGATGCTCAATAAGTTCGCGGAAAGTAAACCGCTGTAGAAGTGCGACAATATCTGAGAAGCCCTCATGGAACGCACTTACGTCCGGGTTAGTGTTTTCAATAAAGCGCTTATGAATTGAATCTAAAATGGCATGTGTCGCCTCGTGGGCGACAATATCGGGAGATAAGCAAGTAAACACTGTCCCTCCGGGATGATTGCTACCCTGAACCTGATTTGCTGCCGTGAAATAGCCAAAAAGTAACGCCACTTTATCAGGGTCATAGTACGCGTTGGCATCACGAAGCGCATGTGGATGTACTCGCAATTTTGCTACGTATCGCTTAGCCGGACTCACATCCTTAAAGTCCCTCTCCCGCCAAACGATCTTCCGACCCAAGGCATGTTCAAAGTGATGAATGGTTTTCATTATTACAGCGTAAACCATCTGCTGATGAAACTGCGGACTCCCCTCACTTGGTAGTAACCCACCTTGGCTCAGCACGTGCCGTGCATCAAGATCAACTGGCTCATAATAGCAATCACTGGCAGGATCAATGTCAATAATCTCCAAATACTCACCGACTGGGCCTGGCGCTACTTCTTCCCAACGAATCTTATAATTGACTTCGTTGATCGTCATCGTGTTCAATTGCGTGCTGAAACCCGGGTCAAGGGCATAGCCACGAAGGTGGCGATAGTAAGGCGGTTCGATAGACTTCATAACACTCGGTCGAAACGGTTAGCGCAGCGATAAAATAAAATTACCAAAAAGAAAAGCTATAACGATTATACAAGTTGTGTTTATTTGAGAATACCTGAGCTGAGTATCGTGCTTTGGGAATATTACCCAATCTATGTTTAGGGAATTCAACCAGTCTTGCCGCGTGGACGCCTTTATCAACATTTGGCCCACAGGGGTATTGAGTACGAGGCTCAAGTCGCCACAGCGAGAATGTATCGGATGCAATGAGTGCATTTCTTGATAAGTCAACAAGAGACATGAACCGGTGTTAGCAAGACTAAACCTGCAAAATAGCCGATCAATGTCTGTAGGTATTTTACCTATCTGCACCGAATGCAAAAGGCACGAATGGCTACATTAGACTTACCATTGTTTTGGATCTTTGTCAAGACTTGTTCCTATTTTTAAGCAGTATGCAATTAGTTTGATTTTGATAATTACTTAAACTCTTAAAAAGCATGAAACGGCTAATTATTGCACGCATCTGGATAACCTTCCTGCTGCCTATTGCTATTCAATGCTCATCGGGTGATTCAGACGGCTTCACTGAGATCGAGATCCCCCACGGCATGACATCGCTGTACAATGAGATTGCGGCTTACAAGCCCGTCAAGGGAAGTACAGTCTCATCGTTGGACATTTCAAATCTGCTCAAGAATTTTACGGGAGTTACACAGGCCTACGTGATTGAGTTTGATTCGGGGTTCTACTATGAACCTAGAAAAGTGGTGATCAATGATGATAAAATTCCTGTTATTCCGTCAGACAAGAACATTCTTGTCGTACTTGATTTGGGTGAGATTGCACAAAATAACTACGCACTCATTGCTGACTTGTCGCGCTTCAATGAATTTAACGAGATTAATATCCAGAATTCTATTTGTAGCAAAATTTTGTGTTCTCCTGACATCTTTAAAGTTGACAAGGTTTTCGATGAGATACCCGATTTCCAGGACTTTAAGAGCGCATTCGATTTTCACCGCGGGCCAATCGGCAAAGTACCACATGTCAGAACCTCATCTATCTGCGAGAAGTGCTTTAGCATCCCTTCAAAGATCTTTCCCTGCATCTACCGAAAATGCCCGGTATTCCCTTTTCCGATGAGGCCGTATGTTCGCAAAAACTTTAACACCCTTACGGCCGCTGAAAAATCGTCATTTAAGAAAGGCATAGAGGAAATGAAACTCAAGGGGGAACCAAGTACGGATAGCTGGCTCTACCAGGCAAACATACATGACGTTCCGCGAGGAACAATAATAAGAGACCTTTACAGTACCTGTGAGCATGGCACCATACACTTCTATACGTGGCATCGTATGTATCTGTACTACTTTGAAAAAATCGCCCGCAAGGCAAGCGGTGATAATAAGTTTACCCTTCCATATTGGAACTACTCACTACCTGGTCAGGAAAGGCTCCCGATAGAATTCACAACCCCTGCCGACAACTCAAACCCGCTATACAATCCGGATCGTGATAATATGAATGACGGCACATCGCTACCTCCGGATCACATTGACCTTTCATCGCTGGACGAATCAACTTTTTCCAGGTTTAACTTCGGATCAGAAGATGTTCCCCATAACGTTGTGCATGGCTTTATCGGCGGTACAATGGGAACAACACGCACCGCAGGTCGTGACCCCATATTCTGGCTTCATCATTGCAACCTTGACAGGCTGTGGAACAAATGGGTTCAGCGAACGGGGCATTTAAACCCAGTTGACCCAGCTTGGCTTAGCACACCGTATGACTTCTTTGATGAGAATGGCGTCAGGGTCACGTTAAGAGTTGCTGACATTCTAAATACCCTTGATCAGCTCAACTATCGGTATGATGACGATCCTCCAGCACCTATCCGGTTTATCCTTGCAAGGAATTTTAAGTCGATCAGGCTTCAGCAGCACCTGGGTGATTCAGTGATCGCCAAGAATAACAGGCTTACAAGGCTGAGCGAAAAGCCAGCACGCGTAAGCATTAATATGCCTCAAGCGCAATTAAAAGCCATGCAAACTATCATAGAGCGGAACAAAAGAACATTTCTGGTTATTGAGGGTATCAAAGCGGAGGAATCCGTCGGAACAAATTTCAGGATATTCCTCAATCCACTTGACAGTCAAAATCTAAAAGTTGCATCCAGACAATCATTTGTCGGATTGCTAAGTTTCTTTGGTAATCATGACGAGGGTCACAGTCATAATAAGGAATATGATATCACTGACCTCATGCAAGACCTTGCCCAGAAAGGCCGGTTGCGTACCGCCGATTTTGTCTTTGTGCCTGTATACCCAGAAGACTCAAAAGGACGAAAGGCAATAAAAATAAAGGGAAATCCACAGTTTGAGAGAATCTCAATCATTGAGCGCACGGATGATAATTAATTGATTACGTCAAGCACACACCCTCCTGCAATCGGACGCTGTAACGCACGCGCGGCTAGGCTCACGCCAATTTAGCCGCGCTACGAACCCAGGCACGTCCACAAACACAGACGTTGGCGGTCATGCGTTGGGATAATTTCAGCTGCGAATAAATTTGTCGACTATGAAAAAGATAGCAACTAAAACTAAACGACAGAATAAAAAGCACTTCATACTATTTAACAATGGTGGAGTAATAAGTGCAACGACTCCGAAAGATTGGGCACGTGGACACCAACATGCTTTTCCCAATTATAATTTTAGTGATGCCGACAATACTCCGACAGTTGAACAAATAGAGAATTATCTGACTGGACATTTGCACTACAGCCGAATCGAGAATACCGAGGTAGTAATTTGCTATCCTTATAAAGACTTATAATTATGTGTTACGTTACCAATATTGACTCCGAAACAGTTATAGCTATTTGTGCTTTAATTGTATCAGTTGTCTCAATAATAATTTCAGTAAGGACTTTAAAGATTCAAAGAACTCATAACGAAAAATCCGTAAAGCCCTTGGGACAGATTATTCTGAACGATTATGAGAATCAAATCACAGTTGATATTCGGAACGTTGGAATTGGGCCCATGATTCTTAAAGAATTAAGTGTTACAAATTTAAAAGGAGAAACTAAGAACAACTTAATCGACTTTATAGACTTAGAAATGCCAGACGGATTGACATGGAATGACTATGTAAAACAGGTTAAGGACAGGGTTATAGCCGTTGGAGAAGGAATTGTACTTATTGGAATTGACTTTGAATCAATTGACTCTCCGACAAAGGACTCGATGAATCAACTTTATAGATTCAGGGAAGGGTTACGGAAGGCTCTTGGAGACATGATTGTAAAGATTCGCTACACAGGAATTTATGAGAATGAGATACAAACGACTGAGCGAAAGTTAGACTGGTTCAAAAGACATTTCGAGTGAACGCACGAACCGCCAACAAAATGTTATGCAATGCGGGGGTTTAGTGTATGTGTTAAAAGTAATCTCCTAATTTAGTTCGGTGTCGGAGGACAGAGACGTGCAGGTCGGACAAAACATTTCGCTGCGCTACATTTTTTTGCCCTCCTATTCCCCGCACTGCATAAACACAAACGATATCGGCAACCCTGTCAAAAGAACCACGAATGAACAAACTTGACATTGAATAATCGGTCATTTTGACTGCATGTGCAACCCAACATAATTCTTAAGGACGTGGATTGAATTTTGATTAACATTTAGAAACACATAGTATTATGGCAAATCATTCTATAAAATTCTATCCGGTTGACAATGGAGACACAACCTTAATAACGCTCTCTGACAACACAACCATTTTAATTGACTGTAAATTGCGCGCATCTGCTGAAGATGAGGAGGACAAAGAAAAGTATGATGTAAAAAAGGACCTCGTCGAAAGCATCAAAAAGAGGGATAATAATCCCTTTGTAGATGTTTTCATTCTTACGCATCCTGACCAAGACCATTGCCTTGGCTTCTCGAAAAACTTCTATTGCGGAGACCCCAGCAAGTACAAAAAGGAGAATCGAGATAATGACGAAATTGTCATTGACGAGTTATGGGCTACTTCAATGCTGTTCGATGTTGTTACTAACGATGATGCAAAGGCATTGAAGAAAGAAGCTGAAAGAAGAAGGAAACTTTGGGATGAAGATAGGGCTGAAAAAGATAAGCCTGGAAACAGAATTTGTATGATTGGTTATAATGGTGACGAAAAGTTTGAAAATGTTGAATCATACGTCCCCGGCAATACCATCACTGAAATCAACAACAAAGTTCAAACAAACTTTGAACTCTTCGTTCACTCCCCATTCAAGAAAACCCTAATTGCGGCTACCTCTGAAAAGGATAAGAATTACAGCAGCATTGTTATGCAGGCAAGATTTAAGGTGAATGCAAGCGATAAAGATTTTACGACTTTCTTTTTATTTGGTGGCGATGCCGACCATTACAGTTGGAAAGAGGTATTAGACAAATCGAAAAAGCATAAAAACGAGGATAAACTTAAGTGGGATATTTTTCTCTCGCCACACCACTGTTCATGGACTTACTTCAACAATGTTCCGTACGATGAAAAGGAAGAAAATAAGACCCCGAAAAAATCATCCCTCGACATATTGAATTACAAGGTTGGGAAAGGTAAAATCGTTGCTTCAAGTAAAGTAATTAGGAAACACGATAAAAACCCACCTCATTGGGAGGCAAAGCAGCAATACCTGAAAAAACTCGATTCAAACGACAATTTTTTAGAACTGGCAAAAATCCCCTCAGAAGATGAACCCAAACCGGTGATATTCAAAATCACACCGCAAGGTCCTGTTAGAGATGATAATAAAAAGCAAGGAAGTTCTGCCACTTCTGCTGGTGGTAGTTTAGGTGCAGTGAAAAGTAAAGGTGAGTATGGCTCTGAAACTGTATAGCAATTCACTTAAATCGTATAACGGCGAGCTTTCTAAACCCATCCATGCTTCAATTTTTGCAATAGGTCGCTATTTAGGTAAGCGAAAGATAAAAGTGTATGAGTGGGATGAGAAACAGATTGCGATTCCTGTTACTATAAATGTTGAATTGCCCCCACGAGGAAACTATAACGGAATTGATATCAAAGAGAAAGAGCCAATTCTTATTGTCTTTGATATTAATTCCTATCCTCGTAAAGCGCCTAAAGCACATTCCGATAGACTGGATTTTCCGAAAGATGCGCTCTCACACCTTTACATCGCCAAAGAGGGAAAGCCTGCTCCTCTTTGTTTAATCCGGGGTAGTATAGACGAATGGTTTGCAGAGAAAGAAATTTCTGATTTTGTTTTACAAATTCAGTCTTGGTTTTCTGATGCAGCAAGTGGTGCGCTTGTAGAAGATGGCAATCAATTCGACCCAATCCGGTTAGAGGGTTATTGCGGCACATCAATTTATAAATACAAAGAACTTGCTGACGTTGTAAATGGTAAGCAAAGTTTCATAGAGGGGCAGAACTTTGCCCTTGCTTTGTTTTTGGAAACGGAAAAGGAAACAAATAATTCGTTTCCGTCTTTCAAATTGTTAAGAGTAATTCCAAATGCTGATGAGTTTAAAAAGGTGGTAGAGTTACTCAAACAGGTTTCCGATCCAAAAAACGGACTTGTAGATAAGAACCTGCAATTCGGTTTAATCGTTTGGGAAAAAGAATTAAAACCATCTGCAGACTACTTTGTAAACCTGCCCCGAAGTTTCAATCAACTTATTGAGTTTGGTAAAAAAACCAGTATTGATTTATTGTCGGGATTTGCTTGGTTTTTTTCATCACCTTCTTTAAAACTAATAGATAATGTCCCGGTTCTTGCGGGTATTAAAAGACCTAAAAACATCATCGGCTATAACTCAGATATAGAATTTGTCAACTTTTATATTACAGTTAAAGACACTGATTTGAAGGATGGAATAATCGTAAACAATGTGCCTTTGGCATTTCAGGAACATAATGAGCCATTAAGCGTAGAGAAAGCAAAAGAAATTTCAAATTACAACAACCAGTTAGGCAATATTCTCGTTTTTGGTGCTGGCGCACTTGGCTCTAAAATTATTATGAATCTTGCGCGTGGCGGTCATACGGATATGACGATAGTTGATGGAGACAAACTGTCCCCGCACAATTTAGTTAGACACGCTTTACTAAGTGGTCAACTTGGAAAGTCAAAAAGCTTTGCTATAAAAAGTGCGATAAATGAACTTTATCGCCACGACACCCTACCTAATCTCATAAACAGGAATATAGATGGCGAAGAAATGTTTGCAGGTGAAAATAGGAAGAGCATCGCTCAGTATAATTGGCTGTTTGATTTCACTGCTTCAAAGAGAGTTCTGAATTTCTTAGCGCGCGAAACTATTAACGAACCTATAAACATTTGTAAGGGGAGTTTGATGAATGAAGGGAGGTTAGGTGTTTTACTTGTTGAAGGGAAAAATCGAAATCCGCGAGTTGATGATTTACTGATACTATTTTATGACTTATATAAGAGCGAGAAATTTGTTTCTGAATATTTACAGACAGAGTTTGAAAAAAGCAAAGACGAGAAAAGCGTAGTAAGTGTAGGCGTAGGCTGCAATTCAGAAACAACAATACTCGCTGACGATATTGTTTCGCTTCATGCTGCTGCTTTCAGTAATGTTATTAAGAAGGAAGCCAAACGCGAAACTTTTTCTGACAATGGTTTTATCTATATCCATTCAACAACGACAGAGCGCGGGTTCAAAGTTGATTCCCGTTCTTTCGTAGTCAATCCGTTGACTGTAATGAAATGCGGAGATTGGGAAATTCGTTTCAAAAGGGACATCCCCGAAATTCTAAAATCAGAAATGGGAAAAGCGATGCCCCACGAAACCGGTGGTGTTTTTATCGGCATTATCAATAAAAAAACGAAGTGCATTCATGTTACAGACGTTATTCTTGCTCCACCGGATAGCGAAGCAAATGAGATTTGTTTTTTTAGAGGCGTAGAAGGGTTGCCTGAAGAAATTGATAGAATTAAAAAAATGTCGGGGCAAACCTTTGGCTACATTGGAGAATGGCATTCACATCCATTTGGGCCAATGGGACTTAGCAATGTTGATGCGCGAACAGTCAGGAAATTTTTAAAAGAGTTCAGAAAATTACAAAATCCAATACCTTTTTTTATAACAATAGTAACGCCTTATGGATTACTTCCATATGTAATAGAATAATCTAGAGAATATGAAAAAAGAATTTTCCTTTTATGAATTTGTTGGAATTATAATTCCGAGTGCAATCTTTCTGTATTCAGCACAATTAATCATTGAATTCGCTTATCAAAAACAAATAGTTGACTTTGGGAAAATCGGTGAAACTGCAATTTTTATAATTATTTGCTATGGTGTTGGACATATCCTCCAATCTCTTGGAAATCTTTTTGAAAGTATTGTATGGTTTATATATGGCGGTATGCCTACCAAATGGTTAACAACCAAAAATAGAATTGGAAATTATCTATTCGACAAATCGCTTAATGATAAAATACGTGACAAGATTAAACTTCAATTCGGAGATGGAATTACAGACTATGGACGTTTAACTTATAATTTTCTTTTCCTTAAAGACAAGACTGCGAGAATTGATATTTTCAACGGAAATTACTCATTGTTGAGAGGACTTTCAGTTTCATTTCTTTTAATCACAATTTTGTGCGGTTTCTATTCTAATTGGCAAACAACCGCTTTTTCGACAATTCCCTTCTTTCTATCAATAATGCGTATGATTCGGTTTGCTAAATATTACGCGACAGAAACATTCAGGACTTTTTATAACTTAACTACATGACGACTAAAGATGGTAAAGAACAAAAAAACGCCATAACGAAATTTCTGAAACCATTTTCAGGTGACAAGAAGAAGGTTGCATTTAAGTTACGTGACTTTATTTGGGACTTGTATCCGCATACAAACGAATTAGTGTACGACAACTATAACGCAGTGGCATTTGGGTGGTCACCAACAGACAAGGTGAGAGATACATTCTGTACTGTTGCGGTATTCCGGACGAATGAAAACATTCACTTTGGTTTTTATTGGGGTTCCGAAATCAAAGACCCAGAAAAAAAACTAATTGGTAAAGGCAGGCAATATCGTTACATTCTTGTTGACAATTTTGACGACTTTCCAAAGACCTACATCAAACAACTTTTGAAAGAAGCTTTGAATTTATGGTTGAGGGGGCATCAAAGGTTGACCTTGATGTCTTTTAGAAACTTACCTAATGAGTGATTTGACGACTTTTCAACCTTGACAAGTCTCCCAAAGTGTGGGTTGTAATACAACTCGACATAAAAATTGCCAAGCAGGTACAGCGCCACTTTTTGACCATAATAATCGATGGTGGAGATCAATTCCCCATAATCTGACAAAAGGTTTGCTCTACCTTGAACATCAACCTGATCAAAAAGATGTTCCAAATTCATCGTCTGCCTTTTCGGTACTCCCACGGAGGAATTGGGTTCGGATGAGACCAGAGGCCGGCTCGCTTATCCCTTGCCTGGTTCTCAAGCTGAGACCATTCAGAATTATTATCATAAGACTTATAATGCCAAGCCAATCCCGCCCCCAAAAGCCGTTCATTGACGTTGATTCCGTCAATAAATACCATTCCAATCGTTCGGCCATATCGGTCAGTATCCATTTTCCGAACGACCACATCCTTCCCAAACACCAGGTCAGCTAGGAATTCCCGGGCAGTATTGGAAAAATCCTGTCCCCTTTCGGGACAATCAATTCCGTGTAGCCTGATTTTGACTTGTTCGCTTTTGAAGAGCATCGTAAAGGTGTCGCCATCGGCAATCGATACCACCCTACCAACAATCTCTTGGCAAAAGCCCGAGGTAACTAGAAAAACAAGCGGTAGAAGTAACCTCATTTGAGAAGTTAATTGATTGGTCATTGAATATCGGAAAACGGGCATCCAAATCAAGAATCTGGCAAAATTTCGCATAGCATCTCGAACATTGACGAGTTTTACGATGAGGCAGGTACCTTCGAAAAAACGCAGATTTTGCGCTTTCTTGTAGTCAAATTACCATCTGTCGATGTAGATTTCCATCTATCGTTGTAAATTCCACCGCCCACTAACGCTACATCGGATATGGTGTGATGGGGCGAACGAAAGGGCCGCGTAGTGAGCAACGTAGCGTTTGATCCCAGTCTGCCTGCCACGGAATGGATCTTCGTGGTTTCCAACGCCTCGTTCAACGTTAATGGTGGCAGAATGGTGGGCAGTCGCTTGGCCAGCATCGTTTTGCCCGCACCGGGCGGACCAATCATAATCACATTGTGGCCACCGGCCGCGGCAATCTCCAGTGCGCGCTTGATGTTCTCCTGCCCTTGCACATCACGAAAGTCGGAGTCGTAGGTATTGGCTTTGCTTTGGAATACTTCGCGCGTATCCACCCGGAGCGGTTCAATTGGGCGGGTGCCTTGAAAAAATTCAATGGCTTCTTTGAGCGTGCCCACACCGAGAATGTCGAGACTATTCACAATGGCAGCCTCATTGGCATTGGCTTGTGGCAGCATAAACCCTTTGAATGCATCCTTCCGCGATTGAATCGCAATAGGCAACACGCCCTTGATGGGGCGCAAATCGCCATCCAGCGATAGTTCACCCATGATCACAAATTTTTCGAGCAGGTCTGTTTTCAGTTGACCGCTGGCCTGCAGAATGCAGAGGGCGATGGGTAGATCGTAGGCAGAACCCTCTTTCCGGATATCGGCAGGCGCCAAATTCACCACCACTTTGTTGCGCGGCATGAAGTAGCCCAGGCTTTTGATGGCCGATTCGATGCGATGCTGGCTTTCTTTGATGGCGTTATCCGGCAGGCCGGTCAAAAAGAAACTTTTGCCCTGGGTGACGTCCACCTCCACCGTAATGGTGCGGGCATCAACCCCGTGTACTGCACTTCCAAACGTCTTGGCTACCATGCTCAGAAAAGGCTGACTACACTGGCGTCAGCTCATGGCAAGATACTAAATGAAAAGAGTTAGGCCGCAACCTGCTTTTCAATTAGCAGGATGAGGATGTGAATGATCTTGATGTGAATTTCCTGAATGCGGTCGGCAAAGCCCTGATGGGGTACACGGATTTCGATATCCGCCAGAGGCGCCACCTTGCCCCCGCTGTTGCCGGTGAGCATGATCACCTTCATGCCCTTGGTACGGGCCACTTCGGCAGCTTTAACCACGTTAGCGGAGTTTCCACTGGTGGTTATCCCCAGCAACACATCTCCTTGGTTACCCAACGCTTCCAGGTAGCGCGAAAAGATGTGGTCATACCCATAATCGTTGCCCACACAGGAAATATGACTAGGGTCGGAAATGCAGATAGCCGGGATAGCCTGGCGCGGCTCGCGGTACTTGCCGGTCAGTTCTTCGGCAAAATGCATGGCATCGCAGTGCGAACCACCATTGCCACATGATATTATTTTGCCACCCTGTTTAACGCTTTCGCTCATCACGCGGGCAGCCGCGTCAATCTTTGAAAGTAACTCCGGAGAACTGAGCACCTGTTGCAATACCGAAGCTGCCTGCTGCAGCTCCTGAACGATGACCGACTGGCTCATAGGCGGGAAACGGACTGGGCCTTTTTCTCTTTCTCCTGCAAATCGTACACTTTGGCCTTGAGGGTGTTATTTTCCAAACGCAATTCTTCGTGTTCTTTTTTCACCTTGCGCGAGTCAAACCATACGTAGGCGAAATCAGCCACCATCATCAAAAAACCGATAAAGGCAATGTATTTGAACCAGGAAATGAACGGGATAAGTCCCAGCAAATCGAGGTGACCATCGACCAGCACGGTGAAGATGAAAACCAACAATTGGTAGCCACCAAATATGCTGTAGAAAACAAGCCGGTTCTTATTCATTTCACCCGCGGAAAATCCAAAAATAAGTATTTCGGATGAAACGGTCAGGCTTCCATTTTCTGAATCTCACTTAACCGCCTGTAAAGACCATTCATTCGAATGAGGTCATCGTGGGTGCCGCGTTCGATAATCTCGCCATTTTGAATAACCACGATTTCATCGGCATGCAGAATAGTGCTGAGGCGGTGGGCAATTACGAGGGAAGTGCGGTTACGCATAAGGTTAACCAGAGCATCCTGCACGAGCTTTTCGGACTCCGAATCAAGAGCAGAGGTCGCTTCGTCCAGGATGAGAATAGGCGGATTTTTCAATACCGCCCGGGCAATGCTCAACCTCTGACGCTGCCCACCCGAAAGTTTCGAACCTCGTTCGCCAATAATGGTTTGGTAGCCCTTCTCGGTTTGCATGATAAACTCGTGGGCGTTGGCAATTTTGGCTGCCTGCATCACATCGGCTTCCGATACGTGCGGCATGCCAAAGGCAATGTTGTTAAAAATGGAATCGTTAAATAAAATTGATTCCTGCGTAACAATGCCCATTTGTTGTCGCAGCGACTCGATATCGTAATCGCGCAGCGATACTCCGTCCAGCAATACGTCTCCTTCCGTAGGGTCATAAAAGCGCGGCACCAAATCGGCCAGGGTTGATTTACCCCCGCCTGACGGACCTACCAGGGCAACGGTTTTGCCTTTTTCAATCCTAAGGCTGATATTTTTTAACACAGCTTCTTTGTCGTAGGCAAAACTCACGTGCTTGAGTTCAATTTCCTGGTTAAAAGAAGCCACCCGGATGGCGTTTGGTTTGTTCTCAATCACCGGTTCGAGGTCAATGACATCAAAAACACGTTTGGCCGAAGCAATTCCTTTTTGCAGCGAAGTAATGCCGTTCGAGAAGTTTTTGGCCGGCTGTATGATCTGGGCAAACAGGGCTAGGAAAACAATAAATGTAGTTGCCTCCAGCTGCTCGGTGCCATTGAGCACCAGGCGCCCTCCGAAATAAAGAATACCCGCCACAATGATAATACCTAACACCTCCGAAAGAGGGGACGATAATTCATTCTTCTTTCCTATCGAGTAGTTGAGCTTTCGATACCGGTCATTCTCCTCCTCCATTTTGCCGAGGATGTAACCACGCGCGTTGAATGCCTTCACTACGCGCATCCCGCTGAAGGTTTCGTCCAGAATGTTGACCATTCGCCCCATGGTTTGCTGGCTGTCATCGGCCTGCTTGCGTAGCCTTTTAATGATCTCGGCTACTACCCCACCTGTAATCGGCAATACGATGAGCGTGAACAGGGTAAACTTGACCGAAATAAAAAACAACATGCTAAAATACACGATGATGGTAATCGGTTCCTTGATCACGGCCTTGAAGTAGTTGAGCACCGTGTTCTCAATTTCACCCATGTCGCTGGTGAACCTTGAGATCAAATCTCCTTTTCTCTGGTTGTTGAAGAACCCGATTTGAAGGCGGGTTACGTTGGTGAAAAAATGTGCCCGCATCTTCTTCACCACTTCGGTGCGAATTCGCGTAGCCAGCAGCCGCTCCAAAAAACGAAAGGTGTTGCCGATGGCGTAGGCCGAAACCAGGCAGATACAAACAAACAGCAAAGCCGCAGGCTTACCGTACTGCATGATAACTGACGAAAAATAATGTCGGAAAAGTGCCATCGCGTAATTGACGCTGACTGAAAACTCGGGCAATGGCTCCACACCCGTTACATTCACCTTCTCAAATAGCACGTTCAGTAATGGGATAAGCAAACTAAAACTGAGCGCAGTAAAAAATATACCCACCACTGAATAAAACAGGAACAGCAGAAACCGAGGACCCAGGTTGCTGGAGTAGCGTAAAACGCGCAAAAGAGTGTTCATGATCAGAATTCGTACGTGCGGGCAGCCATATTCCAGCGCAAAGCTACAGAAGTTGCCGATGTGGTAACGTCTGCTGCCGGCAGGTCGGATTGACTCTGCCGCAAAACGTACTGCAAATCGAGGAACAGATTCTGCCGCACCTGGTACGAAGCCACAACGTTACTGTAAACAATTCGCTGGGCCAAACCCTGCCCGATAGTGTTGCCATACTCCTGCTGACGAGTCTGGTTATTCTTCATAATGTCGCCTCCCCAGTTTTCATCAGGTCCGTCAAGCCCCTTGCGGGCAAAAAAGCTGGTGGCCGAAACTTGCAGCCGAGGCAGCGGCTGGTAGCGCACGATGGCAACAAGTTCAGTGAAATTGGCTCCCAGCGGGTGACCAATCGGCTGGCGATAATGGGAGTAGCTGGCATATTGGGTGCTGTGCGAAAACGTAAACGGCCGCACCAGGTTAGCCTCGAGCTGTACATCGAGGTTGTCGATACCGGCTACGTCAATGTATTTCAGTCCGCCCTGCACCGAAAACTTGTTGGCCCACCAACCGTCTCCGGCCCGAAGTTCGGACACTTT
Source organism: Cyclobacteriaceae bacterium (assembly GCA_046301755.1). Classification (GTDB taxonomy): domain Bacteria; phylum Bacteroidota; class Bacteroidia; order Cytophagales; family Cyclobacteriaceae; genus ELB16-189. The sequence continues at coordinate 28,001 of JBKCJM010000032.1, forward strand.
CAACTCATCGAGCACGGCCTGCCCGTAGAGCGACAAACCGCGAGCTACGATCCATTTAAAATCGACCCCAACCATTGCATTGTCGCCATTGCTACCGGATTGCTGCTCGACCGCTCGCATAAAGATGATCGGGTTGAGGTAGCTGGGGTCAAAAGTATTTTGATTCACGGAGTCCTTTGGACTGTACACCACGGATTCAAATAAACCTATGTTCAGTCGCTTTCCAACGTTGATACTTACGTGATGCATCGCCATGTATTTTTCCGGGTACCGGGCTCCCGAAAAAGGTCGCTTATTGTCGGCCGTCATGCGGTTGAACTGAAACAGGTAGTTCAGTTTCCACACCTTCACGTTGGTGCGAAAGAAAAGGTTTGGTGCTGCAAAATCGGATTGAAAGAAGGATCGAAAACCCGGGCCGATTCGGGTGCGGTCCTGGCCAAACTGCATGTAGATGCTTTTGCTCAGGTTGAAATCAATGTAGGCGCGGGCGTGAAGAAAATCCACTCCTCCGTTTTTATAGGTTTTCCAAAAACCCTCGTGCGGTACAACGCCCTGCTGGGTGGTGTAGTCGTTGACGAAAGACGGCACACGCATCTGGTTATCGGTGACCAGTGTGTAGAATCCGATCTTCCGATCCACCATTCCGCGAATTTCAACTCCGCGGGTGTTGATGTAAAGCGGCTCATCCAGCCGGCTGTCGGTGCCCATGCCCAGGTATAAGACGGGGTTAACGTGCAAATCAAACTCCGGTTGGTTCACGTACCCGAGGTCAGATTTTTTCCGGTACAGGCTTTTCAAGATCGGCTTGCGGCTCGCATTGGTTTCCGATCCGCTCCACTCCCAACTGTCGTTGCGCAGATAGTCATAGTTGAACTCATCGGCACGAGATGAAAACACGTTGCTGCGCGAACGGAGCGAATCGATATACGCCACAAGTTTGTCGCGTTTATAGGGCTTTACCGTGGTGAAGAGTTCGGGCGCAATCCTACCCGACTTGATCTCGTAGCGATCTACCCAATGGTAATAATCATCATTGAGCGGTGCGTTGGTGCTCTGGGCATGAGCGTGGGAGTAAAGAAAAGCCAGGGAAAATAATACGAGTGCGTTTCTCATTCTTTGACGGATGCTAAATACCGGACCGGGTTGTAGGCAATTTCAGGAAAACTGTTCAATATCTGCTCATCGTAGGTAATTAGCGGAACGCCCATTTTTTTCGCCAGGGCTACATACTCACAATCATAAGAGGAGCAGCGGCTTGCCGCCACCAGCGACATTACCTCCAGCGAGTTGACCTCGTAGTAGGCGAACTCAAAATGAGCTTCTTTTTGGGCAATAATCCAATTCACCTGCTCAAGCGTTAGTAACGATTTTCGAAGGTAAGCAGCCATTACGTTACGAAACTCACTTCGGCAGAGTTCCACCGTTACCCAAAAAGGATCTGCTTCTGCCAGCAATTCTACTTCGCGGGCAAATGGCCCTGGCGTAAAGGCATAAACGACCGTGTTGGAATCTACCACAATCATGGGCGGCCCGAATTGATCGCCTGATCAACTTCCTGTATGGATAATGCGCCCGTGGCCATTGCCCGGGCTCTTCGCGCATGGTCAATTAACTCCTGAGCGCTACGTTCGCGAATAGCGAGATAACGCTGAAGCCCGATGATAATCTCGCTGTTTAAACTTCTCCCATTTTGCCGGGCCTTGATTTTCAGCAATTTGAACAGCTCGTCCGGAACATTTTTCAGGGTCACGTTAGCCATATTGTGTACGTTTGGTTGCAAAATACAACCATTTCGGTTCCTTGACAAAATCCTACGGTCTGGGGCTTGTTTATAGGCATCAAACCCTTACTTTTGCAGTCCTTTAAGCGAAAAACAGATGAAAAAAGGCATTCACCCTGAGTACAAAGACGTGATTTTCTGGGACACCAGCAGCGATTATAAGTTCATGTCGCGCTCAACCCTGAACACAAAGGAAACCATTAAGTGGACGGACGGGAAAGAGTATCCCGTTATCAAAGTCGAGGTGAGTTCAGCCAGCCACCCCTTCTTTACCGGCAAAAAGATGTTTGTTGATACGGCCGGTCGCGTGGAGAAATTCCAGAAGAAATACGGCAAAAAGGCATAAGCCTTTTCCAAAACAATATTGCCAAGCTGTTTTTTCAAAGGCTCCCGGTATCCGGGAGTCTTTTTTTTGCCGTATCGGCAGGTGTGTCAATATGATATTGCTTTCCAGTCCGCTCATGGATTGCCACCAAAAAGAAATCGGGTGATTTCGGGCCCGACCCACTATTTTTAGGCCATGAACATTGTGTTGTATGATCACCCGGCCGCCCGGCAACAGTTGTTGCCGTTTACGTTTACGCGGCCCTTGGGCGACTTGCGTGTGGGTATTTTAACCATCGCACAAAAGTGGCAGCAACACCTGGGTAGTTCGGTCAGCTTTCTTACGCAGCCCTACCTGCAAGCTAAGTTTTCCGCGCAGTTCACAGCCGATAACCTGATTATCCACGGCTCCCTGTGCCCCGATGAAAAACTACTTGAGCGCATTCGCGGATTGAAAACCGGTGAAGGACTTTATAATCAACAGGTTGTGCTCGCCTACCGCACATCCGAAGAGGAATTGCCCGAAGTGCTTGGAAAGGGCATGATCGAATACACAGAGCCATTAACGTTGATCGACCAGCCGTGGAAAATTTTTCAACACAATGCCGAGCAACTGCGGGCCGATTTTGACCTGATCACCCGCGGCAGAACGTCACACCCGATTACCGACCCGCACACACGGGTTTATAACCCCGGCAATATCTTCCTGGAAAAAGGAGTTGAGATACGCGCAGCTGTCCTCAACGCAGAAGCCGGGCCGATCTACCTGGGCGTCAACTCGCAAGTTCAGGAGGGCGCTCTCATCAAAGGCCCGTTCTCGCTGGGCGAGGAATCGGTGGTAAACATGGGTGGCAAAATGCGGGGCGACACTACCATCGGGCCCCGATGTAAAGTGGGCGGTGAAATCAGTAACTCGGTGTTGTGGGGCAACAGCAATAAAGCCCACGATGGCTTCCTGGGCAATTCGGTGCTGGGCGAGTGGTGCAACCTGGGCGCTGATACGAACACCTCCAACCTCAAAAACAATTACGAACCGGTGAAACTGTGGAGCTATGGGCAAGCGAAGTTTGTAAGCACCGGGTTGCAGTTTTGCGGACTGATGATGGGCGATCACAGCAAATGCGGTATCAACACCATGTTTAACACCGGTACGGTGGTAGGCGTTGGTGCCAATATTTTTGGCGATGGCTACCCGCGCAACTTTGTTCCCTCCTTTGCGTGGGGCGGGGCAGCCGGCTTTACCACCTTTGCCCTTGCCCGTGCGTTTGAAACCGCTGCCCGCGTTATGGAGCGCAGAAAACAAGTGCTCACCGAAGCGGATAAGGCAATACTGGCATCGGTGTTTGAGCAAACCGCGGGTTACCGCATCTGGGAAAAGAAATCATGAGGTTTGCAGACTTACCGGGGCTAACCGACATCAAGCAAAACCTTGCGCGCTCGGTGCGCGAGAACAAGATTCCACACGCCCAGCTACTGGCCGGGCGCGATGGTTCGCTAAACCTGCCATTGGCTCTTGCATACTCAACCTATTTGCATTGTCAAAACCGGTTGGAAAACGATGCCTGCGGGGAATGCGCGGCCTGCTCCAAAAGTCTAAAGTATATTCACCCGGACACGCACTTCGTGTTTCCGTATTCAAACGTAGACAACGATAAAGACGAAGAGCGGCTGAAGGCAGACCTGCTGAAAAGCTGGCGACAGTTTCTGGTGGAGCAACCGTTTGGCAATATTGAAGACTGGACGGTCTTTCACGGAAGCGAAGACAAGCAGGTTCTGATTTCGCGTGAGGAAAGTCGCGAAATCATCCGGTCGCTTTCGCTAAAACCCTTCGAAAGCCGGTTTAAAGTTATGCTCATTTGGCAACCCGAATACATGCATCCGGCCGCAGCCAACGGCATTCTCAAAATTCTGGAAGAACCCTCTTCGTTTACCATATTCCTGCTAGTGAGTAATGCCGATGAGCGGCTGTTACCAACCATTGTCTCGCGCACCCAACGCGTTAACGTACCGCTGTTGCGCGATGAAGAGGTTGCACATTTCCTGGCTCCGCGGGTGGATGCCGCCCGGCTGCCGGGGTTGGTGCAACTGGCTGAAGGAAACCTTAACCGCGGCCTGCAATTGATTGATCGCGGGGAGAACCCCACGACCGAGAAGTTTACCCTGTGGATGCGCGCGTGCTTTAAACGTGATGCGGTACAACTCCTCACGCTGGCCGATGATTTCCACTCAGCCGATAAAATGGACCAACGTAGCCTGCTGATGGTGGCGTTGCATATGATGCGAGAATCACTGGTCCATCTGAGCGAAGCGCCCCTGCTTCGGGTTCAGGGCCATGATCTGAAATTTGTTCAGGACTTCAGTAAAGTGCTTTCCGTACCTAAAATCGAGAAGGCTTCCCACCTTTTCAACGAGGCTTACTTTCACCTGGAGCGAAACGGCAGCGCCAAGATGATTTTTATGGATCTTAGCCTCCAGCTATCCGGACTGTTGAAAGCAAACTGATAATTCTCCTTTTGGTATTTTTGCCGCGAATTTCTGATTCTATGAAAACCATTTCTTCACTTCTTACCCTGTTAACCGCCCTTTTTGTGATGACCAGTTGCGCCCAAAAAAATGATTATGTGGTAACCATCAAAACTCCGTATGGCGACATGACGGCCATTCTGTATGATGAAACCCCCAAACACAAAGAAAACTTTATCAAGCTGGCCAAGGATCACTATTTCGACAGTCTCCTTTTCCACCGGGTGATGCAAGGATTCATGATTCAGGGGGGCGATCCGGAGTCGCGCAATGCGCAACCCGGCCAGCAATTGGGCTCTGGTGGCCCGGGCTATACAGTGGAGGCTGAGTTTAATTCTAAGCTTTATCACGAAAGGGGTGCTCTTTCAGCTGCGCGCCTACCCGATGAGATGAATCCTAAAAAGGCATCAAGTGGCAGCCAGTTTTATATAGTTCAAGGTAGAGTGTTCACATCTGAAGATATTGATGCATTGAAAATCGACCAGGCTAAGTTCGGGCAGGCCTTCCAGCAGTGGATGATGAATGCCGCCAACAAGCCGATGATCGACACGCTGAATGCGATCTACATGAAAGGTGACATGGCCGGCTATCAGCGCGCCTTGTTTGCCCTGGCACCCGAAATTGAAAAGCAAACTGGCATCAACGTTACTAAGCCATTGTCACCTGAAATGGAAAAAGCCTACACCACGGTAGGAGGTGCCCCTCATCTCGATGGCGGCTACACGGTTTTCGGGAGAGTGATCAAGGGCCTTGATGTCATTGACAAAGTTGCTTCTCAACCCGTTTTTGGCCAAGGTCACCGACCTGTGAAAGATATTCGAATGGCCGTGACCGTTGAAGAAATGTCCCGCAAGAAAATTACCAAAGAGTTCGGTTACGTGTACCCCGACTCAAAATAAGTCCGAGTGAACGTACTGGTGACAGGAGCGAACGGATTACTTGGCCAGAAACTGGTCAAGCTCCTGCAGCACGAGCCGGATATCAATCTGGTGGCGGCCGGCAAACGCCCGCTTGCGCTTGCGCGCGGCAGTTTTCAGTCGCTGGATATTACCGATGAAACGCAGGTAAAAGATGTTATGAACCGTCATCAGCCGGATGCTATTGTTCATACGGCTGCTCTTACACAGGTTGACGCGTGCGAGACCGAACGGGAAACCTGTTGGCGTACGAATGTTGATGCTGTTGAATTCCTCACGCGCCATGCACCCCGGCATTGCCATTTTATTCACCTCTCCACTGATTTCATTTTTGACGGAAGTGATGGACCACTGGACGAAACCGCGCAACCCAACCCCGTGAACTATTACGGTCAGAGTAAGTTGGCAGGCGAAGAGATCGTGAAAAAATCGGGGCTTCTCTGGACGATTGTGCGAACGGTTTTGGTGTACGGTGTCAGTGAAGATATGAGCAGGTCCAATATTGTCTTGTGGGTGAAAAAAAGTCTGGAGCAACGTAAACCGATTCAGGTGGTGAACGACCAGTGGCGTACACCCACACTGGCAGAAGACCTCGCACAGGGCTGCGTACTCGCCTTGAAAAAGAAAACTGCCGGAATATTTCACATTTCGGGCGAGGAAATGATGACACCGCTCGACATCGCCCGGCAGACTGCCGATTTTTTTGGCCTCGATTCTTCTTTAATTCAGCCGGCTAATTCCGCCACGTTTACCCAGCCTGCCAGGCGCCCGCCCAGAACCGGCTTTGTTATCACTAAAGCGAAAACGCAACTTGGTTATCAGCCCCATTCATTCGCCCAAGGCCTCGCGCTAATCCAACAGCAACTGGCAGCCGGCCTGGCTTAGGCCAATCGCGTCAATAAAATTCTCCTTTCGTATCCCCGTGCTTTTTTCAATCTTGGCCGAATAACCTAACGCTTCGATATGACTTCACGCGGACAATGGGCTTCCAAGTTCGGTTTTATAATGGCAGCAGCAGGCTCGGCCGTTGGGCTGGGCAACATCTGGCGCTTCCCCTACCTGACGGGCGAAAATGGCGGAGCCGCATTCGTGCTGGTATATATTTTTTGTGTTGTGCTGGTGGGCGCCCCTATGCTCATCAACGAAATTGCATTGGGCCGGCTTACCGGTAAAAATCCCGTGACCGCTTTTCAAAGCACCGGTGCCAACCCGATCTGGACATTTTTTGCAGGCGTACTACCCCTGATCGTTACGTTTGTGGTGCTGAGCTATTACAGCATTATTGCCGGGTGGACGGTTGGGTACATCTTCACTTCACTTTTTTCCATCCAAACTTCATTTTCTGGCTTCATTGCCAATCCCGCGTTGGTGATTCCGCTTGGTGCATTTGTGATGCTGGCCACGGCTTTAATTGTGTTGGGTGGTGTCTCGGGTGGAATTGAAAAAGCCACCAAGATTATGATGCCTGCCCTCTTCATTTTGCTCATTATTGTGATCGGACGCAGCGTCACGTTGCCGGGCGCAGGTAAAGGTATTGAATACTACCTCGTTCCCGACTTTTCCAAGATCAATGGTATGGTTGCGCTAAAGGCGCTCACGCAGGCATTTTTCTCGCTAGGTGTTGGTTGGGGCATGATGATTACATATGGCTCCTACCTGCCAAAGACGCAAAACATTGTAACGTCCAGTTTGTGGGTTGCAGCAATGGATACCTCAGTTGCGTTGCTTGCGGGTCTCATGGTGTTTCCGGCCGTATTCGCGTTTAACATGTCACCCAGCGAGGGGCCCACATTGGTTTTCAACGTGCTGGCAAATATCTTTCAGGAGATGCCCTTAGGGAACATTGCGGGGGCGTTGTTCTTCCTGTTGTTGTTTCTCGCTGCTATCACCTCCACCATCTCCATGCTGGAAGCGCCCTCCGCTTACTTTATGGATACGCGTAAATGGTCGCGCAAGAAGGCGGCCTGGACGGTGGCTGTTGTCGCTTTTCTTTTTGGAATTCCCTCGGCTCTGTCCAACGGCAGTTCTGAATTTTTCACGAACCTGCACGTCAACCTGTTTGGCGTTGAAAAGAAGGGGTTCATGGATATCATGGACTATGTGTTTGGCACTCTTTTCATGATGGTAGTGGTGCTTGCGACCTGCCTTTACACCGGATGGTTCATGAATACCAACAAACTGGTTGATGAAATCAGCCATGGGGCACCGGGCTTTACTAAACCCGTAGTATTTGGCATATCGCCCTCGACCATCTGGCGTTTTGCGCTGCGGTTCATTTGCCCGGTTATTATCCTGCTCGTGATCCTCAACATGTTTGGGGTGTTTGGAAACTGATTACACGAATATTTGATCAATAAAAAAAGCCCTCACCTGGAGGGCTTTTTTGTGATCAAGTAGCAAACGCTTAGTTACCCTTCGCGCGCTTCTCCATTTCCTTATCGAACGTCTCCTTGAACTTCTCGTAGTCGTAGTCAATCTTCAAACGCTCATCCTTAGACAACCGCTCGTTGTACTGCTTCACCAGCTCATCGGCTGAAAGCTCAATGGCGATGTAGGTTTTATACGCACCAGTAGCCGTCTTCACTTGCTTTTCGCAAATGGTGCGGATGCCCGTCAGTGTCTGCTCTACAACTTCGCGGTTGAGGCTCTCAAAGCGCTCTTCCACATCTTCCTTGTTGTTCATTTCACGGCTGTTCACGTAGTTGTCGGTCACCGTCTTCACCGTGGTGCTGATCGCCTGGGCCAAGCCATTGCGGGCTTCGGTTAGGGCCTTCTTTTTGGAGGTCATCAAGTCCTGAGATTCGCCTAACGCATTGGCGCGGAATACTTTGTTGGAGGTGAAGTAATCGGGGCCCGAGCAAGGGATACTTACTTCTTCTTCGCCCTTGGGCAGTTTCTCGGCCTTCTTACAGCCTACCATAACTACGGCAGCCAGCAAGGCAACGAAAGTCGAAATTCTAAACAGGTTTTTCATATCCATTTTTACGTTTGATTGTGCAAGTTAGCTAAATACAATTTACAGGCCAGTTTATTTTTTTGCGGTATTTGTGCCATTAAACCTCGAAAATCACTGTAAAATGGCATTCAGGAGCTCCGGAAGCTTCTCCTTTTCCAGCGTTTCGAGGCTCTTGTTATACGCTTCCTGGCTGCTGCGCTCGTAGTCCAGGCTATACCCCTTTACGCGGTCCAGCGTAGTAGCATAAATCTCCTTGTTGTCTTTTACCGTAGATACGCGGATGACGGCCGTAACATAGGTAATAAAGATGCTGCCCGATTGAGCACCCCGCTCCGAGTTGCTGTTGACATCCACCCACAACTCGGCCTTATCCTTTTGCTCGGTAAACTCGAAACCGGCATTAGCCAGGTAGTTCTTTACCCGGTTGGTCAGCTGTTGATTGGATTTGTCGACACCGAGGCTTTTCTCAATCGAAGACAGATACACCAGCGGGCGCTGCACCTTCATGAGAATTACCGCTTTTGGCGTCACCATCTTAGAGGATACCAACGCATACACCGGGGAGGGCTGATCACCCGCGAAACTGAGCATGTTGACGCTGACCCCGATCTTCTGCTCAATGTCGCGCGACCCGATTTTGGTCAGCAATACTTTGATCTGTCCGTTTTGGCCTGTCTTGTAGTCGGGAAAAACATCTCCTGCGCCCTTTTCAAATGCGGCCCGTAACGGCAAATCGGTAACGGGTTTCTTGCTGGACTTGTCTAATGCAGTCACCAAAACGGTTTGGTCATTTTGCACCATCCTGCGGTTGAGCATGATCTCGGAGGGATTTGCCGTCAACTGAATCTTCTCAAGAATGAATTGCATGGAGGCAATAATTTCGTTGGTAAGCAGTATTTCCTTTCCCTCGAAATCAATTCGGATTGGCTCAGCCAGGTACTTTTCCAGGGCGCGGAATCCTTGATAATAAAATGACAGAGCCTGTACCGGTTCGCCCGATCGATCGGCCTGTTTGGCCTTTACAAAAAAATCCATTCCCAACGTGATAGCGTTTCGCTTCTGCTCTTCCTTGATCTGGCGGTACCGCTCCCGCGAGAGCCGGTAATACACCCAATAGGTCTTCTCATCTTCCCACGAATCGACCTGCTCAAATTCCTGAATGTCGTCTGCTGCTGTTGTCTGAATGATCTGCTCGTATTTCTCCTGGAACTCCTGGTTGGCATCAATCTGCGTAAGCACTGAACTGGACGACACTGTAACCTTGATCTCCGAAATCAAATCTTCAAACGCACTTTTCTTGGCGGCCTGAATGTAATTGTTGGTGCCGTCTTTTATGCCTTGCCCGATACCAATGTAATAACCCGACTGCTGCGGTTTTGCCGACAGCCAGGCTGGCCGGGTATTCTGCAAATCGGTTTTCACCGAGGTGGCTGAGGGGCTGCACGCAACCGCGAAAAACAAGAGGTAAACAAGCTTTTTTGCCATAGTGGGAAAATATCCAGTTTCGTGCCAAAAACACAAAGGGCTGGCCAATTTAGCGCCATACCGACCGTTATCATGCGTTTTTGGGAATAAAATTTTACCTTTCGATGTTACAGCATGAAAACGATGAAGAGTATGAAGGGTTTGGCAATTGTATTGGTGCTGGTAATTTGGGCTTGCCAGCCGGATAGCGAAGTTTCGGATTTTACAGGAAACGAGGTGACCTATGCCTTGGTGCCCGGCAGTGCGTACCCTACGAGCGGCACAATCACATTCAAAGAAAAGAAAGACGGAAGCGCCCTGGCCCTGGTGAAACTGGCAGGCCTGAGCGGAAATAATGAGCACCCGGTGCATTTGCATCTGGGCGATTTATCAGTGCCGGATGCCGACATTGCTGCACTGCTCAATCCCGTATCCGCTGCGTCCGGAACATCAGAGACCCTGCTGAGCCAGTGGGCTGATGAAACACCCCTCTCGTATGCTGACATTCTTGCCCTAAATGCTTCCATCAAAATCCACCTGGCAGAGACAGGTACCGGGCGGGATGTCATACTCGCTGCCGGCAACATCGGTGCCGCGGCTTCCGACAAGGCCTCTGCGGGTGGCCGTCTCGGTGTGGGCGTTTGCAAAAGTGAATAGCCGTTTGCTCCCGGCAAATCTCAACAACATCGCGTACGGGTTTGCTTTTGTTTTGGCATGCGCCTAACTTATCGCACGTCTTGTCTATGGCGAACTGGCAAACCTGGTGGCGGAATGTTTTTGGCTTCTCGCAAAGCGAAAGCCGCGCCCTGCTGGTCTTACTACCCCTGATGGCGCTCCTGATTGTTGCTGTACCCGCTTACCAATTCTGGATGGTTCGCACGGCTCCATCAACACCGCCTTCGGTTACGCTGTTGGACAGCCTGGGCGTTGAACCGCGCAACACGCCATCGCAACCGGAGCCACAGCTATTCAAGTTTGATCCCAACACGGCTACGCGGGAAGAACTGATTGAATTAGGATTCAAGACACAACTTGCCGATCGGCTGATCCGCTACCGGGAGAAAAATCCGATCGATCAAAAAGAAGAACTGCGAAAACTCTACGGCTTAAGTGACGCTCTCTACCGGCAACTTGAGCCTTACGTGGTAATTCCTGAACGGGAGAACCCGGGATACGCCCACCGGCAGATCAGGCCGGGCAGCAGCAAACCGATATATGATCTGAACACCGCTGATACAGTGCAATTAAAAAGCATTTACGGAGTGGGGCCTAAGCTGTCGCAACGGATTATCAATTACCGCGAAAAACTGGGCGGATATGTCAGTACCGATCAGTTGTATGAGGTGTATGGGCTTGACAGTAGTGTGGTTGACCTGCTGAAAATGAAGTTTTTTGTGGAGCCCGGCTTCGTACCACGAAAAATTTCGATCAACTCGGCTGCCGAAAAAAATCTTTCGCAGCACCCCTATGTCGGCCTGGTTCCGGGAAGACTGATCATGGCCTATCGGTTTCAGCACGGTGCCATCAGGGATTGGAGCGAGTTGAAGACTATTCGTGCTATCGACACGATAAAACTGAAACGTGCCCTTCCGTATCTGGAATTCGGGCCGAATTAAGCCATGTGCTTACTCATCCGGGCTATGCTGCCTCCACCCGCATGGGGTGAATCGTTTCGCTGTGTTGCGACATATCTAGGCCTATACGCTCATCTTCCGGTGACACACGCAGGCGTGTGATCTTTCCGGTGATCTTGTAGATCACATACGAGCCACCAAATGAAAATCCGCCAACAATAACCAGCGCGAGCAAATGATACAGAAAAGTTTGCGTCTGGCCGTAAATCAATCCAACATCCTTGGCAAAAACGGCCGTGAGGATCATGCCGACAATTCCCCCGATACCATGACAGGGAAATACATCGAGCGTATCATCAAGCGATGTGCGCTTTTGTTTGTAGTAAACTGCCAGGTTACTGATAATGGCTGCTGCAAACCCGATGAAGACGCTTTGCCCCAGATTGACAAAACCCGCTGCTGGGGTAATGGCCACCAGGCCAACAACAGCCCCGATGCACGCGCCCATGGCCGATATCTTGCGGCCTACCAGGGCATCGAACATCACCCACGTGATCATGGCGGAAGCGGATGCCATGTTCGTGGTAGCAAATGCCTGCACAGCCAGTCCATTGGCGGCCAGCGCACTGCCTGCATTGAACCCAAACCATCCAAACCACAACATGCCGGTGCCCAGCAAGATGAAGGGAATGTTGGCAGGCTGATGGCTATTGTTTTCGCGTTTGCCCAGAATGTAGGCCCCGGCCAATGCTGCAAAGCCGGCAGACATGTGCACCACCGAACCTCCCGCAAAATCCAGCACGCCCCATTTGCGAAGGAACCCCTCCGGATGCCACGTCCAGTGTGCCAATGGCGAGTAAATGAAAATCGCAAACAAGCACATGAAAATCAGGTACGAGGTGAACTTGACACGCTCGGCAAAGCTGCCGGTAATGAGAGCGGGCGTAATAATGGCAAACTTCAGTTGGAAGAGCGCAAACAGAAGCAGCGGAAACGTAGGCGACAATGCCGGATGAGGACTGAGGCCAACATTATGGAAGGCAAAAAATGTAAGTGGATTACCGATGAACCCACCGAGGCTATCTCCAAACGCCAGGCTGAAACCAACGAGGTACCACAGCAAGCTGATGACACCCAGAGCAATGAAACTCTGAAGCATGGTCGAGATTACGTTTTTGGCGCTCACCATGCCTCCATAAAAAAAAGAGAGGCCGGGAGTCATGAACAATACAAACGCGCTGGCCACAATCATCCAGGCTGTATCGGCTTTGTCAATGGTTTCCGCACCCTCGGAAGGCAGCGGGCCTGAATCAAACAGGACGATGAACTGGAGGACAACAATAATAACAAAAATGACTATCCAGCGTGTTTTTGGTTTAGACATGACCCAGACAGGTTAAATTTGTAGTGGTTTTCGTCAAATATAGGGTATTTTTTTGCCCTGATTTCGACAAAATCAATACAAAATATGCTACTGATATCATTTTTTAACCCTAAATCGATTGAAATGAAAAAGGCCGGTCTTTCAAACCGGCCTTGACAGAAGTCTTGCTATCCTTCCGAGGTGGGAATACTTCGATGATACCCGTTCGAAAACTCGTTAAAGGGCATTCGCACCACAAGTTGCGGGCCTTCAAAAACTGCCTCAATCCGGTCGGCATCAATAAAGTACGGAATGGCTTTGTTGTACACCACCCGTGGCACCTCAATGCGCTGGGCCGTTAGCTGTAACTGGTGGGTATAAAAAACCATGAGGTAGTTGTTGTGAATCTCTACCTTGATGTGATCACGACCAATGCCGGGAACGCTCACGCGAATCTCACGCCACTCCGGTTTTTGCTGCAATGCAACCCGGGCTTCAATATGGCCGCCATTCAACGTATTGAGTACGTCAATCGAAGTCAGTAACTCCGTATTTACAATTGGCTTTCTCATCACCTGTTCTCCCTCTACACGAGTATAACAAGGATGATACCGATTTTGATCGCATGCCAATGCGGCAGTAGTAATAATTCCGCCTCCGTCAAATTGACAAAGTCGTTAAATGTCGGACTTCTTCAGCTTGAGATAGGCAAAATAGTTGAACAAAACGGCCCAGACGAGAGCAATCAGCACAGAATCCCACGTGACGTAGTCGCGGATCTCCTGAAATGCATACCGTGCAAAGGGCAGCGGCACAAGATTCATGATCGACTCCAGCGGAAAGAACTTGATCAATTGCGGAACGTATTCATCGATGTTTTCTTTAATGATTAACTCAATGAGATACGAGTTGAGTAACAGGATGATGGTGAGGCCCGATCGCTGTACCATCATACCCAACATCAATGCAAACGACAAAAAGGCAAACACCTCAAGAAAGTAGGCCGGGTAAAACGCAATACCGGTGAAGCCATACGGATAATCAAACTGGGGCGAGTAGATAAGACCCGTAACAACTGCAATAAGGAACACCAGCACCATACTGGTTATACTCAATAGTATGTTCGTCAGCACCTTGGAAAACATGAACTGCTCGCGGCTAAGGCCATCAATAATGTTTTGCCGCAGGGTGCGGTATGTGTACTCGTTGGTGATGGATACCACCACCATGATCGCAATGCCCATCTTGAGCAAGCCACTGCTCCAGGCCAGATTTTGCCAGATGTCCGGGAAGTGGTAAAGCGGAATGCGGTTAATGTTGATGCTCTGACCAAACCCTTCAATGGTGCGAGCCAGCCACTTGAGAAACTCCATGCCGCTGGCGGTGGCGGTCACCAACATAAAAAAATACAAGCCGCAGATGATCCAAAAGGTGCGGTAGTGCCGCATCTTCTTCAGGTCAATTGCCAATAAATGCAAGGTGCTCATCAGTGAATGGGTTCGCTGTTTTCGGCCAGTATCTCCAGAAATTGCATTTCCAGGCTTTTCTTTTTGGTTTGCAAGTGCGAGGCCACAATACCACGCTCAAACAAAAACCGGTTGATCTCCGAACTGTGGAAGCCATCGCGCAGGGTAACCAGGTAATGTTGGTTCTCGCGCTTGAGGTCGGCCGTGCCGGGGAACTCGCGCAACACTTCGGCCACGTCATCGTGATAGGCAGCCACCTCCACGGTCTCCTCTCCTTTTCCTACTTCGTCCACAGGGCCCACATGCATGAGGTTACCCCGCTTCAACACGGCAAAGTGAGTACATACCTTTTGCACTTCGTCCAGCAGGTGGCTGGCCAGGATGATGGTTTTACCATCTGCCGCAATCTTTTTGATCAACTCGCGGATTTCGGCTATACCCATCGGGTCAAGGCCGTTCGTAGGTTCATCGAGGATAAGCACAATGGGATCGTTGAGCAACGCAGACGCGATAGCCAGTCGCTGTTTCATCCCGAGCGAGTAGGTTCGATATTTATCGTGCCTGCGTGGCAGCAGCTCCACAATTTCGAGCACGCGATCAATCTGCTGCGCGGTGGCACCCTTGATCATCGCGTTAAGCTCCAGATTCTGCTGACCCGTGAGGTAAGGATAAAAAATCGGATGCTCCAGCACCGCCCCAATACGCTGACGCATCAGGTGAGTGGGCGGCTGACCAAACCAGCTGAAACTGCCGCTTGTTGGGTTGGTGACACCCATGAGCATACCCAAGGTGGTTGTTTTGCCGCTGCCGTTAGGCCCCAGCATCCCAAACACCTGGCCGCGCTTCACGTCCAGGTTCAGTTGATTCACTGCGCACAGTTTGCCGAAATGCTTAGTCAGGCCGTGAATGGCAAGTACGGTTTCCAAAAACTTCTTTGTTTAGTTATCCGAATCTTTGTCCTCTTCTTCCTTGCGAGCTTTCTTCCGCTCATCCCGCTCGGCAAAATTCTTGATCTTTTTGCTGATGTCGCTGCTCTGATCAAGTTTATTGAACAGGCCGGTCACATTGTTGATCGAAATCTTACCGATGATGTCCAATACGTAGAGGCTTGACGAATCATTCACCAGCACCACCATTCCCTTGGTTTGTCCCTGGGCTTCGCGAAGGAAAATGTCAAAGTTGCGGCCTTGCGCGCGGCTCGTCATAATGGGCTCGTACGCTTCTTTTTGGTAATCGCCAGTAATTCTTTTGTAATCGGCTGCACTGAAGTTCTTCTCTTTGTCAATGAGTAGGAGTCGCAATTTGTCGATGTCCTTGATCATTTCATCGAACTCCTTGTCTTCGGTCTGATTCAGCATACGAAGCGTGTTCTTGTAAAAGAACAGCGACATCGACTCCGTATATCGCTCGGCCAACGCCTGGGTTGTCTTGGTTTGAGCCGCGACAAGCCCGGGTAAGGCCAACAGCAGGCTAAGGTATAGGAAGCGCCTCATCAGTAATTAAGCGAAATCTTGTTGTTTTCGTCCTTGAAGATCTCAGGGTCAATATAACCTTTCATCTCAATGGCCACCACCTCATCGCTTTCTTCAACTAAGACGAAGTACCGCTTCTTTTTGTCCTTCCCTTCTTCGCGCAACAGGAAGCTTACATCGTCACCGCGTTCGCGAACATGGGCCAGCATTTCGAAGCCGTCTTTCTGCAACACCTGGCGGAAGCCTTTTACACTCAACTGCTGGCGGGCGAATTCTTCCTTGGGGATAACCATGAAGCGAATATGTTTGATGTCGCGCAAGGCCTGGCGCAATACGCTCTCCTGGGGAGCCATCATACCTGCGGCCATCCGGCAAAGCAGCCCGCTCATGCTGAAGGCGTGCACATCCGGTTTGTCAATGAAATGATTGCGAAGGGTTTGGTAAGCATCACTCTGTGCCTGCACCGTAAGGCTAACGATGGCGGATGCGATCAGGAAAAAAAGTTTTTTCATATTTTTTTGGTGAATATTCCTGGCCGCCCCGACTTGTCGGGGCGGCCCGGGGTTAAACTTTTGATCGATTACTCTTCGTTCTTTTTAGTCTTATCCTTGCCATCATCGATTTTCTCCAGCTGGTCCAGCCCATCGATGTCCATTTTACGGCCAATCTTGCTGATTTGTTTCAGGTCGATCTCGCCAAAGATGCTCATGATCATGAATTCTTCATTTCCGCCCATAATCATCACCAATTCGCTGATTTTGCCGGGGCTCGTTTCGCGAATGTAAAACTTCATGTCCTTGTCTTTGTCGCGAACAAACATGAGTTCTTCGTACTGATTCTGGGGAATCATGGAATAGGCTTCTTTATACAATTCACGTGCATTGCGCGCATCTTCCTTCACCAGCACTTTCAACCCTTTCAGTTTGCTAATGGCATCCAGTACTTCTTTGTCTTCGGGCTTTTCCACGTCCATGTTGGTAAACAGGTTGAACATCTTGCTGCTCACCGTTACCTGGGTAAACGACTCATCGTTCTGGTACTTGGCAAAAAACTTGGCGATGGCATCTCCCTGCGCCTGTGCGGCCACCGAAAGGGCCAGCAACATCATTCCGATTACTACCTTTTTCATATGCTTTGCGTGTTAATGTTTTTTAGATACTTGCTTCTTGTTCCTTGTCTGCCTTCCCGGGGTTTTGAATTTTCTCTTCCGCCTCATTAAACATCTTAATCTTACCCGCTTCCTGCTGCGCCTTGCCGAAGCTTTTTGAGATCATCATCAAGGCCTTCTTTGTTTCCTCAAACGCCACCTTGGGATCGGTATAGGTGTCCTCGGGGTACATCTTGCTCACCTCCTGGCGTATCAGGTAGCCGGCCGCTACAATCACCAGCACCCCGGCTGCAATTCTCGCGACATTTACCATATTCACCATCTTGATGATTTTACCTCCTTGACGCTGCCGGATGTGCTTTGTTACACGCCCGTCAAAAGAAGGTGCTAATTTTTTTTCCTGCTCGTGCTGGAAATACCGGAACAACGTGGCCGCTGACTGCAGGGCCTGCGGAACATCAGGCTGGGCGAAGTAGGCGCGCAATTGTGCTTCCTCTTCCAGCGATGTGTCACCGTTCCAGTATTTTTCGAGCAGGACTTCTATGTGTTTAGAGTCCATACGCATTCATTTTAATCAGTTGGTCGCGCACCGCCTGGCGCGCGCGGAATAAACTTACCTTCACCTGACTCATGTCAATCTCCAGAATCTCGCAGATCTCCTGGTAGCTGTAGCCTTCAACATCGCGCAGGTGCATAACCTGACGTTGTTTGTCAGGCAGGGCATTCATCAGCAATTCAATCTGTTTCATACTTTCCTGCAGCTCGGTGGTTTCGTGCGGAGTGAGCGACTCCTGTCGGATTTCCGTGTGCTGATCGAGACCATCGGCCGGCCTGCGCTGCGAACTTCGCAGGCGGTCGAGCGACAGGTTTTTCACAATGCGCATACACCAGGCTTCCAGGTTCTGCACTTCGCCCAATTGCTCACGGCCATTCCACACTTTGATAAACGCCTCCTGCACTACATCCTTGGCCTCCTCCTGGCTGCCCAATAACCGGGTAGCAAAGCGAAAAAGCTTGTTTTTAACGGGCAAAACGCGGGTTTCGAACATGTGGAAATCCATCCGTACAGGGGCAAGACGTGGGAAAGCTAATGATGTTACAGGTAAAAATGACTTTTTTTGAACCAAAATAGACCTTCGCGACTTTACTATCCATGAATACCTGGAAAGACATTCTCACGTATGCGCGCCAGCCGCTCCCTCCTCCGCAACGCATTGAAAAAACCGAGGCCGAATGGCGTGCCATGCTTACCGAAGAGGAGTTTTACATTACCCGAAAAAAGGGGACCGAACGCGCCTTTACCGGAGAGTATTGCGAGGCGCATGAGCCGGGCCTGTATGCCTGCCGCTGCTGCGGAACACACTTGTTTGATGCGCGCCTCAAATTCGACAGCGGCACAGGATGGCCCAGCTTTACGGAGCCCGTTGAAGCAAACGTCATTGCCTATCACCAGGACACCAGCTTTGGCATGGTGCGGGTGGAAGTATGCTGCAACGTGTGCGATGCTCACCTCGGCCACGTTTTTCCTGATGGGCCGAAACCGGGCGGACTGCGTTACTGCATTAACTCGGCTTCCATCCGGCTTGTAGCAGATTAATCGAAACGGATGGCCCGGATGGGATGAATGCGTGAGATGAGCGCGGTTGGCACCAGCAACACGAGGGTGACAACTGCGAGTGTCAGCACGTTGAGCGCCAGAATAGTTGGCCAATGCCAATCGACCGGCACGTAGTCCATATAATAGTCATGCGGATTGAGCCGGAGTAACCGATACCGGTCCTGCATCAGGCAAAGCCCGAGCCCCACAAGGTTGCCCCACGCCAGGCCTTTTACGATGAGGCTAACCCCATTGTAGACAAACACCGACCGCACGAGGCGATCCGGGGCGCCCATCGCCTTCAGCATTCCAATCATGGGTGTGCGCTCCATCACCAGAATAAGCACCACCGAAATCATGTTTACGCAAACCACCAGCAGAATGATCACCAGCAATATCTTCACCTGCCGTCCGATCAAACCTAACCACTCGAATACCTGAATGTACTTGTCCCGGGCTGTCTCCAGGCGCAAGTCAAAATCCATCGATTGGCCAATGACGGTGGCTTGATAATCGAGTGAGGCCCGATCGTAATCAAAGGAGTAGTTCCACCAGGTGCGCACATACTCCCACTGCCGTTGCCAATAGGTCAGGCCGGGGTCTTCTTCAATTAATGACGAGTGGTATTGCCAATACGACTCATAATCAGCCTGACGAAGAAAGTTGGACGGGAAATAGTTGATGTCCGTGACTACTTCCAGCCCACCGGCCTCAAACGACTTCCAACCGTTGAGTTGCTGCACCAGTTTAAGATCTCCGATCACATGCTTGCTGTCAAAGTAATCAGATAGATTGGTCTCATAAATTCCTACCACGTTAAGTCGCCTGGAACGTGGGGGATCCTGCAAAAAATGGATAATGAGAGCATCGCCAACTTTTGCCCTGATCTTGTTGGCGATCACCCGGCTCAGCAAAACCTCGCGCGAAAAGGCAGAGTCCTGAAACGCTATGAATCGCCCTTCCACCACGCTCTGGCGCAGACCGTCCTGGCCAGGCCTGTCGGTAATGCCTTTGAAGATGATCCCCAGCACTTCGTCATCTGTTTTGATCAATCCAGCCTTGTGGGCATACGGCTGCACGCGCCTGACGAACGGAAATGTATCGGGTTTTTGAAAAAGGGTGACCCGGTAATCAAAAGGTTGTTCTTCTGTTGCGTTGCTCATGGAGTAACGGGTGACCAGCAGGTGCGAACTGAACGCAAACACCTTGTCTTTCACCGTGTTCTGAAAGCCCAACATGATGAGAAACGACACCAGGGCCGCTGCCAGCCCAAGGGCTATGGTAACAATGGCAATACGATGAATAGCCGAAGAAAAGCCATTGGAAACAGCCGTGCGAATGCGCTTTGAAATGAAATACGAAAGGTTCAACCTTTGGCTTAATTTTGGTACCTGAACTGACAAAGTAAAGAAAATGATTCGTCTTGGTTTGATGTTGGCCGCCCTGCTGACGGCCGGTTTGCTGAAATCGCAGCCGACAGTGAAAGTCGGTGCCGAGCGATTTGATCTGATTCTGGAGCAAACCAAAGACAAACGCGTGGGCCTGCTGGTCAATCATACCTCGATGGTGGGTTATGCGCACCTGGTTGACCTGCTCAGCAGCATGAAGGTGAACATCAAAAAGATTTATGCGCCCGAACACGGCTTTCGCGGCACAGCCGATGCAGGCGAAAAAATTGCAGATGGGAAGGACGCCAAAACAGGTATTCCGATTGTTTCGCTTTATGGAAGTAATAAGAAACCAACGGCTGCCCAACTGGCGGATGTCGATGTCGTCATCTTCGACATACAGGATGTAGGCACTCGTTTTTTCACGTACATCAGCTCGCTGCACTACATGATGGAAGCTTGCGCGGAAAACAAAAAGAAGGTGGTAGTGCTCGACCGCCCCAACCCCAACGGGCACTACATTGACGGACCCGTGTTGCAACCGGATCAAAAATCGTTTGTCGGCATGCACCCTATACCCATTGTACACGGGATGACGGTGGGCGAGTTGGCCCGCATGATCAACGGAGAAGGCTGGCTGGCCGGAGGAAAAAAGTGCGAACTCGAGGTGATCACCGTGCAATTTTGGAAACACGATCAGCCGTACTCGCTGGCTGTACGGCCTTCGCCCAATCTGCCGAACGATCACGCCATCGCGCTATACCCCACCACGTGTTTGCTTGAAGGAACAGCACTAAGTGTTGGCCGCGGCACACAAAATCCATTTGAAGTGATTGGTCATCCCAGCCTCACGCAACTGCCGTTCCAATTCACACCCGTAAGTATCGAAGGCATGGCTAAGAAACCGCCCTTCCAGGACCAGGTTTGTTTTGGATACGACTTCCGAAAAGAGAAACCGCACAACAACATCCACCTGGAGTGGATTATTCAGGCTTACCGCGATTTCGCGGAGAAAGAAAAGTTTTTCACCGACTACTTCACTACGTTGGCCGGCACCCCCAAACTGAAAGAACAGATCATTCAAGGCTTGTCAGCCGATGAAATCCGCGCGAGCTGGAAAAGTGATTTGGATGCTTTCAAAGCGAAGCGGGCGAAGTATATTATCTATAACTAGCCCTTCCGCTTCACCCCGCGCACGGCTTCGGCCGTCCAGGGATCTTCCGGCCAGTGATGCTTCGGGTAACGCCTGCGCAACTCGTTTCGCACTTGGTGGTAGGTTGTCTGCCAGAAGCTTTTTAAATCCTGAGTGACCTGCACCGGTTTGTACCCGGGCGACAGTAGGTGTAGGATAATCTTCTGCCGGCCGTCATTCACGGTTGGCGTTTCGGTGAGGCCGAACAACTCCTGTAGCCGAACTTCCATAAATGGTGCCTGTCCACTTTCGTGATAATGAAGTGCAATTTGTGAACCGGAAGGAACGGTCATCTTTCGGGGGGCCAGCCGATCGAGCGAGGACGCCAACGACCACGGCAAAACCGTCATCATCACGTCATGCCAATTCAGTTTCTGCAATTCGCTGCGCTTGCTGATGCCTTGAAGAAACGGAGCCAACCACTCCGCGGCCGATGCCAGGAGTTGCTCGTCACGTACGTCCGGCCACGGTTCATCGGGTCGCCAAAGACGTAAACTTATTACGCGGGCCTGCCATTCGCGTTGCTCATCAGCCCAACCGGCCCACGACAAACCCCTTTCCTGTATTACGCTCAGCAAAAATGCCACCTGCTCGTCATCGCCCGGCAATGACCTGGTTCGGGTTTGCAACGGCAGTTGCCCTACGCGCAACTCTTCAACCATTTCAATCGCTTCACGCTCGCTGTTCCAGCGCATTGTGTGCTGCTGTTCGGCCTGATCCGCCAGATCACGTTCGTCAAGAGGTGCGGCCAGAAAAATCCGACCCTCGCCACTCCCACCATCCAGCGCAGCCACGGCAATCCACGTTTCGGTTGCCAATTCATCGCCTTTGGGCAATCGGGCCACTCGTCCGTTGGCAAGTTTATACTGCTCACCCATTCGACTGACCTGTTTCGCCACGCGTTCGGGAAAGGCCCAGCTCAATAACCTACCCGCGGTATAATGAGATACTTGCCCCCTGGCGGGTGTCACCCGGAAATGTTTTCGCCAAATGGCTGCGGTTTTCTCCAGTCGCTCCAGCACGCTGCGCTCGGCTGCCACGCGTTCTCCGGTTCGCCATTGCGCGAGTGCGTTGAGTCGCAATGTGATATCAGCGCCCGCCTCACGCGGCAAAGGGTCGCGCTCTTCCAGCAAAGCCACCAGGTCGCTGGCAAACGCCACACGATCTTCGCGGCTGGCCAATACCAACAAATGCGCCAACCGCGGATGCGTAGGCAATTGTACCATGGTGCGCCCCAAAGGAGTAATCTTGTTTTGCTCCAAAGCCTGCAAGCCAGCTAATAGCTGTCGCGCTTGCTCGACTGCGCCCGCTGGTGGAGGGGTCAGCCAGAACAGATCGTGGACATCGGCCACGCCCCAATTTGCAAGCTCAAGAATCAACGATGCCAGATCGGCTTCAAGAATTTCGGGTGACCGATTTGGCACCAGCTTCAGGTGCTGCGGCCATAAGCGATACGCGATACCCGGCCCGAGTCGACCGGCACGACCGGCTCGCTGATCAGCAGCATCCTGGGTAACGCGTACCGTTTCGAGGCGCGTAAAGCCGCTGCGCGGATCAAACCGCGGGACACGACTGTAGCCGCTGTCAATCACCACTCGGATACCCTCAATTGTTAAAGATGTTTCTGCAATGGAAGTGGCAAGTACAATCTTGCGCAGCCCGTCTGCGCGCGGCAACAGTACATCCTGCTGCTGGCGAAAGGGAAGATCACCGTACAACGGGCAGACAACAGCACCGGTGACATCGGCCAGCAGTTCGGCTGTGCGGTGGATCTCGGCCGTGCCCGGAAGAAATACAAGAATATCGCCCGTCTCATCGCGCAACGCGGAACGAACCGCACGCGCTACCCGCTGGGCTACAGGAGACTCTTCCTCGCGATCGGCATATCGCACGGATACCGGAAACAAACGGCCTTGTGACGTAATCACCGGTGCACCCTGCAGTCGGGCTGATAACGCTTCGCCATCCAGCGTTGCTGACATGATCAGGATTTTCAGATCGGGCCGCAAAACCTGTTGCAGTTGAAGACACAATGCCAAAGCCAGGTCGGCCTGAAGGCTGCGTTCATGAAATTCATCGAAGATCACCAGCCCCACACCTTCCAGGGCATTATCTTCCTGAATCAACCGCGTCAGTATTCCCTCTGTGATGATTTCTAGGCGTGTTGCAGCCGATACTTTGGTCTCGAAACGCATGCGAAACCCTACTGTGTGGCCTGCTTCTTCGCTGAGTTGACCAGCCAGGCGCATGGCCACCGAGCGAGCCGCTAATCTTCGGGGTTCCAGCATCAGAATTTTCTGCTCACCGAGCCAGGGCTGCTGCAACAAATGCAAGGGCAACACGGTAGACTTGCCGGCACCCGGAGGCGCCTGCAAAATTACCACGGGCCTTGACGCAAGATGGAATAGTAATTGAGGAAGAATATCAAGAACGGGATACTCCATTGCTACCGGGGATCGCGCACCACGGCTGCGGACAAACGGTTAAGGCAGTGCACAAAATACTCACCGTTACCCGGACCGTACCAATTCATCAACCGCGTTTCGTAATGATCAACATCGTAGTATTTGTCGGGAGTGATGTACCCGGTGTACCCTCCGTTAAAACTGGTAACGATTAGCGGGTGGGCCGCCTGAAGAGAATCCAATTGTTGTACGAGCTGGCCGGAAAAGTCGCACGGTGTGCCCAACCACACCAGATTGCCGATGCGCGCGGCAGAAAGATAAACCGGCTCGCGCCCAAAGGCAGCGCGAAAGACCCACGGCCGCACACGCCAGTCTTGTGCGATCTTCAATTGCGGATCGGGCATGGGCAGGGGGAATCGCACCACAGCTACGGTTGAGTCGGTCACCGGTTGCCAATTCATTGTTGCCGCTGATCGAACCAAGGCCTGCGCCAGATCCTCCATCTTCTCCCAGTTCTGGCGAGGCGAGCGAGGCGCGTGGCTGGCAACACCCCCAGCCAGGAACATCGCAAAATCGTAACCGGATTTCTCTAATTCGTCAACGACTAAGCCGGGGTAGTCGCGCGACAACTCAAGGACGGTGGACGATAAGCACGTGGGATGAGCCGTAAATGATGCCAACGCCAGACGCTCACCCGTGTGTTGCTCAATTACCATCATTCGCAACAGCCGATCAACTGACGTGGTGTCGTTCACCATCCGATTCTCCACTACGCCCGGCACCGGTTGTCGCCCGTGCAAAATTCGCGAAGGGCGCTTGTGACGGTCGGCTTCACGCAAGCTCATCACGATCTGATCAGCCATAAACTGAACGAGTGCCTCATCGTAGAAACCATACAAAAACCCGATGGCTCCATGGCCCCAATTGCCCGCGCCATTGTGGGTGTGCGTGCCCGCATAGTACAATTGCCGAGGCTCAAACCCCAGAGCTGCCACGTTGTGTTCAACCCGCTCGCGTACCGAAGGTGGCATCAGTAAAAGATCCACCGCAATCATGGCCACCTTATCGGCACCGTTATCAATCACCACTGTGCGCACAAACAAAGAATCATGCACCGAGCTGAACAGTTGCCGCCCACGGTTTCCATGACCTGCCGTAGAAGTCGGGTAGGCCGGTGTTATCGACTGACGGGAAAACCCAACTCGAAAGCCGTGAACAGCCACTTTTGAGCTTAGGCCCGCGAGGGAATCAAGCTGCGCATTGGCCTGAAGAAAGAACGGTTGCTGCTGAATCGAGTACCGGTGCACAGGCGCCACAGCAAAAAGTGCCAGCACCAGTACTACCACTAAAAGCAGCACCGTAAAGCCAACAAGCCCGCGTAAAACCAAGCGCATCATTCGCGTGCAAGATGGCATTTTTCACCTTGATTTTCACTCCCGTCTGTGTCATTTTGGCCCGCTATATCCTTCACCGAATGAAGCAGTTACAGGGTGAACCAACAAAACCGGTTTAAGTGACTTGATGTGCTCAACGCACATCGCGGTGGAAGCTCCGCACACCGGTTCAGCGGCCCGCCCAATCTCGGCAAACCAGTACTGGGTAATGCTTTGCGCGGAATAAAAATTATTGAAAAGTGTGTATCAAACCATGCAACGGAGACAAAACCTTATATATTTGCAGCCATTGTTTAATACTTATATAAACCAAACAACCCATGACAAAAGCTGAATTAGTAAGCCATGTTGCCGATGAGGCTGGCATTACCAAAACCCAGGCTGCCACTTCAATCGATGCGTTCATTGACGCTGTAACCAAGACCCTTAAGAAAGGTGATAAGTTAACGCTGGTTGGCTTCGGTACATTCTCGGTTTCCAAGCGCGCTGCCCGCACGGGCCGCAACCCGTTCACGGGCGAAACCATCAAGATCAAAGCAAAGAAGGTTGCCAAGTTCAAGGCGAGCAAGGAGCTTTCCGGCAAATTGTAATCCAACTGCTTTAATCGAAAAACCCTGCCCTGCGCTGCGAGGCAGGGTTTTTTTATGATATGCCGCACTTCGACAAATCATTACATATTGGGAAATCGCAACTTCCGGGGGCGGGCCTCGGGCTGTTTACCCGTGTCGCTATTCCGCGCGGTGCCCGGATTACCGAATACAAAGGGAGGTTAGTACGGTGGAACGACATCAAGCATGAAGATGGCATTAACGGCTACATCCTGCGGGTGGACCGTATGATGGCCATCAACGCACAACGGTACTACAAGACGTTTGGCCGCTATGCCAACGATGCGCAGGGCTTATCGCGACAGCGAAACCTGAACAACAATGCTGAATATGTGATTGACGGTAAACGATGTTTCATCGAAGCCAAACGAATCATCCGGAAGGGTGAAGAAATATTGGTGGGTTACGGAAAAGAATACTGGTTTTTGATTCGGAAGTTGAAGAAGGCGCGGATCATTTAAGACATACAAATTTCTGCTGAGTCAGGGACCTAGCATTCACCTCAAAGCAAACGCTCCACCTTCACAATTGCACCTTTATTGATAGGGCCGTACACGTGCGGAAATTCCTCACCTCCTGTACTTACTTCAAACTTCAGCAACGGCTCCAATTGCACTTCGTCAATGTGCAACAAAACCAGATCCGTCTGTCCTGCAAAATAGCGCTGCCGAACACCGCGATATTGACCGGCAGTGCTACAGTGAATAAATCCCTCAGTTGATAAACTTGGAGCCGTGAAGTAGTCGCCCGACTGTTGAGCTTGCCAATCGGTGCGCGTAGTAATGTGATAGATCATCCACGCAAAAATACCACAACCTATCAACTGTTAGCAAAATCATTCGTGTATCTGTAATTTTGGCGATTCACGCAACACGCCCATGAGCCAATCGACAGCCGAAACGAAAGAGAAAAAAAGCAATTTGGCCGGACATGCGGCACCCGAATCGTACAAACCCAAAAACAAAGTTCGTGTGGTTACGGCCGCCAGCCTGTTTGACGGGCACGATGCCGCTATTAATATCATGCGCAGGATTATCCAGGCCACGGGCGTGGAAGTCATTCACCTTGGGCACGACCGCAGCGTGGAAGAAGTAGTGAACACGGCCATTCAGGAAGATGCACAAGCCATTGCCATGACCAGCTATCAGGGCGGCCACACGGAATACTTCAAGTACATGCATGATTTGTTGCACGAGAAGGGAGCCGGGCACATCAAGGTATTCGGAGGCGGTGGTGGAGTTATTTTGCCGGAAGAGATTCGCGAATTGATGGACTACGGCATCACCCGGATCTATTCACCGGACGATGGCCGGGCCATGGGGTTGCAAGGGATGATCAACGACCTGGTGCAGCAGAGCGACTATTCTCTGGGCGAATCGCTGACAGACGAAATCGAAAAACTCGAAACGCGAAATCCGCTTGCAATCGCCCGACTGATCACAGCTGCAGAAAACTACCGCGACAAGCATGCCAAAGCATTTGATCACATTCGCAGCCTGGCCGAAAAATCGAAGGCACCAGTACTTGGCATCACCGGCACAGGTGGTGCAGGTAAGTCCTCTATGGTGGATGAGATCGTGAGACGATTTCTGCTGGACTTTACGGATAAAACGATCGGACTCATTTCTGTTGATCCTTCCAAGCGCAAAACCGGAGGCGCGTTGCTGGGCGATCGCATCCGGATGAATGCCATTAACCATCCGCGCGTGTTCATGCGCTCACTCGCCACCCGGCAAAGCAATCTGGCGCTCTCCGCCTATGTCAAAGAAGCCATTCAGGTGCTGAAGGCCGCGAAGTATGATCTCATCATTCTCGAAACATCCGGCATTGGGCAAAGCGACACGGAGATACTTGACCACAGCGATGTATCGCTTTACGTGATGACGCCCGAGTACGGTGCAGCCACGCAATTGGAAAAAATCGACATGCTGGACTTTGCCGATGTCATCGCGCTGAACAAGTTTGACAAGCGCGGTGCCCTGGATGCTCTGCGCGATGTGAAGAAACAATACCAACGCAATCATCAGTTGTGGGACAAAAAACCGGAGGATATGCCGGTGTTTGGCACCATCGCCTCTCAGTTTAACGACCCCGGCACCAACCAGCTCTACAAACAGGTGATCGATAAGATTGTCGAGAAGACGGGTGCAGATCTGAAATCTACGTTTGCGATCACACGCGAGATGTCGGAGAAGATATTTGTTATTCCACCGCACCGCACACGCTACCTGAGTGAAATTTCTGAGAACAACCGAAAGTTCGATGCCTGGGTCGATCAGCAGGTGGCTGCGGCCGAAAAGCTGCACGCCCTGCACGTTTCGCGCGAGACCATCGAAGACGAATCGGTAAAAAAAGTATTGCTGGCTGAATTTGACCGCGTGAAGCTGAATCTGGACCCACGCAACTGGAAAATTATTGAGCAGTTTCAGCAAAAGGTCAATCAATACCGCGAACCGATTTTCAAATTCAGGGTGCGCGACAAAGAGATCGGCATCCAGACTCACACCGAATCATTATCGCATCTCCAGATTCCCAAAGTTGCTCTACCGAAATACAAAGGCTGGGGCGATGTGCTGCGCTGGAGTTTGCAAGAAAATGTACCCGGTGAATTTCCCTTTACCGCGGGCATCTATCCGTTCAAGCGTGAAGGCGAAGATCCCACACGCATGTTTGCCGGTGAGGGCGGACCTGAGCGCACGAATCGCAGGTTTCACTATGTGAGTTTGGCCATGCCCGCCAAACGCTTGTCCACTGCGTTTGATTCCGTAACGCTGTATGGCAATGATCCTGATTATCGACCGGATATCTATGGGAAGATCGGTAACTCAGGCGTCAGCGTCTGCTGCCTGGATGATGCGAAGAAGCTGTATAGCGGCTTTAACCTCGCGGACCCGCGCACATCTGTGTCAATGACCATCAACGGACCGGCCCCCATGCTGCTGGCCTACTTTATGAACGCGGCCATCGATCAGCAGTGCGAATTGTACATCCGGAAAAACGGGCTGGAAGAGGAGGTCAGGAAAAAAATAGCGGCCTTGTATAAGACATCGGGCGATCAGCCGGCTTACCAGGGTTCGCTACCCAAAGGCAACGATGGACTTGGCTTAATGCTGCTGGGCGTTACTGGCGATCAGGTTCTGCCGCGCGAAGTGTACGATAAGATCAAAGCTGATACCCTTACCCAGGTGAGAGGCACCGTGCAAGCCGACATTCTGAAAGAAGATCAGGCACAGAATACCTGCATTTTTTCCACCGAGTTTGCCCTTCGCCTGATGGGCGATGTACAGCAGTATTTCATTGACCACAACGTCCGCAACTTCTATTCGGTTTCCATTTCCGGCAATCACATTGCCGAAGCCGGGGCCAACCCCATTACGCAGCTAGCCTTTACGCTCGCTAACGGATTCACGTACGTGGAGTACTACCTCAGTCGGGGCATGGACATTAACGACTTCGCCCCTAACCTTTCCTTTTTCTTTAGCAACGGCATTGATCCGGAGTATGCGGTGATTGGGCGCGTGGCCCGTAGAATTTGGGCCAAGTCGATGAAGGAAAAATATGGTGCCAACGCACGGAGCCAAATGTTGAAGTACCATATTCAAACTTCCGGCCGATCGCTGCACGCTCAGGAAATTGACTTCAATGACATCCGCACGACACTACAGGCGCTGTACGCCATTTACGATAACTGCAACTCGCTGCACACCAACGCCTATGACGAAGCCATCACCACCCCCACCGAGGAAAGTGTGCGCAGAGCAATGGCCATCCAGCTGATCATTAACAAAGAACTCGGCCTGGCCAAAAATGAAAACCCGTTGCAAGGCTCGTTCATCATCGAAGAGTTAACAGACCTCGTTGAAGAGGCCGTGCTGCTGGAATTCGATCGCATTACCGAGCGTGGCGGGGTGCTGGGGGCTATGGAAACCATGTATCAGCGTGGAAAAATTCAGGAAGAAAGCCTGTACTACGAAACGCTGAAACATACGGGTGAGTATCCCATCATTGGAGTCAATACCTTCCTGAGTTCAAAAGGCTCTCTTACCATCATTCCTCAGGAGGTCATTCGGGCTACAACCGAAGAAAAAGAATACCAAATCAAGATGCTGCGAAACCTGCACGGGCATCAGGGTGCCAAAGCTGCCCTTGCGCTGGAGCAGGTACAACAGGCTGCCATTCAAAACAAAAACATCTTTCATGAACTCATGGAAGCCTGCAAGGTTTGCTCATTAGGCCAGATAACAAAGGCGCTGTTTGAAGTAGGCGGCCAATACCGCAGAAACATGTAAATACCGCGCTCGTTCGGCCAGCCGGCCCCCCGTTGTGACCGATCGGGAACTTCGGAAAGTAAATCGTTGATTGCGTTTTTACCGAAAATTCTTCAATAAAAAAACCCGGCCTGGCCGGGTTCTCCTTTTTGTGTCGATGCTTGTTTGAGAAATCCTAATACTTAACGGTCTTAACACTTCCCGTGTTATCCGTCACTTCAAAGGTGGGCGTACCTTTTACACGTTTCAGGTTATACACCATGGCGTAGTTACCGGTAAGCACCACGTTTTCGTTGTGCACGAGGTTACTATTTCCATCGTAAATCTTCACGTTTACCTCCTCACCATGCTGATCGGCTGCCGCTACCAGGTATTTGCCGGTTTCGTTAATCCGCGCAACATGCACGTTTTTCACGATCGACTCATTGGCGTACTCAATCCTATGCGCACGCTTGCCCTGACCATCGGTCACTTCAATTGTGTACACCCCATGGCGCATGCCCTTGAAATTCACCGGTCGGCTAAAGCCATTGGTTTCCGAAACGCGCTCCTGATAGACAATTGTACCGTTCACATTGTATATGGTAAGTTTCACATCAGAGGCTTGTTCGGCCTGGTAAATCACTTTGAACACGCCCGTATTACGCTGATTGATCACCACCACCTTTGTGGTTGACGGCTCCTCGGCAATAGCCGTAACCGTAGCGAATACCAGCATCAACACACCAAACATTACTTTCTTGTTCATAGTTGTTTTGTTTTAACGATACAAATGTACGGGCCGGCAATGCGCTGGGTTGGGCTTACGTAAGCAAACCACCAAAAACAACACGAAAAAACGATTGCGGAAAATCAAACTCGTCAAAGTATGCCGGTGAGCAAAAAAAGTACGTGAATTTCACCAACAAGTATCGCCAGACAAATCAATGCCGGCTAAATCGTTTGCGCTGAAACAAAAAACCCGGCAGAAACCGGGTTTTTTAGCTAGAATGGGGTAACGGCTAGTTCACTACCGCTGACTTCCCCTGTCGATCCGAAACTTCAATCGTGAAAGGCCGCCTCACTTTCTTAAGATTATACACTTGCGCAAACTCACCTTTAACTTCATGGCGGTCGAGGCGGAGCACCTGGTTGTTATCATCGGTGATGCGCACGGTGATTTCGTCATCGCCTGTTGCTGTAATCAGGTACCTGTTTTCCTTACCGGCAATCCGCGTAACGTGAAAAAATGAAGAACTGGCGGAAGAAAATTGATGTGTAATCGTCTGCACTTGTTTGCCCTGAGGGCCTTGCAACTCGATGGTGTACTCACCTTCGGGTAGATTTTCAAAATTGTAGGGTCGCAAAAAGCTTTCCCTTTTTCGGATAACCTCTGAAAACACGCGGTCGCGCTTGTCGTTGAAAATAGTCACTTGCACGTTCGCGGCCTCATCCGCCTTGTAAATAATTTTGAACAGGGACGAACCCGACTTCATTACCGCAAAACCGGGTGCGGAATCTCCGGGCTTGCCCGGACCTTTGGCCATTGCCAGTGCACCAGCTGCCAGCACACTGATCAGAGTTAACGTAATTTTTTTCATACCTAAACCTTTGCCCGTTATGACGGGTCGCTGTTGGCAAAAGTTGCAGCAGGGTATGTTAAATCTTGTTAACGTCCGGTAAATCAAAAATTACCAGTTGCAGGAGAAACTAATTCAGATGAAATACGTCTTTAGCCTGTTCAGCCCGTTCAAGCAAAAACGATTGGTAGCGGATGTGATGCTGGAGAAATGCTTCGCGCTTGTCTGTGTCCATCAACACAAATTTGAGCCGATCAGAAAAATCAAGGCTCAGTTCGTTGGCAATATCAAAAACAGTTACGCGAGCCGGTTTTTTGTTTATACCCAGCTGACCCAGGTAAGCAACGTACTGATCGTGAAGCGCTGTGCTCACGGACTGCGCAACATCAACATTCCATAACCGGACATCTCCTCCCGGGTAAAGTTTGTCTGGGTAGGTACGGTACAGCATATCCATCGACAACAGATCAACACAGCGCACAATAATGTCCGACTCGCCACCTGGATGGCGCTTGATCACGCTTTCAAGCTTCATCAATGAGCCCACCCGATCCACATTGGCTTTGTGGGTAAAATAGATGCCAAATACCACATCGCGCTCTTCGCAATCCTGCAAGAGCTGGCGGTACCGCGGCTCAAAAATGTGCAGCGGCACCAGTTCTCCCGGTAATGGAAGAATGGCCAACGGAAACATGGGTATGGCTATTGAATCGTTCACAGCTGGATAACAAAAGACTGCCTACAAAGTTCTCGAATGGATCAAAAAGCGGCCACCGAATGTACGGGCACCCCAAATTCCTTTTGAATCCGCGACTGCCCGCCTAAGAAACTCAGGTCAATGATAAAGGAAAAACCGCACAACCGCCCACCGGCCTGCTGAATAAGTCGCCCCGCTGCTGCTGCTGTACCCCCCGTTGCCAGCACGTCATCGTGCAACAATACCTTGGTATCCCTCTTTACAGCATCAATATGCATTTCAATCTGGGCTGAGCCGTACTCCAGGTCGTAGGATTCGCGAAGGGTCTGGTAAGGAAGTTTGCCAGCCTTCCGAATGGGGATGAACGGAACGTGAAGTCGCTGGGCAAGCAAGGCGCCAAAAATAAATCCCCGTGCCTCTACAGCTGCAATAGCACCCGGCTTGAACGAAGTGAAATAATTCACAATATCTTCTACTACCCGATCGCGCACCGGTGCGTTGCTCAGCAAGGGAGTGATATCCTTAAACAGGATACCCGGCTTTGGAAAATCCTGAACATCGCGAAGGTTTCGCGTGACTTCTTCCTGCAAACTCATTGAATTACTTTTCCGCCTGCAATTACGTGCTCAATCCAATTACTTCCAAAGTTGTACGGGCCGAAGGCAACGGAAGGCATAGGTTTACTGATAACTACGCTGCCAGCTTTTCCACGGGTGATACTGCCGTGCGTGGCGAGCATGTTGAGTGAGGCAGCCGTGTTCAGCGTGCAGGCGTTAAACACTTCAGCAGGCGTCATTCGCATGCCGATGCAGGCCAGTGACTGATTGATGAGCATGTTGCCGCTGGGCGCACTGCCGGGATTATAGTCTGTTGCAATGGCCAGTGGCAACCCGGCTTTCATCATCTTTCGGGCCGGAGGGTACGGCAGGTTTAGAAAAAAAGCTGCGCCAGGTAATGCAGTAGGCATCACGTCTGTGCTCCTCAGCATCTCGATTTCATCATCATTCAGGTGCTCCAGGTGATCGACACTGGCCGCCCCGGCTTGAACACCTACCTTCACCCCTCCGCTGTGCCCAAGCTGATTGGCATGAACGCGCGCGCGCCAGCCGAATTTCTTACCCTCCTCCAAAATTTGAATTGACTCCTCTGGCGAGAAAAAACCGGCTTCGCAAAACACATCGATATAATCGGCCAACTTCTCGTTGGCGATAGCCGGTATCATCTCGCTCAGCAGCATTTTGATATACTGAGACTTGGAGACGTCTGCAGGCACGGCATGCGCGCCCAAAAAAGTTGTTTTAACCACCAGGGGAGTTTCTCGTCCGATCCTGCGGGCCACGCGCAGCATTTTCACCTCCTCGCGTACCGATAGTCCATAACCGCTTTTGATTTCAACAGCCACCGTGCCGGTGCGGAGGATTTCCCAGGCTCGCTTTACCGAAACATCAAACAGTTCATTTTCCGACATACCAGCAAGTGCCCGGGCCGAATTCAGAATGCCGCCACCCGCAGCGGCAATCTGCTGGTAACTCGCGCCTTCAATCTTCATGACAAACTCCTCCTCGCGGCTGCGGGCAAAAACCAAATGGGTGTGCGAGTCGACCCAACCCGGAAATACAAAACGCCCCGAGCAGTCGATCACCTGCCCGCGCGCACCGGGAAGAGACGACATTGGACCAAAGTCTGCGATACGGCCGGCTTCGAGAATCAGAAAGGCGTCAGGTAAAACCGGCAATACGGCCATATCGGCACCCGACACAGGCCCCTGACCCACCTCGCGTACCTGCACGAGCCCTTTGATATTCACAAGGGTGATGGCGTCCATCAACGTTTTTCAAATAGTACCGGTTGTCCCTGCTGGAGGATGATGAAGGGAACCAGCGCATTATCGCGCGAGGGCTGCGGCACATAGCCTTCGCTCATTGTTCCCGGCAAGGGTTGCCAGGTTTGCTCAAAATGTGTTCCGTGCTGATGCAGCATTGTTCCCAAAAACATCATGAACTCATACCCGATTTGCGCATACGAAGAAGGAAACACAGCATGGCGCTGCGTATACTTCTTTTGAAAATGAAGCAGGGCGGGATTGGAAAGAGGCGTGAAGTTAGGCGAGGAAAAAACGGCACCGATCTTCTCGTAGAGTGAAAGTGCCACCGACTGATCTTCGAGCCAGGACTCGCGGCCGATCACCAATACTTTATCATTTCGCAGTTCTACGGCATTTACCGCCTTCGAAAAAATCAGCGGGTCATCCGAGCAAACCATTACGCTGCCCAAACTGTCGAGGCGAAGTTTGAACTGTTTGGGCTTTTTGAATTCGTCATACTCCGTGGGGGTTGCCAGCACACTGGTTACGCGCGAGTAGGCCTCTTTTCTTATCATCTCCGTGGCCAAAACACGCAACCCCAACTCACGGGCACGCTCATTAAAACTGCCAGCCATCATGATATCGCGCGGATTTTCGCCATAGAAAACGATCACAGGCTTGGTAGGCCGGTGGCTGTAAATCAGTTCGGCCGACTTTCGGCCAATGGTTTCGTGGCTGGGTTCAAACAGGAAAGCGTGATCGCTTCCGTTAAGAAAATCGGAAGAGTTAGAAACCGGGTTGGCAAACAGGTTAATTTTATGTTGCTGCGAAAACTCCAGCACCGGTTTGGCATCCTCCGTGAACAGCGGGCCAACCAGGCAATCGGTCTCTTTCAACTCGGGTTTCTCAAGCAACTTTTTTACCGACTCGGGGTTTCGTTCAGAATCATACAACAACAAGTCTATTGACTTGCCCTGTTTCGTTAGCGTATCGGCTGCCAGCATCATGCCCTGGTAGAGATCAATCACATTTTGATTGCGTTTTCGGTTGGGCGAAGGTTCCAGAGTCGTCAGCTGAATGGGCAAGATTACACTGACGCGATACTTCTCCTTTCGCACGGTGGCAATACCAGACGGCAATGGAAACTGATGGTGCGGGAAGTTGAATTGAAGAAGGAGTGAATCGAAATACCGGGCTTCGGCAGGCCACGATCGCTTCACAATATTCTTCGCCAGGGCTCTTGCCACGACCGTATCCTGAGGGTACTCCTCGAGCACCATCTTCAGGGTTTCGGTGTCGTTGACGTTGGCCAGGAGTGTGCGCTTCAGGTTGAGGACATCCGGCACCAGTGTCGGTTTTTGTATTTCCGACAGCACCAGCAGAGCCTGAAATACCTCGCCTTTTTCTGAATACACGGCTGCCAGCAGAAAGTTGGCTTCATCGAGTTGATCCCACGATGGATACAGTTTCCGGATTTGCAGCAACATATCCTTTGCCACCGCAGCAAATCCAAGCCGGTAGGCCGACATGGCATAGTAGTAAGACGCGTACTCGGGATACGGATTCTCCCGATCGTAGATAGTGAGCGGCTGAAACGCCTTCATCGATTCGCTGTAGTTGCCGGCCAGGAAAAGATCTTTCGCCTGACGATACTGCTTTCGAAAATCCTGACCGGATGCCGAGGTCGTCAGCGCCACGGCAACAAGCAAGCTCAAGATGTGCTGCCAGCGTATCATTCCCATTCAATAGTTGCCGGGGGTTTGGAGCTGATATCGTACACCACCCGATTAACGCCCTTCACTTTGTTGATGATCTCTGAGGAAATCTCGCTGAGAAATTCGTGTGGAAGATGCGCCCAGTCTGCCGTCATGCCGTCTACACTCACGACCGCGCGAAGCGCCACTACTTTTTCGTAGGTCCGTTCGTCACCCATCACGCCTACCGACTGGATCGGCAGCAGCACAGCACCGGCCTGCCACACTTTATCATATAGACTATGCTTTTTCAACGCCCCGATGAACAATCCATCAACTTCCTGCAATATCCGTACCTTTTCTTCCGTGATATCGCCCAGAATGCGAATGCCCAAACCGGGACCCGGAAACGGGTGACGGCCCAAAATGGCCGGATCAATACCAAGCGTTTTCCCGACCAGCCGAACTTCGTCTTTGAAGAGTGAGCGAAGCGGCTCTACCACCTTCATTTTCATCTTTTCGGGAAGGCCCCCTACATTGTGGTGCGATTTGATCGTCACCGAAGGACCCTTCACGCTGACCGACTCGATCACATCGGGGTAAATCGTTCCCTGCCCCAGCCACTTTACTTCCTGAATGCGATGTGCTTCCTGATCGAATACATCGATAAACGTTTTACCGATAGCTTTCCTTTTGGCTTCGGGATCCGTAAGGCCCCAAAGCGCGCCATAAAATTGCTCGCGGGCGTCAACTCCTTTGATATTTAGCCCCATGCCCTGGTACGAATCGAGCACCTGCTGAAATTCACCTTGGCGCAACAATCCGTTATCAACAAAAATGCAATGCAGATTTTTTCCGATCGCCTTGTGAATCAGCATCGCGGCCACGGTACTGTCGACCCCGCCCGATAAGGCCATAACCACCTGATCAGAACCCAGACGGTTGCGGAGTTCCGCCACGGTCGATTCAATAAACTGCTCGCTTGTCCAGTCTTGTGAACAGCGGCAAATGTGAACAACAAAGTTTCGGAGCAGGTTTTTTCCCTCCAGCGAATGCGTTACCTCCGGATGAAACTGAATACCATACTGGGCTGTTCCCTTCTTCCTGAAGGCAGCTACTTTAACCGAAGCGGTACTGGCAATGACTTCATATTGATCGGGCAGGGCCGCAATAGTATCTCCGTGCGACATCCAAACCTGTGATTCGAGTGAAATTTCTTTCAGCAACTCGCTGTGGTGGTCTACCGAGTTCAGTCGTGCACGCCCATATTCGCGAATGGTAGACGGCAACACGTTGCCTCCGCTCTGATGTGCCATCAACTGAGCGCCATAACAGATGCCCAGCACAGGCACTTGTCCGAATTGGGCCAGGTCAAGGTCGGGTGAACCCGGATCGCGAACCGAACATGGGCTCCCCGAAAGAATGACGCCCTTAACCGCTGGAGTCAGCTCAGGAAAATGGTTGAATGGATGGATTTCGCAGTACACGTTAAGTTCGCGCACCCGTCTGGCAATCAACTGGGTATACTGCGAACCAAAGTCAAGAATCAGAATTTGCTCTGCCATGCGTAAAAATAGGCTAATGGCGTGAAAATACCTTACGGATGCGGGCTTGGATCAGTTATCCTCGCCACCAAAACAATACTGTTCGAGGTAATCGCCTGCGTCATCCTCACCGGCATAAAAGGCTCGGTTCAGGCATTTGCATCCCTCATCTGTCCGCTTCAGTTCAATCAATGCTACTCCCTTGTAAAACAGCGCGGTTGTGCTGGTGTCGTCCACCCGTAACGCCAGATTCAGGTACTCCAGCGCCAGTGCATAGCGTTCGGCTTGCAGCGCAAATGTACCTCCATAGAGGTAAGCCGGGAAATAGGTGACATCCAATTCAATGGCCCGATTGAGGGACAAAAACGCACTATCCGGCTGGTCGAGATTGAAATAGGCAAAGGCCAGTTGAGTTTCCGTTTGGGGGTCTGACTCGAATGAGCGAGCGAGCTCCAAATCACGCCTGGCCTCCACGTATTGTTCCTTATCCAGGTACAACGAGCCGCGCCACCGCAGCAGATCAGCGCTCAAGGGCTGCTTAGACAATAGAATTTGAAGCTGCTCGAGCTGTTTGTCGGTATCCTCTTGTTCCCGATAAATGAACGCTTTCAGGAAGTGCCCCTGGTAATTCCCGGGTAGCAGCGCCAGCAGGCGATCGACATCCGTGAGGCTTTTCTCAAAATCACCCAGGTTAAGAAAACAGACAGCCCGCTTGTACAACGAGCCGTAGGTATCCTGGCTGCTGAGCCGGGTTGATTCGATAACGCGCGTGTACAGTTTGATCGCTCCCGCAAAATCCTGACGGTTGTAGAGCGTATCGGCCTCCACCTCCCACCGTTTCCAGTCGGGCGAGGCCTGGGCAAATGCCCCAACCCAACCCAACAGCATCAAAAACGGTATGATGCGGAACACAAAAACGGTTCTATGCATTCACTAATGCTTTGTTGCGCTCCCGTTTCCGGTCGTTTTCATTCAGGTAGATCTTGCGCAGGCGAATCGACTTGGGCGTTACCTCAACATATTCGTCCGACTGAATATATTCCAATGCCTCCTCCAGCGTGTGCTTCAACGCTGGCGCAATGCGCATTTTTTCGTCCGAACCGGACGCGCGTATGTTGGTGAGCTTTTTTGTCTTGGTCACATTCACAACCAGATCTCCGCCACGGCTATGTTCGCCAATAACCTGACCCTCGTAAATCGGATCGCCCGGTTCAATGAAAAACTTACCGCGATCCTGTAAATTATGCAAGCTGTAAGGAATGGCTTCGCCCTGCTCCATCGCAATGAGTGAACCGTTGATGCGGCCCGGAATTTCGCCTTTGTAGGGCTGATACTCTTTGAACCGATGGGTAACTACCGCCTCACCCGCGGTGACGTTGAGCAGATAATTGCGCAACCCAATAATACCGCGCGAAGGAATCATGAACTTCAGAATAACTCGGTCTGCCTTGGGCTCCATGTTTGTCATCTCGCCTTTGCGTGTACTTACCGACTCGATTGCCTTGCCAGCATCGCTCTCCGGCAGGTCGATGGTTAACTCTTCCATGGGCTCACACTTCACACCATCAATTTCCCGATAAATCACCTGAGGTTGGCCGATTTGCAATTCGTATCCCTCTCTGCGCATGGTTTCTATCAGAACGGACAGGTGCAACACTCCGCGACCATATACCATGAAACTGTCGGCTGAGCCGGTGTCGCCTACACGCAACGCAAGGTTTTTCTCCAACTCGCGATCGAGCCGGTCTTTGATGTGCCGCGAGGTCACGAACTTTCCTTCTTTGCCGTAGAAGGGCGAGTTGTTGATGGTGAAAAGCATACTCATCGTGGGCTCGTCAATGGCAATTGACTTGAGCGCTTCGGGCTTCTCGATGTCCGCCACGGTATCGCCAATTTCAAATCCTTCCAACCCGACCAGCGCGCAGATTTCACCCGCTTTCACTTCTTCCGCTTTCTTCTTCTCAAATCCTTCAAAGACAAAAACCTCTTTGATGCGCGACTTCACAATGGAGCCATCGCGCTTCACCAACGCTACTGGCTGGCCCTGCTTCACCGAACCCCGTTGCACCCGGCCAATGGCCACCCGGCCGATGTAGCTTGAATACTCGAGCGAGGTGATGAGCATCTGGGTAGTTCCTTCGTCAACTTTCGGTGCCGGAATGTGTTGAATGATTCCCTCGATCAATGCAGTGATATCGGTAGTGGGATTCTTCCAGTCGGAACTCATCCAGCCCTGCTTGGCCGATCCGTAGAACGTGGGAAAATCAAGCTGATATTCGGTTGCATCCAGCGCAAACATGAGTTCAAACACAGACTCATGGACTTCATCTGGTGTACAGTTCTTTTTATCGACTTTATTGATCACCACAATGGGTTTAAGCCCGAGTTGCAAAGCTTTCTGCAATACAAAACGCGTTTGTGGCATGGGGCCTTCAAAGGCATCGACCAACAGCAGGCAGCCATCGGCCATGTTCAACACGCGTTCAACCTCACCGCCAAAGTCGCTGTGACCGGGCGTGTCGATCACATTTATCTTATAGTCCTTGTAACGCACCGAAACGTTCTTGGCCAGGATGGTGATACCCCGCTCGCGCTCCAGGTCGTTGCTGTCCATGATTAACTCGCCAGGGTTTTCATGGTCCTTAAAAAGGTGACCTGCGTGCAATAGTTTGTCGACCAGCGTGGTTTTTCCATGGTCAACGTGGGCGATAATGGCAATATTTCTGATTTTTTGAACGTCCATACGATTCGAATTCCCCGGTTTTTATAAAAATGAGGCGCAAAGATAGCGGAATTTGCCCAACGGGCATTCAGTACCCCTACATCAGGGCCAGCCGCTCATTTGAGGTGGTTACCAGTTCGCCCATGGCATCGGCCGCGAGGCAGGCGTGAACAGGTAAAATTCCGATGACATCACCCACGTTTGTGTTCGCGATCCATTCGGGTGATCCGGTAACAATGCCATGTTCCTGCGACAAACTACGCACGAAGGCTGGCTGCACAGGAAGCTGCCAGCCATCACCGGTTAACCGTACCACGCGCCCAAAATGAGAAATTCCGGTTCCGTCCGTGAGTGAGTCCTTTGAAAAGTGAACACCACCTCCGTGGATAATTACTTCCGCACGCTGCGGGTACACGGCTACGACCGGGCACGCCATGGCAACCGCAATTTGTTCTGCGGTACACGAACCGATTTCCACCTGCGTGAGGTCGTAGAAAACAAAGTTACCCGGGCGGATTTCATCGACACCATCAAAATTTTCACACACGCTGCAGGAAGGTGTGTCGCCAATGGAAACTCTTAGCGCGGGGAACCCGGATAGGTAACCACGCTTCAGGCTTTGCATGATCCGAACGTCTTCATCATGTATGGCCTGAATAGAGGCTAGCGAACGGGCTTTGTAACTATGACCGGCATGGCTTAGAAATCCGGCAAAAGAAAGCAGTGGATGATGATCAATTATCTGAAGAAGGCTTGTGATCAATTTATCGTCATCAGGATCAACGCCTGTGCGGTGGTAGCCGGTATCCACTTCGATCCAGATGGAGACGGGGGCCCGAAGGCGCGTCACCAACTGGTGCAATGCTTCCTCATTAACGGCCAGCAGATTAAGCCGAATGTTAGAAGCCAGGGCATTGATGGACTCCGCCTCAAGCGGGTTTACCGGAAAGGCGATGGTGATGTCG
This sequence comes from Cyclobacteriaceae bacterium, assembly GCA_046301755.1. Taxonomy (GTDB): domain Bacteria; phylum Bacteroidota; class Bacteroidia; order Cytophagales; family Cyclobacteriaceae; genus ELB16-189. Next base: position 68,785 of record JBKCJM010000032.1, read on the forward strand.
CGCCACCCGCCCGCGGCAAAATAAGTTGCCATTTGCACCGATGATACCGTGCAGCTCGTCACCCCCTCCTCCCGAAACCAATGGGCTACCTGTTGCGATTGGTGCGTCTTGAAATGCGGCCGAAAGTTCAAACCGTGCCAAGCCGCCTTGGCCGCCATTCGCCTGATGTTGGCGCGGGCAATAGATTCATCAACGAGCAATGTGGGTCGCACGAGTGCGTCCATATCAAAATGCACTGCGAATTTTCTGAGCGGTATCGGCAAGCTCCTCAGGCGAAAGCCTGAGCTTCGGGTTAGCGAAATTCATATCGCTCATGTGCCGCAGTGGCACGAGATGAATATGAGCGTGCGGCACCTCAAGACCAATCACCGCTACGCCAACGCGCGGGCAGGGCAACCCCTTTTTTATGGCAGCTGCAACATCGCGCGCAAATACGTGAAGGGAGGTTAGCGTTGATGTATCCAGGTCGAAGATGTAGTCGATTTCCTGTTTGGGAATAACCAGTGTATGGCCGATAACCAGCGGGTTGATATCAAGAAAAGCCAGGCAATGATCATTCTCGG
>JBKCJM010000033.1:0-31125 GCA_046301755.1 Cyclobacteriaceae bacterium
TGGCGGCTAACGCCTCAGCAGCCGTCTTCAACTTTTCAGCCTTGTGGGCTGCCTGGCGCGTGTTTTCGGCCATCAGGCGCTTGTTCGAGTCGTTCGCAATAATGGCCACGCCATTGGGTATAAGGAAGTTGCGGCCGTAGCCTGGCTTCACCTTCACCACATCGTTCTTGTAGCCCAGTCCTTGTACGTCTTGCTTCAATATTACTTCCATGATGCTGTGCGTTTAAAATTACTTCAATGAATCGCCCAGATAAGGTAACAACGCCAGGTGGCGGGCACGCTTAACGGCCTGCGTTACTTTCTTCTGGAACTTCCAGCTCGTGCCGGTGAGTCTCCGGGGAAGAAGCTTTCCCTGCTCGTTGATAAACTTCATCAGGAAGTCAGGATCCTTGTAATCAATGTACTTGATTCCGTTCTTTTTGAAGCGGCAGTACTTCGGTTTAATCTCTGCGCGCTTGATGGGTTCGTTCATCAGTGTCATAATGCAACCTCCTCTTCCTTTTTAGTGGTGGTTTTCTTGTTCTTGTTGAACTCGCCCTTGCGTCTGCGGGCGTTGTACTCCACGGCAAACTTGTCCAGTGCCGTAGTCAGAAAGCGCATTACCGATTCATCCCGTCTGAATTCGGTCTCCAATGTGCCAATTGTTTCCGGAGCTGCCGAAAATTCAATGAGGTTGTAGAAGCCGGTCGATTTTTTCTGAATCGGGTAAGCCAGCTTGCGCAGGCCCCAGCGTTCTATGTTGATGACATCGGCTTTCGCCTTCTTCAACACCTTCACGAACTTGTCGACAGTATCCTTTGCCTGATCTTCAGACAAAACGGGATTCAAAATGAATACTGTCTCGTATTGTTTCATTGTTCTTTTTGGTTAAAAGAGGCGCAAAGATAGGCAAATGCAGCCTTTTGGCAACCTCGGCCTGTTAAAAAAGTCCGAAAAGGCTCCTTAAAAAAGGCCTATTTTACCACGAATTGGGCTTTTCCCAGCGAATAGCTGTCGGTAAAGGCCTCCACGGTGTACGTACCGGCCGGGTAGTCGCTTCCTTTTTCGTAAAAAAAGGTCAGCTTTTGCCGGGTATTGTCAAACAGGATTTCCTGAGCGGCCGTGTAGAATTCTTCTTTTCCGTGCAGCATAAATGTGCCCGAGCCGCGCGACACATCAAAAATCACCTGGCCATTGTCATCCGTAATGCGCACCAGAATTTTCTTCCCTTCAATCGGGGCAACTTTGTTATCGGCCAGGGTAAACTCCACCTTGATTTTCTCAATCTGGCGTGCGCGAAACGGTGACTCGCGCTCTTTCCCTTTGCTGTTGACGCTCCATACATTGATGTTTTCGGCCTTGAGCTGCGAAGCCAGGGCAACCTTGCTTGCCAATTCCTGTTTCTTCTGCTCCACCGTGCGCAACGAATCGCTCAATTTGTTTTGTTGAGTTTTTAGCGAGCGGTTCTCGCTAAACAACTGCTGGTTCACCGACTTCAGCTTCTCGAGTTCCTCATCCTTGATCTTTAGCAATTCTTCGTAGCCTTCTACCTTATCGCGTAGTTCCTGAATCTTTTTGGCGTCTGCCCTGCGCGTGCGCTTGAGTTCGGCTTCTACCTCGGCTTTGGCTTTCTGTAATTCGCTCACATCACCGCCCAGTTTTTGTATCTCGGCTATCTTCACATCCAGTTCAGCCTTGATTTCATTCAGTCGTTGTAGCGTAGTGGCCAACTCCTCCTCGGTATTGGTCAGTTGCTCGCGCACTTCCACCTTCGCCTGGTAGTCCATGTAAATCTTAATGCTTTGCAACACCACAATAATGGAAAGCACAGCGATGATGATGCTGGACTTGTTGCTTTTGGGTGCCGGAACCGGTGTGTTAGGTATGCTCATAAGTCAAAATCGGGTCAAAAATACTAATGGAATGGTAACGACCATACAAAGTGCTGCCGGTTGAGCGGATGATCGAAAAAGACAAGGCCGCAGCGAAACAGATCAATGGTGCCATATACAAGCTGGTGGTTGCGGATAAAATGCCAGGCTTTTTCCATTTCGGGGTCGCGGTGAATATCGTCTACCAGCACAATTCCCTGATCATTCATACGCCTGGCCAGCATTTCGAAATACCGTACAGTCGGTTCATAACGATGGTTGGCATCCATCACAGCCAGATCAATTTTTGCCGGATCTTGCAGCAAGTCGGGCAGGGTAACATCAATGTTTCCTTCAATCACACGAACATTCTCACGCTGAAATCCTTCGGCATGCGTCAGTGCCACGTTGACCAGGTCCGGATTGCCTTCCAATGTATACACGGTGCTTGTGCGGTCCCAACCCAGGTACAGGCTTGTAACGCCCAAAGAAGTTCCCAACTCCACTACACGCCCGGCTTTGAGATGACGAACCAGCCGGTAAAGCAACGCGCAATAGCGGAGCGGCATCAGGCTATATTGAGCCACCGCACTGATCGGTTGGCGGCCGGCTGCTTTCTGCATCCAGCCCGATCCAAAATCGACAATGGAAACTTCGTGATTGCTGTCAAGCAGTTTACTGCGCAGATCTTCGAGTTCGGCAATGCCATCGGGCCGGTGGCGGATAACACTGAGGTAAAAGTCAAAAAAGAACGGTGAATGGATGGAGTGCTCATCCTCGGTGAGCAACCAATGGCGAAAACCTGCACGCGCCTGAAACCACTTCGACACGCCTGCAATATCGGGGTAAATACCGCTTGGCCGAACAACTGATCGACAAAATGAACTTAATTCAGGCGGTTGGGCGCCACCAGGGCAAAAGCAGGAATATTCACCTCAAAGTGAGAACCGTCCACGATTCGCTCCATCAGATAGGTGCCCACCATTTTGCCAATCCCGGATTTCAAGTTGCATCCGGATACGTATTGGTGGGTTTGTCCGGGTTCGAGAATCGGTTGTTGGCCCACAACTCCTTCGCCTTCCACCTCGCGTGTGGTAAAGGCGGCATCGTGAATCATCCACTTTCTGCGCTGAAGTTGTACAGTGAAGTCGCTTTGGTTTTCGATCGTAATCTTGTAGGTGAAAACGTAATGGTATTGGCTCGGGCTTGAGTAGGAGGGCTGATACTCCGTTTCCACCGAAACTTTCACTCCACGGGTTATTTCCGTCACCATACGCGTCAAAAATATCATTTTTTTCTATTTTACAACGTTAAGTTTCCCCAATCAAGATGGTGGCCGATGTTAAAATGGATGCTTCGTGGAAAAGCCTTCTGGCAAGCGAGTTTGCTCAGGAGTATTTCAATGCATTGATTGAGTTTGTGCGAAAGGAATACCAAACGCAGACCATTTATCCCCCCGGCCGCGATATTTTCCGGGCCTTTGATGCATGCCCGTTTGGTCAGGTGAAAGTAGTCGTGCTGGGGCAGGATCCCTACCACGGAGAAGGGCAGGCCAACGGATTGTGTTTTTCTGTTGCCCCGGGGGTCAAGCCGCCCCCTTCACTGGTGAACATTTTTAAGGAGATACGCAGTGACCTGGGCAAGCCAATCCCTCCAAATGGTGACCTGGGCCGTTGGGCTGCGCAGGGCGTGCTTTTACTGAATGCCACTCTTACCGTTCGGGCATCGTCACCAGGCTCGCATCAGCACAAAGGATGGGAGGAGTTTACGGATGCCGTGGTTCGGCTCATTTCGAAACAAAAAGAGCACGTAGTTTTCTTGCTGTGGGGTGCGTACGCCCAAAAGAAGGGCGCGGTTATCGATCGGCACAAACATCTGGTTTTGGAATCGGCCCATCCGTCACCTTTCTCGGCAGACCGCGGATTTTTCGGATGCAAACACTTCAGCAAAGCAAATGACTACCTGCGCGAGCATGGTCTGCGCGAGATTGATTGGTGAGGGGGATTAGAGCTTGATGCTGGATTCTTGATCCTAGATCCTGGATTCTTGATCCTAGATTCTTGATCCTAGATTCTTGATCCTAGATTCTTGATCAATCCAGCATCCAGTATCGAGTATCCAGTATCCAGTATCCAGAATCCAGTATCTAACTCACTCTATCAGATTGAGGAATCGTCTCCAGCGCACTTTGCCGAAGAAGCTGGCGTGTTTGTCCAAAGACAACCAGATAAAGAACGCTTTGCCTACAATATGATCTTCGGGCACAAATCCCCAATAACGCGAATCTGCGGAATTATGTCGATTATCTCCCATCATGAAGTAGTAGTTCTGCTTAAATGTGTAATTGTTTACACGTTGGCCATCGATAAACAGGCCGGAGCTGTCGTATTTGGCATCCTCATTCAAGTCAAATTCAACGATCGTCTTTCCAAAAACAGCTAAAGTAGAGTCGTTGATTTCAATTGTCATTCCTTTCTTGGGTATCGTGAGTGGTCCGTAATTATCTGCATTCCAAGAGGAGGTGTATTTGGAGCGAGGAAATAGGTTGGCACCGTTTCCAGGCTCAGCAACATCTTCCGTCAAGCTCTTTACAATCGGAAGATCCTTGACGCCTTGAATTTGATCACTTGTTAGAACCATGGAAGTGTAAATAACCTCAGTAGGTGATAGTCGACTTATTTTGAAATCAACCGCTGGATTGAGTCCTAACCGCTCAAGATGCCTCGCATTGATTTCATCTGAGGCAAGGACTGTGTAGGTGCGTAGACTCTTGGGGGGGTCTTTTTCCTCTAATCCGTTAATGTAGACCGTCTGGTTTTTGATTTCGATAACATCTCCAGCAATAGCAACACAACGCTTGATGTAGTTTGTTTTGAGATCCACTGGGTAGTGAACCCATTCACTTTGGGGTCGGTACAAACGGTCAAGGTTATTTTGTTCTAAATCTGGCACATTGAATACAACCACATCATTTCGTTTCACGCTTGAAAAACCGGGTAGCCGGTAGCTAGGCAGCTGAATGGCGTCAATGTAGGAAGGAATCTCGGTGAACCATATTTTCTGATGGGTAAGGGGGATTTGCAAGGGCGTGCGTGGTGTCCGCGTGCCGTAGTGAAACTTGCTTACAAACAGGAAGTCGCCCACAAGGAGGGACTTCTCCATAGAAGGTGTGGGGATGGTGTAGGCTTCCATAATGAGCCAGCGGATGAGCGTAGCGGCTACTACGGCAAACAAGATGGCATCCCACCACTCGCGCAAAACAGATTTCTTCTTCTTTTCGGGCTCGGATCCCCGCTTCGTCCAAAACTTCCAATTCATAGATCGTGTAAAAAAGGCCCGCAAATAAACTAAAAATCAGCCAATCGCTTATATCTGGTCCAACAGGTCCTTCATAGTGAAGACGCCCTTTTTTCCGGCCAGCCACTCGGCTGCCACAACAGCCCCAAGCGCAAAGCCGTGCCGCGAATGAGCTGTGTGCTTGATTTCGATATCATCCACCGCAGAAGTCCACGCAACCACATGCGTGCCCGGCACCGGGTCTACGCGGTGCGACCGGATCACGAGATCTTCAGGTGAGTGCCCTTGCTCAAGGCTCCAGTTCTTTTTTCGCGCCACTTCCTTTAAAATGCCTTCGGCCAGTGTGATGGCCGTGCCGCTGGGTGCGTCTTTTTTTTGGGTGTGGTGCGTTTCCTCCAGCGCCACATCGTAATCCGGATGTGCGTTCATTAACCGGGCCAGGTACTCGTTCAGTTTAAAAAACAAATTTACGCCCAGGCTGAAGTTAGACGCATGCAACAGTGCCCCGTGATGTTGCTCTACCGCTGTTTTAATCCCGGGCAAATGAGTATACCAACCAGTGGTGCCCACGACCACAGGCCATCGGTTTTCAAGTGCCCAGCGGATGTTATCAACTGCGGCATCGGGATGGGTGAACTCAATGGCCACGTCCACCGGGGTGGATGTGGCAAACGTTTGGCGATTATCGACATCGACCCGCCCTGCAATCTGGTGACCGCGCTCAACTGCAATTGCCTCAATCGCCTGGCCCATCTTTCCATATCCAATAAGTAAAATGCGCATCTCAAAAACGAAGTGTTAGAGCAAAGCCGGTCGTTGTTCCCGTAAAAACATTGTTCTCCATCTGCGGGCGTAACGAAATATTGAGGCGGGGGTTAACCTCGAATTCCTTCAGGTGGGCATCCACGTGGGCATCCACCATTTGCAGCAGGTAGAACATACCCGTGAGCACCACAAAGAAATCGCGCTGCCGCCTGTACGCATCCGTGAGCGTTCGCAATTGACTTTCGTTATAGCCACTGGGCGAAAAGGCTGCCCCGGTCTCAAGCACGCCAAAAAGTTCGCTGCGGAATTGGTTATACCCCTGATTATAAAAATCGACAGCGTACACCAGCAAGCCGATGCCCCCCCAAACGATCGGGGCTTTCCAGTATTTCTTATTGTAAATCTGGCCTGCCCCGGGGAAGATGGCCGAGTAAAGTAAGGCTTTGCGCGGGTCAAACTGCCCCGTCATGGATTGGAATTCAACCGTTTCTTCAGTTGGTTCAGTAAAGGCAGAGTCCAGAAGAATGGCGGTAGTATCGCGCGTTGCCGGGTCCTGAGCTGCCAGTTCCCCGCACGCCAACACGAATATCACCCAGCCAACATACTTCATTGAATGCGCAGAATATCCAGGATACGGTTCAAATCTTCAACGGACAAGAAGGGAATTCGGATATCGCCCTTTTTGCCGTCCGTATGCACCGTAACTTTCGTGCCAAAGTGTGAGGACAAGCGGCCCTGAAGCTGAGAAAACTCGCGCGGAGCAACGGTAACCGGTTTGTTTGCGGGCTTGGCGGCACCCCCTGACATCTGGCGGGCCAATTCTTCCACCTTACGCACCGAAAGGTCTTCGGCCAGTGTTCGCTTGAAGATCAGTAGTTGTGCAGCCGGGTCGTCCACGTTGATGATCGCACGGGCGTGGCCCATGGAGAGCCGGTTGTCACGCAGGGCAATCTGAATGTCGGGCGGCAGCTTGAGCAGGCGCAGGTAGTTGGTTACGGTTGAGCGGTTTTTGCCAACACGATCACCCAATTCTTCCTGCTTCAGATTACATTCGGTAATCAGCCGCTGATAGCTAAGCGCAATTTCAATTGGGTTAAGATTTTCGCGCTGAATGTTTTCAATCAGCGCCATCTCCAGCATCTGCTGGTCATCAGCCAGACGAATGTAGGCAGGGATGGTTGTCAAGCCGGCCAGTTTGCTGGCCTGAAATCTGCGCTCACCGCTGATGAGCTGGTATTGATTGCGCGAAAGCTTGCGAACCGTTATCGGCTGGATGATGCCATGCACGCGGATCGAATCCGCCAGTTCCTGCAACGAAGCCTGATCGAAGTGCTGGCGTGGCTGAAATGGGTTGACCTCAATGTCGGCCAACGGAATTTCAGAGAGCCCACTGGTGGGGGCGCTGGTGACTGTTACCGGCACTTCTACTTCGAGTTTTTCATCCGAAGGGGTATCTCGTAACAGGGCGCTGAGGCCACGGCCTAATGCTTTTTTCTTGCTCATCGGGTGATGGCGTTTTTATCCAAAATTTCGCGCGCCAGGTTGAGGTAGCTGATCGCGCCTTTGCTTTCGGCATCGTGCACGATAGCCGGCAAGCCAAAGCTGGGCGACTCGCTCAGGCGCACGTTTCGTGGAATGATGGTTTTGAAAGCCATGTTTTTAAAGTGCGTGCGGATTTCCTCCACCACCTGGTTGCCCAGCGAGGTGCGCGAATCGTACAGCGTCAGCAAAATGCCTTCAATTTCCAGGTGTGTATTCAGGCGCGTCTGAATGATCTTAATGGTATTTAGCAACTTACCGAGTCCTTCCAGCGCAAAGTACTCGCACTGTACCGGAATGATAATGGAATCGGCAGCCGTCAACGCGTTGATGGTAATCAATCCCAACGAGGGCGAGCAGTCGATGATGATGAACTCGTACTCGTTTTTCACCTTGCCCAGCGCATCGCGCATGCGCTCCTCTCTGCGCTCAATGTTAACCATCTCCACCTCGGCTCCAACCAAATCGATGTGGGAGGGAAGGATATCGAGATACTTCAGGTCATTCTTGACAATGGCCTGATGCGGATCCACGGAATCCACCATGCACTCGTACACGCTCACCTTTACGTCTTTCGGGTTGATGCCCATGCCCGAAGTGGAATTGGCCTGGGGATCGGCATCCACTAAAAGCGTTTTATGTTCCAGTACAGCCAGGCTGGAGGCCACGTTGATGGCGGTGGTGGTTTTTCCTACGCCTCCCTTCTGATTCGCAATGGCGATGATCTTGCCCATTCGTTTGGTTGGTGGTTGTTCAGTTTAAAAAGAGGCCAAATATAGCTATTCGCCAACAGTTGGGGCGTTTGTGCTTGGCTAACGTTCGCAGGGCGTTACTTGCCCTTTTTCTTTTTGTTGTCCTCGCTGGCTTTGCGGGCCTCCTGGCTGGCTTTCATGGCCTCTTCCAGTTTGGTCATGAACTTAGATTTTTTGGAGGGCCCCCCGGCTGCCATTTTCTTTTTGTGCTCGTCCATCACCTGCAGGATTTTTCCCTCATCGACAAACCGCTTTATGATGGCTTGTTGGGCGAACGTAACCAGGTTGGATACGAAGTAATAGAAACTCAAACCGGCTGAGAACGAATTGAGGATGAACATAAACGCCACCGGCATGATGTACGACAATGACTTCATGGGCCCGGTAACCGAGCTGATTTGATTGTTTTGCCAGGTGTATACCAGCGTGGAAGCGGTCATTAAAATGGTGAACAGGCTTACGTGAGCGCCATAAAAGGGAATGGTGAACGGCAAGTTGATAATCGAGTCGTAGGTGGAGAGGTCTTCGGCCCAGAGGAACGGCTCCTGACGGAGTTCGATCGAGATTGGGAAGAAATAGAACATGGCGATGAGAATCGGCATCTGTAGCAACACGGGAATACATCCGCTGAACGGATTAACACCTGCCTGCTGGTACAACTTCAACTGTTCCTGCTGAATCTGTGCCATGTTATCGCCATACTTCTCCTTGATCAGATCCAACTCGGGTTTAAGTAACCGCATCTTGGCCATACCCAGGTACGATTTGTAGGAGAGTGGCGTAAGAATCAGTTTGATGATGAGCACCATGATCACAATGATCAGACCATAATTGCCAATGAACGTCTCCAGAAATTTGAAAATTGGGATGATCACGAATTTGTTCACCCAGATCATAGGCGGTATGCCCAGGTATAAGTTGCGCGAGAATCCACCGGTTACGTCCGAGGTGATCTTGTAATCGTTGGGCCCGAAGTAATAGCGGAAATGCGAACCTTTTTCATTCACTTCCCGCGTGGGGATGAAGAGCCGCACATTGGCAGTCTTCACGGTGGTTGTGCTGGTTGGATTGGTGAGCGTGGTAAACTCACCACCGGTAAACTGCCCATCGGTAATGATCGAACTGAGGAAGAATTTCTGTTTGATGGTAACCCATTTCAGCGGATTGCTCAGGGTTTCACTGTCATCGCTGGTGTCGGACAAGCCATCAAATCCATCGGCTACCGTGTAGTAGTTGATGGAAGTCTTGTTGCGGCTGTCCGTCATGTCCTTCTCTTGCAGCGGAATATCATCGTTCCATTCCAGTGTCAGAAAATCTCCCGACAAGCCGCCTGAGGTGTGCAACCGGTAATGGATTTCATACCCGGAAGGGGGAATTTCATACACGTGGCGAACAGTGATGCCATTGACCGAGCCTGTGTATGTAAGCAGCACCGTATCGGCTACCCGGCTCTGCGATGCCTGGTAGGGAACCTGATACAAATCTCCGGTAGTGGAATGGCGAAGCGCAAACCGGTTGGTGGTGGGCGAAACCAGCAGCAAGGGTGACTGGTTGTAGGCCTTGAATTTCTTAAGCTCCAACTGGCGGATGTAGCCGCGATTCGAGAATGAAATCCTGAGGTCGGCATTTTCAATTTCTGTGATCTCTTCCGGGGCATCCGCAGAGGCAACAGCCGCCACACTGTCGGTGGAGGATGTCGGTCGAGCCGCGGTCCGGCCGGTGGTGTCCGTCTTGACCGTGGCTGGGGGTGCGGGCGGGGTAGGTTGTGTTGCAAAAAAGTTGAAGTACACCAGCAACAGTATGGCGATGAGGGTTAGTCCGATGGCAGAATTACGATCCATGAAATCAATACAGCGTTAAACGTTCTTCTTTTTATGATGGAGGGCCGCCTCGACAAAACTAACAAACAGGGGATGGGGGTTTAGCACCGTGCTGCGCAACTCGGGGTGGTATTGCACCCCGATAAACCAGGGGTGATCTTTTAACTCGACTATTTCAACCAGCCCGCTGTCGGGGTTTACACCCACGGCCTTCAGTCCGGACTCTTCGATCTGCTCGAGGTATTTGTTATTGAATTCGTAGCGATGGCGGTGCCGCTCCTGAATAACACTCTCGCCATAAATGGCATAGGCCTTCGAGCCTTTTTTCAGCTTGCATTCGTATGCGCCCAGGCGCATGGTGCCTCCTTTGGTGGTAATCTTTTTCTGCTCTTCCATCATGTCGATTACCGGATGTTTTGTTTTGGGGTTGAGTTCGGTTGAACTGGCATCGAGGTGAAGCACGTGGCGGGCAAACTCGACAACGGAACACTGCATGCCCAGACAAATCCCCAGGAATGGAATTTTATTCTCGCGTACGTAGCGTATGGCTTCGATCTTTCCTTCCAGTCCGCGTTCGCCAAAACCCGGGGCCACTAGCACGGCATCGAGGTCATTAAGCACTTCGGCAACGCTCTCGCGGCTGATTTCTTCCGAGGAGATCCACTTCAGATTGACCTTGCAGTCGTTTTGCGCACCGGCATGAATGAATGCTTCCGCGATGGACTTATAGGCATCCGGAAGGGAAACGTACTTGCCCACCAGGCCGATGTTGACTTCATCGAGGGGGTTCTTCAGTTTACCCAGAAAGGTTTTCCATTGATCCAGGTCCGGCTCCTGCTTCGAGGTCACTTTTAGTTTTGCGAGTACGCGCTCATCCAGCTTTTCTTTCCGCATAAGCAGGGGTACATCATAGATGGTCTCGGCATCCATGGCTTCAATGACCGCGTTCAACTGCACGTTGCAAAAGAGGGCCAGCTTCTTACGGAGTTCCAGTGGCAGTGAGTGCTCCGTGCGGCATACCAATATGTCAGGCTGAATACCCAGTGACAGCAATTCCTTCACGGAGTGCTGCGTGGGCTTCGTTTTAAGTTCCTTGGCAGCTTTCAGGTAGGGGATAAGCGTGAGGTGAATAACCAGCGCGTGGTTGGCCCCGAGGTCCCACCGCACCTGACGCACGGCCTCAATGAAAGGCAACGATTCGATATCGCCCACCGAGCCCCCGATTTCGGTGATCACAAAGTCGTACTGGCCGGTTTCACCCAGCAGGAAGATGTTGCGCTTGATCTCGTCCGTGATGTGGGGGATTACTTGCACCGTTTTCCCCAGGTACTCGCCCTTGCGTTCCTTGGTGATGACATTATTATAGATGCGCCCGGTAGTGACGTTGTTAGCCTGGGAAGTTTGGGTGTTGAGAAAACGCTCGTAGTGGCCCAGGTCGAGGTCGGTTTCAGCGCCATCCTGTGTTACGTAGCACTCCCCGTGTTCGTAGGGGTTGAGCGTTCCGGGGTCGATGTTGATGTAGGGGTCGAATTTCTGAATGGTGACGGAGAACCCGCGGGCCTGTAGGAGTTTGGCGAGCGAAGCCGAAATGATCCCTTTGCCCAGCGAGGAAGTTACCCCACCGGTAACGAAGATGTACTTGGCCGAAGACATGTAAGCGAGTAAAAAAAATCGGTGGCAAAGGTAGGGGAAATGGCGGATTAGAAAACCGTGAAAATTTCAAAATATTTCGATTTTGGTGAAATTGTGGGTATGTTTGGGAGATTGTTGGGAGTGGTTACAATGGAGAATTGAGTTGTATTCACTCTGAGACAAAAACCTAACCGCGCGCATGCTTCGCATTCCTGATCGATTTTTCAGAGTAGTTTTCTTCGTTTGCTTTATCAGCGCGTTTTTCTCTGCATACCTGGGGATTGCACAAAACATTGTTGTTTCAGCCGCTGACCCACGGCACGAGACCCTAAACCAGCGGGTCATCTCGGTTCTTTTTGATACAAATATTGCCTCTGCCACAACGGCCGGATGGAGCGTAACGATCAATGGAACGCCCGTACCCGTGAATTCGGTTCTGGTTGGGGGCGGCCCCAGGGTGTTCGTTACATTTGATGCAACTCCTATTGGCGGAGTGCCGTTCTTGCGGCCGGGCGAAACCTTGCGTGTCAGTTATGATGCGGCTGCAGGCAATACGTTTACATCGTCTGGTCCAGAGATCATCTCGTTCGCGAATGTTCAGTCTAAGAACAACTTTGCTAACCTTGGATTTCCCCCCGCATCGCCAATTTGCTCGGAAATGGAATTTTTTAACCTTACCAATTATGGAACTCCTGACTTGTGCGCTCCGGTCTTGATGGATTTTCGGCAAGTCGCGTATAAAATAAGTCTTCGGATTAGAAATAGCTCAGCATTTGCAATCTATCCAATAGTTTATACTATTGACTGGGGGGATGCAACCACTAACAACTACTTGCCTGTCCAGTCAGATCTTGCCGGAAATCCGAGCCCAGGTTTTATCAATGCTGTTGACCCAGCATTTGGCGGAAATCCAGCAATAATATTGACAGCCCGGCCTTCAAAGGCTTATCCAGCTACAACCACCCCCGCTCCGGATATTTGCAGCTGGGATGCGAGGATTACACCCCGATTTGACGGAAATTCCTTTTGTAATTCAATTGCTCAAAACACCACCTTCGCCTCCTACGATACAGACAATGCTAATACCGGGGCGTTGAACCTCCCTCCGTCTGTACCCGGGTCGAACTTGGTTTGCGTGGGGTCTAACGTGAACATGCGGTTTACAGATCAAACCCAACTCAACTGTCGCTTGGCTGTAGAATCGGGTGTTCCTAACAACCTTACGCGCCACATCCGGATTGTATATGGTAGTCAGAATTTAGCGACCAATATCCCAGACGTCCGGGTCGGGGGCGTACCGGTAACGGCCAATAATGCTGCGGGTACTCATTTGTTCCCCGCCAACCCGGTTTTAGGCGGTGCCCCTGGCTACGTAGTAACAGGCCCTGGATTCCCGATAGGGACGCCCGATCCGAATGGAGTAATCGAATTGCCAACCCCCGTAACGGTTTCCACGGCTTTAACCTATATGCAATTGATCACGACCACTGCCGGGATAAATCAGGTCGTTGGTGATCGCTTTTTTGTTCGTCTGGAGTATTGGGATGTTTGTAATCCTTATAACGATCCGAATGGCATAGTACCCTCTCCATTTACTGCACCGGTATCGATCGAGAATTTTATTGACATCATCGGGAAGCCAAATCCGCCCACGGTCAACAATCCGAGCGTTTGCGAAACAACAGGTGCCGGTAGTTACCTGATTACGGCAACGGGTGTCGGTGCAGGAACATTAACTTATACCTGGTATCGCGATGCTGCGATTACCCAAGTTTTACAGGCAGCCAGCACTGATAACACCTTTAACCCGGCAACTGAAGGCCCTGGTCCGTTGGTGCCCACAACAGTTACGGGTAGCCAGACATTCAATCGTTTTGTTACGGTAACGCAGAGTAGCAACAATTGCGCGAGTGATCCGCAAACCATTACCATCCGAATTGACGATCAGAACACTCCGGGAACGATAGCCCACCCATTAGGAGCTTCACCTATAACCATATGTAGTTCTGATGACCCTGTGGCTTTCACTAGCACTGCGCCCGGCTCTGGTGGCGGACCGGGGGGGACATTCACATATCAGTGGCAACAAGCCACTGCTGTCGGAGGCCCTTATTCTAGTATTGTTGGCGCGACCTCAGCAACGTTTGATCCCACACCTGCTCAAATTGCGGCTGGTCGTTTTTTTAGGCGGCAGTTAGCTTCTGGTAATTGCCCCCCAGTGAATTCAAACGTCATTGAATTCGTAATAAATACTCCACCCACAGGAGGCACTATCGCAGCTAATCAAACAATTTGTGTGGGTGGTGATCCTGCTAACTTAACCAGCACGGTAGCAGGGGGAGGCGGCAATGGCACACCTAGTTATCAATGGCTGTCATCAACAGTTTCGGGAGGGCCCTATTCCCCTATTGGAGGCGCGACTCTCGCCACCTACAATCCACCTGCTGGTTTGCTGGCAACTACATTTTTTGTTCGGCAGAATACATCAGGGGTGTGCGTCCCGGGCACTGCCCTTTCGAACGAAATCCAAGTTACCGTTGAGCCAACCCTTAATGCGGGCACCATTGGGAATGACCAAACCATTTGTTCCGGGCAGACGCCTGCCGGGTTGACGGGTTCTGCGGCCACCGGAGGAAATGGCGGACCTTATACTTACCTGTGGCAACAGTCAGCTGCGGCAGGCGGTCCTTTTGTAAATGCCACCGGTATCAATAACACGCAGAATTACACGCCACCATCGCTTACCGCAACGACCTTCTACAGAAGACGGGCATCAGGCGGAACGTGCCCGGCTGTTGATTCGAATGTTATCCAAATTACGGTTAATCCGTTACCGACTGCGAACAACCCCACCGGAGGCGGAGCTGTGTGTAGCGGAAACCCGGCACCGGATATTGTATGGACGGGGCTTACCGGCACTGCCCCCTTCACAATTTCGTATACGATCACGCAAAACCCCGGAGCAATCGTAACTCCTGTTGGGCCCCTTGTTGAACCCACGAATACGTTTACAATAGATTCACCTAGCCCTGTCGGTGCTATTGGTGATACATTTGCCTACAAGATCACAGCGATTACCGATGCCAACGGTTGTTCGGCAAGTGCTGCATTTTTGCTGGCGCTGCCCTCCCGCACCGTTACGATCGGAGGAACCGCCCCTGCGTTCGACACCGCACCGTCCATCACACCCACTGCTGTCTGTCAGAATGGGGCGTCAACGACTGACCCTCAACTCAACTTCAGCTTAAATCCGGCCTCAACGGAGGCTGGCAGCTATACACTGACCTATAGGATCGATGGTGCGGGGCCATTCAACAAGAATTTTACCGCTAACCTGGCTACGGGAGATCCAGTCGGATTAACAGCTTTTTCGGAGGTGGCGCTAAATAATACGGCACCCAATCCCCATGTCATTCGATTAGTGTCCATTACCACGCCCTCTGGTTGTCAGTCGATCTCTAACACGGACCTGAACTTTGTGGTGAACCCGGTACCGGCTGCCCCAACAGCTCCTGTTAACGGAACGTCATGCAGCACGGGCTCAAGTGTTCAGATTTCGGTTACTCCTCAGGCTAGTACAATTGTTCAGTGGTTCACGGATGCTGCTGGCACAGTTGCTGCCGTAGGCACAACAGCTGGCGCGCAGAACCAGCAATTCACACCCACCGCCAATACCACCCAAACTTATTTTGCTTTTTCTCAAAGCACTACGGCACCTACCCTTTGCCGAAGCACAGCTGGGATTGCTGTTCAGCACACGGTTGATATATCGCCTGCAGCCGCAGCCGCAGGCCCTCCGCAGGCTGTATGTACAACTACAGCCATACTGGCGGCAACTCCAGCCAACAATGGTGGCACCGGCACGTGGACAGTGCCCGGCAGTCTGGCTTATTTCCAGAATTTCAGTTCGTTCGCATCCGGCACAACTTCGTCCACTGCGTTCAACGGTTGGACCCGCGATGTGTCGAATGCCAATGCGTTTCCGCAGCAGCCTCCCGGTGGTTATTTTGAGGTCCGTGGAGCGCTGGGCTCAGGGCGTTTTGAAGCGCAGAACACCAATGGTAATCTGACTGGCGGTGCTGCCATTCGTGGTCCGGTGTTCTGGAATTCCCCGTCCATTGACATCTCAGGGTTCGCGTCTGCAGTGGCCTCCGTGGCATTAGATAATGTTTCCAATGATCTCGATGGCGGTGCGGATGAAGACTACATCCGGGTTTCCTATAGTCTGAATGGTGGAGCATTTGTCACCTTTGAGAACAATGGTTTCCGAAGCGGAAACTTTGCCGACATCACGGCCACCAGCAATGCGGTAAGTGGCTCTACTTTGCAAATTAGAGTTGAGGTCAGCGCAAATGCGGCTACTGAAACCATTGCGTTCGATAACATTGTGGTTCGGCTCCCTGGCTCTACTGTGGCCTTTTCCGATGCTAACAGCGCTACCGCTTCGGTTACTGGCCTGACCCAGAACGCACCCGGCACCACACCTGCGGTGAATACATTGACCTGGACAGTGCGCAGCCAACTTGGCGTTTGTGCCAACACCACCAGCAATGTTGTTATCACCGTAAATCCGCTGCCGCTTGCAGTCAATCAAACCCCGCAGGTATGTGAGGATATCTTTGGTGGAGGTACGCGCACTAACTTTGATCTCACCACGCTGAACGGTGCGGTCTCGGCTGCTGCACCAGGCATCACGGTTGAATGGTTCTTCCCGGGTCCGCCCCCAGCAGGTGCGATTACTCCGGCCAATACGCCTCAAACAATAACCAACGGAAAAATTTATCATTTCCGCCTGACTAACACGATAACCGGCTGCCAGAGCTCAGGCACGGTAACATTTACCGTCAACCCGCTCCCGGTGGCCAACGACCAGACGTTTGAGTTCTGTGAGAACTCGGTTGGCTTGGGCCAAGCAACAGGCATTAACCTGACAGCTTTCGAAAATGCGATTACGGGTGGAGTCGCTAACCGCAACGTGGATTGGTTTGAAGATGCCGCGTTTACCACGTTGATTGCCCCGGGTGCTGGGGCAGGGCAGGAGCAGAATTATTTCATCGCCACGTCAAAAACTATTTTTGCCCGCGTCACCAACACAGTTTCCTCATGTTTTCAGGCAGCTGACGTTACTCTAAATCTGAAGCTTCGTCCGGTGAACAACCCGATTGTCGGTAACTCGGTGGTTTGTACCGATCCGAATAACATTGTGTTATATCAGGTGAACCCCACATTGAATCCGGGCTCGAACTACACATGGACAGTGACAGGCTTGCCGCCTGCGGCTGTGCAGTTGTTTGGTGGCGGTGGCACAAATTCCCCGAACTTCTTTGTATTGCTGAAATTCCCGGCTATTGGTACGGTAAATCTTACCATGCAGGAGACACTGAATGGCTGTACGGGTAATGTTCAGAACTTCAGTGTAACGGTCGCCTCGGCTCCTCCCGCTGTTGTGATTGGCGGACCCACAGCGGTTTGCACCAATCAAACGGGCGTGGTTTATTCCGTACCCCCGAATCCAACTTCTATCTTCACATGGACCGTGGCAGGCGCCACGATTGTCGGACCTTCCAGTGGCCCGAACTTAAACACCATTACGGTCGACTACGGGGTTGTAACTCCCGTAACCGTGCGCGTAACCGAGACCAGCAGTTCCGGTTGTGCCGGCCCCCCATCTGAAGTGATCGTGAACGTGAGCCCTCGCCCGATCATGACATCATCGGCCACATCTACAGTCTGCAGCGGCAACACGCCAAGCCTTGTGTTTGCGGCTAATGAGGCGTCTACTTTCGCGTGGCGAGTGACAAGCGTAACAGGCGTCATTGGGGGTACAGCGTTAGGTAATACGGGCACTGGCAATCTTTCGCAGGTGCTTATCAATACTTCGGGCGCTATTGGTTCAGTGTCGTACGAAGTAACACCCACATCAACAATATCGGGTTGTGCGGGAAGTCCGCAAGCCGTGGTTGTTACCGTAAATCCGGCACCTTTGCTGGTTTCCAACCAGGCAAAAACGGTTTGCAGTAACCAGGCGATCGGGTATGAGATTTTGTTGAGTCCCGCTACTCTTCCCACGGGTACTACGTTTTCATGGCCCGATCCGGATGGGGCAGGACCAGCCACAGGTCAGACCGTGCCGGCTGGATCGGCCGGAACGATTCATATCAACGATGTGATTCCAAACCTTACGAATGCTCCCATTACGGTAACGTACGTGGTGACGCCCACAAGTGGTTCGGGCTGCGTAGGAGCACCCCAGAACGTAGTGATCACGGTAAACCCGCAACCGATTCTTTCACCCACTCTGGGCGTTACCCGGTGCAGTGACTTGGGTATTGGTTTGAATCTTGCCGTAGCCGGTGGTTCGGTGGCGGCTGTGAATTACAACATTACGGGCCGGGCGATTTCGGCCGGATTAACTCCTGCCGGTACCAATGCCGTTGTGCCGGCTACTGCGGTTGCAGCTAATTATCTGGCAACAGATGCCTTTACCAATACGTCAGCTCTTCCGCTTACTGTTGCCTATACAGTCGTGCCGGTGAGCGCTGCCGGTTGTGCAGGCGCGCCAGTAATTGTAACAGCAACTATCGACCCTGAGCCGGTGGTATCCGGAGCACTCGATCGTAATGCCTGCAGCGATGTGGCCATTGGATTAATTTTGAATACAGCCGCGACATCGGTTGCGGCCACCACCTACAACGTAACCGGGCGTAGCATAGGACCGGGCTTGATTGCGGGGGGAAGCAATGCCACTGTGCCTTCGAGCGGTCAGCCTGCCAACTTCCTGGCGAGTGACGTGTACACCAACACAGGCGCTGCTCCTGCTATCGTCACCTATACCGTGGTGCCGATCAGCGCGGCCGGATGTGTGGGTGACCCGCGCGTGATTACGGTTACGATCAATCCCGAGCCGGTGGTTTCCAATTCACTGAATGCCGCTGTTTGCAGCCGCGCCAGTATTGGCCTCGTGCTCAACACCAACGGTACGTCTGTTGCAGCATTTAACTACAACGTGACTGCGGTAAATATCTCGGCAGGACTTACGCCAGATGCCGGCAACGTGGCGGTTCCTGCAACCGGTGTTGCAGCAGGCTATCTGACAAGCGACAAATACACCAACATCACCAACTCGGCTCTGACCGTTACCTACACGGTGGTTCCGGTGAGCGCAGCCTCCTGCCTGGGTGATCTCCGGGATATCGTGATTACGATTAATCCCCAGCCGATTATTTCGACCGGCTTGGATGCCACCGTATGTAGCGATATCGCAACTGGCCTAACCCTGGCTGTGTCAGGGACTTCCGTGGCTGCTGCATCCTACAATGTAATTTCCCGAACGGTAAGCCCCGGACTTACGGCCAGCGGTGGTAATGC
Source organism: Cyclobacteriaceae bacterium (assembly GCA_046301755.1). Lineage (GTDB taxonomy): Bacteria > Bacteroidota > Bacteroidia > Cytophagales > Cyclobacteriaceae > ELB16-189. The sequence continues at coordinate 19,024 of JBKCJM010000033.1, forward strand.
GTTTGTGCCGGCCAACGGAGTCGCTGCCAATTATTTGGCCAATGATGTATTCACCAACACGGGCGGAACTTCATTGACGGTGACCTACACGGTAGCTGGTGTTAGCTCAGCTGGTTGCGTTGGGGCAAGTCAGGTCATCACTATGACGGTCAATCCAGAGCCGGTCATGGCTACCGGTTTGGACAATACGATTTGCAGCAATCAAGCCATCAACCTTGTGCTCAACACCAATGGAGCATCGGTTGCAGCGGCAACCTACAACATCACCGCCCGCACGATTGCGGGAGGATTAACACCTGGCCCAGGAAATGTGGCAGTTCCTGCCCTCGGTGTGGCAGCAACTTATCTTCAGGGCGAGCAGTTTGCCAATACCGGACCAGCCCCGCTCAACGTAACCTATACAGTGGTTCCAGTGAGTTCAGCCGGATGTCTGGGTAATCCATTGGTGATTACGATTGGAGTTAATCCGGAGCCTGTTGTCGCAACAACGCTCAATGCCACGGTCTGCAGCGATCAGAATATCGGGCTTACATTGAATACAAATGGCGTATCTGTGGGTGCAGCCAGCTATAACATCACGGCTGTTACGGTGGCAGGCGGGCTCACTGCGGCTGTTTCAAATGCAGCAGTTCCGGCCACGTCCGTACCGGCCGGCTACCTCAATGCTGACCGATACACCAACCTAACGGCAAATCCCCTGAACGTAACGTATACGGTTGTTGGCGTATCTGCGGCTGGATGCGCTAGCGCGTCACGCAACATCGTGATTACGATCAATCCTGAACCAGTGGTTTCAACTACACTGAATACCACTGTATGCAGTGATCAGAATATCGGACTCATCCTAAATACCAATGGAACCTCGGTAGCGGCAGCGAATTACAATATTGTATCGCGCACATTATCCGGAAGTGTAACCGGTGATTTGGGTAATGCGGCTGTAAGCGCCAACGGTGTTGCCGCCAACTACCTCGCCAACGATCGCTACAATAATGTGGGTTCATTGCCGGGAACCGTGACGTTTGTGGTAGTGCCGGTAGCGGCATCGGGATGTTTGGGTAATCCTCAATCAATCGTCATCACCATTGAGCCGGAGCCTGTCGTGGCGACTACCCTCAACAGCAGTACATGCAGCGATCAGGCTGTCAACCTGACGTTGAATACCAACGGCAGTTCGGTTGCAGCAGCAACCTATAACATCACAGCTATCAGCATAGCCGGTGGGCTGACAGCCTCTGCCGGCAATGCAGCCGTGCCTGCAAGCGGTGTTCCCGCCAATTATCTGGCGGCAGACCGCTATACCAATACGGGTTCCGTTTCGCGCGATGTAACCTACACGGTAGTAGGTGTGAGTGCGGCTGGTTGCCTCGGTGACCCGCGGGTTATTACCATGACAATCCTGCCTGAGCCGGTTGTCTCTAATGCACTTAATGCTACGGTCTGCAGTGATGCCGCAACCGGACTCACGTTGAATACCAATGGGACTTCTGTTGCAGCATTGAACTACAATGTTGTCTCGAAGGTGGTAGCAGGTGGCCTGGTTGAGGCGGGCACGAACAGTCCTGTACCAGCCACTGGCGTAGCTGTGAATTATCTGGCGAATGATCGGTTCACGAACACGGGCGGTTCACCGCTCACGGTGGTCTACACGGTGGAGGGAGTCAGTTCCGCAGCTTGTGTTGGCGACCAGCGTTCGATAACTATTACAATTAATCCTGAGCCGGTGATTGCCACTACGCTGAATGCCACTGTATGCAGCGATCAGGTGACCAATTTAACGCTCAATACAAACGGCACTTCCGTGGCCGCAGCCAACTACAACGTTACGGCACGCACGGTGTCTCCTGGTTTAACTGCAGCTGGCACGAATGCTGTTGTTCCCGCTACGGGCGTGGCTGCCAACTATCTGGTGAACGACCGGTTTACGAACACAGGCGCTTCATCACTCACAGTGACTTACACGGTGGTGGGTGTTAGTGCGGATGGTTGCGTGGGTAACCCTCAGGTGATTACGATTACGATTGATCCGGAACCAGTAGTTTCGGCTACGTTGGATAAAACGGTTTGCAGCGATACACCGATTGCACTCACCTTGAGTACAAATGGTAGTTCAGTGGCCGCTGCCAATTACGACATTACTGCACGCTCAGTGGCGGTGGGACTTAGCCCTGCCGTTGGCAATGCAGCCGTGCCAGCTTCAGCGGTGGGTGTCAATTATCTCGCCAATGATGAATTTACCAACACGGGCAATGCCGCACTGACGGTAGGATATACGGTAGTGCCGATCAGTGCCGATGGCTGCGTAGGAGATCCGCGAATCATTACGGTCACAATCAACCCCGAACCTGTTGTTTCAACCAGTTTGAATGCAACAGTTTGCAGCGACCAGGTAACCGGGCTTGTGCTGAATACGAATGGACTATCAGTTGCGGCCGCTTCCTATAATATTACCGCTTCTGCGGTTAGCCCGGGATTAATTGCTGCGGGTGGAAACGCAGTTGTACCGGCCACGGGCGTAGCCGCCAACTTCGTGGCAAACGATCGATTTAATAACGTTGGCGGTGTGCCGCTGACGGTTACCTACACGGTGGTACCGGTAAGTGCAGCAGGTTGCGTAGGTAGCCCTCAGGTGATCACCATGACTATCAACCCCGAGCCGGTAGTTTCTACAACTCTTAACACAGCCGTCTGCAGTGACCTGGCTACGGGCCTGGTTTTAAATACAAACGGAACTTCTGTTGCTGCCGCCAATTACAACGTAACGGCCATTTCAGTAGGAGCAGGGTTAGTTTCAGCGGGAACAAATGCAGCGGTTCCTGCCGTAGGGGTAAATGCCAACTACCTCGGAAACGATGTATTTACGAATACCACAAATGCACCGATTGCCGTGACCTACACCGTGGTTGGGGTCAGTGCGGCCGGTTGCGTGGGGAATCCTGAAGTGATTACCGTCACGATCAATCCGGAGCCTGTGGTCTCGTCAACCCTGGATAAATCCGTTTGCAGCGACTTGCCGATCGCACTCACGTTGAACACGAATGGCACCTCGGTTGCTGCTGCTGACTATAATGTCACCAATGAAACCATTGCTGCCGGCCTCGTTGCGGGTGGCGCCAATGCTGTTGTGCCGGCTACTGGAGTTGCTGCTGGCTATCTGGTAAACAATGTGTTTACAAACAACACCAATGGACCTCTGACGGTAACGTACACGGTTGTGCCTCGTAGCGCAGGGAATTGCTTTGGTAATTCCCGCGTGATTACGGTAACGATCAATCCGGAGCCGGTGCTTTCGCCTTCACTGGATCGCACGGCCTGTTCGGATACGAATATCGGGTTAGTGCTCAATACAAATGGAACATCCGTGGCCGCGGGTTCTTACAATATTACGTCCCGTACGATTGCCCCCGGACTGACGCCCAATGCTGCGAACGTGGTGGTGCCGGCAAATAACGTGGCTGCCAATTACCTCAGCAACGATCAATTTACGAACACCGGAAACGCTCCGCTTACCGTTACCTATGATGTGGTGCCGGTCTCAGCAGCCGGTTGCTTAGGGAATTCAGTTACCGTAACAATAACAGTTGATCCCGAGCCTGTAGTGGCCAACGGTCTTGATCGGACGGAATGCAGCGATTTGCCGATCGGGCTTACGCTCAATACCAACGGAACATCCGTAGGCGCGGCTACCTACAACATTTCATCCATAACGGTGGCGGGTGGACTAACCGCCAATGCCGGAAACGCAGCCGTGCCTGCCACCGGTGTTGCAGCCAATTATCTGGCCGGCCACATCTTCACCAACACAACCACAGGTTCGCTCACCGTATCTTACGTGGTGGTGCCGGTTAGTGCCGCTGGCTGTTTGGGGGACGCGAGGACGATCGTGGTGACCATTGCACCGGAGCCGGTGATTTCAGCTGGCCTTGACCGGACCGCGTGCAGTGATGTTGCATCGGGCCTTGTGATCGCCACGCTGGGCACGTCAGTTCCGGCTGCCAGCTACAACATAACGGGCATTTCGGTAGACCCAGGCTTAACGGCTGCTGGCACCAACGCGGCCGTTCCTGCTACGGGAGTGAATGCAAACTACCTGAACGGAGATCAATTTACGAATACGGGAGCCGCTCCGCTTACTGTCACGTACACCATCGTGCCGGTGAGTGCAGCAGGGTGTTTAGGGAATGCACGAAATGTTGTGGTGACGATTAACCCTGAGCCGGTCGCATCAACGCTGATGGATCGCACAGCTTGTAGCGATGTAGGTACAGGCTTAAATCTGAATACCAACGGGTCCTCGGTGGCGGCAGCCACCTGGAACATCACAGCACGCACTATAGCACCTTCCTTGACGCCTGGGGTAGGGAACGGAATTGTTCCGGCCACGGGAGTTGCGTCCAACTACCTCGCTGCCGATCAATTCACAAACACGACCGGTGGACCTCTTCAAGTTACGTATACGGTGGTGCCGGTGTCGGGTGCAGGTTGTGTGGGCAGCGCTCAAGTCATTACCGTGACGATAGAGCCTGAGCCGGTATTGGCGAATACGTTGAATCGCACGGTGTGCAGCGATCAGGTATCCGGCTTGGTTCTCAATACCAACGGCACTTCAGTTGCCGCAGCTAATTACAACATCACATCGGTTATTGTACCCCCTGCGCTAACTGTAGTGTCTGCAGCAGCGGTACCGGCTACCGGAGTGGCCGACAATTACCTGGCAACAGATACGTATCGAAATACCACCACGGGCCCGCTCACGGTAGATTACACCGTGGTTCCGGTGAGTGCGGCTGGATGTCTTGGAAATCCCCTGGTGATCAAGGTTAACGTTAACCCTGAGCCGGTTGTCGCGGTTGTTTCGCCCTCCGTTTGCAGTGATCAAGTAATTGGGTTATCACTCACTACCGTGGCTACTTCGGTGCCGGCTGCCACCTACAATATCACGGCTGTTACTGTTGCACCCGGCTTGACCGCTGCGGGTACAAATGCCGTGATTCCAGGTAATGGCGTTAGCGCGTCCTACCTGGCTAATGACGCCTACACGAACCCCGGCAACAATCCGTTGACGGTAACGTACACCGTTGTGCCCATTAGTGCAGCTACTTGTCTAGGTGACCCCGTTGTCATCACCGTCACCATCAACCCCGAGCCGGTTCTTTCCAACGCGCTTGATCGCACCGTATGTAGCGATCTCGCTGGCGGTGTTGTGTTGAATACAAATGGAACTTCGGTTGCTGCCGCCAGCTATAACGTGATTAGCATTAATGTATCGGGTGGACTTACACCTGCCGCGGGGAACCGCCCTATTGCGAACGGAGCGGCTGCCAACTATCTTATCAACGACATTTTCACCAACAAGACTAACTCAGCCCTGCCTGTGACCTATCGCGTGGTGCCGGTGAGTGCCGGTGGCTGTGTAGGTGATCCACTTGATGTCGTGCTCACCGTAGATCCAGAACCAGTAGTCGATCCGGCCCTCGCAACCCGGACCATCTGCAGTCGTGCAGTAACGGGCATCACCCTGAACACAAATGGTGTTTCGGTTGCTGCTGCTAATTACAATATCACGCTGGTTAGTCAGGATGCCGGATTGACTGGGACACCCACTACGGGCGCTGCCCTTGCCGCAAACGCACTGGCCAATGATAACTTTGAGAATGTAACGGCTGTTCCGCTGAAGGTGGTTTACCAGGTAGTGCCTGTAGCAGCCAACGGCTGTTTGGGTGATCCATTCGTGATTACGGTAAACGTAAACCCCGAGCCGGTCGTTAACCCGAACCTGGATAACGCGGTGTGCAGCCGTGAGAACGGTGGCATCATCTTAAGCACAAACGGTACATCCGCTGCGGCCAATGCCTATCGCCTGGTGGGTGTGGTAGTGCCCGGAACTATTACGGCCGATCCGGCTAATACCCTTGTCGGAACAACTTCTGGGATAAACATGATCCGAAATGACCGATACACCAACCTGACCTCGGGTCCTGTTGTGGTCGTTTACGAAATCCGCGGCATTTCACTGCAGGGCTGTGAAGGGCAGTCTGAGTTTATCAACCTGACAATTAACCCCGAACCGATTCTGGTGCCGGGTGCAGTTACGCTCTGCAGCGATGTTCCGTCCGGCATTGTTATAAGCCCGGCTGTTGGGTCCGTGGCGATTAATCAATATGAACTGAAAGCCATTGCAAAAGCAACTGCGTTGGTTGCTGGCGGTAGTAATGCCGGTCTTGGCCTTTACAACACTGCGAACTTCCTCGCGGGCGACACCTTTACCAATACCACAAACGGTCCGCTGGTGGTGACATACACCATTGTGCCTATTGCGGCTGGTTGCCGGGGCAGTGATCAGGTGGTGGTGTTTACAGTTAACCCGGCACCGGCCGTTCAAACCGGTTTGGACCGAACGGTGTGTAACAATGAAGTGGGTGGAATTGTGTTTGCCACGGCACCAACAAGTGTTGCTGCTCCTACCTACAATATTATCAGCGTGACCATCGCTCCGGGTCTCACACAGACTGCTGGCAACACGGGTGCACGCAGCGGTGTTCTGGCAAGCGAGGTACAGAACGACCAGTTCCAGAATTTGACCAGTAATCCGCTGACTGTGACTTATCGTGTCGAGCCGGTTTCCGGACCGGGCTGCCTCGGCCCTCAACGGGATATCGTGCTCAGGGTTGAGCCAAACATCGTGGCCGCTCCGATCAACAACCTGAGCGATATCTGTAGCGGTGTCCAAACTAACATCGATCTGCAGTCGCCAACCAATCCGACCAGCGGCCCTGTTACGTTTAGCTATGTGGCTTCAATTTCCGCGGGTACAGGAGTTACCGGCTTTATTGCTGCGCTGAGTAACTTACCGGAAGGAACAATTATATCCGATCAACTCGTGAATAACTCCGATAATGTTGCTACGGTGCGGTATCGGATTACGCCAGTAGCTATTGGCGCCAAGGGTGGAGTTGGTTGTACGGGTAATCCGGTGGATGTATTTGTGAACATCGATCCCAAACCAAAGCTCAGCGCAGTGCCTTTGATTCAAAGCGTCTGCGAGGGGGTCGCTACTAACATTACGTTGAATTCGACCACAGTTCCCTCTTCTGGCAACGTTAGATTCGAAGTAACGAGCGTGGTGGCAACCGGTGGCGTAACCGGATTTACACCGGTGAGCACACTGATTGCCCCCGGTAGCACGCTGGCCGATGTTCTGAGTAACCCAACCATTACGGACCAGACCGTTACCTACACGTTGCTGCCGCGCATCGTGGGCGGCCCTGGCTGCGTTGGTGACCCTGTGGTACTCACGATTACGGTGAAGCCCAGACCAACGGTAACTGCCGTTGTTCCTGCTCCGATTTGTACCGGTGATATTATCGATATCGATCTTAATCCAGATGTAGCCAATACAGTGTGTACCTGGACGGTTTCTGCACCCGGTATTACCGGGGCATCACCGGGTTCTGGTAATAAAATTTTCCAAACACTTTTCAATAACACCTTTGTTCCGGCCACTGCTACTTATACTATTACACCCCAGGTAAATGGTTGTGCTGGTACACCTTTGGTTTTGAATATTGTTGTCAATCCGAAACCAGACGTTATCGGTGTGCCGACTACGCTGAATGTATGCGATGGGGTGGCACTAAATGTTCCGCTCAACGGTAATGTAGCCGGCACGACTTACTCGTGGACGGTGACCGATCCGAGTGGTTTGGGCGTTCCTTTAACGGGCTCAGGCAGTACGATCAACATCAGTCCCATCTTGAACAACACGGGGGTTCAGGCTCCGTTGACCTTCTCCATAACACCTTCTGCAAATGGTTGTGATGGAAACATCAAGGTGTTACTGGTGAATGTGGCGCCACGCTTGAGCGCGCGCTTCTTGTCCTCAAATGCCTCGATCTGTCTTGGTTCTTCCGAGTTCTTGATCGTTCAGTTAGATGGCCAGGCACCCTTTACCCTGGTTTACAATCAGAATGACGGAACCACGAGCACCGATATTACACTCACGAATGTCGGTAATGTTCGGGTTATTCAGGTGACGCCACCCACCACGGGTACGTACACCTATACACTGAAAACCGTTACCGATGTATTCAACTGTCCTTTGAATATTGCGGCTCCGGCACCGGATCAGATTTCTACTGTAAATGTTGGCGATACGAACTCAAACTTCACTGTGCTTACCCCAACGCCTACCTGCGGCCCCCGGACATTTCAATTCCAGTATAATCAGGTGGCGGGCGTGCAGTACACGTGGCAGTGGTTCGATGGAAGCCCTGACTCGGTGTACGTGGCAGCCGTAACCCAGCCCAATACTATCGTGCGGCACAGGTTTACGAATCCAAGTCCGGTCGGAAACATTACGTTTAATGTCACCTTGCGTACTCAGCTGCTGGCTCCGTTCCCGGGCTGCTTTAAGGCCACGGTAAGACCAATTACGATCTTCCCGTCTATGGTGGTTAATGTGTTCCCGAATCGAAGTGAGATTTGTGGAAACGAGCAAGTACAGTTCTTCAACCAGAGTGTTGGGGTAACCTCGCACCGTTGGTTCTGGCGTTTGCAAGGGACTACGGCACAAAATGACGTACGAACAACATCCACCGTGGTATACACGCTCACGAATACCACTTCCATGACTCCGTTGGTATATGAGATTGTGTACCAGGCCAACAACGGCAACTGCCCTGTTCCTGATGTCGTGATGCCGATCATAGTTCATCGCTCCGTTGTGGCCGACTTCACCGTACCCGCATCATTGCCTTCATTCACGGGTGCACCGGTTTCCGTGTTGTTCACCAATAACTCGAATCCTAATGATCCAGCAATCCGGTATGAGTGGAATTTTGGATTGGATTCAAACCCGCTTGATTTCACAGGCCAGACACCGCCATCGGTAATTTATGGTTCACCCGGATTCCGCACCATCACCCTTCGCGCAACCAATACGCTGGCCGAGGCGGTTGGTCTAACGTGTGCCGATACCGAGTCGAAGACAATCAATATTCAGGTGCCACCGCTGACGGCCGATTTTGTGGCTGGGCCACCTGCTGCATGTGTTCCGGCTACTATTAGTGTAACACAAAGTACGCTGGGTGGGAATAAGAACACATGGGAGATTGTGGACCAGGTCGGAAACGTAGCGGGCAGGCAGTTCAATGTCAATACGCCTTCCTTCCTTATTACGGCTCCGGGCGATTATACCATCATTCTCAAGGTTGAGAACACGCTCACGGGTCAGGAGTTGACAATATCCCGTGGAATATTCACCGTTGTGGAGAATCCGATAGCCTCATTCCAGGCACGGCCAACTACAGTGTTTGTGCCTGACGATGAAGTCACAACCTTCAACTTTAGCACCGGAGCTACGGGTTACGAGTGGCAGTTTGGTGATGGCACCACATCGTTCCTGGAAGAGCCTACACACACCTATCAGATTGAAGGGGTTTATGAAATGATGCTCATTGCCTTGCGCGATCAGGCAGGTGTGACGTGCCGCGATACTACCACGCAAACCATCACTGCAAAACAGGGTGGGGTTACCAAGGTTCCGAACGCGTTTACGCCCAATCCATCCGGGCCCACGGGTGGCGCACAGCCGGGTGGTGGAACGGGTGCGATTAACGATGTATTCCTCCCGATCGTAAAGGGAGCCCTGGAGTTTAACCTGCAGATTTTTGACCGCTGGGGCAATCTGATCTTTGAAAGCAACAACTCCGGCATTGGCTGGGATGGGTACGACAAGAATGGCAGGCTGATGCCAAACGGGGTATACGTGTACAAGCTCACCGTTCGATTGTCGGATGAGCAACGGACCACACAGATTGGGGATGTAACATTAATTCGATAAAACTGTAAATTGGGGAAATGAAACGCGTACTGATGTTGTTGCTGCTTGGGTTTTGGGGCCTTTCATCGATGGCTCAGGATCCACAATTTTCGCAGTACTACCAGGTGCCACTGTACCTGAATCCGGGCTTTGCCGGCATTACTTCGCAGCAGCGCGTGTCGTTTGCACACCGGATTCAGTGGCCCAACCTGCCTCAGGCGTTTGCGACCTATTCCGCCAGCTACGACATCTTCGTAGACGAACTACGAAGTGGCTTTGGTATTTTGGCCACCACCGACAAAATGGGTTCGGCCGGCTGGAGGACGACCAATTTCAGCTTGCTCTACAGCTACAAGGTTAAAATCAATGACAAACTCGTGTTCTCACCTGGGTTGAGTTTTGGATATGGCTTTAACGGATTGGATCGTTCACGTCTTCGGCTGGGCGATGGTCTTGAATACGGCAATATTTCACTTGACGATGCGCTCTTTAAACTCAGTAATCAGCAGTACTTTGATTTTGGCTCGGGCTTCTTGCTTTACAGCCGTTCGCTGTGGGTAGGTGCGGCCTTTGCACATATGAATCAGCCGAACATTTCTGTGCTGAATGACGTGAGTCGACTCCCGATGAAGATTACGGTACATGGGGGCGCACGTATTTCATTAACAGGCAATGATTTTCGCAAAAAATCAGAGCGCGCTTCCTATCTGACCCCTTCATTTATCTACCGCAAACAGGGCCCAATTACGCAACTTGACCTGGGTATGAACTACCACATCGATCCGGTTTCCGTAGGGCTCTGGTATCGCGGAAAGCCGTTTGAGCAATCGTACATCGGTACCGTTGCCCAGGATGCTCTGGTTTTCACCATGGGTCTCTACCTGAAGAACATGACCATCGGCTACAGCTATGATTTCTCAATCTCCGAAATTTCAACAGCTTCAGGAGGCGCTCATGAAATTACGCTCGTCTACGAGTTTGTAGCGAAACCCCTGCACCGGTCAGTGAAGAAGAAAAACAGGATCATTCCGTGCCCGACTTTCAATAAGAAGGAGGATTTCTGGAAGTAGTTCATCGCCTGTTTCCTGCGTTTATTTCTCGTAACGGTCGTTAATCGAAGAATCGGGCAAACAACAGCCCTACCACGCTTTCCTTTGGGGTGTCTGCCGGCATGAATGGCCGTTGGCAGAACCCCCTTTACCCGGTGCTGGCACCGGGGCAGGTCAGTCTGCCCATTAATGTACCGGTTACGTTGCCTGCTGATGTGGGCCGGGAGTTTGAGATCACCTTGCGGAATTGGGATCAGTGCAATCCATACGACAACGTGATTACCGATGGCAATCCGTTTAATCCCGTCTCGGGCAACCTCGCCAATGGGGATAACCTGCCGCAGGTAACCACCGCGCGAATTGTTATTGTGCCTTCGCCACAGCCGGATTTTGTAACGCGATTGGGCGGGCCTGCCGGCCCGATCTGAAGTATCTTTTGCATCGGGGATAATATTTTCTTTGATGATCAAACGCCAACGATCGCAGGTGCCGGTTTTCAATACACTTGGCAATTTTTTGATAATGACACAGGTGTTGGGCCACCGTTGGCAACCCTAAACGCTGCGAACCCCACCTTCTCGTACGGATCATCGGGGCTGAAGCTGATACGCCTGCAGATTCGCGATGGCAATGCAGCCGGTAACTGTGTGGCTACCGTAGATCGTGTCATTACTATTTCTCCATCACTGGTAGCGATGGTTTCGACTCGTGATGTGAGCAATAATCCCACCACTCCGGATTTTTGCCAGGAGGCCGCATCTCCCTTTTCGACATTTACCGTATCTGAGCTCGGTCCCGTTTCGGGCGGCACGCATGAGTTATCGCTGCGCTATAAGATGCCCATTCAACTAAATGACCGCGCCAGGAAGCCCATGAAATACATCCCGTGCCCGACATTTAATCACCGCGAGCGCAAACCCTGAGCAGATCAGAAATTCAGTTGTACCTTTGCCGTGCAACTTTCGGCAGGCGTGAATTTTTCAAGTCAAATCACTCAGTATCAGGTTATTGGAGAGGTGGCTGCAGTAGCCCAGCGGCTTGGCCTGCGCACGTTTTTGGTAGGCGGCTTTGTCCGGGATCTGATTCTGAAGCGCCCCAAAAAAGATATCGACTTTGTGTGCGTAGGTAGTGGCATTGAACTTGCCAGCGAGGTGGCGCTCGCGCTAAAGCTTCCGCCCCCGATTGTATTCAAAAACTTTGGCACCGCCATGCTGAAGACCGGGGAGTTTGAAC